>JBAYPM010000067.1:0-2762 GCA_041677705.1 Weeksellaceae bacterium | reverse complement strand
TGAAGCTGTCAACGGAGCCGAAGTGTTGGAAAAATTGACACAGCAGGATTTTGACATTATTCTGATGGATGTGCAGATGCCGGTGATGGACGGACTTGAAGCCACAAAAAAGATTCGAAATGAATTTGACGAACCCAAAAGAAGAATTCCAATTATTGCACTCACAGCAAGCGTTATAAGAAGCGACATTGACAAATGCAGAGCGGTCGGAATGGATGATTATGTGCCAAAACCTTTTTCAGAAGAAGAATTATTCAGAACCATCTCAAAACTTACCGGAAAAGAATTGCGCTTTACCCTGAAATCGGATTCAAAAACCGGAAATGAAACAGTCCGACCAAATGTGGACCTGACTTATTTACGGAATTTTTGTAAGAACGATCATTTGAAAATGAAAAAATACATTGACCTTTTTTTGAACAGGGCACCAAAATTAAATACTGCGCTTGAAACAGAATTGGCCGAAAATAATTTTGAAGAAATCGCATCTCAGGCGCATGGTTTCAAAGTCAGTCTGATGATGATGGGAATGGAAGATGCAAAACAGATCGCGCTGAAACTGGAAGCCGACTGTCGGCTGGCAACAAAAGACGTCGAAAATATCCGTCTGAATACGCTTGAACTGATTCGCAGAATTTCGGAAGCAATAAATGAATTGAAACAAAATATTTCTAATTTTACAGTCTGACATAAAACAAATAAACTTATGGAATACTCAGTACCAAAAAAGATTTTTATCGTTGATGATGATGAAATGGTGACAACCACACTTTCCGACTATTTGAGCAGAGATACCAAACATGATATCAGATGTTTTCAAACCGGTGAAGAATGTTTGAAAGAACTCAGTCAGAAACCGGATATCGTCGTTTTGGACTATCATCTGAATTCGGTGGAAAAAGAGGCGGCAAACGGAATGGAAATTCTTCAGATCATCAAAAAAAACTATCCGAATACCCTTGTTATCATGCTTTCCGGTCAGGAACATTACGGTGTTGCAATGAAAACCATAATTAACGGCGCCGAAAAATATGTCATCAAAGACAAAGACGCATTTGAAGAGGTTGCAAAGATTATAAACGAAGCGAATTAAATCCGGAGAACAATAAATTAACACAATCAGATTCAAAATTATCTGGATAGAACTCAGTCAGCATCCACACCGCCGCCATACATATCCTTTATTTTTTCGGATTGGGTTTTTATAAATTCATCAAGTTCTTCCCGACTTACCTTTTTACCTTTTGACGGCCGTTTTATGTCTGATTTGTCTTTGTCAAAATCAAGTGATATCGCTTTGTGCACAAATTTGGTTTCGCCGTCCTCATCTGTATTGGTCTGCAAAACTTCAAGGATCAGACCGGGCAATCCCTGAAAATTATCAGGCCCGTTTTTGAATTGAAGTTTGGGCGCATACCAGGCTTCGACCGAAATTTTATCGCTGATGACAGCTTCCGCCTTTCTGACTTCATAACCCGGAATTTCTGTTGATTCACAGTAATATTAAAATTGAATTAAGGCATTTTGATTTGCAAAATTTTAACGATTTTAATTCATTGACAGACATGTGGCTATTAAATTGAAATTTAAACAGAAACGACCTTCTGTTTAAAAAAATCTTACTGTCAACTGCTTTAGCCAGAAGATATTTCCAAAATTCTAATCAACAATCAAATAAAAAATTCAATCCATTAACCACCTCAAATTATCTCATATCTTTTCTGATTCCCTCTCCCCGATTCAAGTCAAAATTTTGTAACTTAGCAGTTGCTAATTTTTAATAGAATCTAAATCAATTTTCAAATGAGAGAAGTAGTTATCGTATCTGCAGTCAGAACGCCAATCGGTTCGTTTATGGGCAGCCTTTCATCTATAACCGCAACAAAATTGGGTTCAACCGCCATCAAAGGTGCATTGGACAAAATCAATCTGGATCCGAATCTGGTTCAGGAAGTCTTTATGGGCAATGTGCTTCAGGCAGGCGTAGGTCAGGCACCCGCACGTCAGGCGGCGCTGGGCGCAGGAATTCCTGACACCGTTCCCTGTACAACCGTGAACAAGGTGTGTGCATCGGGTATGAAAGCGATTATGTTTGGCGCACAGGCGATCAAATGCGGTGAAGCCGATGTCATCGTTGCCGGCGGTATGGAAAGCATGTCAAATGCGCCGTTCTACAGCATGACCACCCGTTCGGGTCACAAATACGGAAATACGCAGCTGGTGGACGGTCTGTACAATGACGGCCTGAAAGATGCCTACGACAATGAGGCAATGGGCTGTTCGGGTGACAAAACCGCAGCGAAATACAATATCAGCAGAGAAGAACAGGATGCTTTTGCAATTGAATCATACAAACGATCTGCAAAGGCATGGGCGGACGGAAGTTTCAAGGACGAAATTGTTCCTGTCGAAATTCCGCAGCGAAAAGGTGACCCTGTGCTTTTCAGCGAAGATGAAGAATATAAAAATGTGAATTTTGATAAAATCCCGGAACTCAGACCGGTTTTTACAAAAGACGGTACAGTGACTGCAGCCAATGCATCTACCATCAATGACGGCGCTTCTGCGGTGGTGCTGATGTCAAAAGAAAAAGCAGATGAGCTCGGCATCAAACCGATTGCAAAGATATTGGGATACGGTGATGCTTCTCAGGAACCGCAATGGTTTACCACTTCGCCTGCCAAAGCAATCCCGGTGGCATTGGGAAGAGCAGGTCTGAAAAAAGAAGATATCGATTTCTGGGAATTCAACGAAGCTTTTTC
>JBAYPM010000066.1:0-5024 GCA_041677705.1 Weeksellaceae bacterium | reverse complement strand
GTTTTCTGTTTTTATAAAAATAGATTGAATTTTTCCAATAGCAGTTAAAATCAATGGTTTAAACGATGTTTTTGTTTCGCGTTTTGTATTGCTTATTTGTTTATTTTGTATATTTGAATTAATTATCAATACAAAATACGAAGCTGATGTTATCGCTGACAGAGGTTTTTAATCCTAAATTATTAGGAATCCCAGTATGAGGACAACAGCAAAAACTGGTGACATGGATCGGTTTTTTCCTTATCGAACGGAAGAAAAATTTCATTTCAAAAAAAGTTGTCATCCAAAAAATATTTTTATCCGATCAGCTGAAAATAGTTTTATTCAGACTATTTCTGCTTCTGCCTCTCCAGCCAGTCGTGGTAATAAAATGAAGGAATCAATACCAGAAGGATCATCGGCTGAATCAGAAATCTGCGAATATAGAACCCGGTGTTTTCGCCCAGTTTGAAATCAATCGAAACCATATACAGATACAGCGGCAGCAGTAAAATCAAAAATCCGGTCAGTACAAGGACTGTGAATTTCAGTTTCCTGATATCCAAAAACAACAGCCAGATGATTCCAAGACTTATAATCGAATTGAGCAGATATCTGAAAACAATGTGAATACCGACTTTTGTCAGGTCGTATTCGGGCAAAGGATTGTGAAGATAATCGCCTTTGAAGAATTCAAGAAAAGGATCATAAAACAAATCGTCTTCAAAAGCCCTGATTAGAATCAGACCAAAGATCAGCAGAACGAACAGCAAAAATCTAAGCCACTTCACAATCTTACGGTTTTTCGGTTTTCAATGCAAAGTATTTTACCCAGACGATCCAAAGCAGTACCACCGTTCCGTATATAATCGCCGGAAACAGATAGTCGTGTGCGATCTTTCCGTAATTGGAATGATACACAAAAATCCAGTTGAGCAGCGCAATCCTGAAGATGTTCATAATCTGGATAATCAGCAGACCTCCGACAACAAACAGCAGCGTCCTGATCCATCCTTTTGAAAACGCAAGCACAAATGAAACAAAGATGATCATCACCGAAATCGCATTGCAGCCTTCATTGATGTATGACGGCCAGAGATTTCCCATCCGGATCCAAACCCATGGTTTTGTTTTGTCGATGGCAGAACCGGCGTCAAAACCGGTTGAATTCAGCGTTGAGACCGTACAATCGGCTACAAATATGCTGTAAGGATCGGGCAGATTGAATTTGTGATATTGGTTGAGATACACATTGTATAGCACCATCAGCACCAACCCGATAAACACAAATTTGATCAGGAAAATCAGTACCGGTTTGAATTCTTTCAGCATAGGCGTATCCAAATCTGACAAAGTTAACCAAAATGACAAATAAAGCCTTAAATTTGTGCGTTTTCAAATTCAGCCAATGAAAGATTTAAAACTCAGGATAGACACTATTTTCAGTTCATCAGAAACAAGAGACGAGAAGCTCGAAAAGGTCTGCAAACTTTTGAAAGACGAAGTAACCCATTACAACTGGGTCGGATTTTATTTCAACAACGGCGAAAAAGCAGAACTCAAACTCGGACCGTTCAGCGGCGCACCGACCGATCATGTAATCATACCCTTCGGGAAGGGAATCTGCGGACAGGTTGCAGTTTCAAACGAAACCTTTGTGGTGCCCGATGTGAATGCACAGGGCAATTATCTGGCATGCAGTATCGAGACAAAATCTGAAATCGTGGTGCCGATATTCAAGGACGGAAAAAACATCGGACAGATCGACATCGACAGTCATCAAACCGATCCGTTTACCGAAATAGATGTGGATCTGCTGAACTATGTCTGTGAAAAAGTAAGCGAAATCTGCTGATGGAAGAAATCCTGAAATACTTTCCCAATCTGACCGAAAAACAGAAGCTGCAGTTTTCTCAGCTCAAACCGCTTTACACCGAATGGAACGAAAAAATCAATGTGATTTCAAGAAAAGACATCGACGAACTCTGTGTCCGCCATGTGCTTCATTCACTTGGCATTGCAAAGACGGTTGAATTTAATGACGGCGCCGATATACTCGATGTGGGTACCGGCGGCGGTTTCCCCGGAATTCCGCTTGCCATTCTTTATCCGAAAGTGAATTTTCATTTGGTCGATTCGATTCAAAAAAAAATACTGGTGGTCAATGAAATCGCCAACTCACTCGGTCTTGAAAATGTAATAGCAGAAGCGGTCAGAGCAGAAAGCATCAAATCAAAATATGATTTTGTAGTCAGCCGCGCAGTCACACAGATGCCAAAATTTGTGGGCTGGGTAAGAAATAAAATCAAAAAAGAAAACAAACATTCGATTCCTAACGGCATTCTGTATTTGAAAGGCGGTGATCTGACAGAAGAACTGAAAAATTTTGGCAAAGTCAGAATTTTTAATCTTTCGGATGAATTTTCGGGTGAATTTTTTGAAACCAAAAAGGTGGTTTGGCTGGCATTGTGAATAAGTCCTAATATTGTTGAAAACTATTGGATTGATAAGGGTTTTATGATACTAAAACCCCATTTTTTTTGTATATTTGTTTGGTTTAAAAAGTAAGAGATTTTATGAGTAAAAATACGTACACGGCTGACAGTATTCAGGCGTTGGAGGGTATAGAACACGTGAGAATGCGTCCGTCGATGTATATCGGTGATGTGGGCTCAAGAGGTTTGCACCATTTGGTTTATGAGGTAGTCGACAACTCGATTGACGAGGCGCTTGCCGGTCATTGCGATACGATTACAGTGGTGATTCATCCGGACAATTCAATCACAGTTAGAGACAACGGTCGAGGAATTCCGGTCGATATGCACAAAAAAGAGGGGAAATCAGCTTTGGAAGTGGTAATGACCAAAATCGGTGCGGGCGGAAAATTCGACAAAGATTCATACAAAGTATCTGGCGGTCTGCACGGTGTAGGAGTTTCCTGTGTGAATGCACTTTCGTCTCATCTCAAAGCTGAAGTTCACAGAGACAGTAAAGTTTGGGTACAGGAATACCAGAGAGGTCACAGCCTGTACGATGTGAAAGAGGTCGGAACTACAGATGACAGAGGAACCATCGTGACTTTTTCACCCGACGAAACCATCTTTGACGAAGTCAAATACAATTACAATACACTGGCTTCAAGAATGAGGGAACTCGCCTATCTGAATCGCGGGCTGACCATCAAAATCACAGACGAAAGAGAAAAAGACGAAGAAGGAAACTTCAAATCTGAAACTTTTCATTCTGAAGGAGGACTCAAGGAATTTGTTGAATTCATCGACGGTAACCGTGAGGCACTGATGAAGGATGTGATCTATATGGACGGCGAAAGAGACAGTGTGCCGGTTGAAGTTGCAATGAGATACAACACATCTTACAACGAGAATCTGCATTCGTATGTAAACAATATCAACACCATAGAGGGTGGAACCCATCTGGCAGGATTCAGAAGAGCGCTGACCCGAACACTGAAAAAATATGCTGACGAAAATTTCAATCTGGCAAAAGAAAAAGTTGAAATCGTTGGCGATGACTTCCGTGAAGGTCTGACTGCAATTATTTCTGTCAAAGTGATGGAACCTCAGTTTGAGGGACAGACCAAAACCAAACTGGGCAACTCTGAAGTGAGCGGCGCAGTGGACAAGATTGTGGGCGAAATGCTGAACAATTATCTGGAAGAACACCCGAACGAAGCAAAAATCATCGTTGAAAAAGTAATCCTCGCAGCAAAAGCAAGACAAGCAGCCAAAAAAGCAAGAGAACTGGTACAGCGAAAAAATCCGATGAGCGGAAGCGGACTGCCAGGAAAACTGGCGGACTGTTCGTCAAAAGATCCTGAAGAATGCGAAATCTATCTGGTCGAAGGTGATTCTGCGGGCGGAACTGCAAAACAGGGCCGCGACAGGCATTATCAGGCGATACTTCCGTTGAGAGGCAAGATTCTGAATGTTGAAAAAGCAATGGCACACAAGGTGCTTGAAAACGAAGAAATCAGAAATATCTATACTGCGCTGGGTGTGTCCATCGGAACAGAGGACGACAGCAAGGCGTTGAATCTTGAAAAGCTGAGATACCACAGAATCGTAATTATGACGGATGCCGATGTGGACGGTAGCCACATTGCAACACTGATTCTGACATTCTTCTTCAGATATATGAAAGAATTGATCGAAAGCGGATATGTTTATATCGCAACACCGCCACTCTATCTGATCAAGAAAGGCGCAAAACAGCAATATGCCTGGGACGAAACCGATCGTGAGAGACTGATTGGTGAATTTTCTGACGGCAGTGGAAAAGGAGTCTCAATCCAGCGATACAAAGGTTTGGGTGAAATGAACGCAGAACAGCTTTGGGAAACTACCATGAACCCCGATCACAGAACAATGAGACAGGTAACGATTGACAATGCAGCAGAAGCAGACAGAATCTTTTCGATGCTGATGGGTGACGATGTGCCGCCCAGAAGAGACTTTATAGAGAAGAATGCGGTCTATGCAAAAATTGACGCCTAAGTTTTTTTATATACTTACTTTTAAACGCCCGGATTTTTTTTCGGGCGTTTTTTCTTTTTAATTTTTTTGAAACTAATGGTTTTATTGTCATCGGATTTAACCGTCAAAAGAAATGAACGCCTTCTTTAGCTGGCTTCAGACCGATTAACCCGAATTTCATTTGATAATTTAAGCCCGGTTAAAAATTTCAAATCATCAATTGTTCAATATTAAAAAGCTCTCACGCATTTCCGGACGAAGTGAGTGTGAAAACCAATCTCAGGATCGGCAAACATCACTAATGAAACAGCCGAAACAAAAAGGGTCCGGCTGTTCAAAAAATATTTTCTTAAAGATTTACTGATTAAAATCTATGGTGTCTTTATGCGGATCGGTCCGGTTGACATCCTGAATCGGATCGTGGTAGGGTCTCGCATTTGAATAATCATAATCAAAAGCTCCGCCCATGCTGCCGTAGGTGTTGAAACCGGTCAGCGAAGAACAGTCCCATTTTTCATCGATGTCCTCAGGTTTTTCAAACTTATCGGTCGG
>JBAYPM010000065.1:0-5272 GCA_041677705.1 Weeksellaceae bacterium | reverse complement strand
TCGATTTCCATAAAATCGGAAGTCGCTCCTTTTTTGATTTTGTTGCTTTTCACAGCGCCTGCTTCCTGAATTGCACCACCAAAAAGCAATAGTTTCTCTGTCAGTGTTGTCTTTCCTGCGTCAGGGTGCGCTATGATTCCAAAAGTCTTTCTTTTTCCAATTTCCTTTTCAAATGCCATATCAAAAATTTGAGGCTGCAAAGATAAAGTTTTGAAACCGGAATTTTAAAATGAAAACAATTAAAGCATAATGATATCCTGAATGGAGGCTGCTTCGCGATAATAATGAATCACCTGATCCGCATCGATCACAAAAACAGTTACAGTTACAGAAGTATATTTTCCGGTTCTTGATTCTTTCAGCTGAAACTGAGGATCGGCGCCGTCAAAAATCCGATGAACCTCGGCAATTCCTTTGTGTGTGGTCGGGATAATGAATTTATAAATGAATTTTGACGGAAATTCAGTGGTGTCGTCCAATCTTTCTTTGAATTTCACATAAAATTCATCCATTTTTTGATTGTCCATTCTTTATTCATTTAAAAGTTGATCCAAAACCGAAATCAGTTCCTGATTGACTTCATTTGTCTGATGATTCAATGGTCTTGGCGCATCGCCGCTGATCAGTTCACCTTCTTTACCGATCAGAAGAAATTTGGGTATGGTGCTGATTCGGTAATCATTGTGAAATTTCATGTCGCTGCCTGCAAAAAGCTGAAGACCGCCCAATTCTTTTTCCTTTACCATATTGCTCCATTTGACCTTTTGTCTTTCATTGTCAACCGACACGCTGACAAACTGAACATCTTTGTCTTTGTACATTTCTTCAACTTCCTTGAGTGCAGGAATCTGCATCAGACACGGTCGACACCAGGTAGCCCAGATATCCACATACACGATTTTTCCTCTCAAATCTTCGAGTGCCACCTTGCTGCCATCGATTGAATTGAATGCAAATTCGGGTGCAAGATTTGAACCCGCTTCCACCTGCTCTCCGGGAACTCTCTCGGTCACTTCGCCAATTTCAATTTTTTCCTCTTTCCCACAGCCGAGCATCAGCAGACCCAATGAAAAAACAAAAACAAATTTCAGTTTCATAAATTTTATTTTCAAAGTTTACAAAGATACAAATTGTAATGAATCAGAATGACTGATTGAGACGGTTCAAAGCATTTTTCAATTGACGAATCAAACTAATTCGGTTAAATACTTGACAACGGCAGACCTCAAATCGTATATTTGCCCCAAATTTTTAAAAATGAAAATGAAAACCTCCGATTTTAATTTCAAACTTCCGGAAGAATTATTGGCAGAACATCCGTCAGAACACAGAGACGAAGCCAGATTGATGGTTCTCGACAGAAAAACCAATACAATTGAGCACAAACTTTTCAAAGATCTGATCGATTATTTCGACGACGGCGATGTGATGATTCTGAACAATACCAAAGTATTTCCTGCAAGACTGATGGGAAACAAAGAGAAAACCGGCGCTAAGATCGAAGTATTCCTTTTGAGGGAACTCGATGCAGAAACCCGTCTTTGGGATGTACTGGTTGATCCGGCAAGAAAAATCAGAATCGGAAATAAACTGTTTTTTGGCGATGATGACAGTTTGGTGGCTGAAGTTGTTGACAATACCACTTCAAGAGGAAGAACACTCAGATTTCTTTTTGACGGCAGTTATGAAGAATTCAGAAAAAAACTGAAAGAATTGGGCGAAACACCGCTTCCAAAATACATCAAAAGAAAAACTGAACCCGAAGATGCCGAAAGATACCAGACCATCTACGCAAAATATGAAGGTGCGGTTGCGGCTCCGACTGCCGGACTTCACTTTTCAAAACATTTGCTGAAAAGACTTGAAATCAAAGGTGTAAACTTTGCAGAATTGACACTCCACGTTGGTTTGGGTACTTTTGCACCGGTTGAAGTCGAGGATCTTTCAAAACACAAAATGGAATCTGAACAGGTGAATATTCCTGAATCGGCTGCAAATATTGTGAATAAAGCAATTGACGATAAGAAAAAAATATGTGCAGTTGGTACGACCTGCATGAGAGCAATCGAAAGCTCGGTTTCTGCAGATGCACATCTGAATCCTTATGACGGCTGGACCAATAAATTTATCCATCCGCCTTATGATTTCAGCATCGCAAACTGTATGGTGACCAATTTTCATACGCCAAAATCAACTTTGATTATGATGATCAGTGCGTTTGCTGGTCATGAATTCCTGATGAAAGCATATAAGGAGGCAGTCAAGGAAAAATACAAATTCTATTCTTACGGTGACGCAATGCTGATCCTGTAAGAAATACAGCCAATGAGCACAGCCAAAAAGGATATTAGAAAACTGAGTATTGAGGAATTGGAAGAATACATTTTCTCAATCGGTGAAAAATCTTTCAGAGCCAGACAGATTTATGAATGGCTCTGGAAGAAAAATGCACACAGTTTTGACGATATGACCAATCTTTCAAAAGAATTCAGAGCAAAACTTTCTGATGTATTTTCGATCCAAAATATAAGGGTGGATCTGATGCAGAAAAGCGATGACGGCACCATCAAAAATGCGGTCAAGCTTTTTGACGGAAACATCGTTGAATCGGTTCTGATTCCCACCAACAGCCGAACCACTGCTTGTGTTTCCTGTCAGGTCGGATGCAGCCTGAACTGCGAATTCTGCGCAACTGCAAAACTCAAACGGATGAGAAATCTGACCGCAGCCGAAATTGTGGATCAGGTCGCTGTGATCGATCGGGAAAGTCGTGAATTCTTTGATCGCCCGCTGAGCAATATCGTTTATATGGGAATGGGCGAACCGATGATGAATTATAACGAAGTGGTAAAATCAATCCGGATGATCACTTCGCCCGAAGGTCTGGGAATGTCCGCCAAAAGAATCACGGTTTCAACTTCAGGAATTCCAAAAATGATCAAAATGCTGGCAGATGAGGAGTTGAAAGTTAAGCTCGCTGTTTCGCTTCATTCGGCAAGAGAGGAAATCAGAAACAGAATTATGCCTTTTTCAACCAAATTCCCGCTCAACGACCTGCTTGAAAGTCTTCAGTACTGGTACGAAAAAACAAAAAGCAGAATCACATTTGAATATCTGATCTGGAAAAATATCAATGATACCCAAGCCGATATAGATGCGCTGGTGAAATACGCAAAAAAAGTTCCATCAAAAATCAACCTGATCGAATACAATCCGATTGATGACGGCGAATTTGAACAGGCTGATCCGGGTGTGATAGAAGCTTATACCGAAGCGCTCGAAAAAAACGGGATTGTGGTCAAAGTCAGAAGAAGCCGCGGAAAAGACATTGATGCCGCCTGCGGACAGCTTGCCAACAAAAGTTTTGAAGAATAATCAGTCTTTTGCTGATTTTACTTTTTTCCAGAAATCAAGATTGTCGATTGGTATTTGAATTTCATTTCCGTTGAAAAATCGGAGGTAAGCTTTAAAATCTTCAGTCGAAAAAACCTCTTTGAAATCATCTCTCAGATCTTCATTGTTGTTTCGGTAACAGAGATTTCCATCTTCAATTTCGGGCTGAAATTTCAGACCGGTCCTCTGCTCTATCTGTTCGATCAGTTTTGAATAATCTGGATTCATGATTCAAAGTTAGTCTTAAAATTTCGAAAAATTCATTCGGATTCTGAAACGAATAATTCAGACCGGGTAAAAATTAATCAATTCATCTGCTGTTTTTATTGATTGTTTCAAAAATCACTAATTTTGCAGCATGTCAACAAATCCAAAAACAGTAGCATTTCACACACTTGGCTGTAAACTCAATTTTGCTGAAACATCCACAATTGCAAGAAATCTGACAGGCAACGGATACAAACGGGTTGAATTTGATCAGCCTTCGGATGTGTATGTGATCAACACCTGCTCGGTCACTGCCAATGCAGACAAGGAATGCAAATCGATTGTTAAAAATGCATTGCGTGCAAATCCGGACGGTTTTGTGGTGGTGATCGGCTGTTATGCACAGCTGAAACCGCACGAAATTGCAGAAATGGAAGGTGTGGATTTGGTTCTGGGAGCGACCGAAAAATTCAATATCATTGATTATCTCGACGATTTGAACAAACAGAGCGATGCAATCGTTCATTCCTGCGAAATTGATGACGCAAATTTCTATGTCGGTTCCTATTCCCTGGGCGACAGAACCCGCGCATTTATGAAAGTTCAGGACGGCTGCGATTACAAATGCACCTATTGCACCATTCCGAAAGCAAGAGGAATTTCAAGATCAGATACGGTCAAAAACATTGTAAAAAACGCATACGAAATCGGTGACAAAGGAATCAGAGAAATCGTACTGACCGGTGTGAATGTGGGTGATTACGGAAAAGGTGAATTCGGAAACAAAAAACACGATCATACTTTTTTGGAACTGATCAATGAACTGGATAAAGTTGAAAATATAGAAAGATTCAGAATTTCGTCCATCGAACCGAATCTTCTCAAAAATGAAATCATTGAATTTGTTGCTCAAAGCAACCGATTTGTGCCTCATTTCCATATTCCGCTTCAGTCCGGAAGCGATGAAGTGCTGAAAATGATGAAAAGAAGATATTTGAGCGGACTGTATCACGAACGGGTTGAAAAAATCAAAGAACTGATGCCCGACTGCTGTATCGGCGTGGATGTGATTGTAGGATTTCCGGGTGAAACCGATGAGCGTTTTCTTGAAACTTATGATTTTCTGAACAATCTGCCGATTTCTTATCTGCATGTTTTCACTTATTCCGAAAGACCGGGTACCGAAGCAGCCGAATTTGAAGACACAGTTCCAAAAGAAGTCAGAAAAAAAAGAAACAAAATGCTCAGAATTCTTTCAGAGAAAAAAAGAATGGCTTTCTACAGAACACAGCTGGGCAAGACCCACAGAGTGATTTGGGAATCTGACAACAAAAACGGGAAAATGCACGGTTTTACAGAAAATTATGTGAAAGTTGAAACCGACTTTGACGAATCACTGATCAATCAAAGCGAACTGGTCGAACTGATGGAACTGAACAATGCCGGCGTGGTGGAGGTCAAAAGAATAGAAGTTCCAGAATATCTGGTGAAAATTTAATAAAACTTCACAGACAGGTTCATTAATTTATTGTCTTTTAATACATCCATTGAATAAATTTCGAATGAAAAACCGTTTTTGAATTAAACATCGGTTACAAAAAAATGAAAATATATCAGATCAGCGGTTTGGGTGCAAATGAAAAGGTTTTTAAAAACCTGAGGATGCTGCCGG
>JBAYPM010000064.1:0-5808 GCA_041677705.1 Weeksellaceae bacterium | reverse complement strand
TTTTTTTCATTTAAAACGACAATTACTCCATCTCAAGATATGATTATCGGGTTTAAAACATAACTTATTGATTTTGATTAATATATTCAATATTTCTTAATTTTTAATCGGACAATAGTGATTGAAAATTACTTCCCGTTGAAATTATTCATTGCGTTTGCAATCCCTTCAAACACAAAAGAAAGCACTGCATCCGAAGCCGTATTGAGTCTTTCGGGCAACAGTTTCATTTCGTCTTCTGACCACATCCCCAGCACAAAATCAATCTGATGCCCTGCAGAAAACTCGTTGCCGATTCCAAATCTGAGTCTTGGATAATTCTGATTCTGAATTTTGGCCTGAATGTCTTTTAATCCGTTGTGACCTCCGTCACTACCTTTTCTTCTGATCCGGATGGTGCCGAACTGAAGATTCAGATCGTCACAAATGATAAATACATTTTCGATCGAAATCTGTTCTTTTTGCATCCAAAACCGAACTGCATCGCCGCTCAGATTCATATAGGTATCCGGCTTCAGAACGGTAACCGGTCTCGCCCTGTATTTGAATTGCGCCACCTGACCAAAATTGGAAGCTGCAAAGATCTGTTCCTGCTTCCGAACCAGCTCGTCAGCAATCAAAAAACCGATATTGTGTCTGGAATAACGGTATTTTTCGCCCGGGTTTCCCAATCCGACTATCAGATATTTATTCATTTGGCTAATTTAAAGATTTTGTATTCATTGATTCGATTCAAAATTGAATCAAATTTCAATTTCATCAAACCATCAGGACACACAATTGATTTATGGGCTTGATTTCAAAATAACTGTAATTCAAATTTTAATTAAATAATTTAGAATTAATAAAAATAATTGATACATTTGTTTTGGATTTGAGAGAGCCGTTAAGGGCTCTGCGACTTCTTTTCAAATCTTATCACTTTTTTATCAGAACCCGAAAAAAACAAGTTAAAATGAAAAAAGCAAATTTGTTTAAAACTGTTTTGTTTGCATTTGGTATTGCTATGGTAGCAGTCGGATGTAAAAATGAAAGCAGTGTAAAAACAACAGACG
This sequence comes from Weeksellaceae bacterium, assembly GCA_041677705.1. Lineage (GTDB taxonomy): Bacteria > Bacteroidota > Bacteroidia > Flavobacteriales > Weeksellaceae > Moheibacter. Next base: position 4,753 of record JBAYPM010000064.1, on the reverse strand, counting down.
AAACAGCAGTTGAAGAACCCATGGATTCAACCGCAGCCGAACCGGCAGACGCTCCTGCAATGACAGATGCAGTCATCGCTTCAATTGCGGTAACCGCTAATCAGGTTGATGTTGACTGGGCTAAAATTGCAGAACAAAAAGCGACCAATCCAAAAGTTAAGGAATTCGCTCAAACCATGGATAAAGACCACACAAATGTGATCAATGCTGCCGTTAAATTCGCAGGTGAACACAATCTGACTCCGGATGACAACAACGATACTACAAAAGGATTTGTTGATCAGGGAAAACAATTTTCAGAAACTCTGAATTCTCTTTCAGGAGCTGAATTTGACAAAGCTTATATCGACAACGAGGTTACTTTTCACGACAATGTGATCAAAGCTGTTGAAGGTACATTGATTCCTGCCATTCAGAATAATGAGTTCAGAGAATTTCTTTCAGGTGCAGTTCCATTGTTCAAAGAACACCTGGAACACGCAAAAATGATTCAGGCTGAGTTGAGCAAATAAAAACCACACGGGTTAAAAACCTAAAGAAACAAAGAGGGGTTCCGTTTGAAGCCCTCTTTTTTTATTCCTAATTTTGATTGCGTATATGTTTTTCCTCGTCATTTCTGACCACAAGTATCCAGTCATCTTCTAAAAACCGATATCCGATATTGTAAAGAAAACGGTATTCAGCACCGTTTTTATACACTTTGAGATTGGTGAAATATTCAAAATCAAAACCATCTTTGAGCAGTTTCTCATTTGTGGTTTTTGATTTGCCTTCCTTAAAATTCAATTCCGAAAGTATCCTGAAATTATTTCTGAGTTTGCGGTGAATACTTCGCATCAGATTGGTTGAATCCCGATTGTTCCGATTGTTGTATGCATTTCGGCAACCGTCGTTGCAGAATTTTTTATCAGATCTGCCGATGATTTTATCGCCGCATTCCATGCAATTTTCCGACATGATGTAAAAGTTTTAGTTTGGTCTGCTAAAGTTAATAAAACTTTTAAACAAACAGAAAGATTGACTCTGATTTGTCCGTTGAAAATATGCTTTTGGGGCTCAAAACAGTCTGCAAATTTGCAATAAACTGTTTTCGAAACGATAATTTCGAAAAAATCAATACAGATTCAACAAAATTATTTTTCTCCGCCAATCATTTTTGACACTATACCTCTCTTATTGCTGTGTTCTGCGATATATATTCCAATCAAATGGATGACGATAAAAATCGGATACAGATACAATCCCAATTTGTGGACGCCTTCGATTTGTTTGTGAAATTCATCAAAAAATTTAAATTTCAAACAGATTCCGGTCAGTGCAGATCCAATAACCAACAAATAAAAGTATGCATAGGAAAGACCCTGAAATCTATCTCCTATTGAAATTTTTGAATCAAACGGGTTTGGAAATCGGATACCTTTGACAATCATATAAATCAGCCTGACAGCAACAACCGTAATCATCAGATACGCAAAAATCACATGCCATTCCCACATTGGTTCTCTGATTGCTTTTGCAATCGAATTCATCTGATCCTTAGACAATTCATCTGTAGTTGAAGCAATGATTTCAGCAATTTTATGTCTGTTCATCCAGGTCATTCTGAGAAATCCCGTTAAAAACAAAACAGTGATTGCAAGTGCAGTCAGCCAGTGCAATGCACGATGCAGGGCAGTGAATTTATTTATCTTTTCCATTGTTTGACAAATTATTGTTTTTCAATTTTAAATTTCAGTCCGATAATAATTTGGAGCAATCTGTCAAAGATAGAAAAAAGCAGGTTTCAATTCATTCAATTGATTGTGAATTGAATGAAATCATAAAAAAAAGACGGGAAGCTTTCGGCTCCCCATCTTTTGAACACAAGTTTAAAGAAATGAATAGGTGTCAAATAAAATTATGGAATTTATTTTTAATCATTTTTAATTCACCTTTCCGATTTTGGCTTCCCAGTGTTCGGGTCCGTCCTCAACGGTTTCCCAGATAAATCCTGGGCCGAGTGTATCATAAAGCATCAGGTGTTGAGATTTCAGATCTTTATTTGAGCTGAGTATAAATGCCTGTCCGTATTCGATCGAATTAAAAGTGTTCAACACCAGTTTGTCGAGTTCTTCATCAGGTCTGTCATTTAAATTACTCAAATCAATCTTTTGAATTTCCTCATCTCCAAACTGATCAATCAGTTGCAGCATATCCTGTCTTGAATCGAATGCTTTCAGAAAACGGATTGCAAACAAAGTAGTACACAGAAACAAGCCGCCATAACCGATGAATGCAAGTATATTCGGAATCACCGGATCGCCCAGCCGAACGCTCTTCATCCCGAATGCAAACAGTCCCGCAGTAATGGTCAGTCCCATAAACCACAGGGCAAGCAGCCATTTTCCAAATTCAAATCTCGACATTCCACTGCTCCATCTGCCGATGGTTTTGGGATGAGTCAGTTTGTTGTTCATCGCACTGATTTCTCTGTCGCTCAATTTTCTGTTTTGTAGCGTCAATAGGTCATAGATGAGAATTATCGTTCCGATTGTAAACAGAAATGCGAACAGAGCAAGGAATACGCGGGCTTCTGACATTGCCGGTCTGATGTGATGTCCCCACCAGTCGAGACCGAGGATTCTGTACACATAAATCTGGTTGGTTCCTCCGTATGCAAAACTTGCAACGATTCCAAGAATGCCGGTAAACAGCATCCAGAATGCGAGTTTTGAAAGTTTGTCGTTAAATCTTTCAATTCCCTTAATTTGTCTGATTGCCTCATAGGCAGCGCCGATAACCAGCAGACCAAATGCACCAAACAGTGCCATATGTCCGTGTGAAGCTGTAATCCAGGTTCCGTGCTCCCAAATGTTTACATAAGCAAGTGTCATTGTAAAGCCAAGGATTCCTGCGCCGACCATTTCAAACAGCGCCGATCCGAAAATGAAATAGAATGCAGCTCTGTTTTTAAGTGGTTTCAGACCGTGTTTTTCGTCCAGATAAACGTGCCAGATACAGAAGATCAGCGGCAGCGGTTCCAATGCGCTAAAGAGTGAGCCCCAGAATTGCCAGAACGCAGGTGTACCGATCCAAAAATAGTGGTGAGAGTTACCGATCAGACCACTGAGGATCACAAGGCTAACACCCCAGAACACTGCAAAACCAACTTCACCTTCGTCTGCACCAAAGAATTTATAAAGCAGAAAACCGATGATGGTGATATGCAGGATTTCCCAGACTGCTTCTACCCAGTAGTGAACCACATACCATCTGAAATATTCCTGAAGGTCAAGGTTTTCTGATGAAAACAATGCAAAAACCCAAACAGTGGCCAATCCAACAACACCGACAGCCAGTCCCCAATGCATTTCATTCCATTCCTTTTTCTTTTTTGGGAACATATGGAGGGTGAGGAAAGCAAAAATACTGAAGCCGATCAGCAGCAGAAAGCCGGTAATGCGGCCGCCTTCAAGAAATTCTTTTCCCTGCTGAAGCATCGGGATATTGCCCACCCAGCCTGCAATACCTTTGTGTGCAAGCGGAAGTGTAATAAATGACCAGATTGCTATCACCCAAAGTGCGATCAGTAGGAATTTGACAAGCCATACCGGCCTGACGTCACGCTGACCCAGGATTGGGCCGATCAAAAGTATGGTGCCAATAAAGCCGGTTACTATCCAGACAACCGCAAAGTTGAGGTGGAAAGCACGGGCCACATTAAAATTCATAGTATCCTGAAGTATGGTCGGGTCAAGATGAATTATTGCCAATAACAATCCAAAGGACATTTGGATGGCAAAGAATATCAGCATACTGATGAAGAATCCGTATGACAAACGCTGTGTTTTAAATTGAATCTTCATGGTTTTTTATTTTATGCTTTTAATATATTCTATAATTGCATCAAGGTCATGGTCAGACACAATCCCATCATAGGAAGGCATCAGTCCCGGTTGAAATCCTTTTACGATCTGATCGTTCGGTTTGTTGATCGAATTTTTCAAATACTCATCATCAACCGTTACAGTAGTTCCATCTGATAATGCGACCGTTTCACCATACAGTTTTTTCCAACTCGGCCCGATTTTGACCGAACCGTCTGTCGAGTGACAGGCCATGCAACCCATATCATTTGCAATGGTTTCACCGTTTGACGCGGCAGCATTACCACCGGCGTCACCGGGTGAAGCAACAGCAACCGTTTTGACCGGCAATCCGCTTTTGGCTTCCAAATGTTTTTTGGCTTCATCAATGACTGTCTGTTTTGCAAATACTTCGGGTGGCCAGCCTGCTGTATTGATCTCTGAAGTATATTTCAGAAATGCTACCAGACCGTCGATTTCAGATTTGGAAAATTTCAGATTGGGCATCAGTGCGTCCACACCTCCTCTTTCAACAACTCTTTCTCTGGCTTTGGGATAGGCTGAGTAATAATCATCAAGATTTGCAATTCCTTCTATTGCAGCCTCGTTGTTTTTAATCAGTTCGCTGAGTTGGATTTTCACTATTGCTTCGGTCGGATATGCACCCGGAGAACCCAGATATGCAAGCAGCCATGCCGGACCGGTCTGTTCATAGATTTTGGTCAGATCGGGTGCAAAATAAGCTCCGTTGCCCACTATGGTGTGACAGTCCATACAGTTGTATCCCTGAAAAACCTGTTTTCCAGTCAGTGCATCCTGATCCGCAAAAGTGACATTCACTGTATGTGGTCTTTTCCTGTTTTCGGTTTCTACAAATGACAAGACACCGAGAACCGTCCAAATAATCA
>JBAYPM010000063.1:0-5980 GCA_041677705.1 Weeksellaceae bacterium | reverse complement strand
TGAGCAGCGGCGTACGGATCAGATTGAAGAAATCATCGAGCTCCTCGCTTGCATATTCCTGATCGCTGATCAGAACCGGCTTGGTTCCTCCTACCGCAGCCAGCTGCTGAAGCGTTTTCCGTCCGATTTCATATCCGATTCCAAAAACAAAATACTGAGCATATCTCAAATTTTCCTTCAATCCCTGATACAGCTGATAATCTGCGCTAAACATGCCGTCTGTCACCAGCACCACGATCCGGTTGAATTCTTTTTCGGGTTTGTACTGATAAACTTTCTCCATTGCTTCGACCAGTCTGGTTTTACCGGTTCCGGCCTGACTGTTGATCGCTTCTATCGCCAATGCCTTATTTTCGGGTGTTGCCAATACCGATTTCTCAGCAAAAAATCCACTCTCGCCTGCAAAAAACAGGATATTGAATTTTTCTTCGGGGTTCAGATCATCCAAAATCCGACTGACCAGTTCCTTTGAAGTATCAAGCGGAAACCCGACCATCGAGCCTGAAACATCCATTACAAAAATGTATTCACGCGGTGCAATGTCTTCCGGTTTGAGCAGTTTTGGCGGATCAACAATCCCGAGAATATAACGGCAACCCTTGTCTTCATACACCAACATTCCGGCTTCTGCTTTATTTCCTCTTGTGCTGAATCTCAGATTGATATCTGATTTAATTTCAGTTCCGCTGTATGTATGATTGAAATACCTGGATGAAATTTTCTTTAATTCCGATGGATACGGACTGATCTCTGATTCTGCAATCGGTGTCGGACTGATGATATGAAACTGAAAATTAAATTTTTTGGGAAATTCTTTATAGTTATCGGTCACAAACGAAGGAATCGTCAGGAATTTCCATTCATCTTCAGTATCGACTTCCATTACATATTTGAGCACTACACGGATTTCTTCATCCTTTGGAAAATCAGCCAATTTCAAACTGACAAACGAGTCCACATTATGAAAGAGGCCGATTTTCTTCCCTTTCTTATTTTCGGCCAATACCTGTTTTCTGATATTGTCCATATTTTTTGATTCGAGCGTAAAAATCTTTTCTGGATAATAAACCGTCAGCTCATACATTGAAGCATCGGACGAAATTGGAAACAGATAAGATGCTGAATCTGTATTTTCGACTGTAAATGACTGATAGAGTCTGACATCTGCAGTTGTTCCGACCACATTGACCTCGAGCGACTGACTCTTCAAACCGATATCACCATTTTCTGACCATAGCTGAGGAACCCGATCCTGTTGACAGAAGACCGATGCGAAAATAAATAAAAGGCTAAAGGTCAGTATATTTTTCATCAATAAAAATATTGAGCAAGATAGAAAAAATGAACGACTCAGCGGTTTAAAATAAATCCGTAAAGAAATCTTATTATTTTTGTGTAAAATTTGTCGCATGCAATTTAAATTCACAGAAATTGAACGGGTATCCGAAATCTCTGCAAAAGAATTTCAAAAATACTATGTAAAACCACAAAAACCGGTGGTGGTTGAAAAAATCACAAAAGACTGGCCGGCTTATGAAAAATGGAATTTTGATTACATCAAAGATGTAGCTGGCAAAAAAATCGTTCCGCTGTACAACAACGATCCGGTCGATTATTCAAAAAAAGTGAATGAACCGGTCGAAAGGATGAAAATGAGCGAATATGTCGATCTGCTTCATCAGGGGCCATGTGAACTCAGGATTTTTCTGTACAATCTGCTCAAACAGGTGCCTGATCTTCAAAAAGATTTCAAATATCCCGATTTGGGTCTGAAACTGTTCAAAAGCATGCCGATGCTGTTTTTTGGCGGTGAAGGATCAAATGTATTTATGCATTATGACATTGACCTGGCCAACATTCTCCACTTCCATTTTGCCGGAAAAAAACAATGCATACTGATTTCGCCCGAACAGTCAAAGTATATGTACAAGATCCCCTACTCTGTGATCTGTCGCGAAGACATTGATTTTGACAATCCTAATTTTGAAAAATGGCCGGCGCTCAAAAATCTGAAACCGATGATTGCAAATCTCAGCCATGGTGAAATGCTCTATATGCCCGAAGGATGGTGGCATTATATGAAATATCTCACGCCCGGATTTTCGATGAGCCTGAGATCGCTTGCACACAAACCCAAATATTTTTCGGAAGCGGTTTACAATATTTTTGTGATGAGAACTTTTGACAATTATATGAGAAAGATTAAAGGCAGAAAATGGATTGAGTGGAAAGACGAACAGGCGATCAAAAGAACAAATCGACTGGCGGGTACTTAATTCAATAATAAATCAACTTCTTTTATTGCCATCGGTTTCAATCGGCGAAACCAAAGAATAGAGTCCGGATCGGACTCCGGCCCCGGTGAATTGATTTTTGTTTTCTTATTCAAACAAAACTCCCAATTCCATTTAAGAAATATTTCTATAATTTTTCAATCGTCTGCTGAATGCAACAGGCTTTTTCATTTGTTTCAAATTAATTAACTTCACAAAAAAAAATTCCAAATATGAAATCACACAAAACAATTGCACTCTCTCTACTAATTTCGGCGGCGCAATTCACAGCTGCACAATGGGGTCCGCAGCGGACACCGAAAGAACCCGATCCGATTGTAAAAAGTTTTGTCGAAGAGATAGAAAACAACTCTCAACTCGAAGAACTCGCATTTGAACTGATCGATGTAATCGGTCCGAGACTGGTCGGTTCGCCGGGAATGGAACAGGCAAACGATTGGACGGTCTCAAAATTCAAAAGCTGGGGAATCGATGCACACAAAGAAGAATTCGGCCAATGGGATTCGTGGCAGAGAGGAATTACACATATCGAATTGACTTCGCCGCGGGTAAAAAGCCTGGAAGGAATGCAGCTCGCCTGGTCACCGGCAACCAAAAAACCGGTGGAAGCTGAAGTGATAATTATGCCTCAGTTCAAAAATGAGGCTGAATTCAAAAGCTGGCTGCCAAATGTAAAAGGAAAATTTGTGTTAATTGACCAGTACCAGCGATGGGGACGGCCAGATTATCAGATGAAGGAATTTGCAACCGAGGAAGATTATCAGATGATCAAAAACCAGCGAAAAGCGGATGAAGATGCTTACAAAGAGCTGATTAACAATACAGGGCATTCAAAAAATGAGCTTCCGACAGCATTTGAAAATGCGGGTGCTGCGGGCATCGTCGGGTCAAACTGGACCGGCATTATGGGTGCCAACCGGATTTTTGGTGCAAAGACAAAAAAGATTCCGACCGTCGATCTTTCGGTTGAGGATTACGGACTGCTCTATCGTTTGGCACTGCACAAAAAAACGCCTAAAATCAAGGTTTATGCAGAATCAAAATCAAACGGGAAAGCAAAATCATTCAATACCATTGCCGTCATTCCGGGCAAAGAAAAACCAAATGAATATGTGGTGCTTTCTGCCCATCTTGATTCATGGGACGGAGGTGGCGGTGCAACCGATAACGGCACAGGAACCATCACCATGATGGAAACTGCAAGGGTGCTCAAAAAACTGTATCCGAACAACAAAAGGACGATTATCATCGGTCTTTGGGGAAGCGAGGAACAGGGATTGAACGGATCAAGAGCATTTGTAAAAGACAATCCGGAAATTGTCAAAAATATTCAGGCAGCATTCAATCAGGACAACGGAACCGGGCGGATTTCAAATATTTCGGGTCAGGGATTTGTGCATGCTTATGATTATCTCGGACGCTGGATCGATGCACTTCCACAGGCACAGAAAAAACATATTGAAACCAATTATCCGGGCATGCCTGCTTCGGGCGGATCCGACAATGCTTCGTTTACGGCTGCCGGTGTTCCGGGCATTGGCCTGAGTTCGCTTAACTGGGGATATTTCGGCTATACCTGGCATACCAATCGTGATACTTATGACAAAATCATGTTCAGCGAAGTCAGAAACAATGTGATTGTGGCTGCAACCATGGTTTATATGGCCTGTGAGGAAGCCGAAATGGTCAGCCGTGAAAAAAGGGTGTTGCCCGAAGGAATTGACTGGCCAGAGTCGAGAGACCCGAAAAGAGACGGGAACTGATAAAAATAAAAAAATAACAAACTCAAACCGTGTCTTCTGATCTCAGCCGGATGCGGTTTTTGTTATTTGACAGCAGTCATTAATAAAAAAGAAAAAGTATAAAATGTCATATTCCGCTTTTTGAATTATATCTATTTTTGAAAGATTTTTTGAATAAAGATCAATGTCATTTCTGAGGAAACATCTGTTTGCAATACCTGTATTTAACTTTCTGATCGCCGCCTGGTTTGGTCTGACGCTGCGGTCGATGATGATTCACAGCATGCCGTTCAATTTCAAATATCTCACCCACGCACATTCTCATGTTGCCATACTCGGCTGGGTGTATATGGCATTGTTCCTGCTGCTGGTACAGTATTTTACTGGTAAATTTGGAAAAGGATTTCAGCGGTTGTTTGCAGTTACTCAAATTGCGGTGCTCGGAATGATCATCGGTTTCCCGATTCAGGGTTACGGGCTGATATCGATAGTCGCCTCGTCTCTGTACATCATTTTCAGTTATTTGTTTACTGCCCTGATGCTCAAAAAGACAAAAGGAAAAAGCTCAGCCGCCTATTCACTGATGCGGACTTCGCTGTTTTGGCTTTGTCTTTCTACGGTCAGTCTTTGGGCGCTGGGACCCATCATTGCATCTCAGGGTGCGGCATCAAAACCGGCTTTGCTGACGATACAGTATTTTCTTCATTTTCAGCTCAACGGCTGGTTTCTGTTTGCAATCGTGGCATTGTTTTTTCATTTTCTGAAACTTCCGGCTTCAAAGACTTTTGATAAATTTCATCTTGCCTTTGTATTGTCGCTGGTCTATACATTTGGACTTCCGATCAACTGGTATTACGATTTTTCGATTTTCAGATGGATGAATGTAATCGGGGTTATCTTTCAACTGATGGCGCTTTATTGGGGTTTTTTGCTGATTCGGGCTCATTATCGCAATTTTTTTTCAAAACTCGATTGGCTTTCAAAATTTCTGCTTCAGTTTGCAGCGGTCAGTTTTCTGTTAAAAATCGGATTTCAGACTTTCTCTCTGATTCCGGATATTGCAAAACATATTTTTGAAAACCGGCAGGCGGTGATCGGATTTATCCATCTGATGATGCTCGGTATCATCAGTGCGTTTCTGTTTTTTGGAATCAGAATACAGATCAAAAATAGAGTCACAAAACGGCTGATGAGCATCGGCATCTGTTTCTTTTTGGCGGGCATACTGCTGACAGAGGCGATTTTGCTTTATCAGGGATTGGGGTATTATTATCCTTCGCTTTCAATTGCAAACTACAGATGGTGGCTCTGGATTTTCAGTTTTGCGCTGATTGCCGGAATCTATATGATACTGATTGCTGCGCTTAATTTTGAATTTAATGACAAGCCGGAAGAAGCTTAGAAATTTTCCAATTAAAATTTAAATAATAAAAAGCCGGCTCGGATTGATTTTCGAGCCGGCTTCCACCCTGTTCGGATTTTCACATTATGACACTTTTCTCGAGCTGAGCAGCACCAGTTCATCCATACGGATTTCGGTGAAATAGCGTTTCATGCCTTCCTTGTCTTCATAATTGCGGTAGGTCAGTTTTCCGGTTACTGCGATTTCATCCCCTTTTTCGACATACTTCTCCATGATGTCGGCTGTACGGCCGTATGCGACGAGATTGTGCCATTGGGTTTCTTCCACTTTTTCACCTTTTGCATTGGTGAAATAATCTGAGGTTGCCAGGCTAACTTTTGCCAGTTTTCCGTTTTCGAAGTTTACGATTTCAACTTCTTTTCCTGTTCTACCAATTAAGGTAACTTTGTTTCTAATTGACATGACTAAAAAATTTAATAATTTAACATTCAGATAAGAGACTTCCTTTATTTCTCAAATCTCTGATGCAAAGATTGGACGGTCGCCAAAAATTAGTCGGTATCTAATTGCTTAAAGTCGGT
>JBAYPM010000062.1:0-6129 GCA_041677705.1 Weeksellaceae bacterium | reverse complement strand
TTTTTTTCATTTAAAACGACAATTACTCCATCTCAAGATATGATTATCGGGTTTAAAACATAACTTATTGATTTTGATTAATATATTCAATATTTCTTAATTTTTAATCGGACAATAGTGATTTGAATTATTGGAAATAAACGATTTTCGAGAATCTACTGAGGTTGTTTTTATCTTAAATTCTTCCGAAGAGATTGGGAAATCCTTTATAAATGATGAGCTTAAACAAGATTTAGATAAACGACCTGATTTAGTGGCAAAGGTCAACTCTACATATATTGTTGGAGAGGCAAAGTGGATTGGTTCTCCGGGTGGTAATCAAAATAAACAAGTTGTTGAGGTAATAAATGTTTGCAAAAGTCAAAGAGGAAATGTTATTAGAGTTGGAATTATTGATGGTTTTCCATGGGCGATTTACAAATTCGATGGCACTATAATAAACGATAAAACTTGTGTTCAGGTTCAGGAATGTGAAGATTGTTTACGGTTATAATATTCCTTTGACAAATAAGAATTTTGACAAGATTAATAAAAGCAATATTGGGATTGCTGTGATGTTTGGCGTAAAGAAAATTAAGACAAATCCATAAGAACAAAGAAAAAAATGATTGTGAAAAGAATATTGATTTTAAAATTCAGTGAAATTTCATTAAATTTAATTCCTATAGCAATAAGCAATTTCAGGCAGAAATGTAATTAAAAGGAATTTCAAGAAATAAGAAATGATTGAAGCTTTTCAAATTCTAATCTATATACTGATTGTACCTGCAATCGTTTCCTTTACTTGGACATTTGGAGTCGTAGGAGGTTTGTTAATTGAAAATTTTGGCAAAATCACCTGGAAAGATGTTTTTTTATACAGAAACATGAAATTTGTAATTCCGATTCTGATTATTTCATATTCCGGCATATTCATTTCAGGAGGCATTATTTCAAATCTTGCACGCAGTGAGATTCGTGATAGGATAACCAAAGCTGAAAAATTTGAAATAAAAATTATTGACAGTATTACTGTGAATAACAGTTTGGTAATTGCTTTTAAAAATATAGAAAGTAGAGGTTTCGGAGAACGAATCAGTGGCAAACAAGAATTTCAAATTGAAATCAATGATATGAAATTCAAGGCAGTTCGAAATTTTTCAAATAAAAATTTATATTTGATTTACTACAACAATTATCGCACAACTTCCAAAAATCCAATAGGAAAGATATATACCGGCTCTTTGAGCAATTTTTAAATTCAGAATAAAAAATGAGCCGCTTAAAACAGTTATGATATTGGAGATACCATCCGGTTGACGCTAAAAATAATTCCGAAAAGAGAAAAGAAGAAAATAAGGATTTATGAAAATCATAAAAATCTTGAAGTTTCATTTGCGCTTATCAATCAAAAGACCGGTGTTCACAATGAGAAATGGAGTGAAAGAAGTGGTAATAATTTACCTGAATCTACAATAAAAACACTGCTTATTTCAAAAGTAAAACCGTTTGAAAAAACATTTCGGATCTTGGTCTCTGCAAAAGACGAAAAAGTAATTTTAAAAATTCCCGAACTTAAAATGAGGGCTGAATATGACCTTGAAAGATTAAAAAATGATACTTTGAGAATTCATGGGTTTTGCCGTCCGATTCGTCCGATAATTTTGGATCCGCTTGAGGATTATTTTGAAATAAAAGACATTGTAATCAATGTTGAAAAAGAATAGCGTTACTTGAAATCAGTTGGTTTCTATTTAATTTTTATCGATTAATCCATTTTAATTAGATTTATTCAATACCCATCAAGATCGGACTGGTTTTTGATTAAATTTGCATCAGAACTCAACCTTGGCTGTCCTTAAAATCAACCATTCGAACCAATCTTCATTAAAATTCTTACCAAAAAGTGAGGATTTTGTTAAACAATGCTAAATGGCTTTTGAAAAAGGATTGCTTTTGTAATTTTGAATTTGGCTGATGATGGTTGGAATAAAATACAGACAATTTATACACTACACCCTGATCCTGTGCACACTGCTGATACAGACGGTGATTCTGGTCTTTTTTTACAACGAATATTTCAACGAAAAGAAGCTGGCCGCAATCGGAAAACAGCTTGAAGACATCCGTTTGATGAAACGGATGGCAGAGGATTCAAAAAATGAACTGAATCATGCCAGAGACCACCTTCAGAAATATCTGACGCATGAAAATCGTGAAAATCTGGATCTGTATTTTGAATCGCTTCAAAAACTGACTGCCAATATTGAGAAAATCAAAACCGGTGAAAATGATTTTCCCGAACTGAGTCAAAAACCGGTTAATGACAGCACAGAGACACTTGAAATCAATGAACTCAAAACGCTGATTGAAACCGCTTATGAAGAATCAAAAAAGCCGCTTCCAAAACAGCAACCGCCGGAAATCAAAAAAATCAATCTTGAAAAAAATATTGAGGAATTCGATATCGAAGTCAGCAAAGTGGAAGACAGCGTCAGGAAAAAGAAATTTATTCCAAGGGTGATTGATGCGATCAAAGGCGAGGTCAGCGTAAAAACAGATACCGTCTATATCAGTTCAAAATACGGAAGTACGGTCGATACCGCCCAAATCAAACACGAGATTGAAAACACGGTTTCAGAAATCGACAAACACTATCAGTCCGAAATTCAAAAGTACAAGGCTCATCTTTCCAATGTAAATTCAAAAACCAACCGATTTTATCTGATTTATGACAATCTGATCACGGCCAGCAGCGAACTGATGGATATTTATGACCGTTCGGTTCAGGAATTGAGCTCAAAATTTGAGAACGATTACAGCGAACAGAATTCGATCAATACCAAAATCAGGAAATACACCATCATGGCGCTGATGGTGCTGACTTTCATCGTTCTGATACTTTTGATGTATTACACCAGACAGCTGTTTGTATATGAAAATGAACTCAAACTTGCGAATCAGCGGATCGGAAATCATCTGAATTTCAAAAACCGGATTTTGGGAATGCTCAGTCACGAAATCAGATCGCCGCTCAAAATCATGAATATCTTCATCGACCGGATCGGTCGAAAGACGGATGACAAAAGCATTTTGGAAAATCTGAAGTCGATTAAATTTACAAATGATTCGCTGCTGATCCAGGCCAATCAGATTTTGGAATACACAAAAGACCAGACCAGGTATCTGGAAATGAATTCGGTAAAATTCAATCTGAAAAATGAAATCGATTCGATTTTGGAAATTTTCAAACCTTATATTGAATCTGCACACAACAGCTTTATGATCAGCAACCAACTTGCTGCCGATCTCGAAGTTCTGGCAGACCATGCAAAGATTCATCAGGTTTTTACAAATATTCTCGGAAATGCAACTAAATTTACTCAGAACGGCGAAATCAAAGTCACCGTCGGTTCTGAGCCGGTTGACGAAAAGACGATAAAAATGAAGGTTTTGGTTGCAGACACCGGAATCGGGATTTCGGAATCTGATATTGAAAAGATTTTTGAGCCCTATTACAAAGGTGTGATTTCTGACGAAGTTGAAAATATGGGTGCCGGTCTCGGTCTGAATCTCTGCAGAGAAATCATACAGCTTTTTGATGGAAACATCAGTGTGAAAAGCAGTTTGGGCAAGGGAACGGAAGTTGAATTTGAAATGAATTTAAAGAAAGCAGATGACTGAATCGGGTCCAAATCAAATCAAAGTGCTGCTGGCAGACGATCACAACATCGTCCGTCAGGGCATCCAGTTTATTGTCGAAGACATCATTGAAAACCCGATGATTCTACATGCTTCGAGTCTGCTTCAAATAAAAAAGCATCTCGTCGAAAGCCAAATCGACATTGCCATTCTGGATGCTCAGCTCCCCGACGGAAACTGTATCGAAATTCTGCCCGAAATCAGAAATCAGCTGCCCGAAATACGGCTATTGATTTTCACCAGTTTTGATGAAGAGAATTATTCGGTTAAATTTATCAATGCGGGTGCAAACGGTTTTTTGAGCAAATTGAGCGAAGAATCCGAAATCAGAAATGCAATTCAGAGTCTGGTCGAAAAAGGAGAATATTTTCCGCCGCTGACCCAAAGTCTGCTCAGGATTTCTGCCTACAATCCAAATATTTTGAACCCGCTTCATCAGCTTTCTGACAGAGAAATGGAGATTGCCGGACTTTATGCCAAAGGTCTTGGAAATCTTGAAATTGCAAATCAATTGTCGATTCGTCAGAATACGGTCAGCACCTATAAAAAGAGGATATTTGAAAAACTGAATATCACGACACTGGTCGAACTGATGGAACTGATGAGGATCCACAACCGTATATAATACTTCGGGTTGTAGAAATATATCTACAAAACCTTCGACATAGATCGACTCAAATTTTCAAAAAAGCCAAAAACAGCTTTGTTTCTTTGCAGTATGAATTTTGCGGAGAATATAAAAATAGTTGGATTGGATAGAGTCGGGAGCGGTTCAGAAAGGAAGAAGAAGAAAGGAAAACTGCTTCCCGGCTTTATGTTTGAGCGGCTGAAAAGACTCCGAAGAAAGGATTTCGGTGTTCTGATCGGCGTTCAGATTCTGATGTTTGCTGCCATTTACTCACTCAATAACTTTCATCCGTATTTTGAAGAACTGCATTCAAAAAGAATGGAAACTCTCGGAGGCCGTCTTCTGATTGTCTTTTTACTTTCGCTGCTGGTTTTTCAGGTTTTGTTTCTGTTTTACATCGCCTGGCTGTTTGTCAAATACAAAGCGGTCAAATCGGTTTCGGACGAACAGCTTCCCAGCTGTACCGTGATCGTGCCTGCCTACAATGAAGGTGAACTGGTTTATCACACACTGATGAGCATTGCAGAGAGCAATTTCCCAAAAGACAAAATCGAGGTCATTGCGGTGGACGACGGCAGCAGCGACGACACTTGGGAATGGATCAAAGAAGCAAAGCTAAAATTGGGCGACAGCCTGACCATCCTTCAGCAGCCGAAGAACAGAGGCAAAAGACATGCACTCCACAGAGGATTTCTGAATGGAAAGGGAGAAATCTTTATTACGATCGACAGCGATTCAGTGGTTGAAAAAGACACAATCAGAAATCTGATCAGTCCGTTTGCGGTCGATGAAAACTGCGGTGCAGTTGCCGGAAATGTCAAGGTACTGAACAACAATCAGGGAATGATTCCAAGAATGTTGAATGTGAGTTTTGTATTCAGTTTTGAATTCATCAGAGCTGCCCAGAGTTCGCTTGGTTTTGTGCTCTGTACGCCGGGTGCGCTATCTGCATACAAAAGAGAAGCCGTTTTCAATTGTCTCGACAATTGGATCGGACAAAAATTCCTTGGCAATTTCGCCACGATAGGCGAGGACCGGGCGATGACAAATTTTATACTCAAACAGGGATATGACGTAAAATTTCAGAGAAATGCAAAGGTGCTGACCAATACGCCGGTTGCATTCAGAAATCTGCATAAAATGTTCACCAGATGGGGAAGGAGCAATGTAAGAGAAACGCTGATGATGAGGAGTTTTATATTTAAAAATTTCAGAAAAAAGCCCAAGGCCGGTGCTCGATTCATTTTTCTGAACCAGTGTGTAAGGCTTTTGGTTGCGATTCCCCTCATGGTGATGATGTTATATTTTTTATTCAGCCATCCGATGCTGTACGTATGTTCGGCGCTCACCGGTACATTTATTTTTTCGAGCATCCAGGTTCTGTTCTTCACAAAGCAGTACAATTTTGTTGACTCGCTTTGGGCTTATCCATACAGTGTGTTTTATATGTTTGCCCTTTTCTGGATCATCCCGTTTGCAATTGTATCGGTAAAAAACGGCGGATGGCTGACCAGATAAACTTTTCACACGGGCGCAGCCAATTGCGTCCGTTGAAATCCACATAGTTTAGTTTAAATAATTGGTAATGTTAATTGAGGGAGTCCGACGGATCAGTTTCAGTCGGGCTCCTTTTTTTGATTAATTTCATGCTGATTTAATCAAAGTCATTCAGACTCACTTTTTTATAAACAGCCTTTCCGTCTTCTGTCCATCCCACAATTGCAGAGCCGTCGTTCAGCATCTGAATCACCGGATGATTTGCATCCTTTTCAGAATCCGACAGCTGTATGATTTTAAAACCCGAATCAATTGCTTTTGCC
>JBAYPM010000061.1:0-6516 GCA_041677705.1 Weeksellaceae bacterium | reverse complement strand
TTCCGAACAGAGAAGTTAAGCCTGCTTGCGCCGATGGTACTGCTAAAGCGGGAGAGTAGGTAGCCGCCAGTCTTTTATTAAAGCCTCATTGTGTTTACAGTGAGGCTTTTTTGTTTTCCAGTTTATCACAACCCACAATATCCTGTCTGTGGTTCAATTGTTTGTCCTCCTGTAATGTCTGGATGTACTTCTTCTGAAGATGAGTGAGACCGGTAAGTTTACTTATTAGCCTATTCCTGATGATTTTTAAAATCTGTTTTCTAAAATCAAATCAATCCTTTCAATTTTATCACTGATTCACTAACTTTAAATCATGAAAAATATAGCCTACGGCGAAATGCTCAAACTTTTTGAACAAATTCTCCTCAAATACGGTTTCAGCGATGAGAAAGCAAAACTGATATCCAGAATATTTGCAGACAACAGCCTCGACGGTGTCTATTCACACGGTCTGAACCGTTTTCCGATCTTTATCAAAACCGTAAAAGAAAATAAGGTAAATATAGGAAAAGAACCAAGAAGAGTCTCATCAAACCGTTCGCTTGAAAATTGGGACGGACAACAGGGAGCAGGTATGTACAATGCCTGGCTGTCGATGAAAAGATCTGTAGTACTGGCAAAAGAAAATGGAATTGCCTGTGTGAGTCTGTTCAACAACAACCATTGGATGCGTGGCGGAACCTACGGCTGGCTGGCTGCCGAGTCGGACTGTATCGGAATCTGTTTTACAAATGCAGTTGCAAGTATGCCTCCATGGGGCGGAAAGGAATCCAGACTCGGAAATAATCCGATTGTGATTGCAGTTCCCAGAAAAGAAGGTCATATAGTGCTGGATATGGCGATTTCACAATTTTCTTACGGAAAAATGTATGAATACGAACTCGAATCAAAACAGTTGCCCTATCCGGGCGGTTTTGACGAAAATGGTGAATTGACGACAGATCCGCATTCAATCAGAAAAACGATGAGAGCACTGCCCATCGGGCTTTGGAAAGGATCGGGTTTGGCAATGCTGATCGACATTGTACTGACTGCGCTCAGCGGTGGAAAATCAACTGCAGATGTAACGCCTGAATGGACAGATACCGGTGTCTCTCAATGTTTTATTGCAATTCATCAAAAGAATTATCATCAGTCTTTGATTGAAAATATTATTGAATATACCAAATCAGCTCATCCTGCTGAAAAAGACGGCCGGATTTATTATCCCGGCGAGAGAACTTTAATGATCAGAAAGCAAAACGCCGAAAACGGAATTCCGGTCAATGAAAAAGTTTGGGAAAGAATCAATTCATTATAAAAAAACCGGAGCTTTGAAACTCCGGTCTATAATATCTGAAAAGAATCAGGATTCACAGCTTTTGCAAATAATCAGATCATTGATTCTTTCTTTTGAAACACTCTGACTTCGTTGATAATAAAGCGTTTTCACACCCATTTTCCAGGCTTCTATGATCAGTTTGTTCACCTCTTTGACAGGAAGATCTGGCGGAATATTCAGATTCAGACTTTGTGACTGATCAATGTATTTCTGACGAATCGAAGCCTGAAGTATGATTTCATACTGACTGATTTCCTTAAACGTCTTGAATACATCTTTTTCATCATCGCTCAATTCTTCTATATGTTGCACACTTCCGTTGTGAAGCATAATTTCGCGCCAGGTATCTTCGTTGTCGATTCCTTTTTGTTCAAGCAATTCTTTCAAAAATTTATTTTTTCTGACAAAATTCCCTTTTGCCAAACCGGCTTTATAATAATTTGAACTGTAGGGCTCGATTCCGGGCGAAGTCTGACCGAAAATGGCAGATGAAGTGGTCGTCGGAGCAATCGCAAGCAGAGTTGTATTTCGTCTTCCGTAACCTTTCAGCACTTCGGGTTCGCCATAAATCAAAGCCAGCTCCTTTGACGCTTTCAGCGATTTCTCCTGAATATCACTAAAAATCTTATTGGTCAGTGTCTTTGCCGCCAGACTTTCAAATCCGATCTTATTTTTTTGAAGATAAGAATGCCAGCCCAATACACCCAAACCGAGTGCTCTGTGGTTTTTTGCAAAATTATTTGCAGATGTCAGATAATAATTTCCTTCTGTTTTTGAAATAAATTCAGACATCACCGCATCCAGGAAAAATACGGCAAGTTTGATTGCTTCTGTGTCCTTCCATTCGTCGTACAATTCAAGGTTCATCGACGAAAGACAACACACAAATGATTCATTCTCAGACGAAGGCAACGCGATCTCAGAACAGAGGTTGCTCGCATTGATCTTCATATTTTTGTCTTTGTAAACATCAGGTTTGTTTCGGTTTACATTGTCGCTGAAAAATATATAAGGCAGTCCTTTTTGCTGACGACTTTGAAGAACTTTTGCCCAAATCTGTCTTTTTTCGGTATCTCCGTCTATCATTTCCTGCATCCAATAATCGGGTACACAGACTGCAAAAAACAGATTCTGAATCGGACTTCCGATGTTTTTAATTTCAAGATATTCCTCAATATCCGGATGGTCGATATCCAGATAGGCCGAAAATGCACCTCTGCGCACACCGCCCTGCGAAATCGTATCCATCGCAGTGTCAAATAATTTCATAAAACTCACCGCACCGCTGCTTTTTCCGTTGTCGGTCACCGCACTTCCTCTTGCTCTCAATTCGCCAAAATAACCCGAAGTTCCACCACCGATTTTTGTCTGCATAATCACTTCTCCCAATTTCCCGGTGATGCCTTCTATATCGTCCGGCACATGCACATTGAAACAAGAGATCGGCAGTCCTCGTTCGGTTCCCATATTTGCCCAAATCGGCGATGACAGGCTCATCCAGCCTCTCTCAATCATTTCTATAAATGCATCTGTCAGTTCGGGTTTGTACAGCCGTTTTGCAGCTGCTGTTGCAATTCTTTCGATCGCTTTTTGAGGAGTTTCACCTTTGAGCAGATAGCCCCGGTTGAGTATTTGCTGACTCTCATCGTTCAGCCACCACAATCTTTCCATCAGTAATATTGTTTTAAAGGTTTTTGAAAATAAAATTTGTCACAGGCAGATTTTTCACCCGTTTTGATCATGCTGATATGCAGAAAACTGATATCATCATCCAGCTCCAAAATTTCATTTGATTTTTTGATGCAGTAATTCAATGTATAGCCAACGGAAATACAGATTTTCTTTCCGTTCTTTTTGGCCATTCCCGGATAGAGCCAATCGCCCAATTTGTATTTGCAATAGGTATTGAACCTGATTTCGTCCAAAATTTTCTGACTGCATTTAATTGTTTCCATCTCGAATTAAAATAAATCGTTTGCAGTAATGCTTTTATCGTGTTTGGTATAAGCAGTCGGTCTTTTTGCAAAAAAATCATCCAGTTCGTTTGCAAACACATCTTCGTCAAACCAGGCCATCGGTTTGTATTTGGAATCAATAATATTGAATATTTTGCCCAAAGCCATTTTGTCCAAAGCATCATCCACCCTGTATTTCATAAAATTGAGCATATCGTCTTTGGTAAAGAAAACCAATTCGCCTTTTTCATAAATCCAATTGAGCAATTCCTCCTCATAAAGGATGTATTCTGCTACAGCAATCTTCAGTTCGTCTATGATTTCACTTTTGATATAGCCTTCTTCTCTCAATTTATTGATCAGATAAATTCCTGCATTTGAATGGGTTTGTTCATCAATCGATGTCCATGCGATGATGTTTGAAGTGTTCTTTAGATAACCTCTGAACCGGGTGAAAGACAATATGTTGGCAAATTGTGAAAACAAGCTGCTGTTTTCGATGACAATGACAAAAAACAAAAGTTTCCAGATGATGTCTTTGTTTGAATTCATGTATTCATCCATCAGATCAATCTTCTTTTTAAAGATCGGAATCTCATAGATGCCGTCAAATTCGTCATTGTAGCCCAAGACTTCGATCAGTCTGGAGTAAGCCTCGGAATGACGGGTTTCCGATTCCGCAAAGGTGCTGCCCAAATTGTTGAACTCCGGTTTTGGAAAATGCCTGTAAAGATCGCCCCAGAAAGCTTTTACACCGACTTCAACCTGTGCAATGCTGAGCAGACTTCGTTTGACGACTTCTTTTTCTATGTCTGAAAGATTGGTTTTAAAATCCTGAATATCGGCTGTAAAATCGATTTCTTTGTGAACCCAGAAAGTCTGATTCATCATATCCACAAAGTCCATTACTTCCGGATATTCAAAAGGTTTGTAATTGATGCGTTTGTCGAAAATCCCCATGATTTGAATTTTTTATATGAAACAATTTTTGAACTGAACTGCTTCGGCAAAAAAAGTTTTTCCGAATTCACTGTTCCGTATAAAAAGGAAAGAGATTTTTCAGACGATCACTTTTTGTGCGAAAGCAATGCCTTTGTTTATCAGAGGTCTGACTCACCCTTTCGGGATTACAGTTGCGCAACAGTTTGGGGATCTCACCCAATTCTCTTACGATAAACAATTTGACTTTTCAAAATTATAAGAAGTTGACATCCGATCGGAGTTGTGTAGTCAAATGTTTTCATACGGTTATTAACAAAATAGATTAAATCACTGATAATCATTGAAATAAAATTCATTTTTAATTCTGAAATTGCAGAAGCCACAAGAATTTGCAAAAAAAATTGTTTGAGAAACAGGATGAAGAAATTAGCTGACGCAGATCCCATTTTGAGGTAGCCAAGACCAAACAAATGTCAATGCTGTCGCATTGTTTTTTTATTAAATCAAGTTTTTGGTTTCGAATAATTGTCTGAGAAATCAATTGGGGATTAGCTGACGCAGATCCCATTTTGAGGTAGCCAAGACCAAACAAAAGTCAATGCTGTCGCATTGTTTTTTTATTCCGGAATTTGCCTTGAAAACATGTTTTCAGACCAAATTTCGGAATAAAAAAACGCACGCTTGGGCGTGCGACTTTTGTTTGATCTGCGGAGAGACAGGGATTCGAACCCTGGGTCCGCGCAAGCGGACAACGGTTTTCGAGACCGCCCCGATCGACCGCTCCGGCATCTCTCCATTTTTTTCGACGCAAATATCAGTATTTAAATACCAATTTAAACACATTAATTTTAAAAATTTCAAGATTTCTGTCATATCCTTTTTGGTGTTTATTTGATTGGATTGGTTAAATTTGCATAGAGTTAATTGTTTTTATTTAATCTAAATTAATGGTTCGGGCATTTTCTTTACGTTGTATATTTCCCCTCTTTCTTCTTACTGTTGTTTCATTTTCTTTCGGCCAAACGCCTTCGACCCAAAATGTTTCGAACAGTTCCGATTCTAAAAATCTTGAAACCATCATCCATTTGCTCGGATACATTTCACGTGATTATCCGAATGGCGTGAAAGACGGAAAGATCATCAATGAGCAGGAATATGAAGAAATGATTGAGTTTTCCCAACAGGTGCTTCAGCTGACCGAAAAATCAGTCAAATTGCTCAAAGACAGTCCAAATCTGATCTCTGAAATCAGAATGCTGATCGATTTGATCAATAAGAAAGGACCCGAAGCCTCTGTCAACATAGCTGCAGGACAGATCAAAGATGAAATCATCCAGGTTACCGGACTGAAGACTGCACCGAGTATTTGGCCAAGCCAGCTGAACGGTCAAAAACTGTTTGCCGTAAATTGCGCTTCATGTCACGGAATCAAAGGAGATGGAAAAGGGCTGAATGCGGTCGGACTCGATCCTGAACCAACAAATTTTTTGGACAACGAATTGATGAAGGGAGTATCGCCCTATCAGGCATACAATACCATTAAACTCGGTGTTCCAGGTACCGGTATGCTGCCATTTTCAAACCTGAAAGAAAATGAATATTGGGATCTTGCTTTTTATGTCAAATCGCTTCGTTTCAATAACAAAGATACCGACACAGCCAAACTGAGAAAAACCTTTGATGCTCAAATCAAAAAGACGGATTTGAAACAACTTGCCACACTTTCAGATCTGGAATTGGGAAAATTACTCGGACTGAAAGACAATTCGGAAGAACTTCAGTCGCTGAGACTGCTGAAGCCGACCGCAAATTCGACCGGCAGTCTGGATATCGCAAGAAACAGACTGAACTCGGCATTTACAAAATACGGTCAGGGTGATTTTTCTTCCGCAAAAGAAGATGCTTTGATTGCATATCTCGAAGGAATTGAACCTGCCGAATCAAGACTCCGGTCAATCAATCCGTCATTTACAATGAATCTGGAGCAGCAGATGATGCGTGTGAGACAGGTGGTCAGCAAAAAAGGTCAGACTCAGTTGGTCCAGAACGAAGTTGAAAAAGCACTCAGAATGATCGATCGCGGAGAACAGATGATGCAGAGTCAGCAGCTGAATTACTGGCTGACCTTTATATTGTCGTTTTCAATCATGCTCAGAGAAGGAATGGAAGCATTTCTGGTTTTGTTTATTGTCATTTTGATTGCCAGAAGACTGGGAGCACACAAGGCAGCGCCATGGATACATTCCGGTTGGATTTTGGCTGTCGGAATGGGGATTGCCGGCTGGTTTTTGTCAGATT
>JBAYPM010000060.1:0-6904 GCA_041677705.1 Weeksellaceae bacterium | reverse complement strand
TGAATGTGCGTATGCAGATCGTTCTCAAAATCATCCAGCATTTTGTAAAGCAGCGTATAACTTGCGCAGGCATCCTCTGGCAGTGTAAACTCGTTTGCAAGCTCTCTGATTCTGTCAACCGCATCGCCCACACTCTGGTGCTCTGCAACCGATTTGTCAAGAATCTGCTCAAATGTCTGATCGCCCTGCTGTTCGTATTTCGAATTTTCGTTTTTGGCTTTCAGAATTCTTTTTACCCAAGGGAACAAAATTCCTTCTTCCTCTTCCATGTGTTCCGTCAGTTCCTCGTTTACCTGTTCAACCAATTGCTGAATCGGGCCGAGCTCGGGATGATGCGCACCGTGTACTCTGAATACTTTGGCAGCGTAATTTCTGATTTCGGGCATATTTTTTCTCACATAATTGTGATGGGTATTCTGAATATAATCAGCCAAAAAGTCGAGATTCCATTCATCATAATTGGTGTAACCTCCGCCTCCGGTGGTCGCAGCCTGCTGAAGATCGTTTTCAACCTTTTTGAAATCAATTCCTTTTTCATCGCAGGCCTGTTTTACGGTTTTGTTTCCGCCACAGCAAAAATCGATACCGTATTTTTTGAACACTTCTGCTTTTCTCCAGTCTTTACGGGTGATATCACCAATGGTTTCTGAATTGTCGATTCCTTTGATGGTCACTTTGATGTCCCACCATTTCGGACCTTCTTCCAGATACTGCCAGCTGAAAATCTCACCATGATCGTTTAACAGCTGATAATACAGCGGTTTCGGATCGTGGTCGTTGTGGATGATCATGCTTTCGCCTTCTTTCAGATTTTCAAACACCTTAAAGATGGTCGGGTGTTTTTCTTTGGGTTCCAGTTTGGGCACATTGATCACATAATCATTGTGTACATTTTTATAAACTGCATCTTCGGGCATTCCGTCTGCTTCGTTTTCTTCTTTTGCAATCCGGATGTCCCACCAGTCGGGGCCGTCCTTCAGATAAGTCCATGAGAAGGTGTCGCCGTGCATATTTTTGAGCTGATAAAACAGCGGCATCGGATCGTGGTCATTGTGGATGACCATTCCTTCGCCTGGTTTCAGTTTGTCAAATGTATCAAAGATGGTCTGGTGTTTTACACTTGGATGCAATTCAGGAACATTCAGAACGATATCGTCGTCTGACGAAAGCATGGTCGGCGCATTTGAAGTTTTGGTCATCTTGATGTCCCACCATTCCGGACCTTCCTGCAGATATTCCCAACTGAATACCTCTCCATACATCTCCATCATTTGGTAATAAACCGGTTTTGGGTCATGGTTGTTGTGTATGATTAGGCTCTCTCCTTCATTCAGATCTTCAAATGTCCGGAAGATGGTCTGGTGTCTTAATCTCGGTTCAAGTTCCTGAACGTTGATCACTTTTTCTCCTGTTGATTGCATAAGATTATTTTTATTTGGTCAAAATTGAATTACAAAAATAAAAAAAGAATTTTGAATAAAAGTATTTAAATACTGAAATATGACAAAATTCACATCCTGCAACAGTTTGAGTGATTTAAATCTGAATATAATATATAAATTAGAAATCTTTTCAGCTGATTATTTTGATTGGGATCGGCTTAATGACTGACAGGCAGCGGATATTCATGATTGAAAAGAAAACGGATTGAAATTTTATGTACTTTTGTTTGAACCGAACAAATTTAAAATTATGGAAGAACAAAAACAATTTGCAGCAACTGAAGAGGCAAAGGGACAGGCCAAACAGTTGAGACTTTTCGCATTTCTCGCATGGATTGTAGCAATTGCAGGTGAGATATTTGCCATCCTGAAACTGATTCATGACGAAACCAGAACCTGGCTGATCGTCGCCATCGTCGGAATCCTGATATTGGCGGTATCGGGGTCTTATCTCTGGAAAAAGGCAAACCGGCTCGATCCGGCATCGGAAAAGGACAAAACCAAATTCTTTATACAGAGTCAGCTGGGCGCCATCATGGCGGTACTGGCATTTCTGCCATTGGTGATTTTTATATTCACAGACAAAAATGCAAGCGGAAAAACCAAGGGAATCGCAGGTGCGGTTGCAGTGGTCGCACTGCTGATTGCAGGAATTTCGGGTGCCGATTTCAATCCGCCTTCTGTTGAGAAATATACCGAACAGATCAATTCACAGACCGCCGAAATCAAGGATCTGACCAACGGTATGGATCATGTGTATTGGACGCCTTCGGGCAACAAACTGCATATCTACAGCGACTGTCAGCACATCAGAAACAGCGATGTATCCGAAGGAACGGTTGAAGACGCCTGGAAAGCAAGAGGAATCGACAACAACGAAATCTGCAAAACCTGTATCGCAAGAGCCGAAAAAGCACAGGCAGCCGATATGGACACGGTCGAGGAAGAAGTTCCGGAAGGAGCGGCAGTGGAGTAGGTCAGCTATTTTAAACCTTAACTGATAAATACAAACTTTTCCAAAGTTCCGAACTTTGGGAAAGTTTTTTTATTAAAAATTTAGCCGAAAACAGTTTATGCCTGTACAATTTCTTCATTCAGTTTATCGATCAGTCGGATGATCTTTCTCAATTTACCTTCGCCCTCAAAGATACCGAGGATGGCGGGTCAAATGTGTATAGAGCAAGACTATATTTCGGGATCGTTTAATATTCAAGGACAGAATGAATATCACATAAAACTGATCCTGAAAGGATCAAATGTGTATAAAAAAAATAAACCACATATTAAACCGACCCGGAACGGGTCGCATAAAATTAATCTTCAATCCATTCAAACAAATATTCATCCTTAAACTCAATTTCAAATTCTTTTAATAATTGAGTATATTCTTCTCTAAATGATACTTTCTTGTGATGCTCCTTTTGATTTCGAATGTATTTAAAAATATTGTCCAAATTGTAATGTCCATGTGAGAACACCCCATAACCTGATTGCCATTCAAACTTATTGTATGAATATCGGTTTTTGTTTATAAATTCATTGGACGATTTTTTCAGCTCGCGCACTAAATCCGACAGGCAACATGACGGTCTCATTCCGATTAAAATATGGATATGATCGGGCATACCGTTTATTGCCAAGAGTTTTTGGTCTTTATTGGTTATAATTCCGGTGATGTATCTGTATAATTCTTCTTCCCAATGGGTTTTGATCAAACTTTTTCTGCCTTTTACTGCAAAAACTATATGCATGTAAATTTGATAAAATGTTCCAGCCATAATCATACGAATTTTTTGTTTCAATAAAGATAAGGAATGTTTGGGATTGGGTTAATCTAAATAATTCGACCGCCTTCGGGGTCGGTTTTTATTGTTGTCTTTGATTTTTCTATACACATATGACCTCTTCGGGGTCAGTTAAACTTTGGGATGGTTTTTTGTTTTACTCATTTTTCCTATACATATTTGACCTCTTCGAGGTCAGTCTAACTTTCGGGGGTGTTTTATTGTTGTTGCCGTTGTTTTTTTATTTGAGTATTTGGAAATATGGTTCGACCGCCTTCGGGGTCGGTTTATCTCGTTTCAAAATATTTTCTATACACATTTGACCTCTTCGAGGTCAGTCTATTATTTTTGACGGTTTTTGCTGTCTTTGATTTTTCTATACACGTATGACCTCTTCGAGGTCAGAGAAGTGTGAATAAATCTTAGATAACTCTTATCTTATCCGCTGATGTGTATATTGCAAAATGGTCATCTTACAGACTCGACCCGGAACGGGTCACATGTGTATAGTAAAAGATGTACCTCCACCAATCCCGACCCGGAACGGGTCGAATATGTTTATTACAAATAAATACCACACAAGCCCAATTCAGAATGATTCGACCACCTTCGGGGTCGGTTTTTATTGTTACCATTATTTTTCTATACACATATGACCTCTTCGGGGTCAGTCTAATTTTCGGGGGCGTTTTATTATTGCTGCTTTTATTGTTTTCATATATGCATATGATTTCTTTGAGTTCTGCTTTAACTTTTGGTCCGTTTTTTTTGTGTATCGGTATTTTTTTGTGACTGTAATTTTTGTGCTGTTGCAAAAGATGTTCAAATTTTGAACAGGTTGGATTAAAAAATGTATGGATTCAGAAAAATGAAGGGATTGAAAAAGAAACTAACCCAAAATGAGATGGTCGATCTGCTCAAGTGGTATTCCTGTGTAATTGCAGAATTCTTCAACGGTAAGAAAGTCTTTTTCAGTTTTGTTTAATTCCTTTTTAATTTTCTGCGCCAGTCTTGCACTTTGTCTGTAGCTTTTACCGGTAATCAACTGGATGTCTTTCGGGTAAATGCAAATTCTTTTTAATGTGGCTTTCATGATTAATCAGAATTAATTGATACACTATCCATGCTTTATCCATACACTATCCATACTTTAATTGAAAGCAGGAATCTAAAAAATTTTGGTATTGGTCAAAATTTTTATGCTCGGCTCTTTAATGGTCAAACACAGTTTATATTTGGCTTTGACCTTTTTTATTAAATGCGGTTGGCTGTAACTGTTCTCTCAGATGAAGTCATATTCTTCTGATGGCAAAAGAAGACTCACCAGGTGTATAATTCCATAAATTGTCAGTGATTGTCTTCAAGCAGCAATTTAGTCATAAATATTGAGTCAGGAGGGGTGATAAACCGGTCATTCGAGTCGCTTTGTGTCATTTTTGGTCATTATTGACTTTTTGACAAAGCCCGGGCAGTGTGATTTGTGAGACTTTATACTGCATAATTCACCGGAAAAGGGAATAGTTATTTAAAACAATATTAATCAACTGTTTAATTATTTGTTTTAAAAAGTTTCTATTTTTAAATTTTAAGTGGGAAAAGTTTTTTTGCTGTTGAACTCAGTGAACCAAACAAAAGAAATGTATTAATGACCAGCCCGAAAATAAGTTTTCTTATCCGGTTTTTTGGTGGTTTATTTCATACACTATCCATGCTTTATCCATACACTATCCATACATGATCTATGGAGTATCTCAGCATCAGGGTTTTTTATTTTCAGGCTAAATTACTGACAAACAATTGAATATGCAAGTCATTGGAAATGACATTTGTGTCGATTTGATACGGAAGGAGAAATATGTGACCCAGGCGGATATTTGTGCCGTTTTGGCGGTTTGGAGACATTTGGGACAAATTCTCCGGGGTGGTCCGTATTATAAAAGTCTAAAAGCAAGATTTTTAAGAGGTAAGTTTCATCAATTATATTTTTAAACTGTTTGAGAAATGGGGATGTTTACCTTTTCCATTTGGTTCTTTTCGGATAAAGTTTAATCATTTTATTAATTAAAGTCTGATTTATGATTTTATTCAAAATGAGCAGTTGGTTTTGTTGAAAAGGCTTTTCTCTGTTTTGTCACAGTTTTTGGTTTGCTTCGCACCAAAAACAGCACCAAAACATTTTCTATTGACTTCTTCTTTTGGCTATACATATACGATCCGCACTGCGGATCGGCACAGGTAAAATACTGTTGAAAGAATTTGATCAGGATGGTCCGGTTGTATTTGTTTTTATAGAGACGAACGGCCGTTCGTCTCTGCATTCGATAAATTTAATCAATTATTGCATTTTCAAACTGTTTGAGAAATGGGGATATTTACCTTTTCCATTTGGTTCTTTTCGGATAAGGTTTATTCATTAAAATCCGATTTATGATTTTATTCAAAATGAGCAGTTGATTTCTTTGAAAAGGCTTTTCACTGTTTTGTCACAGTTTTTGGATTGCTTCGCGCCAAAAACAGCGCCAAAACTTTTTCTATCGTTAATCTCTTTTGGCTATACATATACGATCCGCTTTGCGGATCGGCACAGGTAAAATACTGTTGAAAGAATTCGATCAGGATGGTCCGGTTGTATTTGTTTTTATAGAGACAAACGGCCGTTCGCCTCGGCATTCGATAAATTTAATCAATTATTGTATTTTTAAATTGTTTGGGAAATGGGGATGTTTACTCCTTCCATTTGGTTCTTTTCGGATAAAGTTTAATCATTTTATTAATTAAAGTCTGATTTATGATTTTATCCAAAAATAGCAGTTGATTTTTTTGAAAAGGCTTTTCACTGTTTTGTCACAGTTTTTGGATTGCTTCGCGCCAAAAACAGCGCCAAAACTTTTTCTATTGACTTCTTCTTTTGGCTATACATATACGATCCGCGCTGCGGATCGGGACGGATAAAATACTGTTGAAAGAATTTGATCAGGATGGTCCGGTTGTATTTGTTTTTATAGAGACGACCGGCCGTTCGTCTCTGCATTCGATAAATTTAATCAATTATTGTATTTTCAAACTGTTTGAGGAATGGAGATGTTTACCCGCTTACATCCAAAAGTAAATCTTCAAAACAGCTGAAATAATGTTGAAATTCCTCGAAAAACAAATCGTTTTTCGATTTAGTCCAAGTGGGTTCTCGGATTCAGGTTGAAGCGTTCTATGTGATTGATTCCTAACAGGGTTATTTTATGAAATCAACTTTCAAGGAGATTTTTTGTTTTTCTGCTACATACAGAATACATTATTCTTCGTTCTTTATCTGTTTTAAAGTAATATAGTTCTTCTCTGAATTGTATCGAAATTCACTGACACAATGATTTTCCACAGCTGCAAGATTTTTATTTGATCCGATGTAAATATCTGTAAAACAACCATCTGATTTATGATCTCTAAAAAAAATTGACCAATACATCTTGTTATCTTCATCTTCGCTTATTGAAAAACCATCTCCATTTATTATATCATAAGGATTTAGATGTGCCATTCCCTCTTCCGTCTTGTGCGCTGCCCCGGATTTAAATATTTGCTGTTTGTAAGTAATCGTGGTGTAATTTACCCTGCTAACTGTCAAATAAACAGATAAATCACCATACTCTTTTGCGTAATACAGTGTGTCTCCAGGGAAAGGAT
>JBAYPM010000059.1:0-7172 GCA_041677705.1 Weeksellaceae bacterium | reverse complement strand
GAGAAGAAGAGAACTGCTGGCTTCACTTGGGATCGATTTTGAAATTGTCAATATAAATTCGGACGAAGCTTATCCGTCCGAATTGAAACGCGAAAAAATTACAGAATACATTGCAGTCGAAAAATCAGCCGCCTACAGAAAACTGAATCCTGATGAAATTCTGATTACCGCCGACACCATCGTCTGGTTCAATGACCGGAAAATCGGAAAGCCAAAAGACAAAAATGATGCATTTGAAATGCTGTCAGAACTTGCCGGAAATACACATCTGGTTTTTACTTCTGTTTGTATAAAAACAGATTCAAAAACAATCTGTTTTTCAGAAACCACAGAGGTTGATTTTGATTTGGCTTCAGATGAGGAAATCCTTTATTACATTGAAAATTTCAATCCGCTTGACAAGGCGGGTTCTTATGGAATTCAGGACTGGTTTGGCTTTACAAAAGTCCTGGGAATACGTGGCGACTATTACAATGTGATGGGGCTTCCGGTCAGAAAACTTTATCGGGTTCTCGATTCTGAATTTTAACTGAATTTAGCCGTCAGCTGATTCGGTTCTGACCAATAATCTTTACTTTTGAACAGCCATTGAAACATGTACAAAAACTTTCTGAAACGGATTTTTGATTTGATCATCTCGGTCTGCTGTCTGGTTGTCATCAGTCCGATTTTTATTGCGATCATGCTGATTTTGTTTTTTGCAAACAGCGGCAAACCGTTTTTTATTCAACCGAGACCCGGAAGAAATGAAAAGATTTTCAGAATCATCAAATTCAGAACGATGAACGACAGATGCGACCGCGACGGAAATCTTTTGCCGGATGCCGAACGGCTGAACGCCGCCGGGAGATTGATCAGAAAAACTTCACTGGACGAAATTCCGCAGCTGATCAATGTGGTCATGGGCGACATGAGCCTTGTGGGGCCGAGACCGTTGATGGTTCAGTATCTTCCGCTGTACAACGAAATTCAGAAAAGAAGACACGAAGTTCGTCCGGGCATCACCGGCTGGGCACAGGTCAACGGTCGGAATGCAATAGGCTGGCAGCAGAAATTTGAATATGATGTCTGGTATGCAGATCATATTTCTTTTGGATTGGATTTGAAAATCGTATTTTTGACACTGAAAAAAGTGATCGCCGGCGAAGGAATTTCACAAGACGGACAGGCGACCATAGAAGAATTTAAAGGAAATCTGTAATGTATTTATTCGGAGCAAGCGGACACGGCAAAGTGGCAGCAGAAATCGCTGAGGAAAACGGTTTGAAGATCGAGGCGGTGATCGATGAAGATCCGTCAAAAAAACAACTGCTCGAATATGAAGTCACCCAAAATCTGCCCGAAAGTCATGCTGAAATGCTGATTTCGATCGGTAACAATCAAAACCGGAAGAAAATTGCAGAGCGCTATCCTGATTTCAATTTCAAAAAGCTGATTCACAGCGCATCCCATATTTCAAAAAGAGCAAAAATCGGCGAAGGAACTGTGGTAATGGCTGGTGCGGTAATCAATTCGGAAACCAAAATCGGGAGACACTGCATCATCAATTCAAACGCTGTAATCGAACACGAATGCGAAATCGGCGATTATGTGCATATCTCACCCGGAGCCGCTTTGGCCGGAAATGTCTGTGTGGGCGAAGGCAGCCAGATCGGGATTGGCGCTTCTGTTATCCAGGGAATCAAGATCGGAAAATGGTCCGTCATCGGAGCGGGTGCGGTGATCATTCGTGATGTGCCGGATGGCGTCACGGTGGTTGGAAATCCCGGCCGGATCATCGGCTGATCAGCTTTTGGATTCCATATAAGACTGCAGAATCAAAGTTGCGCTGACCCTGTCGATCAGTGATTTGTCCCGACGTTTCTTTTTCTTAGCACCCGATTCAAATATCGCTTTTGACGCTATGATTGAAGTATAGGTTTCATCCTGTCTGAAAACCGGAAGCTGTGGAAATTTCTGATTGAAATTTGTAATGAATTTTTGAATTTCGGTTTCCAGCTGACCGACTTCGCCGTGCATCCTCATCGGCAGTCCGACCACAATTTCCTGTACATTGTTTTGTGCAATGTATTTTTCGAGAAATTCAAAAAGCTTTTGGGTTTCAACCGTATCCAGCGGATTTGCAATCAGCTGCAATTCGTCGGTGACTGCAAGACCGGTTCTTTTCATTCCGTAATCAATGGCGATAATTCTGGGCATGCTGCAAATTTAGTGTTTTTGGTTTCTACTCTAAAATGAATTTCGCAGACCTATTTGACGGATCGGATTTGGCAGGAAAAACAGAAAACACAATCACCGAATTATCTCATTATCCTGTATATGACCACGCAAAGAAAACTCTTTGACATTCGCCGTCTGTAATCTTTATCGGCAAACAGAAAACGATTTTGGCCATTTCATTTGTGCCGATGTTTTTCATGAATTCTCAATTAATTCAATTCTGATTTGGTCAGTCTCGATTCTTTTTGGGATTTTTGTTTGATCAAAGAATTATAAAACACACAAAAGATGAAAAAAATATTTCCGGCGTTTGCGCTTTTGGTCGTATTCTGCGGTTTCGGACAGAATAAAAAACTGAGTATGCAGGATGCTGTGCTCGGTCTGGGCTCCAATCTGAGAGTCGAAAGTCTTCGCCAACTCAACTGGATTCCAAACAGAGATGCCTATACCGAAGCGGTCGGCAATGTACTTCTGATGCGGTCGGTTCCGGATTTGAAAACCGACACCATCGCAAGAGCTTCTGATTTTAAAAACGGAAGCATTCCCTTTTTCAGATGGATCGACGAAAACACAGCTTTTTATTCGGACGGACAAAAGATGATGTTTTGGGACATAAAAACAGGGGAATCAAACCAATGGCTGGAGCTGCCTGAGGGCGCAGAAGACCAGTCGTTTGAAAAAAACACAAAATCATTCGCCTGGGTGCTTGACAACAATCTGTATCTGCACGATTCAAAAGGCGAACTGCATCAGATTACAAAGGACGGAAGCTATGAAATCGTGAACGGAAAGTCTGTACATCGGGATGAGTTTGGAATCGACAAAGGAATTTTCTTTTCGCCAAAAGGAAATTATGTTGCATTTTACAGAATGGATCAGTCGATGGTAGAAGATTATCCGATCGTTGACTGGTCAACCGTTCCGGCGGTGAATCACAACATCAAATATCCGTTTGCCGGAAGGACTTCGCATCAGGTGACCCTTGGTGTCTATGATCCGAAAACCAAACAGACCGTATTTCTGCAGACCGGCGAGCCAAAAGATCAGTATCTGACCTGTGTGACTTGGTCGCCGGATGAAAAATCAATTTTTATTGCCATCCTCAACCGTGATCAGAACCATCTGAAACTGAATCAGTATGATTCAAAAACCGGAAAATTTGTAAAAACGCTTTTTGAAGAAAAAGACGACAAATATGTGGAACCTCAAAATCCGCTTTATTTCCTGCCTGACGGAAATGAATTTGTGTGGTGGAGTCAAAGAGACGGTTGGATGCATCTGTATCGCTATGATTTGAACGGAAAACTGATCAATCAGATCACAAAAGGAAACTGGCTAATAAATGAGATTGCAGGAATCAATCAGAAGAAAAAAGAACTGCTGATCACCGCAACCAAAGACGGTGCAATGGAAAAACATCTGTACACTGTCAACTGGACCAACGGGAAAATTGAAAGAATCGATGCCGACAAAGGTTATCATTCGGTCAGCTCAAATTCAAACGGAACCTATGCGATTGATACCTGGTCAAACGAAAGTACACCAAGAAAAATCGATTTGATTTCGACCGACAAAAAATTTAAAAAGAATCTGCTGACGGCCAAAAATCCATTGGCTGATTACGATATGCCAAAAGTTGAAAATGTAACGCTGACAGCAGATGACGGCAGCGATCTGTACGGCAAACTGATTTATCCGACTCAATTTGATGCTACTAAAAAATATCCGGTCATCGTTTATCTTTACAACGGTCCGCATGCACAAATGAATTTGAACCGTTTTCCGATTAGCGGAAATCTTTGGTACGATTATATGGCTCAAAACGGTTATGTGGTTTGGGTAATGGACGGCAGAGGAAGTTCAAACAGAGGATTGAAATTTGAGCAGACCATTTTCAGAAATCTGGGCACCAACGAAATGGATGACCAGATGAAAGGCGTCGAATATCTGAAATCACTTCCATTTGTTGACAGCGACAGAATGGGCATTCACGGCTGGAGTTACGGCGGATTTATGACCACTTCTTTTATGCTCAGAAAACCGGACGTATTCAAAGTCGGAGTTGCCGGCGGACCGGTGATGGACTGGAGTATGTACGAAATCATGTACGGCGAAAGATATATGGATACGCCCCAAACCAATCCGGATGGTTATTCAAAAAATCTGCTGACCGACAAGACCAAAAATCTGAAAGGGAAACTGCTTTTGATTCATGGCACACAGGACAATGTGGTGGTTTGGCAGCATTCGATCAATTTCCTGAGAGAAGCGGTTTCAAACGGCGTTCAGGTTGATTATTTTGTTTATCCGGGTTATGAGCACAATGTCCGCGGAAAAGACAGAGTTCATCTGATGCAAAAGATTTCTGATTATTTTGATCTGTATTTGAAGAAATAATACAGATTGGAAAGATATAATAGACCAATTTTCGCTCTGCTCAATTGTTCTAAACACTTTAACCATCGACATTAACCATTGTAAATTTATAAAATAGCTGGTCTATTTTATAAATACAATTGGTATAAATTCAAACAATAAACACAAAAACAGCTGCCATCATTTAAAATTTGACAGCTGTTTTTTTATCTCCTTTTTTTCCACGGAGCATTTTTGGACCAGTCACCCGCCATGATACAACCATAAGGAATGACTTCATCCAACACGGTTCCCAATCCGAATTCTCTCATCTGATTTCGGACAGATTCTGCATTTTTGTATGCGCTCGGCAGTTCCGAAATATCAATTTCATCAAAAAAGAAACGAACATCCAGACCTTCGGTTTCGATTCTGAAAACTTCATCATTGCCAAGATGTTTCAGATTTCTTTTGTGCTGCGAACGGCTCATGTTTCGTCCTGCTCCGTGCGGCGCAAATCCCAGATTGGAAACGGTTGTCTCGCCTTCCACAATCAGAACCGGCTCCGACATATTCAAAGGAATCAGTCGCGGACCGCTGATATCAGGCATAAATTTCGGATCCAGAGGTGTTGCTCCTTTGGCGTGATAAAACAGGTCTTCGTCCCGAAACACAAAATTATGTTCGTTCCAAAACCGGTTTTCCAATTTCAAACCCAAGTTTTCCAACGTTTGATTGTGAATGACTTCGTGATTGATTTTGGTCCATTTTCGAACAATCTGCAGAGCTTCCCAATAATCCTGTCCTTCCCGGGTATCAAACGGAATCCAGGCGTTCTGTTTCAGTGTTTCGGGCGAAAGGGTTTTTCTGAATTTCTCGGCAATCACCATTCCCTTTCTGTACAAATTTGCACCAAAACCACGACTTCCGTGATGGGTAATCAGCATTGTGTTTCCGGATTTCTTTGATACACCGACAAACAGAAAATGATTTCCGTCGCCCTGGGTTCCAAGATGACCTCTCGCTGCTTTGATTGATTTCCAGTCATTCAAAAAATAATTTGACTCAATCTCTGTCAGCAAATCTTCCGGAAATCGGAACTGATTTTCTCTGTCTCTTCCGCCCGGCCCGAAATGGGTCGCAACATGTGCTGCATTCAAAACATCTTTTGGTTCTGCACTTCCAAAATCGGTCAGCATCACTGAACAGCAAATATCAGCACTGTGCATGCCGGGATGGATTGCATTTTTCGCAACCACCACACCTCCGACAGGAATGGTTCCCGCCGGTCCGGTCGGGCAGGCGTCGGGCATCACCGCGCCATTCACCACAGTCGGGGTTTTCATCAGTTCATTCATTGTGGCAAATACAGATTTGACATTTTCGGCCTCCTGTTCGTTTTCCGCCCGAATATTGATTTTGAAATCAACCGGATTCTCTAAAGCCGGAATCGGATCGGGCTGACGAAACTGTTCCAAATAATTCATCAGAGAATCACCTCTCAATTCATTTTCGTTGATATGAATCAAAGCCTCTTTCATCCATTTTCCGGTATTAAATCCCAATTGGATCAGATCGTTTCCGTTAATTTTAGTTTCCATTTTAATTTGATTAATGTTTTGTTATCAACTGTTTGATAAAATTGTTGGTTTTAATTTATTTGGCACGCTTCCGGCCAATCGAACACCGAGC
Source organism: Weeksellaceae bacterium (assembly GCA_041677705.1). GTDB lineage: Bacteria > Bacteroidota > Bacteroidia > Flavobacteriales > Weeksellaceae > Moheibacter. The sequence continues at coordinate 905 of JBAYPM010000059.1, read as the reverse complement.
CGCAGTTTCGGAGACTGAGATGTTAACCATACACCAAAAGCGTATTCAAAAAGGAGCCGCCGAAACGGCTCATTCACACGGCTAAGTCGGCACAGGTGGAACTTGCAAAAGCATAAGGTTTCGCCCTGAAGGTATAACCCATTCCGAGGATGTAACCCATCGCGTCTTTCAGCGCAATATTGGATTTGAAATCGGCTTCGGTGTTGATATCCGCATGGACTTCCATTTCAATATTGTAATTGTCAAGGATCTCGCTGATTTTATATGCGGCCTCCACAGAAAGAATCACCTCGTTCAGCATTCTTTCTTTGATGCCGATTCTCTCCTTTCTTCTTTCTTTTCTGATAAATGCAAATGCGCCTTTCCCTTTTCTGACCACCATTACTGCGGTGGCATAATGTACTTCGTCTCCATATACATGAGAATCCGAACCCACACATACTTTCAACTCATAACCGTTTGCAAGCTCACGTCTGATGGCGTTTTCAACCAATTCGGTCAGCGGACGGCTAAAAATCAGACCACCCAGGTTTCTCCAGATTTCAGTTTTTGTTCTCATCGCTCGTTTGTTTATTTTCTATTTATATTTTTATAATGGTTTGTCTTGTCTCATATCGTCTTTCTACCTTGGGATCAATGATCTGCAAGAATACATTATACAATTTTACAGTTTACATTTTACTGTTTATTTGTGGAACAGACCGGAATCGAACCTGTATCTCCGGATTTTCAGTCCGGCGCAATGACCTTCTTTGCTACTGTTCCTTTGGGGTGACGCAGGGGCTCGAACCCTGTTTTCCTTTTTCACAGAAAGGTGTTTTACCACATAAACCAATGTCACAATTTGTTAACCCGACAGGATTCTAACCCGCACTGCCCAATCCGGAGTCAGGCATGCTCACTAT
>JBAYPM010000058.1:0-7775 GCA_041677705.1 Weeksellaceae bacterium | reverse complement strand
TTTTTTTCCGACTTTTTCAATCACCGAGAGAACTCTATTCCTCCTCAGCAGCACCCCATTCAATTCTTATCAAAAAGGAGTGCAAAGATACATGCAAATTTGAACTTCAAAAATAAATTCGACTTATTTTTTTATCGGTTTTCAACAATTGAAAAATTCTAAATTTCATTCGTCTTGAATTCAATGAATTAAAAAAACAAAACTGACCAATGTCAGTCGTTTCCACCCAGCTTTACTCTCTTGTCACCTTGATGCTTTTAATCAAATTACCAGAAATCACCTTTAATATATATATACCTGACGAGAAATTCGAAAAATCAATCCTGTTCGATTTCGGCTGATTGAATTTTTTCAATAGTTTTCCGTCAACCGAATAAACCGAAATCAGGCTGATCGGAATATCGGTTTTCAAGGTTAAAAAATCACGGACAGGATTGGGATATACCAAAATTCTATCTTTCTCAACCTGACCGATCCCCATCTCCAATCCTTTTATCTTATATACTTTACCGCTTCCGAGGACATACAGTTCTCCGTCCGCATCCTGTCCAAAGGATGTAAGATTGATTCCTGTATTGAGTATAAATTCAAGATTGTTGTCCTGATCGATCCAGCCGATTTCACCCGAGCAGTAATCACCAAAAATGTATTTGCCAATCAGATTGTGATATTTGCCGCCTCTGTAAACATAACCGCCGGTAATGGAACAACGGCCGTTGCTGTGCGAATAGACAGCTATCGGAAAAATCATATCATCAGGCGATCCGCAACCGGTAGTGTTGTACGGGGTGTTTCCCTCATAACATCTCCAACCGTAATTAAGACCCGCTGCATTTACCGACTCCCGATTGACTTCTTCATATTGGTTTTGACCGACATCTGCAATCAACAGTTCACCGGTCTCACGGTCAAATGAAAATTTCCATGGGTTTCTGAGGCCATAAGCCCAAATCTCAGGTGCCGAGCCTTCTGCAAACGGATTGTCGGGCGGTATGGAGTATGATTCTCCGCTGACATCTATCCTTAACAATTTCCCGAGCAGCACCTCTGTGTTCTGACCATTTCCGACCGGGTCTCCTCCGCTTCCGCCATCACCGGTCGAAATCCACAGATAGCCATCATCTCCAAAATGAAGACTTCCGCCATTGTGATTGGTAAAGGGCTGTTCATAAGTCAGCAGTATTTCTGCGGCTGTATTGGCTATATCAGGATCATTGCTGACCTGATATCTTGCAATTACCGAATTTCCGTTCACGTCGGTATAATTGACATAAAATCTACCGGTTTCAGTGTAATCAGGTGCAAAAGCCAACCCGAGCAAACCTCTTTCACCTCCGGTCGAAACCAATGCAGACAGATCGAGAAACGGCAAAGGATTCACTGAACCGTCCGGGTTAACTATTTTAATTTTTCCGGTCTGCTCAACAATAAACACGCGCTGGTCACCGGCATGTGAAAGTTCAACAGGCGAACTGAACCCCTGAGCAAAGAGTTCGATTGAAATATCCTGAGCTTTTGTACACGAGGTCAAAAGGAGTATAATTGAGAAAAAAAATATTCGAAACATAATTTGATCATTTTTAGAGGGTTATAAATTTAGTGAGAAAAATTGGATTTTGTTCAGAAAACAGATTAAAATATCTGTCTTTCCAATTGATTCATACATAAATACTCTCCAATTATACAATTGGAAAGACGTTTACCGAAAAAATTGGTCACTTTTTGTTAATTTTATTTAACTTTAGAACTGCTAACTAACATTTACAGCCAATCATGATTAAACTTGTACTTGTCGATGATGAAGTGAATGCATTGAAAAGCCTGGAATGGGAAATTCAAAACTTCAGCAAAGATTTTGAAATAATTGCCACATTCACAAATCCTGAAGAAGCTATTCCATATATCAGAAAAAATATAGTTGACTGTGTTTTTGTTGACATTGAAATGCCCCAAATGGACGGTCTTCAGTTTCTCAGATCTTTTGGATGTCGAGATTTTTTGGCGGTAATCGTCACTGCCTATGCACAATACGCAATTCAGGCAATTAAGGAAGAAGCATTTGACTATTTGCTGAAACCTATTGATACTGATGATCTGACTGTTACCCTCGACAAAATCAAAAATAAAATTATTCAGGAAAATCAAAAACAACCGACTGTTGTCAGTACATTGAGTTCAAAAATTCCAATTTCGACAAACGGTAAGATTCTTTATGTAAATCCAAAAAAAATTGTTTATTGTGAAGGAGACGGTAATTACACAAAAATATTTCTTGAATGCGGAGACTCGATTTACGTAACCAAAAAGATCAAGGAGATTCAGGAAATGCTTCCCCAAGATTTGTTTTTCAGAGTCCACAACTCATTCATTATCAACATTACAATGGTTAAGGAATTTTTAAAAACAGACAGTTATGTCATTCTCGAAAATGACAAAAAGATTCCCGTTTCCAGAAACAAAAGAAATACATTTTTAGACATTTTCCAGCATGGGTGATATTGCATCCTACATCTTTATCTGGCATTTTCTGATCGGCGTGTTGTCAGTTTTGGCATTGCTTGGTTGGTTGGTTTATATGCAATCCGGTGAAAAAAGTTTTCTTTATTACGGGGTTTACTCAACTCTGGTCTTGGTGTATCTGTTTTTTAAAACGCCGGATGTGCTGTACGAATCAACACTTCAAGTTAATTTTTATGAATCCCGTTATCAGTCTTTGAGTTATTTTATTCAGGTTTTGTTTTATCATTTCTATTTTTATTTTGTTATCTATTTTCTTGAGTTGCATGAACGGATTACGGGTTTTGTAAAAAATCTGAAGAATACAATCAAAACTATTCTGGCTGTTTCTTTTTTGCTATTTTTGTACAGCGTAATCACATTTAATCCGGAATTTTACTTCAATTATTTCACCTTCGGTTATCTGCCGATAATCCTAATTGTATCCGTCGTCACAATGGTTAAGATTATGCGAATTAAGGGTGAATTGAAATATTACATCATCATTGGCACCGCGATGTATATCGTTTTCTCGCTGATATCAATGTATTTTACGGTTAACCAGGGTCGCTTCCGGGCTCCGCTTGCATTTTTCTTTATTGGTCTGATCATCGAAAACATTGCTTTTTCAATGGGACTGTCAACAAAGGTCAGGGGTTGGTACAACAGGATGATTTTTCATTTCAAAGAAAATGTCAGAATGAGAAGGAATCAGTATGAGATTCTTGAACAAGAACTTCAGTTAAAAGAGAAAGAGATTCTTGAAATGACACGTCAGGCAGAAAAAGAAAAGCTTGAAAAAGTTGAATCCGACTACAACAGCGAAATCAGAAGACTCCAGCTTGATCTGCTTAAGAATCAGATGAATCCGCATTTTATATTCAATGCACTTACATCTGTAAAAGTTTTTTTAATCGACAATGACAAAAAAAAAGCTGTATTTTATCTCAATAAATTTTCAAAACTGATTCGGAAAATGCTCGACAGCTATCGGGTTGAATCTTATACACTTGAGGAAGAACTTGAGATATTGAAACTGTATCTGTCGATTGAAAATATTCGTTTTAATTCAGAAATCAATATCGTATTCTCGATCGATCCCGAAGTTGATTTAAAATCGATCAGAATCCCGCCTTTGCTATTGCAGCCATTCGTTGAAAACGCGATCTGGCATGGGCTGATGCTCAAAACCGAAGGCGCAAAAGAAGTTGTGATTCAGGTTTCAAATGAAAGAAATAACTGTTTTATGATCATTGAAGACAACGGAATCGGAAGGGCCAAATCTCAGGAATCTCAGAATAAAAGAGCTTTGAAAAAAAATTCGTACGGACTGAAACTGGTTCAGGAAAGACTTGATTTGTTCAACAAACAAAACGAATTTAACTACCATTACAAAGTTTTTGATCTCACCGATACAGAGAACATTCCCTGCGGTACCCGCATTAGAATCAGTTTTGAAAAGTAATGTATCTGCAGATTATACAATTAACACATCCAACTATACAAACCAATATCGAAAATTATCGAATTATTCTTTATTTTTACGCCAGAATTTCAAAGAGAAGAGACGCTCATTTTAAACCAACCTAGCATTTTGATTGCCTTTTTTTCCTAATCAGGTAATCACCGGACTGCATAATTATTTATTCACCCAACCAATTTACCAACCGGGCTAAAAATTGTGACAACTGTCGTTTTACTGAATCAGGGCCCTCTCTGTTGTAAAGTGAGATCACAGTTTGGATTTGACTGATTTGATACTGATGTGAAAAAGTTAATTCTTGATTAAATTAATTTCAAACTTTTAACTTTCTATAGAGAAATACTTAACTCACTTAATCCAAAAAATCATTCAGATCCGAAAAACAATCCGGATCGTGATTTCAAAAATGATTGACTTGCAGTCAAAAAAATGGATGTGTGTGCATCCATTTTTTTTTGGTTCAAACTTAGTTTATCTCCCGTTCAATACTGCTGCAAGTTTCTTTGTTATTTCTATTCTTGAAAATTGTTCAATCGATTTTAATTCCGTCTCGGTATGACCGAACCTGAATTCATCATAAACCTCCAAAACATAAGCCTTCATTCCTTCTTTGTCTGAATGTTCAAAATATTTTCCTGCACTTGTCTGGTACAAAATCCTTGAGACATCTCCGTCTGCAGGACCGATTGCAATAACCGGGTTTCTCGCGGCCAGATACTCAAACAGTTTACCCGGAATGATCCCTTTTGATTTGGAATCGGAAAAATTTGTAAGCAGCAGAAGTTCAGAATTGACAATTCCTTCAACAGCCGACTGATGATTCACATAACCAAACTTTTTTAAATATTTTGACAACCCGTTTTCAGCAATCGATTCTTCGACTTCAGCACTCAAAATACCATAGAAATTGATTTCGAGCTGATTTTTGAATTCATGATTTTGGTCTGTCATATCTTTTAATGCTTTCCAAAATTCAACCGGATTACGGGCCGATTCAAGATTACCCGAATAGCTGATTCTGAATTTCTGATTTTGAATTTTCTTTTCAATTTTGAAATCATTCGACTCATAACCGTTGGTAATCACTTCTGTTTTGTCTGCTCCGATCAGGCTGTAATTCTCAGCATCCGAAAAACTGGTCGCAAGGACACAATCTGCAGTTTTGATGACAGCTCTCTCCAGTTCTTTATGTTTTTTCTTTGAATGATTTGTCAGTTTCAATTCGGAATGATAACTGATTTGTGTCCAGGGATCACGAAAATCTGCTACCCATTTCAAGTTGGGGTATTCATTTTTCAATTCCAATCCGATCAAATGCATACTGTGTGGCGGTCCGGTTGTAATCAGCACATCGACTTGATTTTCTTTCAGATAATTACTCAAAAATTTAACAGAAGGTTTGACCCAGAATTTTCTTGCGTCGGGTATAAAAAAATTCCCTCTGATATAAACCGACAGTCGTGACAGAATTGACTGTTTTTCTTTTTTTTCAAATCTTCCGGCTTTGTATTCTTTTGATTTTGGATTGAAAAATTCCGCCAGCCGGTACGGTTCCCAAATCCGAGTTTTGATAACTTTCAAACCCTTAGGCAGCTTATCCAAAAAACTGTTGTCAGTCATCGGATAAGAAGGATTCTCGGGTGTGTAAACAATCGGTTCTATCCCGAATTCGGGCAGATATTCTGCAAATTTCAGCCAACGCTGTACACCCGGTCCGCCCGCAGGCGGCCAGTAGTAAGTGACGATAAGAACCTTTTTGGAATCCACAATCCGAATTTTGGCTGTTAAAATTAATGCTTTTTACCGACTGCCAAATTTTATCGGCTCCTAATTTTATTCTTTGACATTGAATCTTTGTACATTGGACAGATTTAATTAGTTTTGTGAGCTTAATAATAACAAATGAAAATTCGAAATCTGATTGTTTTTGGCCTGATCGGTCTGCTGTTTGGAATTTCATCATGTCGTGATGATTTTGATTATGACATCGCATCAAAAAGTCTGAGTTTTTCGACCGACACGCTGAATCTGGACACCATTTTCAATCATACCAATTCACAGACTTATAAACTGACGATTCACAATCATGAGAATAATGACATTCAAATTCCAAGGATTTATCTGTCACGAGGCGAATCTTCTTTTTTCAAACTGAATGTGGACGGTATGCCCGGTTATGATTTTGAGAATGTTGCGATCAGAAAGAAAGACAGTATTTTTGTTTTTGTTGAAATTGCAGCCGGCGATGCGCCCGCTAATCCTGAATATGAAGATGAAATCAATCTGGATACAGACGCCGGACATCAGCAGATCAAACTGATGGCCTATATTGAAAAAGCAAAATTCTACAATACAGAAGAGAGCGACAACTATCAGCTGAATGAAACAAATTGGAACAGCGAATATTCAAGGGTTTTGTTTGGGAAGGTAAATGCTTCAAATCTGAACATCGGTTCAAAAACCAAAATTTATTTTCACAAAAATTCAGAACTTAACATCAGCGGTCAGTTGAATGTATCCGGAAATCTGGGCAATGAAGTAGTTTTCAGAACCGACCGCATGGACGAAAGATCTGATTCACTGCCTGATCAATGGGGGAAAATCAAAATCAAATCTGATAATTTCAGTATTGAAAATTCGATTGATTATGCAATTATCAGAGGCGGAAATATTGGTTTGGAAATTGAAAATTCAAAATTAAATTTAAAAAACACAAAGATTCTCAACAGTCAGGAAATCGGTCTATATACCAGAAATTCAATTGTCAGAGGTGAAAATGTAGTGGTCAGTCACAGCAATCTTGCTTCGCTGGCTGTTGAGGGCGGTGATGTAGAGTTTATCCATTCAACTTTTGCAAATTATTTCAATATAGGCCAGGGAGGCGGCGGAAATTACAGTCTGTATCTTGGCAATACCGATAATGACGGAAACAATATACCGTTAACTCAAGCAAATTTCTACAACTGTATTTTTTACGGAAGATCTGCCAATGCGATCATATTTGACAATACCGGAAACAGTTCATTCAATCACAATTTCAAAAACAATGTGATTCGCCTTGATTTTCCAAATGAAGTCAGTGGAATTGACAATACCAATCTGATTGATAAGGATCCGATGTTTGTAAATCCGGGTTTTGGCAAAAATGATTTCAGACTGCTGATTGATTCACCTGCTTTGGGCTTTGGTAATCCGGTCTTTGCGGCAATGGTTCCTTTTGACATTCTGAATATGCCGAGAACCATCTCTCCCACTCCTGGCGCTTATCAGGATGCGGTTGATCCGGATTAATTTGGAGTATAAAATACAAAAGACGGAATCCAAATTGGATTCCGTCTATTTTTTTTTCAATTTTCTTTTGGCTAAAAGTATTTGAAATTGTGATTATTCTTAATTTTTTTCACTGCTTCATACATCAGCTTGACTGTATTCTCGACATCATTTTTATGAACCATCTCAACAGTAGTGTGCATATATCTCAAAGGAAGTGAAATCAGTGCTGAAGGAACACCGCCGTTGCTGTATGCAAAAGCATCAGTATCTGTTCCGGTCACCCGGCTGCTGGCTGCACGCTGAAACGGAATCTTTTTTGATTCTGCCGCATCAATGATCAAATCTCTCAGTTTATTGTGAACCGCCGGCGCATAATAGATCACAGGCCCGTCACCGCATTTCTGATCGCCTTCTTTGTTTTTGTTCATTTTTGGAGTTGACGAATCATGGGTCACATCGGTCACAATCGCAACATTGGGTTGTATTGTTTTTGTAATCATTTCAGCACCTCTCAAACCAACTT
>JBAYPM010000057.1:0-8618 GCA_041677705.1 Weeksellaceae bacterium | reverse complement strand
GTCTGTTTTCTGTTATTTTGAGGGTGTCAGTAGAAAGAAAATAAAGCGTTGATGACTCTGAAAATAACTTTTGATAATCATTATAATAAGAAGCATTTATCCGAAAGTCATAATTGTTTTTCCATTTGGTTAGATAATTTATCGTTCCCAGATGGATTTCATTATCCAACCATCTTTTATCTGCAATTGGTGGTGTCAAGACATTGGAGATATTTAGCCAGCTATAGTTCGAATGAATTTCGCTTTGGTTTATTAAGTCTGTCAATGTCAGTATCTCGAGTTGAAGTGATACATCTTCCCCGGTATTATTTCCTTGGTATGAGGAAATCATCTGTTGGTTCTTATTGAAAAGCATAGGAGTAACGTTGGCTTTCCAAAGCATAGGAGAGAAACCTGCTCCAAGTTCAGCAATTCCGGTTGTAGTGATATTTTTCTTTAATTTTATGTTCAGCGCGGTTTTATCGCTGTATACTATACTGTCCAACATTTTAATAGGCTGATGATTTTCCAAAATCTGAACACTTGAAACTGCGTCTGCCGGAAGGTTTTCATTAGCAAGGCTGTATTTTCCCTCCAGTAAATCCAAACCTTCAATGTAGTATTTATTGATGGGATTTCCCTGATAAATGATTCTGCCGTTGAGATCGATTTCAATACCCGGCATTTTTTTTAAAACATCTGCAATTACACGGTCTTTTTGTTCCTGAAAAGCGGAAACATTGTAACTAAGTGTATCCCCTTTTTGTCTTATGGGCCGTTGTTTTATGAATACTTCATCCAGAACAGTAATTTCTGGAGAAAGAATTATTTCAAAACTTTGAGATTTATTCTCGATAATTTCTGAATGAAAAGCATAGTTTAAAGCGCGCACTTTCAAGATTAGATGTTCTAAATCTGAATTAAGTTGTATCCTGAATTCACCCTCTTTATTGGTTATTCCGTATGCCAGAATCACGTTTTCTGAGTTTGCTGCTGTTACATATGCTTGCGGGATTGGAGTGTTCTCTTCGGAAATTATCCGGCCTGAAATATTTATTTGAGAAAAAATTGTAAAAGGTACAATCAAGAAAAAAAGTAAAACGACTTTCGAGAAAATTTCCATTATTTAATATAACAAGATCCCTCACTTAATCAGTTAATTCAATTGGGTTGTTTCTTCTTCTGTTGCGCTCTTCCATGTTATTCTTGAGATTTCTTTCAACTTCTTCCGAGAATTTTGTGCCGCCCTTGAGTCCGGCATATACATCAGTCCTATATAAATGTAAAAATTTTTCAAAATCTTTTTTTGTAACCAAGGAATATCCTTTATAATAATTTTCAGGAATGTGTATTTTGCTGCCAACTTCAATTAGCCAAAAATGATGGGTTTTCTTGGAGTCATAAATTTCTACTATTAATCCGGGTAAACCTTTGAATTTATAGGGGCCGGAGGATATAGGTATTTCGGGCGCAAACCAAGCAATGTATTTTCTGCCTTTAAATGTGGTGGTAGCTTTTTGAACCGTATAATTCATATACAACTTTTGCTCATTATCAATTTTCCATACGATTTCAGGGTTGATTTCAAAATAACGGAACTTATAGGTTATGTAATCCTGAAATATCTCAAGTGAATCATTTTTGAAATTCCCTTTAATCGTATATTCCAAAGCTGATTTTGGGGCATTGACCAAATCCAAACCACTTTCAAGTAATTGTTGGGAATTCCCAAAATAATATAAATTGGCTTCCAATGTTTTGATACTGTGAAAAATAGTTTTCTGTCCTTTTACCTCTAAAAGCATTGTGTCCTCTCCGGAATAATTAACGTCAGTAGAATCCACCTGAAAATAATAGGAATAAAGAAATGAATTCGTTGATTGAGCATAAATACAAGATGAAAATAAAATAGATAAATAAAATAATTTAAACATAATCGAAATTTATTTTTAAAAAAAGGATAATAATATTTTTTTATTACCCTTTTCCTGAGTTAATTATAGTGGGGCAAACGGACAATGCTTTTTCTCTAATGCTTGCACCTCTGCTAATATTTCAGGTGTTGTCTCACCACAAGCTTCAGTTTGTATCCCACAAGACAATGTAACCGGTACACAAACTTCTTCATCTACCGATTCGAAAGTATTTTTAACTTCTATGGGAAAAAAGTCTTGTTCTTTCTCAATTTCGTTCCCTGCCATTACAAAAGTTCCTATTAGCCCAAAGCCACATAATAAAGTAAGTTTTTTTATTTGATTTAAAATTTAAATTTAACAATAATTTGAATGAAGCAAAATTTTAAGTTGGTACCTGTTAGATTTTTCTTCTACCCAAAAATGAGAAAAAAAAAGGAACGGCAAAATATTAAATCTAAATCCCGCTCTTTTTATTTTAAAATAGCCAGATTTTGGTATTGTCTTGATGGAAACTTTAAATCTCAAACTTTAAAACCTTAAACATTTAGTTTGTACCTTTGTAACCTTTATAACAGAAACAATAAAAAATTTATAATCATGCCAAAAGGAATTTATCAGATACCATTTGCAATGAATGAACCGGTACTGTCATACGAACCGGGTTCACCTGAACGCAGTGAATTGCTCGCTGTCTATAAAAAAATGTACAGTCAGGTGATTGAAATCCCTCAATATATCGGAAACAAAGCTGTAAAGAGCGGAAATAAAGTGGCAATTCATCCGCCGCATGACCATCAACATACCGTTGCCTATTATCACAAAGGAACTGCCGATGATGTACATGCAGCGATTGATGCCGCATTGAAAGCAAGAAAAGAATGGGCGGCGATGCCCTGGGAACAAAGAGCTTCCATCTTCCTGAAAATGGCCGATCTTTTGGCCGGTCCTTACAGAGCAAAAATGAATGCGGCCACCATGATTGGCCAGTCAAAAAATGCATTTCAGGCAGAAATCGATTCCGCATGTGAGTTGATTGACTTTTTCAGATACAATGTTGAATACATGACCCAGATTTATGCAGATCAGCCGGGTTCTTCAGAAGGCGTTTGGAATCGGGTTGAATACAGACCTTTGGAAGGATTTACTTTTGCAATTACTCCTTTCAACTTTACTTCCATTGCCGGAAATCTTCCGACTTCGATGGCTTTGATGGGAAATGTCGTGGTTTGGAAACCTTCGACTACTCAGATTTATTCTGCCGAAGTTCTGATGGAAATTTTCAAAGAAGCCGGACTTCCTGACGGAGTCATCAATATGGTACTGACCGGTGGAGCAGAAACTGCAAAAATCTGTATCGAACATCCTGATTTTGCAGGGGTTCATTTTACTGGTTCGACTTCGGTATTCAAATCAATTTGGAAACAGATTGGTGACAATATCACAACCCATAAGACTTATCCGAGAATCGTGGGCGAAACAGGCGGAAAAGATTTTGTGATTGCACACAAATCTGCCGATCCTAAAGAAGTGGCTGTAGGACTGGTACGTGGTGCTTTTGAATTCCAGGGACAAAAATGTTCGGCTGCTTCAAGAGCCTATATTCCGAAAAGTCTATGGCCAAAAGTCGAAAAAGAAATGGGCAATATGCTGGCTGAAATCAAAATGGGTGCACCCGATGATTTCACCAATTTTATCAATGCGGTAATTGATGAAGCATCATTCAAAAAATGCAAAGGATACATTGACAGAGCCAAAAAGTCAAAAGAAGCCGAAGTAATTTTTGGCGGCAAATGTGAAGACAAAATCGGTTATTTTGTTCAGCCGACCGTCATCAAAACCACTAATCCAAAATATGAAAGTATGGTGGAAGAAATCTTTGGTCCTATTCTGACTTTGTATGTTTATGAAGACAAAGACTGGGATAAAACCCTTGAACTTGTTGATCAGACTTCTGAATACGCCCTGACAGGTGCCGTATTTGGGAAAGACAGATACGAAGTCGTAAAAGCAACCCGAATGCTTGAGAATGCAGCCGGAAATTTTTATATCAACGACAAACCAACCGGTGCTGTTGTGGGTCAGCAGCCGTTTGGAGGTGCAAGAGCTTCGGGAACCAATGACAAAGCCGGTTCTGCCATGAACCTGCTGAGATGGGTTTCTGTCAGAACCATCAAAGAAAATTTTGTTCCTCCAAAAGATTATAAATATCCTTTTATGGCCGAATAAATAAGGCATTTGATTAAAATAATTAAACCTGTCAGTCTGGTGATTGACAGGTTTTTTTATTCTTTGATAAATTTTTCGTTGAGTTTAAATATTCTACCTTTGTTTCACTTTTCAGAGGAAAAATAAAGGTTTCCACTAATGAATAATTCAAAATCAGCCATATTAACATCGGTTTACAGTATATTTCTAAATCTTGCAATGGTTGTAATCAAATGGATTGCAGGTGTTTTGGGGAATTCTTATGCGCTGATTGCAGATGCAATTGAATCGACGGCTGATGTTTTTTCATCGGTTTTGGTTTTGGTCGGATTAAAAGCTTCCACCAAACCGCCCGATGCCAATCATCCCTATGGTCACGGCCGGATTGAAGCACTTTCCACTTTTTCGGTTGTCGGCTTTTTGCTGGTTTCTGCAACTGTAATCGCCTATGAAAGCATCCAGAACATCAGGACTCCGCACGAAATGCCAAAAACTTTTACGCTCTACGTTCTTGCGGGAATAATCATTTTCAAGGAATTCTCTTTTCAATATGTCAAAAGAAAAAGCATAGAAACCAACAGCGCTTCTCTGATGGCCGATGCCTGGCATCACCGCAGCGATGCCATCACCTCTATTCTTGCTTTTATCGGAATTTCAATGGCTTTGATTCTTGGGAAAGGTTATGAAAATGCAGACGACTGGGCTGCGCTGGGTGCAGCTTTTATTATTGCGTTCAACGCCTACAAAATTTTCAGACCCGTTTGGGGCGAAATCACCGATGAACAGCTGTATGACGGTTTGATTGAAGAAATCAGACAAATTGCGATTAAAGTTCCCGGTGTAATCGCCACCGAAAAATGTCATGTCAGAAAGATGGGGATGGTTTATTATGTTGACCTCCATATGATTGTGCAAGGCGATATTTCGGTTATGGAAGGGCACAAAATCGCACATGATCTGAAAGATGAAATCCAGAGGCAGTTGCCTGAAGTTGCAGATATACTTGTACATACCGAGCCGGATCGACTGGAGACTCATTAGTGTTTTGCATAATGTATATAGCGCAATTATTTGAATCTTAATTCTATAAATAGCTTCAAATCAGACATAACATGATTAATTTAATACCTGAAATTATTGATAGAAATTATAAAAAAGCTTTTCCAAAATTTGAATCTTTGGAAAAGCTTATAAATATTTAACCCCGAATTTCTTTAAAACATCTTTGGAAACTGATTGGGTTTTGCTTCCCTCATTAATTCATAAACTTGTTCGATGATATCATCTTCGGATGGTTTGGAGAAATAATCGCCGTCGCTTGCATAAGCCGGACGATGTGCTTTTGCTGTAATGGTCAGCGGCTGACTGTCGAGGTGAAAATATCCGTTTTGTTCTTCAAGGATTTGCTGAAGAATATAGGCAGATGCTCCTCCCGGAACATCTTCATCGATTACCACTAAACGATTGGTTTTTTCGAGGCTTTTTGCGATATCATGTTTCAAATCAAACGGCAGCAGCGACTGTATATCGATTACCTCTGCACTGATGCCGAGTTTTTCAAGCTCGTTTGCAGCTTCGGTTACGATTCTCCAGGTGGATCCGTAAGTAACCAGTGTTACATCGCTTCCCTGCTTTGTTACTTCGATTTCGCCGACCGGAACAGTAAATTCACCCAGATTTGAAGGTTCTTTTTCTTTCAGTCTGTATCCGTTCAGACTTTCAATGATGATGGCAGAATCGTCGCTTTTCAGCATGGTATTGTAAAATCCTGCTGCTTTGGTCAGATTTCTCGGAACCAAAACGCACATACCGCGAACCAGATTGATGATGCCGCCCATTGGTGAACCCGAATGCCAGATTCCTTCCAGACGGTGACCGCGCGTTCTGATGATCAGTGGTGCTTTTTGCCCGCCTTTTGAACGGTATTGAACCGTTGCAGCATCATCAGACAGAATCTGCAAACAATACAATATATAATCAAGGTACTGGATTTCTGCAATCGGTCTCAAACCTCGCATGGCCATCCCAATCCCCTGACCGGCAATGGTTGTTTCCCGGATTCCGGTATCAGAAACTCTCGAAATTCCGTATTTCTGCTGAAGTCCTTCCAGTCCCTGGTTCACATCGCCGATGTTTCCGGAGTCTTCACCAAAAACCAGGACGTTGTTGTATTTTTCAAAGATCTTGTCAAAATTATCACGAACCACCACTCTTCCGTCCACCATTTCAGCGTTCTCGGCATAGGCGGGATCGATTTTTTCAACATTCACCGCACTCCATTTTGACTGGCTGTACAAATGAGATGAATAGGCATCATTCTCCTTTTTCAATTGAGACTGCCACCAGTTTTTCAGTTCGGTCAGTGCGGCTGAATCTTCGCCTCTTGTGATTCTGAAAACTTTTCTGACAGTTGAATAAGTATCTTTTTTAAATGGGATTTCTTTTGTTTTCAATGCCTTGATGTCATTTTCAAAGAAAGCTTTGTTTTGACTTTGTACAGCAATGTTCTCAAGCAGCTCGATTGCTTTGTTTCTGATTTCAATCAGCGGCTTGGTATAATCTGTCCAGGCTTCTTTCTGAAGATTTTTGACTTCTTTTTTTGCTTCTGCTTCTAAAATGCTGATTTCCTCTTCGGTTGCAAGAATCTGTTCACCGGTATCGAATTTCAGTATCCAATCCTTAAATCTCGAAATTCCGTCAAAATCTTTTTCCCACTGAAGTCTTTCTGCAGATTTGTATCTCTCGTGCGAACCTGAAGTCGAGTGTCCCTGAGGCTGTGTACATTCCTGAACATGAACGATACACGGCACATGCTCTTCGCGGGCAATCTTTTCGGCTTTTTCATAAGTAGAAATCAAAGTCGGATAATCCCAAGCTTTAACTGTGAAGATTTCAAATCCTCTTTCGGTATCAGATCTTTGGAAACCGGACAGCATTTCGCTCAGACTTGATTTTGTACTTTGGTATTTGTTGGGAACCGAAATTCCATAACCATCGTCCCAGATAGAAATGATCATCGGCACCTGAAGTACGCCGGCTGCATTGACGGTTTCCCAGAAAGGGCCTTCAGATGTGCTTGAATCACCGATGGTTCCAAATGCAATTTCATTTCCACTGACAGAAAAATTTTGATCTTTGTCTGCATCTGTGTTTTCTCTGTAGAATTTTGATGCGTGAGCCAAACCGAGCAGACGCTGCATCTGACCTGAAGTAGGCGAGATGTCAGAACTCGAATTTTTCATTTCAGTCAGTTTTTTCCACGAACCGTCTTCATTCAGCGAGCGGGTTGCAAAGTGCGAATTCATCTGACGTCCGCCTGAACATGGATCTTTCTCGACATCCGCATTTGCATACAGCTGTGCAAAAAACTGTTTGACTGTTAACTGGCCGATTGCAAACATAAAGGTCTGATCGCGATAATAACCCGATCTGAAATCTCCGTTTTTGAATACTCTTGCCATAGCGAGCTGCGGAATTTCTTTTCCGTCTCCGAAAATCCCGAATTTCGCTTTTCCGGTCAGCACTTCTTTTCTTCCGGTCAGACTTGCTTCTCTGGAAATGACTGCTATTTTGAAATCATTGAGTATTCTTTGTTTGAACTGCTCAAACGATAATTTGTTTTCTGTTTCTGTCTGCATAACATTTTGAGTATTGAGCAAAGTTAAAAAAATTAGATTGAATAGCAGTTTAAACACCCAATTTGAAAAAAATGAAATGTGTTAATTTCAAATAAAACTTAATTGGATTAAAATACTTTTTCATTTTTTGAGAATAATTATTTATATTTGCTTTGTAACTTAGAAAAAATAACAATTATTATGAAGAAAATTTATTTTTTAGCAGCAGCATTTGCTTTTGGTCTTACTGTAAATGCACAGTCGTCAGACGGTTTTGAGAGTTATCCGTTAGGCCCGTATTTTGGAGGTTCATGGACCAACTGGAGTATGGCGCCAGGTGATGGATCAGAAAACATTATCATTACTGATGAGCAGGCATCTGAAGGAACTCAGTCTGGTTTCATTGGGAACAACGAAATTCAGGACGCGATTTGGGATGTAGGAATGAAAGTAGGGGGAACCTGGACTTTTAGCCTTGATTTCTATATTGATTTTGGCAGTTCAGGATATTTTAATGCACAGCACGATTTGGGTGCTTTGGGTTCTACCGGTAACTGGGCTTATCAGTCTTATATTGGTATTGATCCTACTGTATCAGGTACACCTCCTAACCCGGGGACATTTTATTTCGCTTCCGGCGGAACGGCATACTCATTCCCTTATATGGAAGAAGAATGGCTCAACTTCGCTGTAGAACAGGATATGGACAATAATCTTGTCAAACTGTTCTTTAACGGTGATCTATTGGATTTCGGAACAGATATCCCTTTTGGTGATGACCCGACTTATCAGGGTAAAGTTAACGGATATGACTTTTATTCAGCATCTCCGGTGAACTTTATGTTTATTGACAACCTTAAATTCTACGAAGGCGGATTTATGGGTGTTCAGGATTTGACTG
>JBAYPM010000056.1:0-10163 GCA_041677705.1 Weeksellaceae bacterium | reverse complement strand
TTTACGGTAACTTCAAGCAGAAATTTGGTTGCTAACTTCAATCAGGATGCATACACAATCACAACCAGTTCAAACCCGACAGCAGGTGGAAACACATCAGGCGGCGGAACATACAATTATGGTGATACTGCAACGGTTTCAGCGACTGCAAATGGAGGCTATACTTTCATCAACTGGACAGAAGACGGAACTGTGGTTTCAACCAATGAAGATTACAGTTTTACGGTAACTTCAAGCAGAAATTTGGTTGCTAACTTCAGTCAGGATGCATACACCATTACCACAAGTTCAAATCCGACAGCAGGTGGAAACACATCAGGCGGCGGAACTTACAATTATGGTGATACTGCAACTGTAAGTGCAACAGCAAATGCAGGCTATACTTTCATCAACTGGACAGAAGACGGAACTGTGGTTTCGACCAATGAAGATTACAGCTTTACGGTAACTTCAAGCAGAAATTTGGTTGCTAACTTCAGTCAGGATGCATACACCATTACCACAAGTTCAAACCCGACAGCAGGCGGAAACACATCAGGCGGCGGAACATACAATTATGGTGATACTGCAACTGTAAGTGCAACAGCAAATGCAGGCTATACTTTCATCAACTGGACAGAAGGCGGAACTGTGGTTTCGACTGATGCGACTTATTCATTCACCGTGACCGAAGACCGAAATCTGACTGCAAACTTTGATATAATCATGTCGGTTGACGATCCGATTTCGAAGACCTACGGTATCTATCCGAATCCGGTCAGAGACTTTGCAACCATCAAAATGGGTGACGAGCACATCCATTCGGTTCAGATTTATCATTTGTCCGGTCAGCTGGTAAAAGTGCTGAAAGGAAACGGATTGAATCAGTTCGAAATCGATATGAGACTGTATGACAAAACTTCATACATCATTAAAGTATTTACCAATAAAGGCGTGAAGAACTTCAAAGTATTGAGGAAATAATCTTAGAAATTATTGAAAAAGCCTGTCAGTTTTGTCAGGCTTTTTTATATTTTGCAGCAATGGTTTTCAAATAAGTTTCGGCAGCAGGACCTTCATTAAAAAGCAGATCCAAAATGCTCAAATCGGGCATAAATTCAAATCGCGCACCAAAAACCTGGGTATAAACAGGAAAATCTTTTGGATCGGGTTCTGTTTTTGATTTGAAATAATTTCTGAAATCCTTCTCATCCGGATTTTCAATATAACATTCTGTCAGACTGATTTCCAGATCAAGTTTTAATTTTCTGACAACAAATTCAAAAGTACTGATGTTAAAATCAACCAGAAACTTTTCATTTTTTTGATAGATCGGAGCCAGATCGTCTTCGTAAAATTCAAAATAAGGCGAGCTTTTATAGGCCGAAACCAAAGATTTGTAATGTTCTTTTCGCCAGTTGGATTCATCCGACATTTTGATGTCTTTCATCTGTCTGCTGCCGTCGTGCTCAATCGGAATGGCGAGTCTCAGCTTTCCGTTTGCACCCTGTATGTAGCATCGGTTTCTGAAAGTTTGTTTTCTGAAATTCTCATTGATTTCAAACCGAAAATCATCACCATCGGTCAGTTTTGAGAAATAAGAAATCGGCCCGAAATAAAATAACGGAAAAATCATTTTCTGCCGGTTTTATTTTTTATCCTCTTTTTCCTTTTTCTTTTTTGCTCGCCAGAAATCCCAACCGAAAAATGCAATCAGTGCAATCAATACATACCATCGATAAGAAGTTTTGTCAGGATTGTCGTTGTTGATCGATGTCATCCAGCGGTTCCAGATAAATTTCTTTGGCGCAGGTTCAAACATACCGTTGAAATTCGCCCAAACCATAATCGGCCGACCGATGATGTTCTGTTCGGGTACGTAACCGAAGAACCTTGCATCCAGCGATTGGTTTCGGTTGTCTCCGATCATAAAATAATAATCCTGCTGTATATCATATTCAGAAGCTTCCTTTCCGTTGATCAGGATTTTATCACCATCGATCTTCAAATCATTGTTTTCGTAAATTTTAATGATGTTGTAATATTGGGTGATATTGTTTTTGTCAATTTTGATTTGATCACCTTTTTTGGGAATATAAATCGGTCCGTAATTGTCCTGATTCCAGTCTTTGTCAAGCGGAAAAATTGTATTGGTGCTGTCAATTCTTCCGTCACCGTAATATTTCACATCCTTTCTTCCGATAGGACTGATTTTTTGTTCAACCGATATCACATTCGGATTACTTTTAATCTGATCGGCCATGTCAGATGTCAATGCATAAAAAGAATAGGTAAAAAGATCATTTCCCTGCGCTTGTACTTTGTAATCTACACCATTGATCAGCGAAAAATTATCATAAAGAATCTGGGTGCTGAATGGAACTTTTGTGGTAACTATATAACTGTGCTGTACGATGGCATCTTTTTTTGGTATAAATTCTTTGCCGTTGATTTTCAGAACACTGTTGTTAAATTCAACCGAATCACCGGGCATACCGACCAGTCTTTTTACATAAGCATCTTTTCTGTCGATGGCCGAAAATGCAGAGTCTGTCGGATAGTTGAACACTACGATGTCGTTTGATCGGATTTTTCGCCAGCCGGGCAGTCTCATATAAGGCAGTCTTGCCTGATCGACAAATAATTTTCGGTTGATGAATTCCGAAAAAGGAATCCCGATCGGTGTCATCGGAACTCTGACGCCATTGCTGATTTTTTCAACAAATAGCGCATCACCGATACGGATGGTATTTTCCATTGAACCGGTCGGAACCACCATCGGCTGAATCAGCCAGTTGTGAACCAGTGTTGCCAATACGATCGCAAAAACCAATGCTGCGATAAATGTGCTTTTTCTTTCTTCAGGTCCTTCATAATCAGGCTTTGCCACATAATTCAAATAGAAAGAATAAAGACCAAACGTTACAATCATCAATATTGCATCTGTCCACGTCCTTCTGCCGAAAACCCTTCCGAAATCAACCCAATATACCCACCACATAATCGGTGCGACTATCGGTGTGAAAAACAGTATGATCCACCATTTCGGACGTTTGATCAGATCGAGTCCAATCCAGAAATTATAAAAAGGAATAAATGCATGGGACGCTTTCTTGCCCGCATTTTTGTATAGTTGCCAGGTGGAAGCACCGTAAATGATGTTATAGATGACAAAGGCAATGAGCCAGTTGAAGAGTATTTCCATTTGAATTGTATTCGATTTTTAAATCTCCACAAATATAAAAAGTTAATTCAGAGTATCTGAATTTTAACGGTTTGTTATTGTAATTCCGGTTCTATTTATCAACTTTTCTGATCAGCCCTTCCTGAGCGACCGTTGCCAGCAGTATTCCTTTTCGGTCAAATATTTTTCCCATCGTCAGTCCTCTTGCGTTTGAATTGCTTTCCACATCTATACTGTACAAAAACCAATCGGTGAAATCATCAGGAATCCGATGAAACCACATCGCATGATCAAGACTTGCAATCTGTGTATTTGAAAAAGCAGCTACTGAAGCATGCGGCTGTAACGCAGTCATCAGTATGTTGTAATCAGATGCATAGGCGAGCAGCTGAGTGAATTGTTTGATGTTGAGATTGTCTGTCATTTCGTTGAATTTGAACCAGATATTCTGTTTTGGCGGCAGATTTACTTTGTCAAACGGATTCTGAATTACCGTCGGTTTGAAAGCAATCGGTCTTGGCATTCCCAAAAATTGACTCACTCTTTGGGACAAAAAACCTTTTGACTGCTCATAAATATCTGACCAGCTCAGCAGATCTTCGGGTTGCGGAACTTCGGGTGCGCTTTCCTGAAACTCATATCCGTCTTCGTGTTTTTGAAAAGAAGCTGCCAGCACAAAAATCGATTTCCCGTCCTGTTCGGCAGTTACATATCGGGTGGTAAAACTTCCGCCGTCTCTGACCAATTGGACTTTGTAATGAATCGGTTTTTCAAGATTTCCGGGCAATATGAAATAGGCATGAGCCGAATGACAATGTCTGTCGTCAGGGACCGTTCTGCAGGCTGCATTCAGCGCCTGTGCCAACGCCTGACCGCCATACACATTGGGGCCGCCCACTGTGATGCTGTTTCCTTCAAAATGAAGTTCATCAATCTGTTTGAGTTGGATTAAGTCGATCAGTTCTTTTGTGGTATTCATTTTTTAATTTTAAAAATTGATTCCGGATTCTATCGTTTTGACTTTTTCAATTCCTTTTTTGTATTCGTTTTCCAATTTTTCAACCAGCTTTTTGACCGACAGCACTTCCGAAATTTCAGCTACTCCGTGTCCGGCCGACCAGATGTCTTTCCATGCTTTGGCATGTTCACCGGTCAGTTTTGAAAAATCTTCTTCTTTTTTGTGACTCAAATCTACACCTGCTTTTTCAATGCTTTTGATGATGAAATTTGCATTAACACCCGAAACTCCGTCTGTATAAATAATATCTCCAATCCCCGAATCGATGATCATCTGTTTGTATTCCGGAACCGCAAGACATTCCTCGGTAGCAATAAAACGGGTACCCATATAACAGAAATCTGCGCCTGCCACCTGAGCTGCCAGAACTTCATTTCCGGTACTGATGCTGCCCGCCATTACGATTGCGCCATTGTAGAATTTTTTGA
Organism: Weeksellaceae bacterium; assembly: GCA_041677705.1. GTDB lineage: Bacteria > Bacteroidota > Bacteroidia > Flavobacteriales > Weeksellaceae > Moheibacter. The sequence goes on along the minus strand of JBAYPM010000056.1, from coordinate 5,554 downwards.
TTTCATTCATCAGTGCAAAAGGATGGGCTGTTCCCGCATGACCGCCGGCTCCGGCAGAAACACAGATGATACCGTCAACACCGGCTTCGGCTGCTTTTTCGGCATGTCTTTTTTTGATGACATCATGAAAAATCAAGCCGCCGTATGAATGAACCGCATCCACGATTTCTTTGACTGCGCCCAGAGAGGTGATTACGATCGGAACTTTGTGTTTGATCACTTTTTCCAAATCCGGCATCAGTCTCGGATTGGTTTTGTTCACAATCAGGTTGACTGCGTATGGTGCCGGTTTTTTACCGGTTTCTTTTTCGTGTTGATCAAGCTCGGATGTAATTTCATTGAGCATATTTTCAAAATCCTCGGTATGTCTTCCGTTCAGTGAAGGAAAGCTTCCGACAATTCCGCTTTTACAGCATTCTGCCGCCATTTTGGTGCCAGAAACGATAAACATTGGCGATACGATGACAGGCAGTTTCAATTGTGATTTTAATTCAGAAATGGTCATATTATAGCATCTGATTTAAGAAATTATTCAAAAACAAAAAAATAGGTCTGAAGTAAATCAGACCTTTTGATTGATTGATTGTTTCGGATTATCTGTTCAAAATATCTACAAAGTCTCTTTTCGGTTGACCGGTATAAATCTGTCTCGGACGTCCGATCGGTTCGTTGTTCTCTCTCATCTCGATCCACTGTGAAATCCAGCCCGGAAGTCTTCCGACTGCAAACATCACAGTGAACATTTCGGTTGGAATACCAAACGCGCGATAAATCAGTCCCGAATAGAAATCAACATTCGGATACAATTTTCTTTCTACGAAATAATCGTCTTCCAAAGCGGCTCTTTCCAGTTTTTTTGCAATCTCGAGTGATTCATCATGTACACCCAGTTTTTCCAAAACCTGATCGGCAGCTGTTTTGATGATTTTTGCTCTCGGATCAAAGTTTTTGTAAACTCTGTGTCCAAAGCCCATCAGTCTGAATTCGTCATTTCTGTCTTTTGCTTTGTTGACCCATTTTTGTACATCTCCACCGTCTTCTTTGATTTTGTCGAGCATTTCAACCACCGCCTGATTGGCGCCTCCGTGAAGCGGACCCCAAAGCGCAGAAACACCAGCAGAGATTGATGCAAACAGTCCGGTATGTGCAGAACCAACCAGTCTGACAGTAGAAGTTGAACAGTTTTGTTCGTGGTCGGCATGAAGAATCAGCAGTTTGTCAAGCGCATTGATCACAATCGGATCCATTTCAAAATCACGATTCGGCCGTTTGAACATCATCTGATAGAAATTTTCAACAAAATTTAATTTGCTGTCCGGATAATTCAGCGGCAAGCCTTTCATTTTTCTCAATGTCCATGAAGCCAGAACCGCAAATTTACCGATCAGGGTAACCGCAGCACGGTGCATATCTTCGGGTGATTTTGCATTGACTGCCTTCGGATTGAATGCGGTCAGTGCACTGGTCAGCGTTGAAAGCACGCCCATCGGGTGGGCAGAACTCGGAAATGCTGAAAGGATTTTTGTAACATCCTCAGACACCATATCATATTCCTTGATGTCGTCGTTGAATGCAGTCAGCTGATCGACTGTAGGCAATTCTCCTTTGAGCAGAAGATACATCACTTCTACAAAACTTGATTTTTCTGCAAGCTGTTCGATCGGATAGCCTCGATACATCAGTATCCCTTTTTCACCATCCAAAAATGTAATTTCACTCTTGCAGGAGCCTGTATTTTTATAGCCGGGATCCAATGAGATAACACCGTTGGTTTGGGAACGGAATTGAGCGAAATCAACATATTTCTCGTCCATGGTTCCCACACCCATTTCCAGCTCAACTTCTGAGCCGTTATAACTGAATTTTGATTTTGATGACATTTGTTTTATTGTTTGATAGCAATTTAAGCCAATTGTATTGAAATTTCCTAATGAATTCGGTCTTTTTTAATAAAAAATTATTTCACTTTGAAAGCTGAGAGTTGCGGATACACAGCTGACTCGTCAAGGATTTCCTCGATCCTGAGCAATTGATTGTATTTCGCCATTCTGTCTGATCTCGAAGCAGAACCGGTTTTGATCTGACCGGTATTCAGGGCCACCGCCAAATCTGCAATGGTCGTATCTTCGGTTTCGCCCGATCTGTGCGACATTACTGCAGTATAGCCGGCATTCTGAGCCATCTGAACCGCATCAATGGTTTCGGTCAGTGTTCCGATTTGATTGACTTTGATCAAAATTGAATTTGCAGTTTTTGAATCGATTGCTTTTTTCAGTTTTTTCACATTGGTCACCAACAGATCGTCTCCGACCAACTGTACTTTGTTTCCGATTGCGTCGGTCAGCATTTTCCATCCGTCCCAGTCGTTTTCGTCCATTCCGTCTTCGATTGAAATGATCGGATATTTCTCAGCCAGTTCTTTCAGATACTGAACCTGTTCGGCAGAAGTTCTGACCGCACCTTTGTCGCCTTCAAATTTTGTATAATCATATTTTCCGTCATGATAGAATTCTGAAGCTGCACAGTCAAGCGCAATCATAATTTCTTCTCCTGCTTTGTAACCGGCATTTTCAATTGCTTTCAGAACGGTATCGAGCGCATCTTCGGTTCCTTCAAAAGTAGGAGCAAATCCGCCTTCGTCACCGACGGCAGTTGAAAGACCTCTGTCGTGAAGTATTTTTTTCAAATGATGAAAGATTTCAGATCCTTTGCGGAGCGCATCTGCAAAAGAATCGGCTTTGACCGGCATGATCATAAATTCCTGAAAAGCAATTGGTGCATCTGAATGTGAACCGCCGTTTACGATATTCATCATCGGCACCGGAAGAATTTTTGAATTGGTTCCGCCCACATATCTGTACAGCGGCAAACCGAGTTCGCTGGCTGCAGCATGCGCAACCGCGAGCGAAACGCCCAAAATTGCATTTGCACCCAGATTTGATTTGTTTTCGGTACCGTCGAGTTCGATCATCGTTTTGTCGATCAGCACCTGATCGAGCACATCATATCCAAGCAGTTCTTTTGCAATTTTTTCATTGACATTTTCAATTGCATTTTGAACACCTTTTCCCATATAGCTTTTGCCGCCGTCACGAAGTTCTACAGCTTCATACTCACCGGTAGATGCACCGGATGGGACAGCAGCTCTGCCCATAAAGCCCATGTCGGTCACTACGTCGACTTCAATGGTCGGATTTCCTCTTGAATCAAGGATTTGTCTTGCGTGGATTTGTGTGATAATACTCATTTAGAATGATTTTAAATTTAAACTCCCAAATATACAAAATTGAATCTTTTCAGTTCAATGAACAGGATTGAAATAAGCCGGTTTTTGACTAAAATTTTGATCGAAAATAAGAATCAGTCAAAAAAATGATTTTTCAGAACAAAAATTTTGGGTATTTTTACATTTCAGTAAAATCCGATGAAGAACTCAAATCAGTCCGAAAAGTCAATAAAGCCTTTTCCCTATCTTGAAAAATTGGAGGAAAGGATCGAAAATGGGAAACGACCTGATGCACCAGAAAACAAGATCAAAAGATTCTTTCAGCGTGGCACTTCCCAAATTGCAAAGAAGATGGGTGAGGAGTCGGTGGAAATGGTGATTGCTTCAGAACAGGGGAGCGATGAGAATTTTCTGGAAGAAGCTGCCGATGTGTTTTTTTATTATCTGATGGCGATTCACGCCCGCGGTTTCAAACTCAGGGACGTGCTGAAGATATTGAAGAAAAGACACAAAAAAATGAAAAACAAATAAATCGAATTTCGATTGATTAAGTTTTTTCAGCGGCTGAAAAATATTTCACTGAAATCTTTTTGTAAGTCAGATAAAACAGATAACCCAGTGTCAGTCCGATCAAACTACCGCAAATGACATCGAGCGGAAAGTGTACACCGAGATAAATCCGGCTGTATGAAATCATTGCCGCCCAGACCAACAGCAGCCAGATCATCCATTTGATTTTTGTTCTGAATACCAAACCGAGAAACAGGGCAATTCCAAAATGATTGGACGCATGCGCGGAAGTAAAACCGAATCTGCCTCTTCTTTCGCAGCCGACACCTCTCATAATACCTTCAAATTCGGGTGTGAAACAGGGTCTTGGCCTTTGTGTCCAGCCTTTGATCAGGCCGGTCAGCTGATCGGTTGCAAGAACCATCAGCAGCGTCAGTGCAAGGATCAGAAATGTTTTTTTCGGGCCGAAATTTTTGTAGAGTAACCAAAGTAACAGCAGATAAAACGGAATCCAATAAGTTCTTTCAGATAGAAATGTCCAGAATCCGTCCCAGGATGCTGTCCCGAGTGTATTCAGAAAAATAAACAGTTCTTTGTCCAGTCTGATGATTTCCTCCACTTAATCTCTTTTTATCGGACCGACTGCATCGTCCAGTGATTCTTTGAAGTCTTTGACCGGATTTGAAACCGAATCAGAGACGTCATTTGCAGTCTTTTCGATAGTGTCTTTTATGTCTTTTACCGGATTTTCAATTCCGTCTGCTGAATCCAGAATTTCTCTTTTGATGTCTTCGGTCGCCTTTTTCATTGCTCTCATCCCTTCACCCAAACCTCTTGCAATCTCGGGAATTTTCTTTGGCCCGAAGATGACAACCGCAATCAGAAGAATGACGGTCATTTCCTCAAAACTGATAAATGCAGGTATTAAAACTGACGGATTCATTGGACAAAGATAATACCTATAAAACAAAAACTCCGAAAATAAATTTCGGAGTTTTCAAATCTTATGACTTCTTTATCTGTTTTTATGCCTTTGCATCTCGTTCTGCTTCCAAACGGTGCATTTTCTTTTTGGTCAGGTCATACATGATCTGAGAAGCGACAAAGATAGACGAATAAGTACCGACTACCACACCGATCATCATTGCAAACATAAATCCTTTGATGGTTTCACCACCGAACAGGAAGATGATCAGTACCACCAGAAACATACTGATTGAGGTGTTCATGGTTCTGGTCAGCGTGCTGTTTGTCGCTTTGTTAATCAGCGTTTCAAAATGCATTCTCGGATACAGCCCCAGATATTCTCTGATCCGGTCAAAGATGATCACGGTATCGTTGATCGAAAAACCGATCACTGTCAGGATTGCAGCGATAAACGCCTGGTCAATCTCAAGGTTGAACGGCAATATACCGTGCAGCAGTGCAAAAAGACCGAGAATCACAATCACGTCATGGATTGCAGCAGCCACCAGACCGATACCAAACTGCCATTTGAAGCGGATCAGTATATAGAATCCCACACCGAAGAGTGCCAGAATTACGGCAAGTACAGATGCTCTTGTTGTGCTGTCTGCAATGGTCGGACCTACTTTTACAACCGACATCAGACCGATTGTTGTTTTGTCGCTTTCAAAATCTTCAAACGACATATTTGGAAGAAATTGTTTGACACCTTCATATACCTTTAGTTTTACCTCTTCGTCAATTGCAGTAGATTCCTGGTTTGATTTCAGTTTGGTGGTAATTTTCACTTGATTTGAAGGGCCGAAGATTTTGACAGTCGGTGCAGATGATTTTCCGTCATCGTCAATCAGT
>JBAYPM010000055.1:0-10385 GCA_041677705.1 Weeksellaceae bacterium | reverse complement strand
GCCACAGGTGCTTCCTCATTTGGCAGAGTCGCTGTAAATGTCCAGGTTTCTTTGCCTTTTACTGTGTTGGTGGTCAGCGTTACTGTTTTTTGCTGTCTTCCTCTCTGGGTACCTGCATCATAGGTGATTTTCATCGAATCGGTTGCGCCCGGTGCGATCGGTTCTTTTGGCCAAACCGGCACGGTACATCCGCATGAACCGACGGCATTCTTGATGATCAGCGGCGATTTTCCGGTATTTGTGAATCTGACGAAGTGATCGACTTTTGCAGCTTTCGGAAGATCGCCGAAGTCGTACGAATCAGCTTCAAATTTTAATTCCGCTGCTGTAGCCGGATCAACGACCAGATTTGCCTGCTCCTGTTTTTCTGCATCTGAAAAATAAGCAGATGCTTTCTCCTTTTTGCAGGATGTCATTACCATCAGTCCCAGTACGCCTGCCAAGAAAATTTTGTTTCTCATCTTTAATATATTTTTTAAGGGTCTAAATTTAGTAAAACTATTTAAGTTTCAACCAAAATAAAAAATTAAAATCTCGGTGTCTCCTTTATCACCCGGTCAAGTATGCCGTTGATAAAGATATTGCTGTTTTCGGTCGAATAAACTTTTGACAGTTCAATGTATTCGTTGAGTATGACCTTGGGCGGAATATTTTTGAAATAAAGAAATTCGGTCAGAGCCATTTGAAGAATGATCAGATCAATGGCGGCAATCCGATCAATTTCCCAATTTTTAGCTTTTTCGTCAATGATCTTCACCGTTTCATCATCATGACTCAGTGTTTCTCTGAGCAATTTGATTACAAAATCGCGGTCTTCATCATCTTTATATACCTTAAATAATTTGAATCCGGGATTGCTGTTTGGAATAAATGATTTCAAAGTCGTTGCTACCATTGAATTCCCGATATGAAAATCATCTGACCAGTAAATATTTTTGTCTTCCATCCAATCGGCAAGATTTTCATCGGCTGCAATGTATTTTTCATAAATTTCAATTATAAACGAACGATCTTTTGAAAACGATTCGTCCTTATCTGCCATATAATCGGCATATTCACTGCCAGAAGTGATTCGGTTGAAGATGATTTTGGGGTAATCATTTTCAAGCATATCCCAGTCGAGTTGTCTGTTTTTTGAAGTATAATTGTTGAGTTCTTCGTTTTCTTCAAGAAATTTGAAAATCGGATTGTTTACAAATTTGAGATTCGGATTCAGGTCGTTTGCAGTCGGAAAGTTTTTGTTTTTTGCAACCTCCATTTTATTTTCCGCAATTTCTTTTTGGAATTTCAGCAGATTGAGCAGATAAACGTAGAGATCATAAATCTGATCCACTCCTTTCAGCATATTTTTCTCTATCACCCTTTTGTCAGCTTCCTTACCTGACATTTTCCAGGCGTAGATTGATTGCATTGCTTTTTCCCGGAGTTGTCTTCTGCCCAGCATAATTTCAAATAAGTTTAATCTCAGTGTGGCGGCAAAGGTAAACAAAAAGCAGTAAATTTGCAGCGTGAAAGAATTGCAATCATTAAACAAATTTATTTGGAAATACAGATGGCAGCTGATCACCGGATTTTTGATGGTGATTCTTTCAAATTTTGTATCGGTTTATTCGATCACCTACGTCGGAAGTGCGGTCAACGACATTGAAAATGTGCTGAGCAGATACACTTCGGGCGATATCGGTGATCTGACTCAGGTCAAACAAAGTCTGATGTATGCAGCGCTTTTGTTTATCGGCCTCAAAGTGGTTGCAGGCGGATTTATGGTTGGCGTCAGGCTGATGATCATTGCAACTTCGAGACATATTGAATATGATCTGAAGAACGAAATTTACAAACATTACCAGAAACTTTCACTCTCATTCTACAAAACCCACAAGACCGGCGATCTGATGAACCGGATTACAGAAGATGTCGCTTATGTCAGACAGTATCTCGGACCGGGCATTATGTATCCGATGGATCTGATTTCAAGGGCAGCCATCATACTTGCATTTATGATCAAAATCGATCCGATGATGACGCTTTATGCATTGGGGCCGTTGCCTGTGCTTTCATTTCTGATATACAGAGTGGCAACCATCATCAGCAGAAAAAGCAAGGAAGTTCAAAAACAGCAGTCAGAAATTTCATCGACCGTTCAGGATACATTTTCGGGTATACGTGTGATCAAATCATTCAATACCGAAGAAATCACCAAAAAGAATTATGAGAAAGAAGCGGTTGACTATGAAAAGAAATCTTTGTCGCTTGCACAGACTCAGGCCTATTTTTCACCGCTGATGATACTGGTGGTCGGAGTCAGCAATCTGCTGATTCTATATATGGGCGGCATCAGATATTATGAAGGAAAACTCGATATCGGGGTCATCGCTCAATATTTTATGTATCTGAATATGCTGATCTGGCCGTTTACCTCACTCGGATTTGTCACCATGCTGGTTCAAAGGGCAGAAGCTTCAATGGGAAGAATCAACGAATTCCTCGAACAGTCGCCGGAAATCGAAAATCAAATTGAAGAAATCACAGCAGTCAGCGGAAAAATCGAATTCAGGCATGTGGGTTATACCTATAAGAATACCGGAATTGAAGCATTGAAAGACATCTCATTCAAACTTGAGAAAGGTGAATCAATTGCGATTATGGGAAAAACAGGGTCAGGCAAATCGACGGTAGCGCTGCTGCTCGCCAGGATGCTTCAGCCGACCAAAGGCGAAATTCTGATTGACGATATTCCTTATCAGGATTTGAATCTGCATTCGCTCAGAGAAGCAATAGGCTTCGTGCCACAGGAAGCTTTTCTGTTTTCTGATACAATCAAAAACAATATACTTTTCGGTTCAGTTTCTGACGGTGACAGTGAAAAGGCAATCCATTATTCCAAAAAAGCGGCTGTTCACGACAATATCTCTCAATTCAAAAACGGTTATGAAACCATATTGGGCGAGAGAGGCGTTACCCTTTCGGGCGGACAGAAGCAGAGGATTTCTATCGCACGTGCACTGATCAAGGAACCCGAAATACTTGTTTTTGACGACAGTCTTTCTGCGGTTGATACCGAAACTGAAGAAGAAATTCTGAAAAACCTTCAGTCCGAAATGAATCAGAAAACCACCATCATCATCACACACAGGGTTTCGTCAGCAAAAAATGCGGACAATATCATGGTAATCGACCAGGGAAGAATCGCAGAATACGGCAGCCATTCGGAACTGGTCGCAAAAGAAGGTGCCTATTTTAATTTGGTCAAAAAACAGCTGTCGGAAGTCGAATAAAAATTTGATTTTCAGGATTTGTCTCATTTTTCTGGTCAAAGAGCCAATCAATTTAAACCCCAATTACAAAACTCAGGTCAGGAAATTATCTGTCTTAATTTTTGATAATTCGTTTTTTTTTATAGATTTGTTAGCAAAGTATTAACACTTCTTAATTGACACAACAAAATGAGTGAAAACGATTTTACAGAACGATCTGATTCTGAGGGAGTTTACTCCAAGGTACTCAGAGCAGGCAGAAGGACTTACTTTTTTGATGTGAGAGAAACAAGGGCAGGTGACTATTACCTGACGATCACAGAAAGTAAGAAAAACACAGGTGAAGACGGCTCATTCTTCTATAAAAAGCATAAAATTTATCTGTACAAAGAGGATTTTGAAAATTTCAGAGAAATTCTGGATGACACCACCTCTTTTGTGGTAAATGAAAAAGGAGAAGAAGTAATTTCTGAGCGTCATCAGAGGGATTTTGACAATCATCATTTTGAGGAAAATCATCAAAATGAAAAGGTTGCGGAAAGAAACGGGACGGAGTCCTTTACCGACATTGATTTTGACGACATTTAAATTTAAACTGAACAATTAAAACACAAACAAGGGACATTTATTTTTTGGTTATTAAAAAAACCGTTTCAGAAATTTGAAACGGTTTTTTTATTCACTGTTATTTATACTGACCTATTTGAGCAGTTCTTCGATTTTCTTTTTTTCTTCTTCGGCCAATTCATGATCCACAAGAATTCTTCCGCTGTGTTCGTCGCTGATGATCTTTTTGCGCTGTGCAATATCCAGCTGTCTTTGAGGCGGAATGGTAAAGAATGAACCAAAAGAAGCATCTCTGTAAACCGGAACCACAGCCAGTCCGTTTTTCACGCTCGAACGGATTCTTGAATAAGCTTTCAAAAGTCTTTCATCGATGACAGATGCAAATTCTTCAGATTTTTTGATCAGAAAATCTTCTTCTTTTTCGGTTTCGCTGATGATCGAATCCAATTCAGATTTTTTGATTTCGAAATGCGCTTTCAACTGGTCCAGTTTTTCCTGAACATCGTCTTTGTTCTCTTTCTTGTGCGTTATTTTTGCATTGAATTCCTTGATTTTCTTTTCTGAAAACTGAATCTCAAGCTCCTGGTATTCGATTTCTTTTGCCAAAGATTCGAATTCACGGTTGTTTCGGACATTGTCCTGCTGTTTTCCGTATTTCTTGATCAGCGCCTCAGACGCCTTGATGTCCTCTTTTCTCAATTTGATTTCATTTTCCAAATCTTTGATTTCATCATCAATCTTTTTGATTCGGGTTTCCATCTGGGTTACATCATCACTCAAATCTTCAACCTCAAGCGGCAACTCACCGCGGGTATTTCTGATTTCGTCCAAACGAGAATCGATCAGCTGTAAATCATACAGAGCGCGAAGTTTTTCTTCTACACTCATTTCTTTTTGTTGAACCTTTTTTGCCATATTTTAATAGTAATAAACAGGATTCGTGTCAATCTCTGATTTTAGGATTGCAAAATTAGTAAATTTTTCTGACAGATAAGCAGTTAATAATTCTTTTGTGAATTGTTCAGATTCATAATGACCGATATCTGCCAACAGTATCCGGTTTTCTGCACCGAAAAAATCATGGTATTTCAAATCTGCGGTTACAAATACATCTGCGCCCGCTCTTTTTGCATTTCCAATTGCAAAACTGCCCGAACCGCCAAGGACAGCGACTTTTCTTATTTTTCTGTTCAGCAGTTTTGAGTGACGAACCGCCTTTGCGTTCATTTTTTGTTTCAGATAATTCAGAAAATCGGTTTCATCCATTTCATTTTCCAATTCACCGATCATTCCCATCCCGATGGTCTGGTTGTCATTGACCAATGAGAAAATTTCATAAGCAACTTCTTCGTACGGATGATTTTCTTTCAATGCTTTCAGCACAGTCTCTTTCAAATGTTTTTCAAAGATCACACTGATCCGGGTTTCGTTTTCTTTATGAATTTCTCCGATTTCACCCACATACGGATGACTTTCTTCACCGGCTCTGAAAGTTCCGATTCCTTCCATATTGAAACTGCAGCAGTCATAATTCCCGATGCCGCCTGCACCTGCATTAAAAAGTGCAGTTCTCAGTTTTTCAGCATCCGGAGTCGGCACATAAGTCACAAGATGAAGGATGGTTCCTTTCTGAGGAATCAGAATTTGTGTATTTTTTAATTCCAGCTTTTTGCAGATTTGAAAATTCACGCCTTTGTTGGAATTGTCCAAAGCGGTATGGCTTGCATAAATCGCAATATCGTTTCTGATCGCTTTGATCACCGCTTTTTCGACATAGGAAGCGCCTGTGATTTTTTTCAGACCCGAAAAAATAATCGGATGAAAACTCACAATCAGATTGGCTCTTTTCTCAATCGCTTCGTCCACCACCGACTCAAGCGTATCGAGTGTCACCAGGATTTTTGTGACTTCGGCTCCGGCATCACCGACGAGCAGGCCGACATTGTCAAAATCTTCGGCATAGGCTGTCGGTGCCAGTTTTTCAAGATGACTGATCACTTCTGAAATTTTCATTTTTTAGAATTAATTGGTGTGCAAGTTAACAAATTAGACCGACAATATTTTGAACTTTCAGTCGGTTTGATTCAAACAAAAACCCCGAATCAAACGGGGTTTTCTTAAATTTTATTTGGATTGAAAAATTACTCCAAAATATCGAGATCAAAATACAAAGTTGCATTTGGCGGGATCACACCACCCGCACCCTGAGCACCGTAACCGAGTTCGGGCGGAATGATCAGAAATACTTTAGTTCCTTTTTTGAACATGGTCAGTGCTTCCATCCAACCCGGAATCAGCTGGGTCACACCCACTTCTGCCTGCAGCGGCTGGTTTCTGTCATAAGACGAATCGAGTTTCTCGCCGTCGTTCAGTCTCAATGTATAATGAACATTGAGGGTATCACCGTTTAGAGGCATTGCGCCGGTTCCTTCTTTTTCGATGTAATACATCAGACCCGAAGCGGTTTTCTGAGCTTTTGCAGTCAGATCTTTTTGTCTTTGAATTTCTTTGTCTTTTTCAACCTGCGCTTTCTTTTCAATTTCAGCCATCTTTTCTTTGTGAGTGGCTTCAGCTTTTGCAAACTCTTTTCCTCCGTCGTAATTTTTGTATTTGTCACCTTTTTTGATGATGTACACATGCTCGATCACCACATCCTGAACCGGTTTGTCCTGAGGTCCTTTCTTTACGTTTGCAATCGAATCGATCACATCAAGACCTTCGATCACCTGGCCAAAAATCGTATGTCTGCCGTCCAGCCAGGGCGTCGGAACCTCTGTGATGAAGAACTGGCTTCCGTTGGTGTTCGGGCCCGCGTTTGCCATTGACAGCATTCCTTTTTTGTCATGTTTTTTGTCAGAAAAGAATTCATCCGCAAAACTGTAACCCGGTCCGCCGCTTCCTTTTCCGTCGGGATCGCCGCCCTGGATCATAAAGTCTTTGATCACACGGTGAAAGATGATTCCGTCATAATAAGGTGTACCTGCCGGTTTTGCATCATTTGATTTGGTTCCTTCTGCCAGACCGACAAAATTGGCAACCGCCAACGGTGCATCTTCATCAAAAAGTTGGATGGTCATATTTCCCATACTGGTCTCCATTTGGGCATACAGACCGTCACTCAGATTGTTGTATTCTTCTTTGCTCATTGAATTTGGTATTTTAACAGCGGTTGAGCAGCCTGAAATGAGGACTGCTGCTGTCATGATTGTTATTAATTTTCTCATTTTTCTCTTTTCTTTATATCCAATATTTTCACTTTAAATATCAAAGGTTCGTTTCCGCCGATCTGATTTTGGTCACCGTAACTGCCATAAGCCATAAACGAAGGCATCAGCGAAACCGCAGAATCTCCTTCCTCAATCAGCTGAAGACTGATATGCAATCCTCTCGGCAGATTGTCACGGCCCAAAACCGATTCTCTGATTCCGATTTCGTCTTCGGTATAAATGATCTGTCCGTCAAAATCAGAAACTTCATATTCATATTTGACAAAATCACCGGTTTTTGCCATTTCGGGTGTCGGCTTGCCGTCGTTTGAAATCCAGAATCCGTAGGAAGTTCTTGAAAAAGACTGTTTTGTGCTGTCGATATAATTCTGAATCAGCTCAGTTTCATCTTTCAGAATCTGTTTGTTCAAATGCTGTGAAAATTCCATAAATCTGTCACGGTCGTTGTCGTAACTGACCGGATACTGGATGATTTTGCTTTTGCAGGATCCAAGCGTTATCAAAACAATGATGACCAAAAAATTTCTCAAAATTAGTATTTGTATTTTTAGATGGTGCAAAGAAAATAAATTCGAACGAATCAAATTGGTTTATTTTTAAAAATATGATTTTGTTAACAGCTTTCTTTTCAATTCATTAAAAAATCTACTCGGCTTTGTTCAGTTCTTCTTTGTGCTGTTCGAGCAGTTTTTCAAATTTGTCGAGTGTTTCCTTCAGCGAAAGATCGGAACGTCCGCCGGCTGCATTGATGTGACCTCCGCCGTTGAAATATTTTCTTGCAAACTCATTCACATCAAAATTTCCTTTTGAACGAAACGAAATTTTATAGAAATCCTTTTGCATGTCTTCGATAAAAATCACCGAAAAAATAAAATTGTCGATTCCCAGACCGTAGTTGACAAAACCTTCGGTATCTCCTTTCTGGGTGTTGTATTTCAATTGCTGTTTTCGGGTCAGATACATAAATGCGGTTCTGTATTCGGGCAGAATACGAATCGAATCGAGCACCTTTCCGAGAAGTCTCAAACGGTCGGGCGACTGTGTGTTGAAGATATGATTGTAAACCCGGTCTGCCTCTACTCCTTTGTCCATCAGTTCGGCAACGATCCGGTGGGTTGCAGCAGAAGTGTTTTTGAATCTGAAATTTCCGGTGTCGGTCATGATTCCGGTATAGATGCATTCACCGATCGAACGGTCGATCAGATCAAGTTGCCCCATTGCTTCGATGAAATTGTAGATCATCTGACAGGTAGCGGGAATTTCAGTATCAGAATACATAAAATCAAAATCCTGAGGCTGCTGATGATGGTCGATCATCACTTTTGGCGCAGTTGATTTTTCAACCCACTGGCCCACTTCATCGATCCGGCTTGTGGTGTTGAAATCCAAAATAAAGATCAATTCTGCATTTTCAATCAGATTTCTTGAATTTGACGGGCTGTATTCTGCAATCTGAATATCCTTTGCACCATCCATCCATTTCAAAAATTTCGGAAATTCATTGGGTACGATCATATCGCATTTGTGGCCGAGCCGAGTCAGATAATGATTCATCGCGAGAGATGAACCGATCGCATCACCGTCCGGGTTCCGATGCGACAGAATTACAATTTGCTTAGGTTGGGAAAGCAAACTCTTCAATTCTTCAAAACGAGTCATTTGCATAGACGGCGAAGATAATTTTTTCTGCCGAGTTCTACAATTAAATTTTTAGAGCGGATCGTTTGACTGTATTCTTTGAATTTTCAAATAAGGGTAATGTTTATCAGAAGTGTTGGTGGAACAAAAAGAAATCATTTATCTTTAAGGCTTAGAAAAAATCCGTGAAAAATTCTTTTTACATATTACAACAGCAGTATTCATTGTTGATGACTTATGACAATCTGCACAATATTGTCAGCAAAGAGCAGCTTCATCAGAAAGCACCCGGACAAAGCGGCGGAACCTTTACAGATATTCCTGCTACAACGTACAGACTGGATTATACGTATGAAGCAGAAAATAAACCGCATGCGCCACGTGAAATCATTGACAAACCTTACCTGTCAAGCCCTACGGAGGAAATGAAAAATCGAAAGATACCATAGAACGATGAAAAATGTGGTGAAATTGAATCATTTTTATCATCCGGAAGAGCTCATCGAAGCATTGGAAAAATTTGTAAGTAATTACAATACAAATCGATACCACGAATCGTTAAACAACTTGACTCCGGCTGATGTGTATTTTGGGAGAACTGAACAGATTTTAGAAAAAAGAAAGCAAATTAAAGAGCAGTCTATCAAAAAAAGAAGACAATTGTATAATCAACAAAAATTAATAAATTTATAATCCGAAATCCTCCTTAAGGATTTAATTGAATCTGTCCAAGTTAGTTTGAAGACGTACACCGATGGAACCAACGGACACTATTCAATCTCAGAATGAGAAGTATCTGCTAAAATATGTAGAAATAGAAGAAGAGAAATTAGGGTTTGAAGATTTGCAAACAAACCATTTGGAAAAGTTTATAAAAGAAGCCGAAAATTAAAACAACCCTTCTAAACAATTGAATATCAGCCATAAATAGAGCAATATGAAAAATAGAATTTTAACTTTTACACTAATTCTGACAGTCTTTCAAGGTTATTCGCAGGTTGACCAAGAAAACCACCAAACGGCAGATCGGTCAGAAACAGACGTTGAGTTGAGAGCATTTGAAATAAAAAAATCGAACCCTCTGTATTACCTGCTTGGAAAAGATGTGTTTGGAAAAGAAGTGTTTGACTTCACAAGTTCTTTAGGCATTTCTGAAACGGAATCTTTCCAAGATATCAGACATCTTCAGTATTTTGCTTCGGGCGTAGAAATCGTTTATCTAGAAAATGACAAAAAAATAACATCGATTTTTCTTCTTGCTCCAAATTACAGTAATTGGTACGAGCCTTATACCAATAAATTACCCTACGGATTAAACTGGAACATGACCAAAAGTGAAGTGGAGAGTATAATCGGATACGGCACCGAACGCCAACTCATGAGTGATATTTTTTACCAATACAAACATCATAAAATTGAAATTGCTTATTTTAAAGACAGTGAAGACCCAAAAATGCAATCCATTCAAATTCGGAGTTTTGAAAAGAATGATTTCCCCATACCAGATACAATTGGAAAGGTTAGTATCGACATGAGAACAGATTCAGAAATCCCCAAAATAACGATTCATGATTCGTCGCAGTATTCATCAGAATTTATTAAAAACTTAAAAGACATTACAACCCGCCGATCTTTTGAGCTAATTGAAGACAGGATTATTGTCGATAATAAAGAAACAATGGAATTTCCGCACTATCCT
>JBAYPM010000054.1:0-11093 GCA_041677705.1 Weeksellaceae bacterium | reverse complement strand
GTCAACGGGTTAACTGTTTTTCAGGTGAAATCATTGCTCAAAACTGCGTTTCAATTCGGAAAAATCAAACTTTTTGAAGTGGTGGAAATGAATCCGCAATACGATATCGACAGCCGGACAGCAAAGGCAGCAGCTCATTTTGTTTCAATTTTTGGTTAAGCATGAGAAATATTTTCACAGTTTTAGTCCTTGTTTTAGGCTCATTTTCATTTGGTCAGGAAGTCTATCAGTTGGACAGCATCAGCTGGACTTTTCAGAAACCGGATGGATTTGAATATAAAGACAGCGGTCAGGACGGTTTTTCCGCAGGATATGAATTATTTGCGATAGAAAGAAATGATGATTTGTATTTTGGGTCGATGGAGGCTACCTATTCCGGCGACAATAATCTGAAAAGCATGACGCCCGAAGTGTATGCTTATGTTTTGCAGGACGGTTTTGAAAAAGCCTTTAATAATGAAAAATTCAAAGCTCAGGTTAATGTTGCCAAACAATATATCGACGGACGAAATTTTTATCTAATCCGAAGTTTTGTTACTGAAATTGAATCGGAAATGATATTTTACATGGATTACTATTTCTCTGATATAGCCGAAAAGGAATTTGGTGTTACGATTTATTATAACAATGACGAGGATAAAAACGTTTTGGAACAATCGTTTTTTAATTCGAAATTCAGATAAAATTAAAATTGAAATCCTGTGTTCTGCTGCTAAATCAAACCCGCTTTTATCATTAAAATGAAATGAAGGCTTTTATTCCGCCCTTTCAGGGCTGATTTTCTCGCGGGATTATTAACACTGCGCTATGGTATTTTGAGCCCTTCAGGCTCAATTTTTCTTTTCTATTATCTTTCTGAAAACTCATTTTGTGTCTTGAATTTAAAATTAATTGCACCTTAAAAAGGATGAAATCCTTTCAGGATTTTTCCTTTAACCAACGTTTAAAAAGGAAATTAGAAAAGGCTGTCAGCCTTTTGTATCTGAGCATAAGGCAACGGCCTATAACAAAACAGAGCAAACCCGTCTGAGCCATGAATGGGCGAAATTATTAACAAATTTTAAATTTAGAAAAATCATCATATTTGTCTTTCAAAATAATCCTTTAGCTTCATAAAACAGAAAACCTCAAATTATAATTTGAACATTTAATAAAATGAATGAAAGTTAAAATTATACTTTGTAGTTTCAATAAAAATGACAAAAGTGCAAATCATGATTTGCAGATTTAAATCTTCAATTAAACCTGTTTTGACAATTTGGTTTTAATTACATTAGCAAAAGTTTTCATTGAATCATTTCAACAGATTAATTTTAAAACGCCAATGACTCTTTATCCTTTAAAATTCAAACCGATTACCCAATACCGAATCTGGGGTGGTAACAAATTGAATGCTTTTGTTCCCGAAGATTTGAGAATGGATAATCTGGGTGAAATCTGGAGCATTTCGGGTGTGGAAGGAAATATCAGTGTGGTTGAAAATGGTGAATTAATAGGGAAAAATCTAAAAGAAATTATTTCTGAATTCAAAGAAAGAATAGTCGGCAAAAAGGTTTGGGGAAAATTCGGAACCGATTTTCCGATTCTGATCAAATTCATAGATGCGGCAGAACGGCTTTCGGTTCAGGTGCATCCCGACGATCGTCAGGCAAAGGAACTGCATGATTCTTTCGGCAAATCCGAGATGTGGTACATCATGGGCGCAGATCCTGATTCTGAACTGATCATCGGATTCAAAGAAGGTGTCGGCGTAGAAGATTACAAAAAACATCTTGAAGATGAAACGCTTGAAGAAATCCTGAATCGAATCAAAGTTCAGAAAGGAGATGCGGTCTATATTCCGGCAAGGAGAGTTCATGCCATCGGTTCGGGAATTACCCTTGCCGAAATTCAGCAGACATCGGATGTGACCTATCGGATTTATGATTACAACCGGATTGACAAAAACGGTCAGAAAAGAGAACTGCATACGGATTTGGCGCTGAGTGCAATTGATTTCGAAACTGTCGGAGAAGTCAAAACCAATTGCAAAAAGGTTGAAAATCAATTCAACCCTTTGATTGAATCTGTTTATTTCGAAACCGGAATTTTCAGCGGAAACAAAGAAATTTCGTTTTGTGACAATGACCAAATGCGGATTTATATCTGTACTTCGGGCAGTGCCGAATTTATTTCGGACGGAAATTCAACGGTTTTGAATCCTTATCAGAGTCTGCTGTTGCCGGCAGAAATTTCAGATTATCAAATCAGACCGACAGCTGAAGTTTCGCTGTTGGAGGTGATGATTCCATAACCTTTCAAGGGTTTGATCAATTTAATTTCTCAAAAACGAAGGCAGTTCCATCGGGATATCCATCAGCAGGATTTCTGAATCCTCGGTGGCTTCGACACTGAAACTGTCGGTGTTCCAAATTCCAAGACCGTCTCTCTGGTTGAGCTGATGATCACCGATTTTGGTTGCTCCTTTGATCACAAAGACATAAACGCCGTTTCCGTCTTTTCTGATTTTGTATTCTTTTGAAAAGCCTTTTTCAAAATCAGCCAGACTGAGCCAGGCATCCTGATTGATCCACAGACCTTTGTCGTTTTTGTCGGGCGATACGATCTGCTGAAAATCATTTTTGACCGAATGTTCAACGATGCTCATCTGTTCGCCTCTCGGTTCAAGATTCAGCGCCCTCGGAAAAAGCCAAATCTGGAGAAACTTCACCGCTTTGTCTTTGTTGTGGTTGTATTCGCTGTGCATCACACCGGTTCCGGCAGACATCACCTGGATTTCACCTTTTCTGATCACACCGGCTGTGCCGGTCGAATCTTTGTGTTCCAGATCGCCTTCGAGTGGGATTGAAATGATTTCCATATCCCTATGCGGATGGGTTCCGAAGCCCATTCCCGGCTGAACTGTGTCGTCGTTCAGAACACGAAGCACACCAAAGTTTATTCTTTCTTCGTTCATATAATTGGCAAAGCTGAAAGTGTGAAAACTGTTCAGCCAGCCGTGATTTGCATGGCCTCTTGTTTCGGCTCCGTGAAAAATTGTTTTCATTTTGATCTCTTATTTTTACTGTGCAAAGTTGATCAAAATCAGGCCGATATACATTGATGTACGATAAGAACGAAATTACAGCATTTTCAGAAAAGCAACTTCTTTGTCGGTCAGTTTACGCCAGTCGCCTCTTTTCAGATTTTTCTTGGTCAGTCCGCCAAAGACCACCCGATCGAGTTTTTCTACCTCGTAACCGAGTTTTTCAAAAATCCTTCTCACCACATGGTTCCATCCAATATGGATTTCGATTCCGATTTCGGTTTTGGGCTGGCCTTCGATGAATGAAATGCTGTCCACATGAGCGACACCTTCGGGTATCAGTCTGACTCCTTTTTTGATTTCTTCCATGTGTTCGGACGACAGTTTTTTGTCAAGCGAAACATGATAAACCTTGTGCACATTGTGACTCGGATGGGTCAGTTTTTTGGTCAGATAGCCGTCGTTTGTAAAGAGCAGAAGTCCGGTGGTGGCGCGATCGAGTCTGCCGACCGGAAAAATCCTTGCAGTGGTGGCATTGGCAACCAGATCCATTACGGTTTTTCTGTCTTTTTCATCTTTGGTGGTGGTGATAAATCCTTTGGGTTTGTTGAGCAGGATATACACATTTTTTTCGGCTTTGATTTCGCGGCCGTCAAATCTGACCACATCTCCCTGCTGAACTTTGTAACCCATCTCGGTTACCACTTTTCCGTTGACTTCTGCCAGACCGGTTTTGATGAATTCATCGGCTTCTCTTCTCGAACAGATTCCCGCGTTTGCAATGTATTTGTTCAGACGGATGGTACCGTCGTCTTCGGGTGCTTTTTTGATTCTCGATCTGTAGGGTTTGTCAAATTTTTTGAATCCGGGTTTTGATTTTGCGCCCGGTTTTGAGAATGTTTTTCCGGCTGATTTGGATGAGAATTTTTTTTCGGTTTTGTCCGAATTCTTTTCAAAATTTCCGGTTTTGGATTTCCCGGCAGTTTTTCCGGTCGATTTTCTTTCTGTTTTTGAATTTGATCTTCCGGCCGGTTTTCCGAGGGAAGCATCACGCCTTTCCTGTTTTTTCATTTTGTAATTTTTTAATTTATTGGTTCGATTCGCGTGAGGGATGGAGGCATTTGTCTGAGCTCTCCCGACTTTGTCGGGAAGCGAGTGCCGACAGCCCGGCCCCGTTGCGGAATGATCCTTGTTTTTTTCAATTTCAGCCGATCGCAACGGGAGCACGCCCAAAAATTTAATCGGAGCGATCAGATAATATTTTGCAAATCTAAGGGATTTAAGTCAATGAATATCATATTGAAGATGCCAAATCCGATCAGCAGTTTGAAAATCAGGTAGATTATTTTGAATGCGGTTTTTGAGCGGCCTTTCCAGACCGGAATCATCATCAGCACGAGCAGTATGGAGGTGAACAGAAAAAAGTATCTCATATAGCCGGTGGCGCTGTTGTCCCACATAAAAACCGAAAGTGCGGCGGTGATGAGCATAAGCGGCATCAATATCTGTTTTGTCTTTTTTTCGCCGTAAACCACAGGCAGTGTGCGGTAGTTGTAGATGACATCGGCGGTGGATGTAGTGAGGTCTTTGACGATGTCCATACACAGCAGCAGCAAAAACAGGAAGCCGGCATGAAAGAATATGATGGGCGAGTAGTTTTCGTAATACAGGAATAGTGCGAAAAACGGAAATACGGTGAGCATGACCGAATAGAGGTTGTTGATCAGTACGATGCGGTTGACTTTGTGCGAATAGAACCAGACCAGGAATTGGTAGCATCCGAAAAAGAGCATGACCCGCCAGGATACCATGAGCGCGACTAACAGTGCCAATGCGTTGAGAAACAGATAGGTGTTGAGTTTGAATCCCTGGCTGACGAATCTTTCGATATAATTTCTGAGCGGTCGCTGGATGGCGTCTTTTTCGAGGTCGTAAAAGTTGTTGATGATGTAGCCGGCAGCAACGCTGAGCAGTGATGCAAGGATGATGAAGTTCAGATTTTTGTCAAACAGAATCTCGAGATGATTTTTACCGTTGCTGAAGATAAACAGACTCGCCATATACTGTGCGAGTGCGAGCATTGCGAGGTTGTAGCCGCGGGCAACCGAAAAAAGGGCAAGCAGTTTGATCAACAGTTTTCGCAGGCTGTATTCTTTCATTGAAGCTGTGATTGGATGACTTTGTCGGCGAACCAGCAGCTGGCGCTGACGCTCAGATGGTTTTCTTCTGCAAATTGAAGCACTTTGTCCACCAGTTTTTTTCCGTAACCGAGTCCTCTGAATTTGGGTTCGACCAGTGTGTGATTGATCGATATCGAGTCTTCTTTTCGCCATCTGAAGGTGATTTCACCAATCCTGACTTCATCAATGATCAGATAAAACCCTTCTTTGGTTTCACCTTCAACAAATTCAAAACGTTCCATTTTTTTAAAACTTATAGATGACTTCGGTGTCAAAATCTTTCAAATGCTTTTTTGCACTTTCATAATCTTTTGTAAAACCGAGTATGTATCCGCCGCCGCCCGAACCGCAGAGTTTCAGATAGTAGGAATTGGTCTGTATGCCGTACTGCCATACGTCTAACAGTCTTTGCGGAATCATCGGTTTGAAGTTCAGAAATGCCCAGGTGGACAGTTCTTTCAGATTTGAAAACAGAGGATTCAGATCTCCTTTTACAAACGCATCGATACAGGCGTTGTTGTATTTGATGAATTCTTCTTTGAGTGTTTTTCTGAAACCTTCCTGTTTGAGTTTTTCAAAAAAGATATGGACCATTGGAGCGGTTTCGCCCGGACTGCCCGAATTGACCAGGAAGATGGCGCCGTTTCCTTCTTTTTGTTCGGGTATGCCTATGGTTGATATATCTGTTTTTGAATTGATCAGCAGCGGCAGGTTCAGGTAACAAATCAATGGATCTATGCCCGAGCTTTTTCCGTGAAAGAATGATTCCATCTTTGAGAAAATTTCTTTCAGCCGGCTGATTTTGTCTTTTGTCAGTTCTTTTGAAGTATCGATTCTGTTCAGCGAATAAGCTTCGTAAATCGCTGCAACTAATGCGCCCGAGCTGCCGACACCGTATCCCTGCGGAATGTCTGAATCGAAGTGCATTCCTTTTTTGATGTCTGTGTTCAGTCTTTGGAAGTCAAATTCATCTTTCAGGTTTTTGGCCAGATAGACAGAGAATTTGCGGATGCTTTCGTTGGATACCTCTGAATTGGTTTCTTTTCTGAAGTTCAATGAGCCCTTGTATGAATTGTACGGAATGGTGAGACCTTTGGAGTCTTCGATGATGCCGTATTCTCCAAAAAGCAGAATCTTCGCGTAGAACAAAGGGTTTCTCATTGGTTGTAATTACGGTGCAAAGATATGAAAAATTTGATTCAGCTGTAAAATCCCTTGAGGAGTTATTGAACTAACTTTTGTGAATCTGAATATGCCAACTTTTTTCATGGTTTTGAATTTTAATTTTTTTTTCAAAGAAAGTGACGACTTTTTTATCTTTGTTCTGTTGCCGATGAAATTGGTTTTTATTTTTTCGGCAAAACAAATTCAAATCAGATGAAAAAAGAACTCAACCCGCAGATTCAATCCGAAATTCTTGAAATTCTGGCCAAAAGATTTGACCAAAACAGTGACAGACACAAAAATTTGAAATGGGAAGATGTTTTGAAAAGACTTGAAAACAATTCCGGGAAACTCAATATTCTCAATCAAATGGAAATGACCGGCGGTGAACCCGATGTGGTTGATTTTGATCAAAAGACAGGCGAATATATTTTCATCGACTGCGCCAAAGAGAGTCCGGCCGGAAGAAGAAGTCTATGTTATGACCGAAAAGCATTGGATGCACGAAAAGCCAATAAACCTGACGGAAACGCAATGGAGTTCGCTGCTGAAATAGGTGTTCAGATGCTGACCGAAGAACAATACCGGAAATACCATCCTTTGGTCGGATTTGACGCCAAGACTTCGAGCTGGGTTTTGACACCGGACGAAGTGAGGGCATTGGGCGGCGCTGTCTTTTGCGATTATCGTTTCGGACGGATATTTACTTATCACAACGGCGCAGAATCCTATTATGCGTCAAGAGGCTTCAGGGGATTGGTGAGGGTCTGATTCAATACAAAATCCACTGTCTGAGAACCGTGAGAGTCGGGTCGTCAGACAGCGGAATGGAGGATAAAAAAGGGACAAAGAAGTTAAGGCAGTTGTGTATTAATTGTATTGGTTAGAAACTGTAATTCGTCCAGCCAAAAATTGATGTCGGACAACCTGCGTTGCCAGAAACAATTTGAGCGCCGGGAAATCCTTCTGTCGGATTGATTTGTTTGCCCAAAATTTGAGAAGAACTCAGCGTGCTGGTCAAACTTATGGTCGAAGCAGAATCTCCGTTTCCTTTTCCGTCGGTAAAGTCAATCAAATCGATGACCGTACCGCTTCCTTTTACCAAGGCGTTGATGATATTGACTTTTGCGCCTCTTCTGATTTTGATGACATCCTGCATTTTGTTGGTCACATTCTGTATATCACCATCGGTCGCTGCCGCCAGTCTGAGATCGAAGGTTACATTTTTCACCGTAAAGTTTGACTGACCGTCCTGATCCGGGAAATTACCGTCCAGGTTTCCGTCTGCTTCTATTCCTCTCGGATCGGATTCGGTGCTGGTAAAACCGTTTTGCCAGATTCCGTAAGCATTTTCCAAAGTTCCGGTATAGCCCTGTGTGAAGTCAAACATATCATCGTCGCTGTCCACCACCAAAAGATTTTTCACATTCACAGAGCCGCCAAAAAACTCTACGCCGTCATCTGCTCCGTAAGGAATATAAATATTCTCAATCACGGTTCCGCTCCCTACTCCATTCAGTGTCAATCCGTTGTGTTCAACGTCCGCACTTGAACGTGCACCTGTGTAGGCCAAAGTCAGATAGGTAATAGAGCCTGAACTGTCGTTAGGGTTGCTTCCGCCGTACTGATGTGCAGAACTGATTTCGGTACTTCCGATGGTTCCGCCTGAAAGCGGTGCACGACCATTGATAATCAACCCGCCCCAATGTCCGGGTTTGGCATTTTCAATATCGGCGGTCATCGTTACCGGTTTTTCTGCAGTTCCGTTTACATTGATTTTTCCGCCCTGCAGCACCAAAATGTAGTTGTTAAAACCTTTTTTGGCTTTGATCATGGTTCCAGCCGGAATGTTCAGTACACCGCCGTCTTCCAAGATCACCGGGCCGGTAATGGTATAGGTAATGGCAGGATCCAGCGTTTTGTTTCCGTCAATACTTCCCACCAGTTCGTCTTCGCTGACAGGTAGAGGGCCGGTGCCATTGTCATCGTCGCTGTTACAGGAAACCAATGCGGCTGCTGCAAACATTAGCGCGATAGAGGCTGTTTTAAATAAATTTCTTTGTTTTCTCATTTTTAAAAGTGTTTAATTTTTGTGTAATATTTATATTCAATTTTTGATTTTATAATTCCAAACCGATACCCAAACTCAGGTTGATTCCTTTTTTGTATTGGTTCAATACTATTTTTTCATCGGTCAGCGAGCTTTCTCTTGTCAGATTGAAATTCGGATTCAGTATATTGGATGCCTTGAATTTCAGACTGATTTTTTTATTGAAACTGAAGGATGAAACAAAATCCAGGGTAGGTACACCTTCTTCTATGATGTCTTCAAATCCTAAAGTTCCGTTGGTGTAAATTCTGTCGCTGAAATAGTTGAACACCAAAGACGAAGTCCAGTTGTGTTTCTCATTTGAGTAATAATAAGTCAAATCAGAATTCGCAATGAAGGGCGCCGCACCTTCCAAGCCGGAGCTTCTTTCGGGTGTATTTTCCAATTTCAGCAGCAGATCTGTATATAAAAACGAAGCATTCAACCCGAAGGAAAGCTTGTGCTGATTTCCGTTTTCGTTTCCGCGGCTGTAAATATTTTTTCTTAATTCGACTTCAGCACCTGTCACATTTGCAAAATCACTGATGTTGTCGTAAGTCAGCAATCCGGCTGAATTTCCTTTATCGACACGGCCGATCGGATTTTCAATTCTTTTGTAGAATGCACCCACCGAAAGCAGCTCGGCATTGCTCAGATAAAAATTCCATTTCAGGTCAAAATTGTAATTGTCGGACGGTTTCAGATTCGGATTTCCTTCACTCGCAAAACCGATGTTCACATATTGATAAGGCGAAATCTCCTTGGATTGCGGCAGCGTATAGGTTTTGCTCGCACCCAATCTCAACGCGTTTTTGTCGTTCAAATCATATTTCAGATTCAGACTTGGCAAATAATAGGATTTTTGAATGCTGTTGGTTTTGTCCGCTCTGCCGGGGACATCATATTCCACATCCATATCCACATGGTCGAAACGCAAACCTGTATTGGCTGAAAATCTTTTTGAAAGTTGGTAAGTTACTTCTGCAAAAGCCGACTGTATATTTTTGTTCACGCTGTAGCTGTTCGGACTGCCTTCCGAAATGGAGAACAAACCCTGGTTGTAATTTTGCCGATTGTACAACTCATCCAATCGTATATTGTCAATGCTCCATGCACCCGGAATGGCCGAGAAGTTATATTCCACCGCTTCAAAATCATTGTCCGACAAATAAGCATTGTAACCTGCAGAAATTTTGGAACGACCGCTGTTTGTTGCATCATTCAGTTTTAAATCCAGTATCAGTTGTGCGTTGTAATTGTTTTCGCTCAATTCTGAGAAAAATCTTTTCTGACGGTTGCTTCCGGTCAAACCATAAGTGCCGTCGCTTTTTCGGGAAAGATAATTTTCTCTTCTGTCGGGTTCATAACCTTTGATGGAATTATATGAACCGTTGATGCGCAAATCCAATCTGTTAGTCAGCGTCCATTGGGTCAGTAACTGATGGGTCATCAGCAGATTGTCATTGATTTGTTGTCTTCTCAGATAGCCCATATCCTGATCACCATCCTGATGCTTTTCGGAATGTTTTCCGCTGTATTCACCTACATACTGGTCGCTGGCGTGGAGCATCATAAAGTTGTAGGCAATGGAATTTTTATTACCAAATCCGTAATTCAGATTCCCCAAAACCAATTGGCTGATATTTTGCGAATATTTTTTCCCGGTCTGATCCTGATAAATGATCCCTGCGGTATTCATATTCCTGACGATTTCTTCCGAATAGGAATAATCGGACGATTGGCTTGCAACCATAAAGAATGACAAAGGATTATTACCGATTCTGAATTTCTTTCCGCCCGAAAGTTTGAAACTTTGGTTGATGGGAAATTTCGCCACCGAAGGATCAAGACGATTGGCAAAATTAAATTTCCCGGCTGTCGGACGGTTCTTTTTGGCAAATCCAAACAGATTGGCGCCGTCGGCTTTCAAAAAATCCACACCTTTTATATTGGTATTGAATCCTGCAGAAAAATCCAAGCCGAAAGCCGAACTGTCGAACAGTTCTTTTGAGGTGATGTCGATGATGGCACCGGCAGCGTCACCGGTATTTCCGGCCGAAAAAACCTTGTTCACACCGATGTTTTGAATCACATCCGTACCAAAGAAACTCAGTGCAATGTTCTTGTATTCCGGATCTTCGGACGGTATCGGCAGTCCGTTCAGCAGAGTTGCATTGTAACGGTCGCCCAATCCGCGGACAAACACATTTTTCACACCGTCCTGTTTGGATACACCTGAAACTTTGGCCACCGCACCCTCAGCATCGCCCACACCTTTTCGCGACAATTCCTGTGCGCCGATGCTTTGGCTTGCCACAATGGATTTCCGTTGATCAAGCAGCAGAGCCGTTTCCGATTCACGGTTGATGCGCACCACGATTTCAGCGGTGCTCAGCCCAATACTTTCAGATTCCAATTCCAACGTCAATTCTGAGATTTCATTGGCTCTGACCACTATTCCTTCCCGGGTAACCGGCTCATAAGAATAATGCTCGGTCGTAACCGAATAAGTTCCGACCGGTACGTCATTGATGATAAATTCGCCGTTTTCGTCGGTCATTTCTTCATAAAAAATATCTTCCACAATGACCATCACCCCAAAAAGCGGTTCTCCGGTTTGTGCATCTGTAATCTT
>JBAYPM010000053.1:0-11230 GCA_041677705.1 Weeksellaceae bacterium | reverse complement strand
CGTTTTCTTCATAATAAGCTTTTGCAGCGATCGGCAGCCACTTGAGCAGATTGTACTCCAGATCATCGATTCCGGTTATATTGTAACAGATTTTCATAGGTTCAATCATTCCGTCATAATCTGAACCGATACAGATATGATTCCACGGGTCTTTTGAATTTTTTGATTTCAGTATCGCTACACTGACAATATGGATGATGTTGAAACACAGACAAAGCGGATGTCTTTCCTCTTTGGTCGGAATGGTCCAGCTTTCCAACTGTTCTTGCATCATTTCAAATCTTCCTTCTTCCAGATTCTGAAGCCTGATATTCGGAAAATGAGTCTGAAAATCAGAAGTGGACAGAAACTCGCTGGTGTCCGAAGAACTCAAACCGATTTTTGACTGAAAACCGATGATGCGCACATCCAGATTGATGCCGATCAGACCGTTGCTGTCGATCACCTCAACGATGTCCTCATCCATCAGATTGATCGACCACGGATTGAAACTGAACTGATTGTTGACAAACGAACCCCATTTTCCGCAGGATTTTCTTTCGGTTCTGACTTCAACCGATTTGACGCCGCCTGCGCTGTAAATTTTTGATTTTTCGGTCTGTATCGCCTCTTTCCATTCGTTGACCGAATAACCGCTGACCCCCATGTGAGAAGCCACCAGCGGATCTTTGATGTTGTTTGATTTTCTGAACGCATACAAATCCATTCTCGATTTCAAACCCAGATGTTTGATATCCGCCAGCACAGGTGCTTTGACAGATTTTCCTTCATTGTCGGTGAGTTTGAGATCCGAAAATGCTTTGATCAGTTCATAACCCATACGGCTGATTCCGTTTCCGGTCGGATAAAATGCGGAATGCTGCAGCATCTTCAGTCCGAAGGCATGGGTCGCCAGATTTTGCTCGGCTATATGGGTCAGATGGGTGATGGTCATATACATCATATCCATGTCATTGTCCCACAGCAGCTGCATAAAATCCTTAAAACTTTCGGCCGGATTGATTCCGATTTTGGTTCCGCGGTTCATGCTTTTCACAAACGAATCTTTCTGATCATAAGCCGAATACTGCGCCATCGAATCGTGAACCAGTGTCTGACCGACTTTGAGTCTTGAAAGATTGTGACCGCCTTCTAACGAAATCAAAAGTTTCAATTTTGAATTTTTTGACAGTGAATCCAGATTCTTATGCAGTTTTCTGCAAATCATTTCGACACGGTTGTCACTTTTTGAAATCTGTCGGTACAGATCCAGCTCTTTGAGCATCATCCGATAATAAGAAATCTCACCTCTTTCAATCAGTTCAAAATATTTCTGATCCATCGGTTTTGTAAAACTGCTTTTGAGGATAGATGCCAAAAAACCTCGGCTGTTTGCAAAACCGTATTCGAGATTGGCAAGCGCTGCATTCCCGATCTGTACACCGCTGCTGATGCAGTCATCGACCGCTGACTGACTTTGCAGGATGTGCAGAAACCAGTCATCGACTTTTTCTGCAATCTTGTTTTTCAGATTAATTTTTTCTTCCAATTCTTCCGCACTTCTTTGGGTCGGAAAAGCCGGTTCATATTTGGTGATGAATTTCTTAAAGGTCGGATGAAAATGCAAATCAAAATAATCGGTCATTTTTTTAGTTTTTTTAATTGAATGGCTGAATTTTTTACTGATAACTTTCAAAATACATCTTCAGTATCGGATTGGCGCCGTCCTGTTTTGGATCGGCGGTACTTTCAAACACGGATTTAACTGATTTGTTCGCAAGAGCTTCCAAAGCAGCCTGTGCTCTGGGTGTGAGTTCTGATTCGGTCACAAAACTTTCGGGGCCGGGTTTGATTTTTTTTACTATCACCTGCCACAAATAATGGACGCCTTCGCGTATGCCCAAATCCCAGCTTGGTTTTCCTTTGCTGTCCGAATAGGCATAACTCAATGCCGAAGCGGCAGGAAGCGGTTCGGCAAGCAACAGCTGAATGTCTAACAGACCGCTGCCGTAATTTTTTGTATCCCAATTGGAGGGTTTGTTTTTTGAAGCCGAAACCCTTAGACAGTGTCTGAAAGCCTCAACCACCTGCCAGGGCTGGTTGTATTTTGACAATTTGTCAAGATGTTTTGCCTTCCACAGTATGGCTGCCGATGCAACATGCGGAGTCGCATAACTCGTTCCGCTGCCATAAGCCATAATTTCTTCCAAATCCTTGTTTTCAAACGGAACATAGACATCTTCTCCAGGTGCAGATACATCGACTGTGGTTCCGTAACTGCTGCCTTTCCACGGTTTTCGGCTCGGATTGAATGCTGCCACCGCAACCGTTCCCGGATAGAGCGCAGGCGCAACCACCATTTCAACCTCGTTTCCGGCTGCACAAACCCAGATCAGACCTCGGTCATACACCGATTTTGCAACTTCATAAAGCATCGGTCTCGGATAACTTCCCATGCTCATCGTTACCACATCTGCATTGATATAGGCAGCGTGATTGATCGAATCGACCAGATTTTTTCCGCGGCCGATCAGCACCACCGATTGTGAGATTCGATAAGGTATCAGTCTGAATCTCAAACCGCTGTCACTAAAAAGCAAACCGTAATTTCCGTTCTGATCAAAATTTGATCGGCTGTTCCCGATTACGATACTCGCTGTCCTGGTGCCGTGTCCCGGATATTTGAGCAGACCGTCGTCCATCGCATCGGATGCGTTGTTGTCATTGTCGATAAAATCCATGTCTTCATTCAGATTGTATCCGTTTTCGACTTTTGACAAATCGGTGTAACCGGTATCGAGCTGAACCAGTTTCAGTTTTGAAAGATTGCTGCTAATGGCTGACCAGTCTTTGAGTTCACTCAGCTTTTCAGGCATATTCACCGCCTTTCTGTTCCAGGCTCGCAATGCATTCCAGTCTTTTTTTGTAATCAGATCTTTTGTGAAATATGAAGTTTTCCAATGATCGATAAATTCTGGTTCGTTCCATTTTGCAAAACGGTTTTTCACACTTTCCACGGTTTCAATCGTGTCTTCATCGCTTCTGACATATTCACGCTGCACATCCGTATCGGCAGGCAGATCGGGTGTTGCGGTATCGATCTGGGGCAGAGCTTCGAGCTCTTCTGCAATGTCCCACGGATTTTTGGCAGTCATCAGACTGATGTAAAAATATCTTTTTTCTTCGGGAACGGTCGAAAGCGGAAATACTGCTTCGTTGGTCAGTATTCCGGGATAAATCTGACGATGGTTTATGATCCAGTCGGTCTGAAGATTTTCAATGTCCGAAAGCTGAATTTCAAAAAACTGAAGCTGTTTTACTGAAGTCGTATCTGTCGGAGTCGAAATCTGAGAATCTGAAGCCGGGTCTGTCACCGGTTTTTCGGGTTCGTCAATGTCCGGCATCGGATCCGAATCGGGCATATCGATCAGCGGATCGCTGGTTGGCAGTGAAGGCTGCGACTTGTTTTCTGCAGTACATTCTTCCAACAGCTGTTTTTTGACAGCTTCCATTTTCTTTGGCACCTCAATTCCTCTGACCGCCTTCAGTATGCTGCTCACCCGGATTCCTTCGTTCCCAATCCAGTCGATGTCCTCATCCCGATCGCCGGCTCTGACGATTCCGCCGTCTTTTCTCAGCCATCGTCCCTGATCATCTTTTCGGGGTACGCCGCTGTGATGAAGCGCAACCACTTCACCGGTGCCCAAACCGACCACCATCGCGCCCGACGAGCCGGGCAGTGTGTCGGATTCATAAATCAGAAAATCATCGGACAGCGTCAGCATACGAATATCCCTCAAAACGATTTTTTTGTAATCTCCTTTCGGGTGCTGAATCACTACGCAATGTTCGCCTTCAACGATTTTCCCAAGATTTTCGTCCAATATTGCATTTGGAATTTCAGTGACCGGAGTGCCTTCATTTGAAACTTCATTGATGGCGACAATCGTAAAATCCAAACCGCTGAACGGATCACCCGCCTTTTTGTCAAACGGAGAAGTCATAAAGAATTTCTCGGGTTTGAAACTGAAGGTTTTGGGTGTGATCGGTTCATATCTTTCGTTCAGTTCGTAATAAAACTGGATAAATGACTGTTTTGCAGTTTTTGCATCCGGAAACACATGATGATTGGTGATAACGATGCCGGGTGCAATCTGAAATCCTGTGGCATAACCCGAATTTCCGGTTTGGCCGCCGATCACAATCCGCCCGACACAGTCGGCAAGTTTGAAAATTTTTTTCAGCACCAGTATGTCCTGAAAATTCGGAACGCCGTTGATCCTTTCCAATGCCATTTCGGGCGGCAGATGTTCTCTTGCCAGTCTTTTTCTCAAAATATCCGGATTGCTCTGAATTTCATACAGACTGGCTTCGCCCGCACGGTTGCGTCTGATTCCTTCCTGAACGGTGTGGATGTGTTTGTGATTGAAGTTAAAACGGCTGAATGCAGAATCAGCCAGTTTTTTTGATATGATTTCTTTCATAATCGGCAGTTGTTTTTAGCAATAGGGGATTGCAATATACGATTTTTTGAGTGCTGATTTTAATTTTTTTTTGTTAATCCCGTATTCGGTTTATTAGGTCCGCCGAAGCGAACTGTCATTCGTCTCTACATGAAAAACAGCTTAATCCATATGCAACACCAAAATAAAATCTTTAACTTTAAATCATAAATCTGAAATCAGATGAACAAAACCCGCTGGCTTTGCAGAGGAAAATTTTTAAATAATTGTATTTTTACCAAATGATTTCACGCCAGACCATAGATGCGATTTTTTCCGCCGTTAGGGTGGAAGAGGTGATCGGTGATTTTGTCAGTCTGAAAAGATCGGGCAGCAATCTGAAAGGATTGTCACCCTTTTCTGACGAGAAGACACCTTCATTTATGGTGTCGCCCGCCAAACAGATATGGAAAGATTTTTCTTCGGGCAAAGGCGGAAATGCGGTTACCTTTCTGATGGAACACGAACAGTTCAGCTATCCGGAAGCGCTTCGGTGGCTGGCGAAAAGATACGGCATTGAAATTCAGGAAGACGGTGAACAGACCGATGAGCAGAAAGAGGAGATGAAACTCAGGGAAAGCCTGTACATCATCACCGAATTTGCAAAAAAATATTTTGAGGAACAGCTTCACGAAACCGAGGAAGGAAAAAATATCGGTCTTGCTTATTTCAAAGAAAGAGGATTCAACCAGAATACGATTGAGAAATTTGAACTCGGCTATTCGCCCGCCAAACGGACTGCATTTACAGAGGCAGCCGAAAAAAAAGGTTACGGAAAATCGCTGCTCGAAGCTTCGGGTTTGTCGATATACAGAGAAGGTGAAACCACAGGTTATGACCGATTCAGGGAAAGAGTGATTTTTCCGATTCACAGTTTTTCGGGCCGTCCGCTCGGTTTTGGCGGCAGAATCCTGAGAAATGATGTGAAAGCAGCCAAATATCTGAATTCGCCCGAATCTGAAATTTATCACAAAAGCAAAATCCTGTACGGCATCTTTCAGTCAAAACAGGCGATACTGAAACAGAACGAATGTCTGCTGGTCGAAGGTTATATGGATGTGATTTCGCTTTATCAGGCGGGAATCGAAAATGTGGTTGCCAGTTCGGGTACTGCGCTGACGGTCGATCAGATCAGACTGATCAAAAGACTGACGCCCAATGTGACCATACTGTATGACGGTGATGCGGCCGGAATCAATGCGTCGTTCAGAGGAATCGATCTGATCCTCGAACAGGAACTCAATGTGAAGGTGCTGCTGTTTCCGAACGGTGAAGACCCGGATTCGTTTGCGCAAAAACATTCTTCTGAAGAAATCGAAGAATACATCAAAGAAAATTCAACCGATTTTATTCGTTTCAAAGCAAAGGTGCTGCTTGACGATGCAAAAGACGATCCGGTTAAAAAAGCAGAGCTGGTTCGAGATATCATCAACAGCATTTCGCTGATTCCAAACATCGTACAGCGCGAACTCTATGTGCAGGAAGCATCCAAACTTTTGGAAGTGAGGGAAGAGGTGCTTTTTAAGGAATTGGCGCAAAGTCTTCAGCGCAGACGAAAGGAATTTACTGACCGGAAAAAAAACGAGACCGAAACCCGGCCGATGGAAGTGGTCAAAACCGAAAAGATTGAAATCAATCCGAGAGAAGTGGTCGAAGCCGATCTCATCCGGCTGATCATGCAGTACGGCGATCTGGTGGTCGATCTCAGTGATGCGGAAGGAAATGCATATCAGACGACTGTGATTGAAGAAATTTTGAATCAGTTTGATGTGAATGACCTGGATTTTCAAAATGAACTCTACAAAAACATACTCGAAGATGTCAAACTCGGTTTCGAAGCAGAAGAATTGAGAACCGGTGATTTTTTTGTAAAAATGTTTGATGCGCAAAAAACCGAAATCGCTTCAGAAGCGATGTTTGAAAAATACAGTCTGAGCCCAAACTGGAAAGACAAACTCAATATTTATATCAAGCCGAAGGAAAACAATATTTCAAAAGAAATCTTTGATGTGATCCTGAGGTTCAAAACTTTTTATCTGGACGATGAAATCAAAAATTGCTCTGACCTTCTGAAAGATGAAGAAC
This sequence comes from Weeksellaceae bacterium, assembly GCA_041677705.1. Classification (GTDB taxonomy): domain Bacteria; phylum Bacteroidota; class Bacteroidia; order Flavobacteriales; family Weeksellaceae; genus Moheibacter. The sequence continues at coordinate 4,664 of JBAYPM010000053.1, read as the reverse complement.
TGACCGGAGATGCCAGACAGGATCAGATTGAAAAAGTGATGACACTCACCCGGACACGCGCACAGATCTTTGGCAAGCTCAACAGAATACTCTGATGTTTTCAAAAAATTTTTTACAGGTTAATTCAACTCGGATTCAAATTGATATCCAATTGATTCGTAAATAATTATATTGTAAAAATTGATTTTCTTCAACATTGCATAATTTGAATCAATCCCAAATCGGGTATTCAAAATCAGTCGTGTCCGACAAAAGATTTAAGACCGATTCGCTTTTAGACAAAAGACATGAGATAGTTTTGTAAAGCCTTATTAATCATACTAATTTAAGGAATGAGTAAATTTTTTTTCATTTAAAACGACAATTACTCCATCTCAAGATTTGATTATCGGGTCTAAAACACAACTTATTGATTTTGATTAATATATTCAATATTTCTTAATTTTTAATCGGACAATAGTGATTCAAAATATGTCCTGAATTTTTACAATTGTAAATATTTGACACCCTGAAAATTCATCAACGGTTAAATTTATGCCCATTAAAATTCCGACTTGGACCAAACCGGGATTTGTGATTAAAAAATAAAATTAACTTAAAGCTACCTAAAATTATGAGCGTCAAAAAAAACAACGGATTTATCCGAATCGTCCTGCCTTTGCTGTTGGTTATTGCAGGTCTGCTGATGATTTCCGGACAGTTTCTGTCTGGTCTTTTTTCACAGGCAGAACTGGAAGCCAAAATCGAACCGAATTCGGTCATCATGCCTGCCGCATACAAGGTGTACGGCAACGAAGATGCGCTTGAAGGCAAATACGGCCTGTTCAAAATGCTGCTGACCAACAACGGGAAATCGGCTGCAAGAAATGTAAAAGTTTCGTTTGAAATACCCGGTTACATCACCGAAACCGATCTGAAAAAAGTTCCTGTCATACTGCCCGGACAGTCGATTCTCGTCAATTGTTTTCCTAAATTTAAGGAAAACATTGTCGATAAAATGACATCGTCTCGTGAGACTGTGAATATCAATATTTCGGGACTGAACATCAAGGATCAGACAGAAAGTTTTCCGATCGAGATCAAGGGCAGAAATGAATTTGTATATACACAGATTCCGACAGATGAAATCCTTTCTCCAGCCGAAATGATTGACAATGCCGAACTGATTTCGTGTTTTGTAACGCCCGAAGATCCGATCATCAAATATTTCACACAGCAGATTCAGGAAAAACTTTTGAGAGGCGAAGCTGCTTCGGTAAACAGAGAAGACCAGGAAGCGGTTCGTTTCCTCACCGGACTTTATGATGCAACTTATGTGAGCCACATGGTTTACAGCGGCACCAGCGGAGTTCCTTCTGCGGTTGGTGACGCACAGTCGATTGTTCAGAGTCTTCGTCTGCCCAGAGAAGTGGTAACCGGAAAAACGGGTTTGTGTATCGAATTGTCAATCCTGTACGCCAGTGTGCTGATGAACGCAGGTCTGGATCCGATTATATTTCTGATTCCCGGACATGCTTATCCGGGTTTCAGGCTGAACGGGAATTTTTACGCGATCGAAGCGACCGGAATTGGCGGCGAAGGAATGCAGGGCGGAAGGGTGAATTCGATGGCGGCGCTGCAGGCAGGAATGAAACAGCTGGAAACATTTTTTCAAAATGCGATGATGGGTGATGAAAGATATATGATCGTCGATATTCGTGAAGCGATCAAAAACGGTGCAGTGGCTATGGAGCTAAAAGATGATTCGTTTTTGCGCGGAAAAGTGGATGAGATCGCAAGGAGTTTTGGCGGCGGTATGGCTTACAGTCCTCAGCCGCAGGTTACTTATGCAAATTACGAAAATCCGGGAGGAACCTCCACCGGGACAAGAACCAATCCGGGCAGCGGAAACACAGGCGGCAGTTCACCGGCTGTTCCGTCGGGATACAAAAGCTACAAAGGCACGATTTCATTTGCCTATCCTTCTTCGTGGAGAGTCTCAAATAGCGGTTCGGGCATGCCTCAGCTCAAAAAAGTAGTGAGCAGTCAGAATTCTGATGCCTATGTGGAAATCTATGATTTCAGAGGAGTGAGCAGCGCCCAGGCAGCACTGAATCAGGTACAGCAGTATCTGATGAGTTACGGTGGCAATTTGCAGTACAGTCCGGCCGGAGAGAGCAACGGCTTTCAGCTGTTTGGCGGTCAGTCCAATTTTGAAAATATTTTTCTTCAGTGGGTGGCGGTTTTCAAACGGACCTCTTCGGGTTATTCGGCAGTGGTCGTAGGCAGTAATGCAGGCAGCCCGAGTCAGGGAGTGATTGAAAATATTCTGAGTACGATTCATTGAATCATTCCGAACAATTAAAATTCAAAATTAATTTAATACCAGTCAAAATGAAAATCAAAATAAACTTCAGATACATTCTCCCCTTGTTTTTTATCGCTGCCTTTGCCACGCTTCAGGCGCAGGAGGAACTCAAAGGAACCAAACAGAAACTCGACATTGTAATCGATGATTTGGGCGATGCGAATCTGGCGGTCACCACCCGTTTCAATGCTTCGCAATGGGATATTTTCAAAAAAACGGTGGGTACCAATCAGGCTTATCTGAAAAGACAGATGATCAAGGGGATGCCCAAATATTTTTTGTCTGATTTCAAATATGAAGAAGAACCGATGGATCGTTCATTTACATTTTTGATGAAGGCTTTTGCGGTTGCGCAGGCAGACGACAACGGGAAATGGAAGGCAGAACTGGATATGAAGGATCCGGATATTACAAAATTAAACGACCAGACCTTTATACTGAAACTGAATATGGTTACAAACGGAATGCTGATCGAGCAGGAGCAGACCATCCATCTGCCGGAGAAGGCAAAAAATGCAAAGATTGACAAAGACAGTTTTGGTTCTGCCGTGCTCACTTATCAGCACAAATCAGGGTCTTCAAGTCCGATTCTTTCGTATGGCGGAATATTGCTGATACTGGCAGGTCTGGGACTTTTTCTGATGAATCTGAGAAAGCCGAAATCAGCTTCGGTCTGAATTTGAACAAATTAATCAATTAGACTGCATCTGACGGTTTCGTCCACGATCAGTGATGATGAAAATCTGAATTTTGCTTTCTTCAGGCTTTCCTGAGCGCTTTCTCTTGATGAGAAATAACCTGCTTTCACTTTGTAGTCGGGTGAAACATAATCGAGATTGACAATCAGTTCCGGAAAATATGATTTGGCGCTTTTCAGCATTTCTTCTGCTTCTTTTCGGTCTTTGCTGTAAAAAAGCTGTATTCTGTTGCCTCTGCAGTATTCGGGTTTGATTTCTTCCGGCGGATCGGCCGGACAATTTTCGGACTGAACCATCTTTTGAATTGATTCATCCCATTGGATGTTCAGATTTCCAAAATTTGAAGTGATGATCCGGTTTTGACCAAGACCAATTTCTGCAAATAAAAACAGGATCACAAACGGAAATAATTTCATCAGCCGGTTTTGAACTGAAAACGTTTTAAAATACGAAAGATTGTATGTTTAAGGAAAGTTTAACTGTGGGATTTTGTTTCAGGTTTCAAGTTCAGTTGGTTGCTGAGCGAAGTCGAAGCGCAGGTTCCAAGTTAGAAGTTAGAGGTTAGAAGTTTGTTAATGCCTGAATAACGTTGACCACTTTTTGATTCTTCTGCCTTACCATTCGTCAGGCTGAGCTTGTCGAAGCCCCACACCCGACATCAACATCCCTGTACATCCCTGATTAGTATTGACCACTTTTGGTTATACATTCATTATCAAAAATAGTAATTATCGGCAATGAAAAAAACTGATAATTCATCCATCTGCTTTCAAAATCTATTGGACTTAATTTATTTAATTTACTGAAGTTTCGGAGATCATGCAAATGACTAAATGTAAGCCAAATACTGACTATTTTAAAATTCAATTTATTCGTAATCAGTGAATTGAAATTTATAATTTTGACTGACCCGCAGCAGCGGATCAAATGTTTGTAACTCAGGGTAAACGAAGCGAAGTCCGGGGATAATTACGAATTCAGTATATTGTTTTGGCGGCATTTCTGTTGCGAAGCAAACCAAAAATGATGAAAAAGATAGAAATAATCGACTAAACCCTTGAAGGGTTATTGCATTTAAATCATTGCGAAGAACTGATTGAACAATTGATTCATAGCATTTTAAATAATGAATCATTTTGCAGTGAATTATGCAGGTTAAAAAGGTGTTTCACCTTCTTCATTAAAGGTGATTGTGTTCCACAATGGGACATTTGTCAGAATTCAAAACATAAAAACTTATTTTCAGCAGATTTTAGAAAATATTTTAAAAACTCAAAGCCAACCTACGGGTTGGTTTTGTCAATTATAATTGCTTAAATTGCTTTAAAATGGGAAAAATCAAGAGTTCGTGATTCAGATTTATTGGTTGAACAAAAAATCATTTATATTTAGGCTTAGAAAAAATATGAAAAATTATTTTTATATATCAGATATCTACGTAAGCGATGCGGTTTCCTACACCAAAGACCCTCAAACCGGAAATTTAAAAATTCTGGATGAATCTCATTATTATCCTTTCGGTCTGAAACATCAGGAATATTCCACTTTTGGCTTTGTCAGCAACCCGATTCAGGGGGTGATCATTGCGCCGCTTACCAATAATCCGTATAAGTATAAAT
>JBAYPM010000052.1:0-15838 GCA_041677705.1 Weeksellaceae bacterium | reverse complement strand
TCAATTAATTTTATTTTCCAAATTTGTGGTTTATAATTTTATTAACAGAAAATATATAGAGCCTCAATTCAATCAATAATCATTATTGAGATGAATATATTGGGTAAATTTTACATGCCTCCCTGTATATCCACCTGAAGTTTGAGCAAAGCACCGTTTGAAGGCGCATTCTCAGCAATTGATTTGCTGATGATGTGTTCCTGAAGCTGTTTTGCAGTGGCATCTTCACCCAGCTCAACACTGCATTCGCGTATAAAATTCTGGGTTGCATTTTTTGCGGAATAAATCAGTTTCCAGGTATCCGGATTGATGTAAATCTGTTGGCTGAGATTGTATTCCCATTCGTTTTGAATGGTATGGATCAGCGAAGACTCATAATTTTTTGCAGTTGATTCGGCAGAAATCCTTCTTGCCAAAGCAGTCGGTTTGATTCTTTCCAAAAACAAGGCAAGTCTTTCATAAGCAGACAGCCGCTGCGGTGTAATCTGTGAACTGCTTATTTTTCTGATTTCAAATTCTCTTCTCATTTTTTCACTTGCCAGAAATTTGTCAATCAGAAGATAGGCAACCACTGCAACCAGTATTCCGGGCAGCAGGTTGACAAGCATGGTCCAGATCAAATCGATGTTCATATTCTTAAAATTTAATGCGACAAAAATACACAAAATTGTTTCATTCCTAATTTTGATTCCGAAATATAAAAACCAAATCTGACTGTGCTTAAAAATTATCGGATGCCAATTTCAGAGTTCACTTTTAAATGCCTATTTTTGCGAAAAAAATTTATCTATGTTAAACAATATGAGCCCCAAGGATGCAGTAATCGAAAAGATTATGGAAAAAGGCGGCTGGGTCAATACACATGCCCATCTGGACAGAGCTTATTCACTGACAAAAGAGACCTTTTCATTTACAAATTCCTATCTGAAGGAAAAATGGCATCTGGTTGACGATATGAAGAGAAACTCTTCGGTTGACGACATTTATGCAAGAATGGAAAGAGCGATCAACCATTTTTTGGAACAGGGCGCACAGGCGGTCGGAACCTTCATTGATGTGGATGAAGTGATCGAAGACCGTTCAATGAAAGCGGCTCAGAGACTGAAAGACAATTACGGAAAAGATATAGAAATTCGTTTTGCAAATCAAGTGCTGAAAGGAGTAATTGATCCGAAGGCAAGATACTGGTTTGATTATTCTGCTGACTTTGTGGACATCATCGGCGGATTGCCTGCAAAGGATTTTGGAAGAGAAGAAGAACATCTCGATATACTTTTGAGCACTGCAAAAGAAAAAGGAAAGCTGGTGCATGTGCATGTGGATCAGTTTAATACAGATGAAGAAACCGAAACTGAACAGTTGGCAAGAAAAACCATTGAACACGGTATGCAGGGCAAAGTTTCTGCGGTTCACTCGATTTCTGTAGCGGCACATCCCAAGAAATACAGAATGGAACTTTATGAACTGATCAAAGAAGCAGATATGCATATCATTTCATGTCCGACTGCCTGGATCGATCACAACCGTACTGAAAGACTGGCGCCGAGCCACAATTCGATGACGCCCGTTGACGAGATGGTTCCTGCAGGAATCACGGTTGCATTTGGAACCGACAATATCAACGATATCTACAAACCGTTTTCTGACGGTGATCTTTGGACCGAATTGAGAGTGATGCTCGAAGCCTGTCATTATTATGATGTTGAACAGCTTGCAAACATTGCTACAATCAACGGTTTGAAAGTATTGGGTATCGAAAAATAATTGTATATTTACAATCAATAATTCCAAATAGAGACAGCCTTTTTTTCTGTCTCTATTTTGATTTGAACCGAATTGATTTATGAAACTGAATGTAAAAAACGAAACCTCAAAGCTGGAAGCAGTAGTGCTGGGAATCCCGGATTCGATGGGGCCTGTTCCAAAGCTTGAAGAGACTTATGACGCTAAATCATACGAAACCGTAAAAAATAACGACTATCCGACCGAAGAGCAGATTGCATACGAAATGAACGGTTTTGAGCGTGTGCTCAAAAAACACGGCGTGCAGGTTTTCAGACCATGGACGCTTGAAAACTGCAATCAGGTTTTTGCAAGAGATGTGGGTATGGTTATCGATGATAAATTCATCATTGCCAACATTATACCCGACCGTGCAGACGAACAGGAAGCTTATGAACGAATCATCAATTCAGTCGATAAAGACAAAATTATTCATGTGCCCCAGAATGTACATGTGGAAGGCGGTGATGTGATGCTTTGGAATGAATTTATGTTTGTCGGCTGTTACAAACAGTCGGATTACAATCAGCTCAAAACCGCAAGGACAAACTTTGCGGCGGTACAGTTTTTCAAAGATCTTTTTCCCAACAAATGGGTGATCGATATGGAGCTGAAGAAAAATGATTTTGATCCGAGAAAGGGAATTCTTCATCTGGACTGTACTTTTCAGCCGGTTGGTCGCAACAAAGCAATTATATACAAAGAAGGTTTTGAAAATCCAATGCATTATGATGTGCTGATTTCACTCTTTGGTCGTGACAATGTGTTTGATGTCAGCATTGAAGAAATGTACTGGATGAACCCGAATGTATTTTCAATTTCGCCCGATGTAGTGGTTTCCGAAGAAAATTTTACACGACTGAATGACCACATGAGAAATGAATGGGGGATGACCGTTGAGGCGATACCGTATCGCGGTGTTTCAAAAATGGGCGGTCTGCTCAGATGTTCGACCATGCCACTGATTCGAGATTAAATTTATTGAAAAATGAAGACCGAACAAATCAGTTTTGAAAATGACAGACTTGAAATAGCTGTAAAGAGACCTACACATTTTGTGACCATTTTTCTGATTTCGGCCGCCACACTCTGCATCATAGCACCGCTGATAATCATTGCTAATCTGATGTTTCAGTCACAGGAAGGTTTCAGGATCGAGACGATGACCGTTTTGCTTTCGCTGATTCCGATTGTATTCGGCATTTATCTGCTTAGGATTTTCATTTGGAATTTCTTTGGAAAAGAAGTTTACAACTTTGAAAATGAAAAAATTGAATTTTGGTCTGATTTTAAATTTTTCAAAACCGAGAAAAAAAGTTTTAAAATAAAAGATTTGAATTTCGGTACTGAACATTCAGGGTTTGAAAACGAAAAAAAATCAGTATTGACCATCGAAACAAAGAAATTAAAACACAAATCAAAAGTTGAACTGCCCGAAAAGGAAACAAACCGGCTGATTGAATTGCTGAATAAAAAATTGAATCAAAACAAACAATAAAATTACTGAAATGAAACAATACACAAACACTGTTTTTATGGTTGAGCCGGTTGATTTCGGCTTTAACGAAGAGACTGCAGTCAATAATTTTTTTCAGAACAAACTAAAGGAAACTTCAAAAACCATTCAGGAAAAGGCTTTGAAAGAATTCAGAGAAATGGTTTCAAAACTTCGTCAGCACGGCGTAAATGTGATTGTGCTTCAGGATACGCTCAATCCGCATACACCGGATTCGATTTTCCCAAACAACTGGATCTCATTTCACGAAAACAAAACTGTAGCGTTGTATCCGATGTTTGCAAAAAACAGAAGAGAGGAAAGGAGAGAGGACGATGTGATTGGAGTCCTTGAAGAGAAAGGATTTGAGGTGGATCAGATTATGGATTATACGTCAGCTGAAGACGAGGAAATCTTTTTGGAAGGAACCGGCAGCATCATTCTCGATCATGTGAATCGGATTGCTTATGCGGCGGTTTCACCCAGAACCGATGAAGAACTTTTTTTTGAATTTTGTGAAGATTTTGAATATTCACCGGTTGTCTTTACAGCGTATCAGACGGTTGAAGGCGAACGAAAACAAATTTATCATACCAACGTAATGATGTGTGTGGCAGATGAATATGCTGTCATTTGTCTTTCGGCGCTTGACAACAAAGACGATCTGAAAGCGGTGACAGATGCACTCAAAAAATCGGAAAAAGAAATCATAGACATCACTGAAGAACAGATGAATAAATTCGCAGGCAACATGCTTCAGTTGGGTGGCCTGGGCGATTCTAAATATCTGGTGATGTCTCAGACTTCTTATGATTCACTGACCAAAGAACAGATTGCAGCCATCGAAAAATACAATCCGATTCTTCCGGTCGAAATCAGTACGATTGAAACCTTGGGCGGAGGCAGTGCCAGATGTATGATTGCAGAGGTTTTTCTGCCAAAGGAAAAATAAAACATTCTGTTTTTATTGAATTGAAAAGAAATTCAATGAGTTATTAGTATTCAGAAATAATTTTCGGGTACCTGACTCGATATAGACTGCTCATTGGGCAATTTGATCAATACTGAGTCTGAGGCCGGATTTTTATACACGGCTAATGATCAGCCATTTATTTCCTTCCAAAGCAAATCTTTCAGTTCGACCAGCCCCTGATGTGAAACCGATGAAAAGAAAATATGAGGAATGTCTTTTGGCAGCGTTTCTGAAATCTCTGATTTCAATTCCTCATCCAGCATATCACTTTTTGAAATGGCGAGTACACGGCCTTTGTCGAGCAGTTCGGGATTGTATTTTTTCAATTCGTTGATCAGAATTTTGTACTCGTTTGAATGATCATCAGAATCGGCGGGAACTATAAAAAGCAATACTGAATTTCTTTCAATATGTCTCAAAAAACGATGTCCCAAACCTTTTCCTTCAGCAGCGCCTTCGATGATTCCGGGAATATCAGCCATTACAAAAGACTGATGATTTCTGTATTCGACAATTCCCAGATTGGGTGTTAGGGTGGTAAATGCATAATTAGCAATCTTTGGTTTGGCAGCAGAAACCACAGACAGCAGCGTTGATTTGCCCGCATTCGGAAAACCGACCAGACCAACGTCTGCGAGGATTTTCAGCTCGAGAACGATCGGAAGTTCGATCCCCGGCAGCCCGGGCTGTGCATATCTCGGTGTCTGGTTGGTTGCCGATCTGAAATTCCAGTTGCCCAAACCGCCTTTTCCGCCTTCCAGCAACACCAGCTGCTGACCGTCTTCAATGATTTCACCCAAAAAATTTCCTGCTTCGTCTTTTGCAATCGTACCGATCGGCACCTCGATGATCACATCCTTTCCGTCAGCACCGGTCGAACGGGATTTACCGCCGTTTCCGCCATTTTCGGCACTCAAATGACGAGTATATTTTAACGGCAGCAAAGTCCACTGATTTGAACTTCCCTTCATAATGATATGACCGCCGCGACCGCCGTCACCACCGTCTGGTCCGCCTTTGGTGATGAATTTCTCACGATGCAGATGAGCCGAACCGGCGCCGCCATGGCCGCTCTTGCAATAAATCTTGATATAATCTACAAAGTTGGACTGCAAATCTTTTTGGTTTAATCAGCTGCAAAACTACGATTTTTAAACCGTTTTCAGTTTTGGGATGATTAAAAATAAAATTTGAGAGATTAATTCTGGGTCTATCAAATCAGTATTGACCCGATTTCTGTAAAAGCAATATAAGGACATGACTGAAATGTTTCCATTTGATTTCGATAAATTGATTTATGGTAAACCTCTGATGGAAGGCAAAATTTCATCAATTTCTCACTGTTGAAAAGAGATAAAAATTGAAGGGAATTCATAATTTGGAGTTTTGTCTCGAACTGTGAAAATTAATTCACGATCTTTGCGCGGTTTGCAAATTGTAGCGGTGGTTCGAAATTATCCCATCCTAAAAAACTAAGAATCAATGTCATTTTTTTTTCGCAGCCACCGTCTTGAACTGCTGCTTGCTTCTTTTCACATACTTGTGGTTGCTTCAAGCAATTTCACGGTTCAGTTTCCGGTCAGTATATTTGGATTCAAAACCACCTGGGGCGCATTTGTGTTTCCGTTTATTTTTCTGGCCACCGATTTGACGGTCAGATTGCTGGGAGCAAAACCTGCAAGAAGGGTGATTCTGTTTGCAATGATTCCGGCTTTGCTGGTTTCGTATGTGATGACCACCGGTTTCAGAAATGGAATCTGGCAGGGAATTGATTCTGTTTTTAGTTTCAATCTTTTTGTTTTCAGAATTGCAATTGCCAGTTTCTCAGCTTATGTGGTCGGACAAATTCTGGATGTTTTTGTGTTCAATAAGCTCAGACAGCACAAACAGTGGTGGCTCGCACCGGTTGCATCAGGTGTTTTTGGAAATCTGATGGACACTGCAACCTTCTTTTTCATTGCATTTTATAAAACATCTGATACTTATCTGGCTGATAACCTGATTGAAATCGGAACTGTTGATTATATTTTCAAACTACTGATCAGCGCATTGTTTTTTCTCCCGCTTTACAAATTGATACTCGACCGAATCAGTTTCCGTTTGAAAAAAGATTTTGGTTCCAATTAAAAAAGCCCGCCAATCGACAGGCTTTTTAATTCTTTTGTACCGGAAATTATTAGTCTCTCCAGTAATTGTTTGCTTCAGCTACGGTTCTGAATTCGATTGCAACCACTTCTGCAGATGCGATCAGCTGAGCAGAATCGGTGGCGTATTTTTCACGCAAAGCTTTTTTGATTTCAGGATCAGACTGAATTGCACCGATGGTCTTTCTTGCCATCAGTATCGCCAATTCTCTTCCTTCCTGTGGTGTGCTTGTGATAAGACTTTTTAGCCATGGTTCGTTTGACATATTCAAAATATTTTGGGTTAAATAATTACCCAAAAATACTCAAAAATTACTTAAAAAGGAATAATCTGATTTTCTATTCCAACTCTTCTTTCAGGAATATACCGGTGATACTGTTTTTGTTTTTTACAATTTCTTCAGGTGTACCGGCAGCCACAATTTTTCCGCCCTTTTCACCACCGTCCGGACCAATGTCGATGATATGATCGGCCAGTTTGATCACATCCAGATTGTGCTCAATGATGATGACCGTATTGCCGTGGTTGACAATGGTGTTGATGACTTCCATCAAAACCCGGATGTCCTCAAAATGAAGACCGGTCGTAGGTTCGTCAAGTATATAGATTGTTTTTCCGGTTTGTTTTTTACTCAGTTCGGTGGCCAGTTTTACCCGCTGTGCTTCGCCACCCGAAAGTGTGGTGGATTGCTGACCCAGCGTGATATATCCCAGACCGACTTCCTGCAGCGTTTTGACACCTCTGTATATTTTTGGAATCGGTTCAAAAAACTCAACTGCTTCATTGACGGTCATTCCCAATACGTCTGCAATTGATTTTCCTTTGTATCTGACTTCAAGCGTTTCGCGGTTAAATCTTTTTCCATGACAGGTCTCACAGGGAACATATACATCGGGCAGAAAGTTCATTTCAATCACCTTCAGACCCGCGCCCTGACAGGTTTCACAGCGACCACCTTTGACATTGAATGAAAATCTTCCTGGCTTGTATCCTCTGATTTTTGATTCGGTCAGTTCAGAAAACAAATTTCTGATGTCCGAAAACAGATTGGTATAAGTCGCCGGATTTGATCTGGGAGTTCGCCCTATTGGCGACTGATCCACCTCAATTACTTTGTCCAGGCTGTCGAGTCCTTCAATCTTTTTATAAGCCATCGGAACTCTGTCTGAACGATAGAAATGTGCACTCAGTATCGGATAGAGCGTTTCTGTAATCAAAGTTGATTTTCCGCTTCCCGAGACACCGGTTACCACAATCAGTTTACCGAGTGGAATTTCCAAATCCACATTTTTCAGATTGTTTCCGGTTGCGCCAAACAGTTTGAGCGATTTTCCGTTTCCTTTTCTTCTTTCCTTTGGAATCTCAATCATTTTATCACCGTTCAAATAATCTGAAGTCAGTGTTTTTGCATTTTTAATTTTATCTGCTTCGCCCTGCCATACAATCCTTCCGCCGCTTCTTCCTGCTTTTGGACCGATGTCGATCACATAATCAGATTTGAGAATCATATCCTTGTCGTGCTCAACCACCAATACCGAATTCCCGATATCTCTGAGTTTTTTGAGTGAATCGATTAATTTTATATTGTCGCGCTGATGTAGCCCGATGGAAGGTTCGTCGAGTATGTAAAGCACATTGACCAGCTGAGAGCCAATCTGGGTTGCCAGTCGGATTCGTTGCGCTTCACCGCCCGAAAGTGATTTGGACGGACGGTCAAGAGCGAGATAATTCAAACCCACGTCAAGCAGAAAACTCAGTCTGGTTTTGATTTCTTTCAGAATCTCGTTTGAAATCTTTTTTTGTTTTTCACTCAGTTTCTTGTCAAGTGTTTCAAGCCAGTTCAGCAAAAACTGAAGATCAAAATGAGAAACTTCGCCGATGTGTTTCTGATCGATTTTGAATTGTAGCGATTCACGATTCAGTCGGTATCCGTGACAATCCGGACATTCAATCCGTTTTGAAAATTTCTTTGAAACCGTGTCTGACATCGGATCCTCCTTGTCGTTCATAATTCCTTCGAGGTAAGGAATAATTCCTTCAAAATCAATTTTGTAAACTTTTTTTACATCTGCAAATTTCAGCTGTACATCCACCGTTTCATTCAATCCGTACAGAATGTTCTGAATCAGGTTTTTGTTTAATTTTTTGTAAGGTGTGTCAATCGGTTCGCCGTGTTTGGCATAGATGGCTTCGATTTGTTTTTCGAGTCTTGAAGTATATTTCAATTCTTCCAAAGGTGCGATCATTCCGGTCTTGAGTGACAGATTCGGATTTGGAAAAACCTTTTCAAGATTTGCAACTTTGAGTGTTCCCAGACCGTTGCAGGTCGGACAGGCTCCTTTTGGCGAATTGAATGAAAATGAATTCGGTTCGGGTGTCGGGTAGGAGATACCGGTGGTCGGACACATCAGATTTCGACTGTAAAACCGGACTTCTTCGGTTTCGTAATCGAGTATCATCATCACATTGTCACCATGCTGCATGGCAGTGTCAATCGAACTGAGCAGTCTGTCGTCCGAAATTTTTTCGTTGAGTTTGATTTTGTCAATCACCAGTTCGATATCATGAGTTCGATATCGGTCAAGCTTCATTCCGGGTATAATCTCGGTCAGTTTTCCGTTCACCCTGACTTCGAGATAGCCTCTTTTTGCAATCTGTATAAACAATTCACGGTAATGACCTTTTCTGGATCTCACCAGCGGCGACAGAATTGCAATTTTTTTATCTGTAAATTTCTCTCTGACCAGATTTTTGATCTGTTCGTCCGTATAACTGACCATTTCTTCACCCGTATTGTATGAATAGGCGGTTGAAGCACGGGCATACAGCAATCTGAGAAAATCATAAATTTCAGTAATTGTACCAACCGTCGATCTCGGGCTTTTTGAAGTAGTTTTCTGCTCAATTGCAATTACAGGCGACAATCCTTCTATTTTGTCCACATCCGGACGGTCGAGTCCGCCCAGAAACTGTCGGGCATAAGCCGAAAAAGTTTCTATGTATCTTCTTTGACCTTCTGCATAAATCGTGTCGAAGGCAAGCGAAGATTTCCCGCTGCCGCTCAGTCCGGTCAATACTACTAATTTGTCTCTTGGAATTTCTACATCGATGTCTTTAAGATTGTGTTCTCTGGCGCCATAAACCTCTATAAAATCACTCATTCCCTTCCTAAGAATTAATCTGCAAAGATACTGATTTTGAACCAAAGAAAAGCTGAATTCAGACTGTCAATTTTACTCATCTTTGATTGGAATATAGATTTTTGTCAGCAGTTCGTTTTCGTTTTTGACCTCTTTCGGGTTGTTCTGAAATTCTTCCCAAAACGAACTTTCAAGTTTTATGTTTTTTGATTTTGCATAAGCTTTCATTTCATCGATGGTCCTGGAGATGGTCGAATAGCTTCCTTTATGGGTACAAATCAATGCTGTGGTTGCGGGAATCGAAATCAGTTCCATTCCTTCACCGAGTTTGACAGATTCAATGATTGGATATCCCGAATGAAATTTTGCTTCTTTTGATGCGGTGTCGATATAATCAAAATAAGAAACAGGGTTACCAATATCAGCCTTTGAAATTTTTAGAAAATCAATGAGATAACTTTGAATTAGTCCAAAACTTTCCTCTGTGGCCGTAATGATTTCACTTTCGTCAAATGTGGTTTCGTTCAGCACTGAAATCAGTTTCTGGCCTTCAAACTGTTCGGTTCCGATCATGCCGGGCTGAAGCGAATCTGCCTGTTCTTCGGTCATTGCAGATGCTGACAGAAATTTTTCAAGTCTTTCAAGACCGTTATTCATGATTTCGGAGAGTTTATTGGATGTGAAATAAGTGTAATATCTTGAAAAATAGCTGATTTTCTTAGATTTGATATTCCATTTGACCGTGGTATTTGCTGAATCGATTGGTACGAGCTCAACCGTCATTTCAGAGTCCTTTCCCAATCCGAAGCCTTCCAGGCTGTATTCGACTTTTTTGTCTTTTTCGGTTTTTGTTATGGTCAGTATGCCTGAGTATTCGTCAGATTTCCATTTGTAGCCGGCTCCTTTTCCTTTGTAAGGCGAAAAGAATTCCTGTGTGGACAGCGAGTCAGCAGATGCCCAGGGTTCCCATTTTGAGAATTTGCTCAAATTATTAAAATCTTCATAAATCACACCAGCCGGAAGTGCAATGTCTTTTTGTGCGGATGCTTCAATTTGGTTGGATAAAAAAGCTGGTATAATCATAACCGCGAAAAAAAGTATAATCAGGATTTGAGCAATTCGTCTCATAATAAGTAGTTTAAAAGTTATGCACAAAATTAAAAATTCTATTCATATTCAAACCGGTTTCACGATTATATTGTTAATTTTGATATCAAACGTAAATTTGAATAAAATGGATTTATCAGAATTATTACAGGGGCCATTGGGCAACCAGATGATTGAAGGTATAAAAGGACAATTGGGAATCGATGGGGAAAAGGCGAAATCTGCTGTTTCTTCGGCTGTTCCTGTTTTGGTTTCTGCATTGAACAGCAATGTAAAAGGCGGGGGCGCAGAAAGTCTTTTGAATGCATTGAACAAACACGACGGCAGTATTCTCGACAATCTCAGCGGGTTTTTAAATGGTGGAGATTTCTCAGATGGAGCCGGCATACTTTCGCATGTTTTGGGTGACAATCAGTCAAAAGTTGAAAACGCTTTGGGTGCTTCTTCTGGACTGTCATCAAGCCAAATCAGCAAAATTCTTATGATTCTTGCACCGATTGTTATGGGCTATCTCGGCAAACAGAAACAACAGTCAAATGTAGATTCAGGCGGATTGGGCGATCTTTTGGGCGGATTGCTTGGTGGTGGCGGTCAGTCGGATTTGCTTGAGAATATTCTGAATTCGGGCGGCAAAAAGAGCAGCGGAGGAGGACTGATGGAAATCGGCAGCAAGATTCTGGGCGGACTGTTCGGTGGCAAGAAATAGGAGGGAAGTTTTAAACAATCAAAAAGGGGAAGAATATTCTTTATTCTTCCCCTTTCCTTTTAATTCTTGAATAACACAATTCTTTTATTCAAGACTCCACTTTTAATAACTGATAATGTTTTTGAAAAATTTAAAATACTTTGAACGGTAGAATTTTTGGGTGACAATTTCTCACCCATAACTGAGTAATAGTGTTTCATCGACGATTGTTTTAAAGTTACAATATATGAACGCCGCAGCTTACAAAATATTGTACAATTAAGTCGTCTGTATTAGTTAAATAATTGTTAAAGTTAGATTCTTTTCTTCGATCAGTTTTCTGAGGTTAATCAATGCATATCTCATCCTTCCCAAAGCTGTGTTGATGCTGACTTCAGTTTCTTCTGCAATCTCTTTAAAACTCAAATCTTTAAAAATTCTGAGTTCGAGAACCTGTTTCTGATCTTCAGGCAGATATTCAATGATCATTCTCAGATCCTTTTCTATCTGGTCTTTTATGATCTTTATTTCAGAGCTGTCCTCCGGATCGGCCAAAAAGTCGAATATGCTGAAATCTTCGTCCACAAAGGTTTCTCCAATGAGTGGCATACGTGTCTTTGATCTGAAATAATCGATTGTCAGGTTGTGCGCAATTCGCATCACCCATGGAAGAAATTTCCCTTCTTCGCTGTATTTTCCTTCTTTGAGGGTCAGGATTACTTTCACAAATGTATCCTGAAAGATATCTTCAGCGATATCCCGATCAAGGACTTTTGAGAAAATAAATCCGTAAACTTTGTTCTTGTGCCGGTTGATTAATTCTGCGAGCGCAGATTCGTCACCAACCAGATACGAGTCCACCAATTGAGAATCTTCAATTAAATTCATATTTCTGTCTTCAAATGTTAAAAGAGATAGAAAATTTGAACTATAGGCAGAATTTTTTAGGGTTATTAGGTGACAAATATATAAAAATATATTTCAGTATGATAAAATTCATATAAAAAAAGCCGTCTTTTTGGGACGGCTGTTAATTATTTGTTCAAAAAGTGTTAAAAATCAGACCTATATCTTCGCAGAATATATCAGCATATCAACCAATTTGTCTGAATATCCCATCTCATTGTCATACCAGGCAACCAGTTTGACAAAATTTGGAGAAAGCATGATGCCTGCATTCTTGTCAAAAACCGAAGTTCTGGTTTCACCCACAAAATCCTGTGAGACCACCATGTCTTCGGTATAACCGAGGATTCCTTTCATTTCGCCTTCTGAAGCAGCTTTGACAGCGGTACAGATTTCTTCATAAGTCGTTGCTTTTTCAAGTCTTACAGTCAGATCGACAGCAGAAACATCGGCAACCGGGACTCTGAATGCCATGCCGGTCAGTTTGCCCTGAAGTTCTGGGATCACTCTGCCAACTGCTTTTGCAGCACCGGTACTTGTAGGTACGATATTGTTCAGAGCAGAACGGCCCATTCTCCAGTTTTTGGCAGAAGTTCCGTCAACTGTTTTTTGTGAAGCAGTTGATGCGTGGATGGTTGTCATTAGACCTTCTGCAATTCCAAAATTGTTGTGAATCACTTTTGCAAGCGGTGCCAGACAGTTGGTGGTGCAGGAAGCAAATGAAAATATTTTCACATCCGGTGTAAGATCTTTGTGGTTGACACCCATCACATACATTGGTGTATCATCTTTTGAAGGAGCCGACATAATCACCTTTTTTGCACCTGAATTCAGGTGGGGCGAAGCGGTTTCTTTGGTCAGAAACTGTCCGGTTGATTCAATGATATATTCAGCGCCAGATGCAGCCCAATTGATGTTGTGCGGATCTCTCTCGGTGGTGATGGTTATCTTTTTGCCATTTACAACCAGATGACCGTCTTCAACTCTGACTTCACCTTTGAATCTGCCGTGAACAGAATCATATTTGATCTTGTAGGCCATGATTTCAGCACCGCTTCCGCTATTGAGTGCGACTACCTCAGCATCCTCTTTTTCGAGCAATGCTCTGAAGGCAAGGCTTCCAATTCTTCCGAAGCCGTTGATTCCAATTTTGACTTTTGCCATTTTAATAAAATTTAAAGTTTATCAAATCGCCAGTATTTTGGAGATTCTTAATAATTCAATATCTATTTCGTTTTGCTTTCTGATGGCTTCTGCAATTATGGTATGAACAATTTTGTTGGATCTCATTCCCACCATGATGTCCGTTTTTCCGTCCAATATTGCCTCGACCGCAGCTACTCCGAGTCTGCTTGCCAGTATCCTGTCCATACAACTCGGATTTCCACCTCTTTGTATATAACCCAATACCGATACCCGGATGTCGTATTTCGGAAATTTCTCTTTGGTTGCCTTTGCCAGTTCATAGACATTTCCAATTTCTTCACCTTCAGATACAACGATGATACTCGATTTCTTTCCCGAAAGTTCCGATTCCTCCAATGATTTGAACAAATCTTCAATACTGTCTTTTCTTTCTGGAACCAGAATTTCCTGTGCACCGGAAGCAATACCGCTTCCCAATGCAATAAATCCTGCGTCGCGCCCCATTACTTCAATAAAGAAAACCCGATCATGTGAAGTGGCTGAATCACGAATCCGGTCAATTGCTTCCATTGCCGTATTCAGCGCAGTATCGTATCCGATCGTAAAGTCGGTTCCAAAAATATCGTTGTCAATTGTCCCCGGGATTCCGATAAATGGTATTCCAAAATCTTCGTAAAATACTTTCGCGCCTCTGAAAGATCCGTCGCCGCCGATGATGATCAGACCGTCGATTTCATTTTTTATTAAGGTTTGATAAGCATTTTCACGGCCTTCCTTTGTTTTGAATCTTTCTGAACGCGCAGTTTTCAGAAATGTCCCGCCTCGGTTGATGATGTGTCTTACCGATCTCGGCCCGAGCTCACAGGTCTCATTGTGAATCAATCCTTCATATCCTCTGTAGATTCCGACACAATCTGTTTTGTAATATGCACAGGTTCTGACAACTGCTCTGATGGCAGCATTCATTCCCGGCGAATCTCCGCCTGATGTT
Organism: Weeksellaceae bacterium; assembly: GCA_041677705.1. Taxonomy (GTDB): domain Bacteria; phylum Bacteroidota; class Bacteroidia; order Flavobacteriales; family Weeksellaceae; genus Moheibacter. The sequence continues at coordinate 1,468 of JBAYPM010000052.1, read as the reverse complement.
AAAACTCCAATCTTTTTTAGGCTATGGTCAGACACTCAAATGGCGTATTTTATTGTATTGCAAATATAAGAAATCAAAGTTTCATCCAAAAACTATTGCAGTTGAAAGATGATCAGTCAAAATCCCGAATCGGTTCAAGCCGTCCCGACTGAAAATCTTTAATCAGAATGACTTCTATATAAAGGTCTTCACGGGTTTTGTGCGGATCAAATTCGGTCTTTAAATCCAGATTGAATGCTCCGCCGGTAGAATTCCAAAGAAATGCATTTACTCCGCCTCTTAATTCTTTGATGATCTCATATGCGGTTTTGTCTGTCTCCCGATTGATCAGTTTGATTAGAATTTGACCTCTTGACAAAGTGAGGTTCTTTAATCTGTCTTCAAACTGATCGGCGAGGATTTGTTGTCTCTCTTTGATGTACCTCTTTCTGTCTCTGTTGTTTGAAAAGTATTTGGAAGTGTCCTGAATTGAATTGTATTCTTCTACAGCAACTTTAACAAAAGGCCAAACATCACGAACTCTTCTTCTCAGCCAGACATAGTATTTTTTTTCCATGTCTGTTTTCAGATTCAGATGAAGAACTTTTGCGTCACCCAATTGAATGGTGTCAAAAATCTCAAGTTCATCATCAGAAATCGTATCCATTTCAGCCAACTCGGCTTCTATTTCCTGATTGTTTTGAGTCACGATTTGTGCCGAACAATGAGGTATTGCAAAAAGAACAAACAATAGAAATTTCCAATCCATACGCCTGGATTAGCAAAAATTGTTCCCAATTAATTAAATTTGTAAAAATTAGATTTAGATGCCTAAAACAAACTTCTTTTCAAAAAAATCAATCGATTTTCTCGAAAAATATCTCAACACAAGTTCGCCCACCGGTTATGAAACAAAGGGACAGAAAGTATGGACCGAATACATCGGGCCTTATGTGGACGAGATCAGATCCGATCATTATGGAACCGCATACGGAATCATCAATCCGGACGCAAAATACAAAGTGGTCCTTGAAGCACACGCAGACGAAATTTCGTGGTATGTGAATCACATCACCAAAGAAGGAATGATCTATGTAATCAGAAACGGTGGTTCTGACGCGGTGATCGCACCTTCAAAACGGGTGAACATCCATACCAAAAAGGGAATCGTCAAAGGTGTCTTTGGCTGGCCAGCCATCCATGTCAGAATTGGTGAAAAGGACGAACTGCCAAAGACAGATACGATCTGGATCGATTGTGGCGCAGATTCAAAAGAAGCGGTTGAAAAACTCGGTATCCATGTGGGTTGTGTAATTACCTATCCGGATGAGTTTATGATACTGAACGACAATTATTTTGTCTGCCGTGCACTTGACAACAGGATTGGCGGTTTTATGATTGCAGAAGTGGCAAGGATGATTCATCAGAACAAAGACAGGATTGATTTTGGTTTGTATTTCACCAACTCGGTTCAGGAAGAAGTTGGTTT
>JBAYPM010000051.1:0-17027 GCA_041677705.1 Weeksellaceae bacterium | reverse complement strand
AATGAAAAGGTTTTTAAAAACCTGAGGATGCTGCCGGATTTTGAATCGGTCAACATTCCATGGCTTCAACCCGAAAAAGACGAATCACTTCAGCATTATGCAGAAAGAATGGCAGAAATAATTAATCCGAACGAAGATTTTCTGCTGATGGGCGTTTCTTTTGGCGGAATGATTGTCAAAGAGATGAACCGTTTTTTGAATCCAAAATTTAATTTTCTGATTTCAACCATCAAAGACCGTTCTGAAATGCCTGCCTATATGCGGTTCTCGTCACATATGGGTTTGCACAGAATCATTCCCCCGGAATTTTTGACTTCAGATAATTTTCTTTCCTATTCTGTTTTTAGAAAAATGTACAGCGCCAAACTGCCCGATCTCAAAGAAATTTTTGAATACAAAGATCATTATTATCTGAAATGGTCGTTAGACAGAATTGTGAATTGGCAGAACAATGTGGAAATGAAAAATTTTATCCATTTTCACGGCGACAAAGACATGATTTTTCCGTTCTCAAAAATTCATGATGCGGTTGAAATCCAAGATGGGACACATGTGATGATCATGAGAAGAGCAAAACTGATCAGCGAACTGATCAACAGTAAACTCAAAAATCTCTGACCAATCGTCTAATTTGCCGACGGTTGCATTTCAAATCGATTCAGTTTGAGTCACTAACAATTTTGACTGTTTTTTGTTTATAAAATTCAATCTGTGGATTCTTTCTTCACGCTTTAAAATTGTAGTTTTGCAAGGTTTCGATTAAAAACTATGGGTAAAATAATTGCAATAGCCAATCAGAAAGGAGGCGTCGGAAAAACCACCACTGCGGTGAATCTGGCTGCGTCTCTGGGCGTTCTCGAAAAAAAGACATTGCTGATTGATGCAGATCCTCAGGCAAATGCAACTTCGGGTTTGGGGATTGATGTAAATGAAATTGAGAAAGGCACTTATGAGGTGCTTGAACACCAAATCAAAGCAGAAGAGGCAGTGATGAGTACACAGACACCGGGTCTTGATTTGATTCCGGCACATGTGGATTTGGTTGCGGCAGAGATTGAAATTGTCGATTTTGAGAATCGCGAATATATGCTGAAAGAGGCTTTGAAGGAAATCAAAGACAAATACGAGTACATCATCATCGACTGTGCACCTTCACTGGGGCTGATTACCCTGAATGCACTGACCGCTGCCGATTCGGTTATCATACCGATACAGTGCGAATATTTTGCTTTGGAAGGTTTGGGAAAACTGCTCAACACCATCAAAGGAGTACAGCAGCACCACAACAAAGATTTGGACATCGAAGGACTGCTGCTCACCATGCACGATTCACGACTGAGACTTTCAAATCAGGTGGTGGACGAGGTCAACAGTCATTTTCCGCAAATGGTGTTTGACACAGTCATTCAGCGAAATGTAAGACTGTCAGAAGCGCCGAGTTTTGGAGAAGCAATCATCGATTATGACGCAGGCAGCAAGGGCGCTGAAAATTATCTGAATCTTGCCAGAGAGCTGCTTGTAAAAAACAATGACACAGCATAAAACGGCTTGGCAGTTTTAAAATATTTATTAATTTAGAAAATTAAATTTCTGTTCAGGAATAATTCAAAAATATGGCAAAGACCGGAAACAACCGACTGGGAAGAGGCCTTTCGGCCCTTCTGAAAGACGAGCCAGAAGTCAAATCTGCTGAAGACAAAGGCGCAGAAAGACTGGTGGGCAGTATTGTTGAGATTGATTTGAAAAAAATCAAAACCAATCCGTATCAGCCACGAACAAATTTTGACAAAACCGCACTTGAAGATTTGGTAAAATCAATTTCGGTCTTGGGTGTGATCCAGCCGATTACGGTCAGAAAAACTGACGGCGGTTATGAACTGATTTCAGGTGAAAGAAGGATGCGCGCCTCACAGATTGTCGGTTTGGAAACCATTCCGGCCTACATCCGACTGGCTAACGATCAGGAAATGCTCGAAATGGCATTGGTCGAAAATATACAGCGTCAGGATCTGGATGCGATTGAAATTGCACTTTCTTATCAGAGACTGCTCGACGAAATTCATCTGACCCAGGAACAACTCAGCCACAGGGTCGGAAAGGACAGAACATCGATCGCCAATTATCTCAGACTGCTCAAACTCGACCCGATCATTCAAACCGGAATTCGTGACGGAATGATCAGTATGGGCCACGGACGTGCGATTATTGCTATTGACGACATCAATCTTCAGCTTGAAATTTATGAAAGAGTGATTGCAGAAAACCTGTCGGTGAGAGAAACTGAAAGTCTGATCCGTTCGATCAAAAAACCGACTGCAAAAAAAATTGCAAAATCGGAACTTCCGAACGATTTCAAAAAAGCGGTCAAACTGATTTCTGAACAAACCCGTTCAAATGTTGAAGTCAAAAGATCAAATTCAGGAAAAGGAAAGCTGATCATCGCATTTGACTCTGACAAAGATTTTGAAAGACTCAGAAAATTCTTTGAATGAAAAACCCGATTGTATATCTGATTTTACTGCTGCTTCCCTTTTTGGGTTTTTCGCAGGATGAAAAAACGGACAGTCTTCAGACTTCCGAAATTGTCAGAGTGGACGGAGCCGATTTGCTTGAAACCATTGATTATCTTTCGGTAAAAAATCCGATGAGAGCTTCCCTTTATTCAGCGATTATTCCGGGTGCCGGTCAGATTTACAACGGAAAATGGTGGAAAGCGCCGATTGTTTGGGGAATCCTGGGAACGGGCGTTGGATTTATCATCAATTACAACAACCAGTACAAAGAATTCAGAGGTTATTATCTGAAAAAATTATATGGTTACGAACTTGACACGCCGGCTTTGAACAATCTGACTGTCGAGCAATTGGCAAATATTCAGGATGACCGAAAAAGAACGCGTGATTATGCGATCGCACTGACTGCACTCGGCTATCTGCTCAATATTTTGGATGCAACCGTTGACGCACATCTGTACGGAATCAAAAAAGATCCCGATCTTTCGATGAAACCGATTATCATTCAGAATCAGAATTCTTATGAATATGCGATGGGGCTTGGTTTTAACCTTAAATTTTAATTCAAAATGAAAGTTCTGTTGGTTGGCTACGGAAAAATGGGCAAAGCAATCGAAGAGATTTTGATTGAAAGAGGTCATACAGTTGTTGGGAAAATCAATCACAGACCCGAAACTGAAGATCTGAATGATGCTGAAGTTGCCATTGAATTTTCAAAACCTGAAGTTGCATTTGAAAACATCAGAACATTGGTCGAAAACCAAATTCCCGCGATTTCGGGAACCACAGGCTGGATCGATCGTCTGGAAGAAATCATCAGATTAATTTCAGAAAAAGAAAGCGCATTTCTTTATGCTTCAAATTTCAGTCTGGGTGTTAATCTGTTTTTTGAACTGAATGATCATTTGTCAAAACTGATGTCAAAATATTCGGATTATAAAATTGAAATCGAAGAAGTTCATCATACCCAAAAACTTGATAAACCCAGCGGCACTGCCATTACACTTGCCAATCAAATCATCTCTAATACTGATTTGAAAAACTGGAAATCCGATCAAAAAGCCTCTGAAGACGAACTTCCGATCTATTCAGTCAGAACCGACAATGTTCCCGGAACACACACGGTTTCTTATCGTTCTGAAATTGATGATATTGAAATCAGACATACAGCACACAGCCGAAAAGGGTTTGCGCTGGGTGCGGTGCTCGCAGCCGAATGGATTTGTGACAAAAAGGGATACTTCACAATGAAAGATGTGCTTGGTTTGAAATAATCAGATCCTCTATTTTGCAATTACTATCGTTTTTGTATTTACAAATTCTCTGATTCCGTCTTCTGAAAGTTCACGGCCAAATCCCGAATGTTTCACACCGCCAAAAGGAAGTTTCGGGTCCGATCGAACCAACTGATTGAAAAAGACTGAACCTTCTTCGAACAGGTGTTCTTTTTTTAAAGCTTCTTCCACATTTGAAGTACAGATGGAAACTCCCAAACCAAAACTGGTGCTGTTGCTCAATTCCACTGCCTCTTCAAAATCTTTGAATTTGATAATCACAGCCAGCGGCCCAAAGGTTTCCTCATTAAAAACAGGCATTCCCGGTTTTGCATCCACCAGAATTGACGGCTGATAATAAGCACCTTCTCTTTTTCCGCCGAGAATCAGTTTTGCGCCCATTTCAACCGATTTGTTGACCTGTTTTTCAAGATCTTCGGCCAAATCCACTCTTGCCAGCGGGCCTATATCTGTTGAAGGATCAAAGGGATCGCCCATTTTCAGCGCTTCTGTTTTTTGTCTGAAATTCTCAAGAAAACGATCATAAATTCCTTCCTGAACCAAAAATCTTTTGGCTGCAATACAGCTCTGGCCTGCATTTCTGAATCTTGCATTCATCGCTTTTTCAATGGTATCTTCCAGGTCTGCATCGTTGAGAACGATAAACGCATTGCTTCCGCCGAGTTCCAAAACCGATTTTTTTATCACCTTTCCGGCGGTCGATGCTACAGACGAGCCTGCCTTTTCACTTCCGGTCAGCGACACCGCTTTTATATAAGGATGCTCAATGATCTGTGCCACATTTTTGCTTTCGAGTGAAAGATTCTGATAAGTTCCGGGTTCAAAACCGGCTTCGAGAAATATATCCTCAATCGCCTGAGCAGATTCCGGCACATTGCTCGCATGCTTGACCACCACAGTGTTTCCGGAAAGAATGGTAGGAACCGCAAATCTGAAAACCTGCCAAAACGGAAAATTCCAGGGCATCACGCCAAGGATAACGCCATAAGGTTCATAGCGGACGATGGCATTATAATTTTCGGTCGAATAATTTCTGTCTTTTAGAAATTCATCGCAATGATCTGCATAGAAATTACAGTTCAAAGCTGATTTTTCGATTTCCGCTTTTGATTCTTTGACCGGTTTTCCCATTTCGCCGGAAATGATTTTCGCAAATTCATCCTCTTTTTTCAACAGGATTTCTGCTACTTTTCTGATTTTGTCTTTTGGTCTGTTTTGTAAATTATTTTTATTTTTTTGAAACACCTGCTGGGCAAGTTCCAATTTCTGGAATGCTTCTTCAATTGAAATATATTGATTTGTCATAGTCTGAAAATAAATTGACTTTTCTTTTTTAAACTGAAATTTCAGGTTTTTTGAAGTGAATCATTTAAAAGAGGATACAAATTTACAAATACAAAGCTTAGCACGCAATCCGATTAGGATTTAATTCTGTTGGCTCGGATTGAATTTTGAGAATCCAAATTTATGTACTTTTGAAGCATAAAATCTATTTATGAAAATCATCTGTATCGCCAGAAATTACGTGGATCACGCAAAGGAACTGAACAACTCGATTCCAAAATCACCTGTATTTTTTATCAAACCGGATACTGCACTTCTTCAGAAAGAACGTGATTTTTATATGCCCGAATTCAGCAGTGACATTCATTATGAAGTCGAAATCGTATTGAAAATTTCAAAAGCAGGAAAATACATTCAGCCCGAATTTGCACACAAATATTTTGATCAGATTTCAGTTGGAATTGATTTCACTGCACGCGATCTTCAGTCTGAATTAAAGAAAAGCGGCTATCCCTGGGAAATTGCAAAAGGATTTGACGGAGCGGCTGTGGTCGGAAATTTTTTGGACAAAAATGATTTTGATCTGTCCAATCTCAATTTCAGTCTTCAAAAAAACGGAGAAACAGTACAGTTTGGAAATACTTCACTGATGATTCATAATTTTTCAAAGATCCTATCTGAATCATCAAAATATTTCACACTGAAGACCGGCGATCTAATCATGACGGGTACTCCTGCGGGAGTCGGTCCGGTCAGCAGTGGTGACGAACTTTCGGGTTTTATTGAAGACCAAAAAATATTTGAGGTTTCAATAAAATAAACTAACTTTAGGCTGAAAAACAAATTGACAGCCATGACCCAAAGGATACTTGTACCGGTTGATCTTTCGGAATTCAACAAAAAAGTAATATCAATTGCAATCGCCCAGGCAAAACTGGTTCCCAAGAGCGAGATTTATCTGATTCATGTGGTGACGCTTGATATCGGTGTGATTGTGAGCGAAACCGGTTTCACTTATCTGCCCGAACTCGAAGAAAACACATTAAAAGAAGAAACTCAGGCGGTTGAGGAATTGAAGTCAATGGTCGAAAAAGACGGCATCCCATGTAAATCGATTGTCAAACAGGGAATTCCGGCAGAGATCATCATCCAGGAAGCATCCGATCTGAATATTGATTTGATCGTCATCGGTTCGCTCGGTCACAATATACTTTACAATGTATTTATCGGCAGCGTCGCCACAGAAGTCATCAAACGTTCGCCGGTTCCGTTGCTGGTTGTTCCAAAAGGAAAAACAACATCTTAAATAATGATTTGATTTAGGTTGAAGCCAAAAATGATCAGCTTTTGAAAAACCAAATTAAATCATCTGCTCAACTTTTTTTTAAACGGTACAAATGCCGTAAATTTGCGTTCAAATTCTCACAAGAGATCTGATGTAATGGAAAGATTTTCATTTTTAAACGCCATAGATTCTGAATACATTGGCGAATTGTACGAACAATATCTAAAATATCCCGATGCAGTAGAACCCAGCTGGAGAGCATTCTTTCAAGGTTTTGACTTTGCCAATTCAAGCTATAACGGATTTTCACACACCGATGAAAGTATCGGTTCGGTTGAAATTTCACCCGATATGGCCAACAAGATTGAGAAAGAATTCAAAGTTGTCAATCTGATTGACGGATACAGAAAAAGAGGTCATATGTTTACCCGGACCAATCCGGTCAGGGAAAGAAGACACCACTACCCGACTTTGGATTTGTCGAATTTCGGGCTGAATGATAATGATTTGAACGAAACTTTCTCATCCGGTGAAATCATCGGTATCGGAAAATCAAATACGCTGAAAACCATCATCGAAAAACTGCAGCTGATGTACTGTGAATCGATTGGTGTGGAATATATGCACATTGTCAATCCTGAAAAAGTTCAGTGGATACAGAATTGGATCAATGTCAATCTGAATCAGCCGAATCTGAATGTTCATGAAAAAGAAATCATCTTCAGAAAACTGAATGAAGCCTCCTCATTTGAAGGTTTTCTGAATACCAAATTTGTAGGTCAGAAACGTTTTTCACTCGAAGGAAACGAAAGTCTGATTCCTGCTCTCGAATTCCTGACCGATTCAGTGGCCAACGCGGGTGTTGAGGAAATCATCGTCGGAATGGCACACAGAGGCCGTCTGAACGTACTGGCCAATTATATGAAAAAACCATACGCAAAGATTTTCAGCGAATTTGAAGGAAAAGAATTTGAAGGAGATATTTTTGCAGGTGACGTAAAATACCACTTGGGTTATTCGGCAAGGATAGACACGATTTCAAACAAATCCGTAAAAGTCAATCTGGTGCCAAATCCATCTCATTTGGAAGCAGTCGATGCAGTTGCAGAAGGCATTGCAAGAGCAAAAATCGAACATGATTTTGACTGGGATTTCAAAAAAGTTCTGCCGATTATTATTCACGGAGACGCTGCCATCGCAGGTCAGGGAATCGCTTATGAAGTAATTCAGATGATGAAACTCGACGGCTACAAAACCGGTGGAAGCATCCATATCGTGGTCAACAACCAGATCGGGTTTACTACCAATTATCTGGATGCGCGTTCGGGACTTTATTGTACCGATTTGGCTAAAATCACTTCATCGCCTGTGCTGCACGTCAACGCTGATGATTCTGAGGCTGTGGTTCATGCCATCCGTTTTGCAGCCGAATACCGAATGCAGTTTGGCGAAGATGTATATGTCGATATACTCGGGTTCAGAAAATACGGTCACAACGAAGGCGACGAACCAAGATTTACACAACCAAAACTGTACGAAGCAATTTCAAAACACCCCAATCAGAGAGATATTTACAAAAAGCAACTGACCGAAAAAGGTGTGATGACCACCGATGATTTGGCAAAAATCGAAGCTGATTTCAAGGCGATTCTCGAAAAAGAATTTGAAGCTTCAAAAGAAATCAAGAAAAATGTGCTCAGCCCGATTTTGCCTGACAAATGGAAAGGATTTAAAAATGCTTCGGAACAGGAAATGCTGAAACCTGTCGATACGAAATATCCGATTTCAAAACTTAAAGAAGTTGCAAAAGTAATTACAACTGCACCCGAAGGAAAAGTCATCATCAAAAAAACGGCAAGACTGCTCGACCAGCGCAAAAAGATGGTTGAAGAAAACAATCTTGATTGGGCAATGGGTGAACTTCTTGCCTACGGTTCTCTGCTGAACGAAGGATTTACAGCAAGACTGTCGGGTGAAGATGTTGAAAGAGGGACTTTCTCTCATCGTCATGCGGTGATCATCACAGCAGATGCTGAGGAAGAAATCATACTGCTGAATCATATTTCAGACAAACAGGGAAAATTTACGGTTTACAATTCACTGCTTTCTGAATACGGAGTCTGCGGATTTGATTACGGTTATTCAATGGCAACCCCAAACAGTCTGACGATTTGGGAAGCTCAGTTTGGCGATTTTTCAAACGGTGCGCAGATCATCATTGATCAATATATTTCGGCTGCCGAAGACAAATGGAGAGCTCAAAACGGTTTGGTCATGCTGCTTCCGCACGGCTATGAGGGACAGGGTTCTGAACACTCTTCTGCAAGAATGGAGAGATACCTTCAATTGTGTGCCGAAGGAAATATGTTTGCTGTAAATTGCACAACACCGGCAAACTTCTTCCACGCATTGAGAAGACAGATGAAAACAAATTTCAGAAAACCACTGATCGTGTTTACGCCAAAAAGTCTTTTGAGACACCCTATGGCGATTTCAACCATGGATGATCTGGCAAAAGGAGAATTCCAAACGCTGATCGACGACCCGGAAGCAAAAGCTGCAAAAGTGGACAGACTGGTATTCTGTCAGGGCAAAATTTATTATGATCTGCTCAAGAAAAAACAGGAAACAAAAGCAAACAATGTTGCAATCGTAAGACTGGAACAGCTTTACCCGCTTGACAAAGAAAAGATCAATCAGATCCTTAAAAAATACAACAAAAGAAAAAAACTGATCTGGGTACAGGAAGAACCCGAGAACATGGGTGCATGGACTCATCTGCTTCTGAAACTCAATGAGGTCAAATTTGAACTGATTTCTCCAAAAGAAAGCGCATCGCCTGCCTCAGGCTCGCATCTGACCTTTGAAATTCAGTACAATGAAACAATTAATAAAGTTTTTGAATAATTTACAATAAATTCTAAACAGCTATGGTATTAGAAATGAAAGTCCCATCACCGGGAGAATCAATCACAGAAGTCGAAATAGCCACCTGGCTTGTCAAAGACGGTGATTATGTGGAGAAAGATCAGGCAATTGCAGAAGTTGATTCTGACAAAGCAACACTAGAACTACCTGCAGAAGAAAGTGGAATCATCACTCTGAAGGCAGAAGAAGGAGATACGGTTGCTGTCGGTCAGGTCGTATGTCTGATCGATACATCTGCAGCAAAACCGAGCGGCACAGAAAAACCAGCTGAGGCGCCAAAAGCAGAAGAACCGAAAAAAGAAGCACCGAAAGCTACCGAAAAACCGGCTGAAGCAACAAAACCTGCAACTTCCGCTCCAACAACAACCTATGCAACCGGAACGCCTTCGCCAGCAGCGAGAAAAATTCTTGACGAAAAAGGAATTTCTGCTTCATCTGTAAGCGGAACCGGAAAAGACGGAAGGATTACCAAAGAAGATGCGATGAACGCACAGGCGGTTTCAATGGGAACTCCAACCGGCGGGACAAGAAATTCACAGACTTCAAAACTTTCAATGCTCAGAAGAAAAGTAGCAGAAAGACTGGTGTCCGCAAAAAACCAGACTGCCATGCTGACTACTTTCAATGAGGCAAATATGACACCAATCTTCAACCTGAGAAATCAGTACAAAGACGAATTCAAAGCAAAACACGGTGTGAGCCTCGGATTTATGTCGTTTTTTACCAAAGCTGTCGTAAGAGCATTGTATCTGTTTCCTGATGTGAATTCGATGATTGACGGAGATTATAAAATCACTTATGATTTCTGTGATATTTCAATTGCAGTATCGGGCCCGAAAGGTCTGATGGTCCCTGTTGTAAGAAATGCTGAAACGCTTTCATTCAGAGGAATTGAGGACGAAATCAAAAGACTGGCTTTGAGAGCAAGAGACGGAAAAATTACGGTTGATGAAATGACCGGCGGAACTTTTACAATTTCTAACGGTGGTGTATTTGGTTCAATGCTGAGCACACCGATCATCAATCCGCCGCAGTCCGGAATTCTTGGTATGCACAACATCATCGAAAGACCGATCGCTGTAAACGGAAAAGTTGAAATTCACCCGATGATGTATCTTGCACTTTCCTATGACCACAGAATCATTGACGGCAAAGAGTCTGTCGGGTTCCTGGTTGCTGTCAAAGAAGGTTTGGAAGACCCAATCAATCTGCTGATGGACGGAGACGCTCAAAGAGCACTTGAATTGTAATTTTAAATTGAATAATACCCTACAAATGGATGCTTTCGGGCATCCTTTTTTTATAGATAGATTTTTTATCGCCGGTTCTTAAAATTAAATAAATTTGCTCAATGAATGAAAACAGACCCATTGGTGTATTCGACTCGGGTGTCGGCGGACTGACCGTAGCAAAAGAGATCAAAAGACTGTTGCCCAATGAAAGCATCATCTATTTTGGAGATACTGAACATCTTCCCTACGGTGACAAATCAAAAGAAACAATCACCAGATATTCGGTTAAAATCACAAAATTTCTGGCAAAGAGCAAATGTAAGGCGATCGTAGTTGCCTGCAATACTGCGACATCCAATTCGATTGATGAAATCAGAAAAGCAGCCGGAAAAATTCCGGTGATCGATGTAATTTCACCGGTTGCCAATAAAGTGGCTTTTGAACTTCATCAGAAAATCGGTCTGATTGCAACCAAGGCGACTGTTAATTCGCATGCTTACAAAAAATCAATCAAAAAACTGAACAAACACATCAAAGTGGTCGAATTGGCAACTCCGCTGCTCGTTCCAATCATCGAAGAAGGATTCAGAAATACAGCAGTTTCAAAAAATGCAATTGAGACTTATCTGTCCTACAAAAAGTTTGACGACATTGAAACCATCATACTCGGTTGCACTCACTATCCACTGATTGAAAAAGAGATAGACATGGCATTTAAAGGAAAAGTGAAGGTTGTGAATTCACCTTTGATTGTAGTCAACGAGTTGATTCGACGACTTGAAAAAGACAATCTGCTTTCAAAATCAGGTCAGCCTTCTTATCATTTTTATTTGTCTGATTATACCGATAATTTTATCACACTTGCCAAAAGTTTTTTTGGAAAATCGATTCATCTTGAACAAAAACAACTCTGAATTTTGAATTCGAAAAACCAATTTTGATCCAAAATCAACAAGAAAATATGTTAAATTTTTTCCAATAATTTAATGTTTACCTCTTTGGAGTTTGAAAATAATATTTATCTTTACCCATAATTAATTTAAACCATCCTACACCATGAGAAAATTTATATTCATTTTTACTTTTCTTCTTGGATTTCAGTCGTTTCTGCACTCCCAGGAATTACAAAACCTAAAGTACGAGAAATCAGATCTTTATTTGAGTGGAATAAACCTTTCCGAGAACTGGAAAACCGAATTGGTTTACAACACCATACTCGTGACCAACGGGAATATAAAAAACCAGTCGAATAAAAATTATAGAGGACTTGTATTGAAGCTTTTTCTGATTCCTGCCGGTACCGGTTTTGATTCTGGAAGTTTCAGCGGTTACCGAATGACCGAAGCGAATTTCAAAGTTTTGGACAGCCATGCCAGCCTTGTCGGCATTAAAATCCAGAGCGAAGTCAATCAGACTCCGCCCAACGGCACTTACAACCCTGCACTGATTATGACCAATATCAGTGGTAAGATTATGAGCATGAGGATTTTGGACGATATCGTAAAATCAGAAAACGGAATCCTTTTTGTAACCGTAGCACCTGAAAAAATCGAAACAGAAGATGAAACAAAAATTGCAGAACCTTCGCCCGAAAAGACCGAATCGATGAAATCAGGACCCGAAGCACAGCAAAAAATCAGACTCGATCCGGATTCAGTTGTGAAAATCACTGTTGCCGATGATCATTCAATCATGCTTGACAAACAATGGCAAGTTGAAATTCTTCCAAAAGAATTCCTGGTAAACATTAAAGGTGGCGATATTTCAAATCTGACCGACAAAAATGTTGAGAATCTGACGCTTGACGTATTCCTGACCGACAAAGTAATGGATGTCGTTGACAATGATTTTAACGGTGTGAGAATCGCATCTGCCAATATCGGTGAGATCGGTTCATTCAAAAAATACATTGATACTCAGGTAAAAGCAAGCATGATCAATATTCCGAGAAGCGGAACTTACCATATACTGCTGACCATTTCTGCTACCGACGAAAACGGTGAACAGGTGGTCAGAACCGGAAAATATTTTGAAAGGCCGGTATCATTCTGATACACCGTACTTCCGGTGAAAACCGACAAGAAGTTCAACAAAACGGCCATAAGATTCTAAGCCTTCCTGATTGTTCAATTTCAGGAAGGCTTCGTTCATTAATGCAAATGCATCATCTGAACCATTGTTGTATTGGGCGTCAATTTCAATCTCAAATTCACGGTCTCTTTTCATTCCCGGACTGTATCTGTTTTCAATAAAATCCTTGACATATTCAGGATCATACCACAAGATCCGGTTCAGAAGACTTCTCATTGCTCTGAAATTCACCGCATAAAGCAAATCTATATTTTCACTTTTTGCGCCAAAAAGAAAACCTGCAAAATTTGCTTCGCTCTCGGTTGCGAAACCAAACTGATGACCGGTTTCATGAAGTTTTGCAAACAGCTTTCTCGAATCGGGACTGATTGAATTGTATTGTGATTCGTTTGAAAAAGGATTGTAATAACCCGAAATTCCAAGATAACTCGACATTTTGCTGTAAACCGATTTTTTCAGATTCGGTTTCGGATAACCGCTGAATCTCAATTCGGGATATGACGACATCAGTTCTTTTGATTTCAAAATCTCGGCTTCCAATTCAGATTCGGTTATTTTGGCTTCAAACACTCCCCTTTCGTTTTCATTTACAAGAGTTCGATAAATCATTGCCTTTGAATAATAATATTCAGCCAGCTGTTTCAGCTCGTCCACTTTGTCGAGTTCAACATTGTAGCTGTCTTTGATCGGTGTCCGATAATAATTGAATCCCCAAAACAGATACAGCGTCAGATAAAATCCGGAAAGTATATAAATCACTGTTGACAGTGTTTTTCTGAATTTCAAATATTCTTTTTTGATCAGGTTGAAAATCATCAGAGCCACAAAAAACAAAGCCGAAAGAATCAGCAGTGTATAAAACAAATCACCGATTGAAAAAGTAAATTTGGAACTGAATCGGTATAGGATTTTTGAGAAAAACAGCTGTATGCCCGGAAAAACCTTATCCGGAAATGAAGTGACACCGATCAGCCTGACTATCAGTAAGATCAACACAAACACCAGGATCGATCGGGTCAGCGGTTTGTTTTTGAATTTTATATTCATTCGAAATTCTGATTTCAGTCTGCAATTTAAAAACAAATTCTTCAATCGCGTTCAAAGCTTTTGTTTTAACTGTTTTGTCGGATGAATCAAAACTGACGGCAATAAATTATTTGTAACTTTGTCAGGATCTGACATCAAATCAGTTCACATTTAACCATTATTAATTCAAAATAAATGAATCAAAACGGAATTCCTTCGGTTGATCTGAAAGATTTTCTTTCAGAAGACCCGATCAGAAAACAAAAATTTGTAAACGAAATCGGCAGAGCTTATGAAGACATCGGTTTTGTTGCGCTGAAAGGTCACTTTCTTTCGGATGAACTGGTCGATCAGTTGTACAAAAGCGTCAAAGAGTTTTTTGCGCTTCCGGTCCAAACCAAAGAGAAATATGAGGTTGAAGGCATCGGCGGACAGCGCGGTTATACCTCATTCGGAAAAGAGCATGCAAAAGACAAAAAGGAAGGCGATCTGAAAGAGTTTTGGCATTTTGGACAGTATGTTGACGAATCTGAGAAACAGAAATACAATTATCCGGAAAATGTTGAAGTCAGTGAAGTTCCGCAATTCAATGTTGCCGGTAAAGAAGCTTATCAGCAGCTTGAAAAGACCGGAATTTATGTACTTCGTGCGTTGGCGCTCTATCTTGGTTTGGATGAATTTTATTTTGACGACAAGGTGAAAAACGGAAACTCAATTTTGAGACCGATCCATTATCCGCCGATCAAAGAAGAACCCAAAGGTGCAGTTCGTGCAGGTGCGCATGGCGACATCAACCTGATCACTCTGCTGATGGGCGCTTCAGCCGGCGGTCTTCAGGTTTTGAGAAAAGACGGCGTTTGGGTGGATGCGCTCCCCCAGCCCGACGAACTTGTTATCAATGTGGGTGATATGCTTTCGAGACACACCAACAACAAACTGAAATCGACCATCCATCAAGTGGTCAATCCGCCGCGTGAAGAATGGGACAAACCGAGATATTCGATTCCTTTCTTTATGCATCCGGTCAGTGAAATGAAACTGAATGTGCTTGAAAACTGTGTGGACGACCATCATCCGAAACAGTTTGAAGACATCACTGCTGGTGAGTTTCTTACGCAAAGGCTGAGAGAGATCGGATTGATAAAATAGAATGATGAAAACACTATTCCCCATAATTGCTTTTGGCCTGTTCGGTTCATTCTGTTTTTCACAGTATCATATTGAAAAAGCAGCAAAGGATTTCTTTGAATCGGATAAATATCAGCCGCAGGAATATCAGAAGTTCGAAGGAACTGTTGAATTCAACGATAAAGATTCTTCGTTTAAATTTGGAAAAAAAATAATACTGCTCAATCGCGAAAATTCAAAATTTAAAAACTTTCTGTTGTCCGGTGCTTTTAACCCCGATCTGATTTTTGGGAAAGAAACAACAGTTTTTGATAAAGAAGAATATGAGTCGATGGATCATACACAAAAGATTTTATTCAATTTAGGCAGGAACAACAGTATTTCAATCTGTTGTTTTCGATCTTTCGAAAAAATTAATCCTGATCCAACTGTCAGAAAATACAGTTTTTGGCTTTTTAGAAAAATGGCGGCAAATCCAACAGAATATTATATTGAATTTTACAATCCAAAGGCAACTGAAGAAACTTCAACTGAGGAATTTGGAAAAGATGCGGTTATGACTTTCTTTTATCGGAATGGAATTATAATTTGATGACAGTTTTTAATATTTCTTAACCATTGAATTTGCAGATATTCTTCATTATCATCTCAGCATGAATCCTTGAATTTTCGATGATCCAATTGTGGGTTTCCAATCCGCCGCATACCACGCCGGCCAGATAAATTCCGGACACATTGGTTTCCATGGTTTCGGAATTGAATACCGGAATAAATTTTCCGTCATTTGAAAATTCAATACCGACAGAGCTCAGAAATTCAATATCGGGACGATAACCGGTCATTGCCAAAACAAAATCATTTTCGATTTCCATCATTCCGTCAGCGGTTTCAATCACCACCGATCTTTCTTTGATTTCCTTCAGATTTGAATGAAAATAGGCTTTGATGCTGCCTTCCTCAATCCGATTCTCAATATCGGGCTTGATCCAGTATTTGACATGATCGCTTACCTCTCCTCCGCGGATGACCATACTCACTTCAGAAGCTCCTTTTCGCCAGCATTCCAATGCAACATCAACCGATGAATTGCTCGCACCCACAACCACGATTTTCTTTCCGGTGTACGGATGCGCTTCTTTGAAATAATGAGTTACTTTGGAAAGATTTTCACCCGGAATATTCAGCAGCACCGGCAGGTCATAAAAGCCGGTTGCGATGATCACATTCTTTGTTTTGTATTCTGTTTTACTGGTAATTACACATTTTAATTCATCATTGGAATTAACACTGAAAACCCTTTCGTAAAAGTGGATATCCAGCTCATAATGCTGATAAACCCGTCTGTAATATTCAAGCGCTTCCTTTCTTCCTGGTTTGAATGAAGTATTCACAAAAGGCAGATTTCCGATTTCAAGTTTTTCGGAAGTCGAAAAGAAAGTCATATACAGCGGATAATTGTACAGACTGTTGACCAGCGAGCCTTTCTCAATCACCAAATAATCAAGATTTTTCTTCTTTGCTTCTATGGCGCACGCCATCCCGATCGGTCCGCCGCCGACAATTATAACATCATAAATATTCACGACCGCAATTTACAAAGTTTAAGTTCGATGGAAAATGATAATTTATAGTTGTGGACATCAAATTTGAAATGATGAATTTTAAATGATTTTTAAGATGAACATTGAATTAAAAACCACTATTTTTGATGAAATTTAATAGGATGATGAGCAAGTTAATATTATTCACTTTTATGTGTATTGGGCTAAGTCCATTGACAGTTGGACAATTCATAACACTTCCCGATGGAAAAGAAATTGACAAACGATTAAT
Organism: Weeksellaceae bacterium; assembly: GCA_041677705.1. Lineage (GTDB taxonomy): Bacteria > Bacteroidota > Bacteroidia > Flavobacteriales > Weeksellaceae > Moheibacter. Next base: position 412 of record JBAYPM010000051.1, on the reverse strand, counting down.
CGGAACCTGGGAAGGCTCCGAAAAGAATAATCAAATGGAAGGAATGGAAAAAAAGTGGACGATGATAAGAAATGAAGACGGTACATTTCATTTAGATTTTGAATTCACGATGGATGGAGATACAGAATATTCTGAGGAAACAGGCACTTGGTGGATTGAAGACGGAAAGTTTCATGAATATCATGATTATTCCGATGAAACTGATATTTATGATTATGAGGTACTGAATAAAAAAAGCGTGAAATTCAAATCTCAATCCCTTTTCATGGAAATGGAATCGGATACTTATGAATTCATTGATTACAAAGTAAAAACCAAAAAGAAAAAGAATGACAAAATCACAAGACAAGATGGTCTGTCATTCGAAACTGCACTTAAAGTGAATAGGGTTGCTGAAGAATATGAATTTGTT
>JBAYPM010000050.1:0-17327 GCA_041677705.1 Weeksellaceae bacterium | reverse complement strand
GCCGGCGGATTAATTAGGACAGATTGATTTAAAGGGAAGTTCGGATCAGCGGTATCCAATACAAAATCTCTTTGCTCATAATCATAAACCGGATTGAATTGGGTGTCATCATCATCAAAAACTGTATTTTTGAATTCGTCCAGTTCATATTTAAATTCCTGAAAACCTCCGGTGGGAAGTTTTATTGATTTGAGTGACCCTATTTTTGCGTAAGTACTGTCAGGGTTTTTGTCAGCACCCGGATAATAGTATTTTCTGTTCTGTCCTTCAATTACATAGTCATGAAGCTCGGTGTCATTATTTTTTCCATTGTACATGCCCCAATAATCTGTTTTATAGGAAAATCTGGGAGGCAGATATTGCTGTTCGGATTCTCCATAATACTCAAATTCATATCCGGTATTGCTTATCTGCTCATTTACAGAATTTAATTTTAATCTTTTGAACAATGGGTTGTATGTGGTTATATTCCCCCATACAAGCGGCAGGTTTTCATTTGGAGATACAAAGTATCCTGTTGTCAGTTTATAATTTCTGATGACAGTGTTATTTATCTTGTCTTTTACGATGATATATTCCAATATTGCTCCGCCACCGTCCACATCTTCACGGTTCAGAAACTGTGAGCCGTTCATTTTGTATTTGAATTCAATTCTGATGTTGTTGTAGTCCACATAATCAGGCAAATATTCGGTGACAGTTGCTATGGTGTTGGATCCCGAAGGAGTTGTAACCGGAATGCCTATTGAAGACAAATGAACTTTGTTTGTCACTGTGTGTGAACTAAAATAAGAATACTGAACCTGATGGTAATGAAATTCAATCAGTTCATTTGATTGCGGAATCCTGATTGAATCTATTTTATAACCGTAGCTTTTTCTGTTTTCTACAATTCCGCCGTAATTGTTTGTGCCGTTTCCGTAATTTGCATTTTCCTGTTCAAAAGACGAAAAATGATACACAATTCCCTTGCTGTCGATCAGTTTCTGAGCCCCGATGATTTTCACATTGTCCTTGGGTATCGTATGGGGCTTGTTGTTATTGTCAAATATAAATTTACCGCTGTTGTTAAACAATGAGTAGGAAAAATAATCAGGCTGGAGTTCTTTCTCAGGTTTGTATCCTTTTGTCCCGGGCGCCATTGCCAGCATTGCCAGACCATTCAAATAATCCTGATTCTGAGGGACTTTTATCGGCTGAAAATCATCCGGATTATAATAACCGAGTCTGTAAATTTCCTGATCTCTTTCACCTCTAATTTCCTCCGAAAGACTGATACTTCCAACATTCAATGCCCAGCCAATTCCTACCGAACCCGATACTTCGTTGACTTTTATACCGCCGCCATGATAATCAATGCTGACCGGCAGTGAAAATTCTTTGCCCTGAATGGTGTATATAGGAATTGAATATCCAAGAACACCGGTATGGTTTCCAGCCGGTATATCCGTGAATTTCATCAAGGCAGCCTGCTCAGGTGTGGGCAGAAACATTTTTTCAGACGGGTTGTACTGGTAAGGATCTCCATTCTCCTGGTTTTCCTGTGCATAACTACAAATTGTATTTATGAGTAAGAGGATCCCTGCAAACAGTATATTTAATTTTCTCATGTTTTGATTTTATGATGCGATAATTAAGATTTTCAAAATGATTTATTACTTATTATTACTTACTTCCCTTCTTGAGCACCTTCACCTCCTCGGTTTTTCCGTCAATTGTGATTTTGATGATGTACACCCCCGGCGGATAGCCCTGGAGGTCAATTGGGGTGCTGCGATAGAGCAGCTCTTTGGTCTGCAGTTTTCTGCCGTTCAGATCAAATACATCTGCTTTGGCTTCTCTGAAGTCTTCGGCAATGACAATATTGGTGTACTGATAGGTAGGATTGGGGAAGACCTCGACCAATTTTCTGTCTTCAGTCGTTTTATTTTCACTGCCCAGTTTCACCACCCAGTAGTCGTTCCCGCCTATCGAGGCCCGGTCTTTGTCGTCCGACTTTTTGGAATCCGAGTTTCCGGCCAGCAGATAACCGCCGTCTCTCATCTGTACGGCACCTTTCAGCTGATCGCTGCCCATGCCGCCGATGGTTTTCTGCCAGAGGCTTTCTCCTTTTGAATTGATCTTTATGACCGCATAGTCATTGACTCCTTTGCTGTCGGTTTTTCTGCCCAATGTTTCCGAAGAAGCATAACCGCTGAGCAGATATTCGTTTTGATCTGTCGCTGCAACCGATACCAGCACATCCCATCTGCCGATGTCATAAGTTGCATCCCAAATCGTATTGCCGTCTCTGTCAATCTCAACCACCCAGAAATCTGTTCCTTCACCGTTGGTAGCTGTTTTTCCGCCGTCGGGATTTGGTTTTGAGTTGGAGCTGCCGGCAATCAGATAACCGTTTTCGGTTGAAATGATTTGTGCAAGCGAATCATCGCCGTCTCCGCCGTAAGCTTTTTGCCAGATTTCATTTCCCCGGTCGTCAAGTTTAATCAGCCAGTAATCATTTTCACCGTAGTGCTGTACTGTTTTGCTGCCCGTTCCCAAGGGTGAGTTGGAAGTTCCGGCAATCAGAAAGCCGTCTTCCAAAATCAAAATATCTTTCAGTCGGTCGGAAAAAGAACCGCCAAAGGTTTTTTCCCATTCAATCTGTCCTTCCGGGCTGAGTCTGATTACCCAGTAATCCATGCTTCCGCGGCTTTCTTCTGTTTTGCTGCCGATTGTTTTTCCATCACTGTCTTTAATCGGCGAGGAATCAGAACTGCCACCGACGATGTATCCGCCATCCGCAGTCTGCTGTATGCTCTGCAGCTGGTCGTTTCCGATGCCGCCCAGTGTCAGCTGCCATTCTTCTTTTCCTTCGGGGTTGAGTTTGAGTATCCAGAAATCCATATTACCAAAGCCGTCTTCTTTTTTGTCGCCCGATTTGGGTGAATCCGAGCTGCCGCCCAGGATATAGCCGCCTTCTTTGGTCAGTGCAGCGCTGTAGAGGTAATCGCTGCCCGAACCGCCGAATGATTTCTGCCATTCCATTTTGCCGGATTCATCCATCTTCCAGAGGAAATAGTCCAGATCGCCCTGTCCGGCTTCGGTTTTGGTACCTGTTTTGCCCGAGAATGAACTGCCCGCCAGCAGAAAGCCGTAGTCGGGTGTTGCTTTGACATCGTAGAGGTATTCGCTGTGGGCGCCGCCCAGAACCTGCTGCCATTCGATTTTTTGCGACCGGACACTTACTGAAAACAAAGTGGCTGAAATCAGCAGAAAGATTATTTTGAGGTTGTTTGTTTTCACAAGATTCGATTTTAATAAAACGTTAATATTACTTTTTGACAATGTTAACAATTAAATTAATTTGAACCATCAGGAAAAAGCCCCTTTGAAAAAAGGGAAAATCCCCTCTTGGGTGTAGAAGCTCTGCTTTAAAAAGAATCCGTAACAGAGCCAATACAAGTGCACCAATACTGTAATGATTCTCACTGTGTCCGTATAAATCCCATATTAACTAGGCCTCTTAAATCGTCTTGTCCCTGCATTTCTATAAATTTTAAATGTTTGGGCGTGAATCTAAGAACGGTTCAATTTGAATATCCAAATATGGAAGTGGGTGCCGGTATTTGGCGCTGTGATGATTTTATCAATGGTATCAGTGCTTTTAGCACCAGAATGTTTAAATTTGTGTACTAAGGGCATATCTATGGAACTTTCAAAAGCAAAATACGATGAACTGCTTGACAATATTGGACTCACCATTGAACAGGCGCGGCAGAATGCCATCAAATATGTAAATACAGAACTGGTAAAAGCTAATTGGGAAATCGGCAGGCACATTGTTGAATACGAACAGCGCGGTAAGGAACGTGCAGAGTACGGAAGTGATTTATTGTCAAAGCTTTCCAAAGACCTTAGACAACGCTACGGAAAAGGATTTGGCAGGCGGAACATTTTGGACATGCGACGTTTCTATTTGGCGTACCAAAAATGGCAGGCAGTGCCTGCCAAATTGAGCTGGACACATTTTGTTACCTTACTGGGAGTTTCAGACAATACAGCAAGAAAATTTTATGAAAAACAATCCATACTGGAAAACTGGGGATACAGGGAACTCGAAAGACAAATAAACTCATCCCTGTTTGAACGTCTGGCATTGAGCAAAGACAAACGGGGTATATTACAGCTTGCAGAAAAAGGGCATATTGTTACTGACCCAACAGAGGTCATAAAAGATCCGTATATTTTGGATTTTCTAAGAATACCGCAGAGCCCCCTCGTGACAGAAAAGGCACTCGAACAGAAAATCATAGAAAACCTGCAGCTATTCTTGCTTGAGCTCGGAAAAGGATTTGCCTTTGTTGGCAGGCAATATAAAATCTCTATCCGTAACCGTCATTTTTATATTGATTTGGTCTTTTACCACCGTATCTTGAAATGTTTTGTTCTAATTGACCTGAAAATAAAACAGGTTGAACATAATGATATTGGACAGATGAACCTTTATCTAAACTATTTCCGAACGGAAGAAAATGTGGAAGATGATAATGAACCTATTGGAATTATTCTATCTGCCGAAAAGGATGAAGTATTGGTAGAATATGCAACAGGGGGCATATCCAATAAGATATTTGTTTCGCGATATCAGCTTTATTTGCCGAATAAGAAAGAGTTACAGAATAAAGTAAGAGAACTGTTGAATACTAGTTTGTAAAGGGATTGTGGTTGCACCTTATTCAGGCAAAAAATTCTTTTTCGACAAAGGAAGGAAATGTATTTTTTGTACCGGTCAAAGCGGAGTAAAAACCGGATACGCTTATCCGTGCGGACAAATCCGCAGCCTCTTTGGCAAAATACAGATCGGGGGAATCGTCCCGGGCGTATTTTGACGATGTGGTTGCTCTGAATTAACGCGAAAATGAGTTTCCGACAGCAGTAAGGAATCTCATTTTTGCCGCCTGCAGCAAAGTAAAGCTCTCACCTTTTTAGTCGTATAAAGGTTGCCGCCTAAACAGACGGCAACCTTTAAATCATTAATTAAGATGAAAAATATCCGCACCGTACTGTGCAAAAGCGGTGCAATAGATAAAAGCCTTTTGCGATTTAATCTGTGCTGTTCCGCCCAATACGATACTTTGCAATTTAGCTTCATCATCCCTGTATCTGCGCACATTCTGAAAATATCCCGTAACCGCATTATAAGCACCGAATAAAGTACCCTTTGCGGTTTCCATCTGTTGGGCATCGCTTATCATGCCGTAAGCAAATGCATCTTCAACAGTATTCTTGAACACGGTGGAAACCTCATCTTCCGCACCCTTTTGAATCAGGTCAAGGGTTTCTTTATTCGGACAAAGCGCCAATTGTATCAGCTTTCTCACCTCGGTGTCTGTAACTCTCACTTTTGACCATTCATTGAAAATACTTTCTAACTGATCACTCAGTGTATTGGCAATTCCCATAACTCTGTGTGCATCTTCCAACCGTTGTTTTGCGCCCGAAGTATGTTTGATGCGGATTACATTGCTCATGTTCCTGAGCGAGGCATTCAGTGTGTTCTGGCAAACGATCCTGATGGGTGTGAAAGCGGCGGTAATACTTCCGCTCCCATCGTGGCTTGTGGTGAGGAAAATGTACTTTTCAGTAACATCATCGCCCTTGCCTACACGGATATAATCGGGTAATTTGGCTGTAATGAAAATCCGTTCGCCTTTGCCCAATGCACCAGCTGTCTCATATAAAATACCGTCTCCTCCGCCTACAATGGCATCAAAGAATGAAAAGGCTTCGCAGTTTTGTACAATGTGATAATCCTTTCCGACTACGCCCAAAACCGTATTGTTATCAGCTCGGATATTGGCGAAATAGTCGGGTACTTCCAGTTCATCACTGCCGACTTCTATACCGTCAGCCGTTTCGGTTACTGCCGAACCTTTTGTAAATAAAGGCGATTTTACGACTTCGTAATTCAATCCTGCAAATCGGATGGCTTCAGCACTGGTAGGGTAATCCTCCACGACTTGCCCCAATCCGTGCCAGGGTTTTTCCTGAACTGAAAAGAAACTGTACTTTCCTGTTCGCTTGTTAAAATTGATGTTGTGTGCCATAATGATAAAGTTTTAATGTTAATAAATAAATGAATGATTTCTTGTGGTCAGAACGGGAGGTCATCCTCGATTATCTGTTCTGATACCCTGTCTTTTTCGGATTGATCGGTATCCTGAAAGGCTCCCGATTTCCTGCTTCCACCGTGAAATTTGATATTTGAAGTATGGAAATTCAAACCTGCTTTGGGCTCTCCGTTTTTTCCTGTCCATGCCGAAGCATACACCCTGCCCGTGAGTTCTATCAGGGCGCCTTTGGTCAAAAAGGGCGCTAACCTTGTTGTTCGCCAATCTGCGCAATCAAAGTAAGTGGTCTGTTCCACCCGTTCTCCCTGTTTGTTACGATAGCTGTCATTGACCGCAACTGAAAAGTTTACCAGCTGTTTTCCGTTTGACAGGGTGCGAACCTGCGCATCCCTTGTCAGTCTTCCGATGATGTTCATAATTCTTGTTTTTAAAGTTTGACATTCTGTTTAAATTCTTTTCCCGGTATCATGCTGTGTGGCTCGCCCTGCTTCGCTACTTATTTTTTCAAAAGAAAAACCGGAAAAAAGAAAGCAGACGAATAAGGCGGCCCGGGAAAAGCCAAAAGGAAACGGAATAAGTCCCGAAGGGTGGCAGAGCAAACAAAACAACCCGGCGAAGCCACCATATTTGCTCTACCATTATGCCGTAGTCTTTTGGCAGGTTTTGAGCGCTGGCGGCCGCCGTAAATTGGCTGCCTTTTTACCGGTTTCTTGAGGAAATAAATCCAAAATAAATTTTGAAATCAATTTTAGGCTGTGATAGCCGTCAAAACAGAGATTTGGAAAATGCGCTGTTGGGGGCGGGGAGTTGCGGATTTTCCAATTGTCTGTCCCGAATATAGCAGCTAAGCGCTTTTACCGCGTGGAGGGTGAGGCTGGGAAAGTAAATGGGCTTGGCGCTATCCGAATAATTAGAAAAAAATCTTCAAAAAGAAAAATCAATCTGTCAAATGCTGCCTTACAAGGCCAACTGCTGCGACATTTCCTTTTTGTGGTTGATGAATCATGAACTTTCAAAAAATTAGAAAAATAAAAGAAGATGGAAGAACAGCTGACAAAAGAAGATTTAAGACAATTCGGGCTGCTTCTGTTGCATGAGATAAAGCTGGTGATAGGGGAGCAGACATCCGAAAGTACAACTGAAGACCCCGAATGGTTAAGGAGCAAAGCCATTCGCCGGATTATGGATATTTCTCCCGGAACGCTTCAGAACCTGCGCATTACCGGAAAAGTGAGGTTTCGGAAAGTAATGGGCTCATATTATTATAACAGATCAGATATTAAGAAACTTTTTGAAGACCGGGAATCATGAATGCAGCAACCTGTATGGATTATATAATAAGATCAGGATGGGATTCAAGGCTGAATGTCTGGCATCTCGCCCTGTTGGTTGGACTGGTTCAATTGGCCCATCTGCAGGAAGAGGAAGAAATCATCCATGTTAGCCGGAGCCGGCTGATGAAAATATCGCACATCCAAACATTACCCACTTACCACAAATACTTCAAACAACTTCAGGATTTCGGTTATATCCGATACACTCCTTCGTATCATCCGGGATACCGCAGTACGGTAGAATTCACAATCAAGTGAAACATCACATCATGATTATTAATTATGCGTGAGTAGTTCTCTAAGTTTTTCCATTTCCGATACAATGAATTTCAATCTTTCTTCAGACGGCTTTATTTCCGTGCTTTCAGCCTTCAAGGCATTGATTTCTTCTTTCAGGCTTTCTAATGCCGGAATCGGGCCATATTCGGTTACCGAATTATTTGTATGTTCAAATTTATTTTGCAACAGTTCCATTTCTTTACTGATCGATTCCTGCTCGGTGATGGCATACTCCTCGGTTTGCTTGACGGAATAATGACCTAATAATTCCTTGACAACATGGATAGGTACGCCATTGGCAAGTGTAACTGTACTGGCAAAGGTTCTACGCGCCTTATGGGTATTAAGGGTGCAGTTCAAACCGCACAGTGTACCGATTTCCTTCAGATACTCATTCATCTTTTGATTGCTTTTTACGGGCAATACCGATCCTCTTTCTATGCAAACAGGGTGATCCCTGTATTTTTCCATAATTTCGATTGCCTTGGGAAGCAGGGGTATGTCGGTGCAGGATTTTGATTTCTGGCGACTTGATATGATCCATAGTTTTCCGTCTATTCCGGTTTTAATATTGGTTTTCTTAAGTTGGTAAACATCTATATAAGCAAGACCTGTATAACATTGAAATACGAAAATATCACGAACAACCGATAACCGCTCCGTAGAAAACCGCTTTTCTTCCAATAATTGCAATTCCTTTTTTGACAGCGGTTTCTTATTCGGTTTTGTCCATTTCTTTTTAAACAAAATGAACGGATCTTTTGAAATGTAATCTTTAGCAATCGCACGCAAAACGATTTTCTTAAAATTTGCGATGTACTTCAATGTTGTGTTATTGCTGCACCCTCGAACAGTTTTAAGGTAAAACTCATAATCCTTTATAAATTCATAGTTCAGTTCCCGAAACTCAATATCTGCCTTCCCGAATTTAAATTCTATAAAATCATGGACATGTGAACGTGCGGTTACATACCTTTCATAGGTACCTTCGGCATATTCGCCTGTGGGAACGAGAGCAAGTATCTCGTCGTTGTGTCTCTTGAACTCTTTAAGGACGGTTATTTTGGAGACATCATTTCCCTTGACATGATCAATAATACGGGCAGCGGTAATTGTAATCCCGGCATTGATAAGCTCAGTTTTAAAATTATTTATTTTGGTAGTCAGAGATTCCAAAAAGAAGTTGAGTGACCTTGCATCCTCTTTTGTTCCGATTGCACGTTCTGTTTTCTGATTCCAGCGATTCACATCCCATTTTCTCTTGGTGGAGGTTTCTTTGGGAATACCGTCAATGGTTACTCTCAGGTACACAAACCTGATGTTGCTTTTGTTTTTGGGCGTCTTCAGGAAGAAGTTGAGCCCTGCGCTTTGTTCAATCATAATCCAACAGTTTTAAAGGTTAATAAATGTCGGACTAAAGAGTTCCCGGTGCAAGTCGTTAACGCTGTTTACATGTTGATAAACAGTGTATTGTATTAATTATCATGGCACTTTTTATCAATTTTAAAACTGCCACAAAACTGCCACGAAGATTATAAGCGTTTTTGAAAATTTTGTGCATAGGCCATAAAAGCAAAAACCTGTAATCTTTATGGAATTACAGGTTTTTAACATTTTACGTCATCAAAAGTGGAAGTTTTTTGAACTTTTGTGGAGCTGGCGGGATTCGAACTATTCTCTTAATTCCACTGCTCGCGCTGACTTTTGTTTCAATTAACCAAAGTTGCCACGAAATTGCCACAACTCATCGGTTAACACAAAGTAGCGCCAAAAACTACTCACTTTTCATTTTGCGGAGAGAGAGGGATTCGAACCCCCGGAGGTGTGACCCTCAACGGTTTTCAAGACCGCCGCATTCGACCGCTCTGCCATCTCTCCAAATAAGAAGTTTCCCTCTTTTGTGGCTGCAAATATAAATCTTTTTATCAATTTCAAACAAGACCAATGCGGTTTTTTGAGAATTTTAAATCCTTTTGACTCCATTTTGGGAAAACCCGCTCAGCATAAAGTCATTACAAAAAAAAACAGACCGGAAATTTGATTCCGGCCTGTACAGTTTGAGCTCTTACCAACCAAGCTGATCAACTGTTTGCTGCTTATATTTTATTCCAAATAACCGAATTTCCCTATATTGAATTCATTGCAGGCTTCCAGGATTTCTTCTCTGTTGTTCATTACAAAAGGCCCGTGCGCGGCAATCGGTTCTTTGATCGGTTCGCCCGACAGTATCAGAACAACCGATTTTTCATCTGTACTGATTTCAAATTCCTCACCTTTGTTTTCAAATATCAAAAGCTGATCAGTCTTGACTTTCTGTTCTCCGTTTACAGTGATATTTCCTTCAATGACCAACAGTATGGTATTGTATTCGGCCTGAAAATTAAAGTTTGCTTTTGCGCCCGGTTTTAATTTGGCATTGTAAATATGAATTGTCGTATAAGTCGAAGCCGAACCTTTGATTCCATTGTATTCGCCCGAAATCACTTCGATGATTCCCAGATCTTTATCAATCAGATATCTTGACATTTTGTCTCTTGTGACCGACTGATATTTTGGGGGTTCTTTTTTGAATTCCGATGGCAGATTGACCCACAACTGAACCATCTGAAATTTTCCGCCGCTTTTAGAAAAACCTTCTTCGTGATATTCTTTATGCAAAATTCCCGAGGCAGCAGTCATCCACTGTACTTCGCCTGCGCCGATGACACCGTGAAAACCGGTACTGTCGGTATGTGCAATTTTTCCGTGATAAACAATGCTGACCGTTTCAAATCCTTTGTGCGGATGTGCGCCAACGCCTCTGACATGATCAGACGGCGCCAATTCGGTCAGTGAATTGTAATCCAATACAATAAACGGATTGGTTCTGTGCATATTCAGCTGGGGAACACCCGGTATGAAATGATGCATTTTGAAACCGTCACCCACCATATTCGGTGTAGGCGGATTTATAATTAATTCCACATTCTTTCTGTTCATTTTTCTGATCTTCAGTTTGCAAAGTTATTGCTGAGATCAAAAATCGGCATTGACGTGTGTTAAGAAATGTCAGACCGTTTTGTTGGTTGTATAATAGCTTTCGATTACGATTTTGATATTTTCATAAGTCTGATTCATCAGTTCAGGAATTTCAGAAACCGGTTTCCAGACAGCGATTTCGATTCCTTCTTCGTTTTGGGGAACAGGAATTTCGAGGTCGTCTGTTCTCATCCGATACCAATAAATCGCTTTGAGTTTCATATTTCTCTGGAAATAAATATGATAGGTCTTGCAGATCAGTTCACCCAGTTTTAAACCGTCGATTCCGCATTCTTCCATCACCTCTCTGACTGACGCAACTTCTGTGGTTTCGCCCTTTTCAACCTTTCCTTTGGGCAGATCCCATTTTCCGAGCCGATAAATAAAAAGGATTTCGTTTTTCTGATTTTCAACCACTCCGCCTGCAGCTTCAAGATAGTCAAAATAAGATTTGAAATGCTGCCAAAGTTTGTTCAGATTGTGATGATAAATATTGATTTCTGCTGCCGAAGTATTTCTGAGCAATGCCAAAGCTTCCTCAAACTGGCTGTTTGTACTGAATTTCAAATTCTTGATTTTGGTCAATGGAGAATCAGAAAGAATCACAGCTTTTTCATTGTAAAAAACTTTGTACATTTGGGTACTTTGAAACAAAGATAACCAATTTTTAAAGGATGAATGTAAATACTGAAAAAATAAGATTTTCGAAAAATCAGCAGGATGCGTTTGATTTTTTGTCAGACATGGAAAACTATCGCCAACTGATGCCCGACGACACCAAATCTTTTGATGTGCACGAATCGGGCAATGGTTTTGGAGTTCAGATCGGCAGTCTGCCAAAGGTGGGAATGAAGCTCAAAGAAAAGACAGCGCCTTCTCAGCTGGTTTTTGAATCGCCATCACCAAATTTTGAATATTATCTGACCATCAACATCAATCCGGTCGATGATTCAAATTCCGACATCAGTCTCGACTTTGATGGGAAATTCAATATGATGATTGAGATGATGGCAAAAGGACCGCTGACCAATTTCATCAATACGATTGCAGCCAAATTGAGTAGGGTTTAATTTTTCATTCGATTATTTTCCAATGAACTCAAAGATATGAAAGTCAAATACCGACTTGAAGAAAACGATTATCTGGATTATCAGCTGTTTTTTGTTTCCAAATCAGAAAGAATCAACAAGGCGAGAAAAAGAAATCGGCTGATCATTCCGCTGGTTTATTTTGGTTTTGGTGTGATTTTGTTTTTTTTGGAAAGTTATTATCTGTCGGTGGCGATCGTCCTTTTTGGTCTGCTTTGGTATTTTATGTATCCGATTCGAGAAAAAAACAGATACATCAAAAATTTTAAAAATCATTTCAATGATTATTTCAAAACCAAATTCGAAAGAGATTTTACGATTGAAATTAATGATGATTTTATTTTGGGAAATGACGGCGAAAGCGACACCAAAGTACCGGTTTCCGAAATTGAGGAAATCAATGAGATTCCGTCGCTGATTCTTTTGAAATTAAAAACCGGAGATTCTTTTTTGCTGCCAAAAAATACGATTGTAGAGATTGAAGACATAAAATCGAAACTCAAAGAAATCGCTTCAAAACAAAATATCAGTTACCATATTGAAAATGATTGGGCGTGGAGATGATTTTTTCGACCTATGTCTAATTCACAATAACAATTAATAGTTCAACCCGCTTTGCGGGTTGGTTTTTGTGGGTCTTTTGCCCCCCGATTTCATCGGGGGCTACTGATGGTTGAACCGTTTCACGGTTCTTGAAACCGAATTAAAGTAATAAAAATCCCGAAGGGATTTAACTGTTGAAAGCCTCGGGTTAATGAAGCGAAGCGAAATTAAGCCCGAGGTTAAATAGATGAATGTGAATTTGATTTGGCGCTGATTTTGGTTCGAAGCAATCCAAAATCTGTGACAAATCAATTGATAATCTGTTTATAATTTGAATTTTTCAAAGATAACCCTCTGTTTGAGAATCACTTCAAATCCTCAAAAAGCTTTCTTTTTTTGATGAAATACTGATAAGGGACCAATTTTTTTTCAAAATAATTTTTCTTGCCCGATTTTGAAGACTTCAGATAGGCCGGAAGTCTTTTGTAAAAACCAAAATGCGCTCTTACAACCGCCAGGCAGTGCGGCAACCCTTCATAAAACATAAAGATCACACCTGTGATTCCGTCCAAAACCAGTCGGCAGAAAATTACCGGAAATCTTTTTTCTTTGGGCAGATTCTTTGCCAGCATGCCCAGATTATTTCTGAAATTGAGACAGGTTTTTCTCGGGCTGTTTGTCTTCAAAGTTCCACCACCGAGATGATAGATTTTTGAATGACCGCAATAATAAATTTTTCGGCCCGAATTGTTCAAACGCCAGCACAGATCGATTTCTTCCATGTGCGCAAAAAAACTTTCGTCAAAGCCTTTCATTTCCAAAAAATCTGAAGTTCTTACAAAAAAACATGCACCGCTTGCCCAAAAAACCTCGGTGATATCATCATACTGACCTTTGTCCTCTTCCAAAGTCCAAAAAACCCTGCCGCGACAATAAGGATAACCGAAATTGTCGATAAACCCGCCGGCTGCACCTGCATATTCAAATTTATTCCGGTTTTTGTAATCCATGATTTTTGGCTGTGCCACTGCGATTTCGGGATTTTCTTCAAACAGTTCGATCATCGGTTTCAGCCAGTTTTCGGTTACCTCAACATCAGAATTGAGCAGACAGAAAAGCTCTATATCGGGATCGATTTCAATGATTTTTTGAATCCCGTCATTGTATCCTTTCGCAAAACCAAAATTTTCGGAATTCCGAATGATCTGAATTTCCGGAAATTCTGATTTCAGATAACTAACCGAATCATCTTCAGAAGAATTGTCAATCACCCAAATCTCCGCCTGACCTGAATATTTGACCACCGATGGCAGAAATTCTTCAAGAAGTTTCCGGCCGTTCCAATTCAGTATGGCGACAGCTGTTTTCAATAGTCGATTCCTTTTTTGTATTTCCATCTTTTGTGGCTCCAAAGCCAGTTGTCGGGATGCTCGCTGATCAAAGTTTCAAGCTGGCCAAAGAATTTCTCGACCACTTCCATTTCTTTAAAATTCTCTCCTTCCGGATTGATTCTCTCAAATTCGGTATGATAAAATCCCTGTTTTGTTTTAACGGTTTTACAAAATACTACCGCCATTTCTTTTCGGATTGCAATCTTGTCAAATCCCGCAAAAACAGGCGTCTCCTGATTCAAAAACCGAATGCTGTGTCTGACCATCGATTTTTTCGGACTCTGATCTGCAACAAACAAATAGGATTTGGTACCGTCATTTTCGGCTTTCATCATATAGCGGCCTGTTTCCTTCATATCGATTGGTTGCGTTCCGAATTTTCCACGGATCGAATTCATACGATCGTTCCAAAAATCATTTCTCACTTTGTGAAATACAGCAAGTGTCTCTTTTGCAGGCAGATGCCTGACCAACCCGACAAACCATTCCCAATTGAAAATATGGCCGGCCATCAGTATGACGTCTTTTCCTTCATTTTTGCAGTCTTCAAAGATTTCGAGATTAGAATAAGTATGTCTTTTGTCCAGTTCCTGCTGTGAAATCGAAAAACTTTTCAGTGTTTCAACCAGATAATCTGAAAAATTACGATAAAACTGTTTTTGGATTTTTTTAATTTCCTGATCCGATTTTTCGGGAAATGAATTTTTCAAATTATCACGAATCACCTTTCTGCGATAACCGATCACATAATTGATCAGAAAAAACAGTATCGACGAAAACCAATAGAGCAGCCTCATCGGAAGAAGTGAAATGCAGTACAGAATTCCATAAAAGAGGCGGTTCATCACTGAATGAATTAGTCAGCAAATTTAAGACATTCTTTCCAAAGCGAATCATCGGGTGGCGGTGCTGTGATCGTGATTTCCTCCTTTTTAATCGGATGGATAAAACGGATCATTCTCGAATGAAGCGAAATTCCTCCATCAGGATTTGATCTTTTTGCGCCGTATTTCAAATCACCTTTGATCGAATAACCGATAAAGCTCAGCTGTGAACGGATTTGGTGAGAACGGCCGGTGTGCAGTTCCACTTCAAAAAGCGAATAATTGTCAAGATTTCCCAAAACACGATATTCCAAAACCGCCTTTTTTGAATCGGGTGTCGGTTTTGAATAAACGGTGACCTTGTTGTTTTTTGAATTTTTTCTGAGATAGTGCTCGAGTCTCTCGGTTTTGATTTCGGATTGTCCTTCAACAATCGCCCAATACACTTTTTTAATTTCTCTTGTTTTGAACAGTTCATTCATCCGGCTGAGTGCTTTGGTGGTTTTTGCAAATACAAGCACTCCGCTGGTCGGCCGGTCGAGCCGGTGAATCAGTCCCAGAAAGACATTGCCCGGTTTTTTGTCTCTGATTCTGATCAATTCTTTGATTGTATCCAACAGTGATTCATCGCCGGTCTGATCTCCTTGCGAGAGTTCGCCCGGAAGTTTGTTGATGATAATCAGATGATTGTCTTCGTACAGGATTCTGTCCTTCAAATTTTTCATTCAAATCACTGAAAAATCAATACTGTTCGCTTTCGTTCGGAAAGTTCATTTTTTTGACATCGTCCACATATCTCTTCACCGCATTTGTGATGTCATCGTAGAGATTCAGATACTGTCTGAGAAATTTTGGTTTGAATTCGTGAGTCATTCCCAGCATATCATGAACCACCAGCACCTGACCGTCGCAATGAGGTCCGGCGCCGATTCCGATGGTTGGAATTGAAATATTTTCGGTTACTTTTTGAGCGAGTGAAGCAGGAATCTTTTCCATCACCAGCGAGAACACACCGAGACTGTCGAGCAGAAGCGCATCATCCATCAGTTTGGCTGCTTCCTCTTCTTCCTTTGCTCTGACTTTGTAGGTTCCGAACTGATAAATCGATTGGGGAGTCAAACCCAGATGCCCCATCACAGGTATGCCGGCATTGAGTATTTTTTTGATTGATTTTTCGACTTCAAGACCGCCTTCGAGTTTGACCGCATGCGCACCCGATTCTTTCATGATTCTGACTGCAGAATCCAAAGCTCTTTGCGGATCTGACTGATAGGTTCCAAACGGAAGATCGACAATGACCAACGCACGTTTGACCGCTCTGACAACCGATTGGGCATGATAGATCATCTGATCCAGCGTAATCGGCAGGGTGGTTTCATGTCCTGCCATTACATTTGACGCCGAGTCTCCGACCAGGATAGCATCGATCCCTCCGGCATCAACCATTTGAGCGATAGTAAAATCATAAGAAGTAAGCATGCTGATTCTTTCGGCACCTTTCATACTTCTGATGGTTTCAGTGGTAATTCTCTTGATTTCTTTGTTGACAGACATGTTTTTCAATTTTCAGCTAAGGTAGGATTATTTCGGTTTTTAGTCTTATTTTTGCGTCGCCAATTTAAACTGTGACCCTGTTTTTCGAAAAATCCTTAATTTTTTCGGTCCGAAAACATTCGCAGCAGGCAATAAATTATCATGATATGAAAATTACGGTAGTAGGAACCGGCTATGTGGGACTGGTGTCAGGAACCTGTTTTTCTGATGTGGGTATCGAGGTGGTCTGTGTGGACATCGATCAAAATAAAATCGAGAAATTAAAAAACGGAATCATCCCGATCTATGAACCCGGTCTTGAAGAACTGGTGATCAGAAATCACAAAAACGGAAGACTGAAATTCAGTACAGATTTGGGTGAAGCCATTCAGGGAAGCGAAGTTGTCTTTATTGCGGTTGGAACACCCCCCGGCGAAGACGGTTCTGCCGATTTGAGTTATGTGCTGGCGGTTGCAAGAGAAGTGGGAGAGAAGATGAACAACTATCTGGTGGTTGCTACAAAAAGTACAGTTCCGGTAGGAACCGGCGAAAAAGTCAAAAAAGAAATTGCTGAACAACTTAAAAAGAGAAATTCAGATCTTGAATTTTCGGTGGCATCCAATCCGGAATTTCTGAAAGAAGGTGCGGCAGTTGAGGATTTCCTGAAACCAGACCGTATCATCATCGGAACAGAAGACAAAAGAGCAAACGGGATCATGAACCGACTGTATCAGCCGTTTCAGCTGAGCAGCAACCGTATGATCTATATGGATATTCCGTCGGCAGAAATGACAAAATATACAGCCAATGCAATGCTCGCTACCAAGATTAGTTTTATGAACGATATTGCAAATCTCTGTGAAAAAGTGGGCGCAAATGTAAATATGGTGAGAAAAGGGATTGGCTCTGACAGCCGGATTGGAAATAAATTTATCTATCCGGGTACAGGTTATGGCGGAAGCTGTTTTCCAAAAGATGTAAAAGCGATCATTCGTACCGCAAAAGAATATGATTATGAGCTCAGGGTGTTGCAGGCGGTGGAAGCTGTGAATGAGGATCAGAAATCTGTGTTGGTTGAAAAAGTGAAATCGAGATTTGGCGAAAATCTTTCGGGTATGACTTTCTGTCTGTGGGGATTGAGTTTCAAACCGAATACAGACGATATGAGAGAAGCTCCATCGATTGTGATTGCAAACGAACTGCT
>JBAYPM010000049.1:0-17751 GCA_041677705.1 Weeksellaceae bacterium | reverse complement strand
TGCCCGGATTGGCTGGTTTTGGCAGGTTTGGTCAGGGTTGTGGAGTTTTCAGAGTACAAAATTTCCTACCCAAAAAATTTAATTTTCAGGCGCAGATATATTTTGGTTCATCTCCAAAAACCACTGTGGCGGACCCCGTTTGTCAAACATCGAAATGGTCACCAAATGGCCAACCTTGCAGCAGGGGCATTTCGGTTGAAAAGCTTTTTACAGTGTTTTTGCTCATCCCCAACACAGTGGCAATGGCTTTCTTTCTTTTCTTCTGCTGATAGAGCAAAAGCAATTGTTTTATCTGACTCATAGATTTTGTTTTTCATGCTATAGGAAAGTCTTTTAAATGTTTCTTTGGAAACAAAAGAACAAAATCAAAGTCAAAAGGGGGTCAATATGCTCCGGAATCTATTGGAGATTTTTATTTAAGCAAATGCCCAGGAGGGGTCAATTTGCCCCGGAATAATTCGTTTTTTCCTTTTGCATCTTCTAAGGGGGTCAGTATGCGCCGGATTATCCACTACCGAAGGTTTGGTTCAACATAAGGTTAATCAAAATTGTATTGCAACAGCCTCGAACTTCCAAAACAAAACACAGGAAATTCCTATTTCTCAGATCTGAAATCCCTATACATTTTCTTTTAAAATTTAGCGCAAAAAATGTCGTATATAATTGACAATTTGAAAACTATTATTATCTTTGTGGAAATTTTAATTGACTTACAATGAAAGAAAAAATGAGCTTATTTAGTGTCCTTTGGGCATTGATATTTGCGATTTGCTTCGTAGTTAGCGTATATTATTTATCCAAATATTCTATATCTGTACCAATCTATCTGTTGATTATTTCTGTTAACGTTCTCTTGTTTGGAACTTATACAGTAAAGTTTATACAAAGCATAAAGTTGCTTGATGAAGTTCAAATCAGAATACAATTAGAAGCAGTGTCCATTGCTTTTGCATTGTCTTTGCTTTTGGTTATGGTTTTGGGGTTGGCAGGTTTGGTAGAAAATCTTGGTTTGGACAATTTCAGTTATTTGTACGTTTTTCCTTTGTTTTTCTTGTTCTATTTAATGGGTCTATTCATTTCAAAACGTAAATACAGATGAAAAATACCATAAAAGTTGAAAGAGCGAAAAAGAATTGGACACAAGCCGAATTGGCCGAAAAAATTGGCATTTCAAGACAGGCAATGAATTCCATAGAAACAGGAAAATTTGTTCCCTCTACGCTTTTGGCATTAAAAATGGCTTTTGTATTTGGGACACCGGTTGAAGAAATTTTCAAATTGGAAGAAAGCGATTTTAATTAACTCAAAAATATCCTTTCAATGAATGCACATTCAAAAGACAGAAAAACTTTTCTACTTTCAGACAACGACCAGTTATTGGGAGAGTTGATTTATGAAACACCATTTTATCTGAAAGCAGAAATTAAAATGCCCGATACCGAAACTTACAAACTTGCACCGGTAGGATTTTTTGGTACAAGCGTTTCAGTAACAAAAGATGGAAATAAAATAGTTAGCCTTTCAATGAGTTGGAATGGGAAAATCATCATCACATTTCAGGACGGCAGAGAATATGCCCTGAAATTAAGCGGACTTTTCCAAAGCAAAATGATACTTGAAGATAAAAACCAACAAAATGTACTTCAATTTGAACCTAAATTTAATTGGAGAGATTTTTATTGCAAGTATGACATTACCTATGACATTACGAATGATAAAGAACCCAAAGACAAGTTGTTACTTTTACTTGGTGTCTATGCCGCAAACTATTTTATCGCAACCATATCCGGAGCAAATGCCGGACTAATGTAGGAAATCACTACTTTTACAGACACCGGAACGTAAGCAATTAAATGAGCTTTTAGATTTTGGGTGTTAATTAGCGGAAGCCAGGAGACTGGTTAGGAAATAGAAACACAGTTATGGATATCTGAATTTGGAAAAGCCTAAATAATCAAAGTTTTAATTATTGGGAATTCGTCACAATAAAAAATCAAGCCAGACCGAAAAGCTACAAAATAAGTGTCAAAGAATGGATAGAAAAGACCAATGCTATTGTAGTCAGTTCAATCAAAACCATTATTTATTTAATTTTAAAAATACTCGACTTACCTTTTTTCTTTAATGATGACAAGAATTCTTTTTTATTTATCTCTTTTCCGTTGACTAAAACCTGACGAATCGATTTTTTGTAGTTTTCATTGACACCCTGGTGTAGTAATACGGTGGAATTACCGGGTAAAATCATTGAAACAGTTAAATGGTCGAATTCTACTTCTGTAATTTCGTATTCTTGTGTACTGTTATTGTAAAATTGACCGGGTCTGATAATTCCCTCTGCATAAAATATTTTTGAAAATTGTGAAATCAAATAGTGGTTAGAAATAATCTTTAATTCAACTTCATCGTTTGTATAGTTCTGTATAAATAATGGCGTATGAACTGAACATGAATTCAGAAATAAAAAAGAAATTAGAATAAATAAATATTTTTTCATTTCACCGGAAAATCTAAATCTCCTTTCTCAGTCTCGCCACCGGAATTCCCAACTGTTCCCTGTATTTTGCAATCGTCCTTCTTGCAATCGGATATCCTTTTTCTTTGAGAATTCCCATCAGTTTCTCGTCGGTCATCGGCTTCTTTTTGTCCTCTTCCGCCACCACATCCTGAAGGATTCTTTTGATCTCGCGGGTCGAAACTTCTTCGCCGTCTTCATTGGTCAGACTTTCAGAGAACAGATCTTTGATCAGAAAAGTTCCGTAAGGCGTATTGACATATTTGCTGTTTGCAACCCTTGAAACCGTTGAAATATCCATTCCGATTTTGTCGGCTATATCCTTCAGGATCATCGGTTTGATGTTGGTTTCATCGCCTGTCAGAAAATAATCCCGCTGAAAATCCATAATCGCCTGCATGGTGTACATCAGCGTGTTTCGTCTTTGTTCCACCGCATCGATAAACCATTTGGCAGCATCTAATTTTTGTTTGACAAACAGCACCGCCTTTTTCTGTTCTTCCGATTTTTTTTCGGTCACCTTATAGGTTTTCAGCATATCCGAATAGGCATTCGAAACCCTGAGTTCGGGCACATTTCTGCCGTGAAGCGACAGTTCGAGTTCGCCGTCAACGATTTTGATCGTAAAATCGGGTGTGATATGCTCAATGGTCTTTGTATTTCCGGAATAGGATCTGCCCGGTTTCGGATTCAGTTTTTCAATTTCAGTAATCGCTTCTTTGAGCTGTTCCTCAGAAATTTCGTATTTCTCCATCAGTTTTTTGTAATGCTTTTTTGAAAACATTTCAAAAGACTTGGTAATCAGTTCCAGCGCCAGTTCGGTCGCCTCGGTCTGAGGCTGTTTGTTTTGAAGCTGAATTTTCAGACATTCCTGCAAATCTCTTGCACCCACACCAATCGGATCGAGCTTTTGGATGTAATTGACCAGCAGATGGATGATCTCATTTTTGTCCGTAAATATGTTTTGTGCAAAAGCCAGATCGTTAGCTATCGCCTGTGGTTCTCTTCTCAGATAACCGTCATCGTCCAGATTCCCGATGATGAAATTTGCAATTTCAAATTCATCTTCATCCAGTCTGAACATCGACAACTGGCTCTCCAGATGATCCAGAAAACTCGTTCCTTGTGCAAACGGGATTTCACGGTCTTCATCGTCATCGCTGTAATTGTTTGTATAAGTCTTGTAATTTGGAATCTCGTCGTCGCTCAGATATTCGTCTATATTGATGTCATCGGTATCAATCGTTTGGTTGTCGTCATCCCCGTCCCATTCGTCATATTCTGAACCGTAATCTTCATCACCAAATTCTTTTTCTTCTTCCAGCGCCGGATTTTCTTCCAATTCCTGTTTGATCCTTTGTTCGAAAGCAAGTGTGGGCAGCTGCACCAGCTTCATCAGTTGAATCTGCTGTGGCGACAGTTTTTGCTGCAATCTTAAATTGAGTTCTTGCTTTAACATTTGTTTAATTTAATTAAAATTCAGCACTTTTTGGTGTTCTCGGAAATGGAATCACATCTCTGATATTGCCCATTCCGCAAACAAACAGAACCAGTCTTTCTAATCCCAGACCAAAACCGCTGTGCGGAACGGTTCCGAATTTTCTCAAATCACGGTACCACCACAGATTATCTTTGCTCACATCCAGCTGATCCATCTTTTCGTCCAGCACTTCCAGTCTTTCCTCACGCTGAGAACCGCCGATGATTTCACCGATGCCCGGAAACAGCACATCCATCGCACGGACGGTTTTTCCGTCATCGTTCAGACGCATATAGAATGCTTTGATTTTTGCCGGATAATCAAATAAAATAACCGGAGATTTAAAGTGTTTTTCAACCAGATATCTTTCGTGTTCGGACTGCAAATCCATACCCCATCCTTCAATCGGGTATTTGAATTTTTTCTTTTGATTGTGTTTTGAATTTTGAAGAATTTCAATTGCTTCGGTATAAGTCAGTCTTACAAAATTATTGTTCAGCACATATTCAAGCCGCTCCATCAGTGAAAATTCTGATCTTTCATTCTGAGGTTTTTGTGTCTGTTCTTTGTCAAATCTTTCTGACAAAAATTTCAGATCATCTGCACAATTTTCAATCGCATAAGCAATCACATATTTGAGCATATCCTCAGCCAGATCCATATTCATATCCAGATTGTAAAAAGCCATTTCGGGTTCAATCATCCAGAATTCGGCCAGGTGACGGCTTGTATTTGAATTTTCGGCTCTGAAAGTCGGACCGAAAGTGTAAACTTTTCCGAGACCCATTGCTGCAACTTCGGCTTCTAATTGTCCCGAAACCGTCAGATTGGTGTGTCTTCCAAAAAAATCTTCGCTGAAATCCACTTTTCCGTCTTCTGTTTTTGGAAGTTCATTTTCAAGATTGAAGTTGGTCACCGTAAACATTTCACCCGCGCCTTCAGCATCCGAGCCGGTGATAATCGGTGTGTTGACATATACAAAACCGTTTTCGTTGAAATATTTGTGAATCGCAAACATCAGCGAGTTTCTCACTCTCATAATTGCAGAAAAAGTATTGGTTCTGAAACGGAAATGCGCCTGCTCTCTAAGTTTTTCAAGACTGTGCGCCTTGGGTTGAAGAATCGTCGATTGCAATTCATCCGGATTGGCTTCACCCAATACTTCAATTTTTTGAGCGAGCACTTCAATCTCCTGACCGGCACCCTGACTTTCAACCACTTCACCTATGATTTTTAATGAAGCCGCAGTATGAATTTTATTCAGAATTTCGGAGTCTGTATTTTCAAAATCGATAACGATTTGAATGTTTTTAATGGTCGAACCGTCATTCAGCGCAATGAAACGATTGCTCCTGAACGAACGAACCCATCCCTGTACACAAACTTCCTGAAGAACTGCTTCTTTTCCTTTGCTCAATAAATCTTTTATGGTATAATTTAGCATAGTCATTCAATATTACTGCAAAAATAAACATAATTAACAAAGTCTTTATAGTTAAGGCATAATTTTTGATGAGAGTGGGTTTTTTTTAATTAAAACGGGTTGAGAATCAAGTTAATTGGTCAGGATATGACTTGTAGTGAAATCTGTATTATTTAACTAATCGAATTAAAGCTTTTCAATATCAATTACCCAATAATCTCTCTCAAGATTGTATTTCTTAGATGTTTCGAGATTTGAAATTGTCCAGTTAAAGTCTGTTTGACTGTTGTCGGTTACTTTTATTTTATATGTGTTTTCTTTATTGAAAAATCTTTTTCCGTAAAATTCAGGGCATTTTATGAGGAGCGGTATTGATTTTTGATTATAGTTTAGTAAATCCGAATTTATTATTTCAAATTCAAAAACAGTTGCAAATGCTAAGTTTCCACAATGAGGTGGTAGTGAAATTTCATTGATTATCCGTCCGGTAATTTCATTTTCATTTCGTTTCAGCTCCGTATTTTCAATTTGTTTGGAGTTTGATTTTTCAAACCATGGCTTCAGAAGTTGATTTCCATTGAGTAGAGATTTTATTTTCTTTTTCTGAATTTGATTTTTATCTGTGAACGGATATAATTTTTCATTTTTTATCAAAAGCTTTTTTGGAGGTAGTTTTCTGCTTTGCCCACCGCCTGAAAGTATATTAATTACATAATCATCATTTAATATTTTATTGGATATTTTATCGTCAGATAATACTAATTCTATTTTGCCATTGACTTCTAAAGTGTCCATTACTTCAATTATGGTCAAATAAATATATTTTTCATTTTTAATTTCCCATTTACCGTAATTCCAACTTGAAGCAAGATCAAATTTCCAAATGTATTCAAATGTGTAATCCGAGTTTAAAATCAGAGTTTCTCCAAATTCATTTAAGTACTTTTCAGAAACATTTCCCTGAGCGTTAGAAATCAGAAAGGACAATATGAAAAGTAATGTGAATAATGCTTTCATGGAGTTGAAACTGATAATTAATGAATCATGGTTATGTATTTGCTTCTCTCAGTTCTCGTTGCCAATCAACCGGACTTTTAATTGAACTAAATAAATTCTTTTCCGATATTTCTTCCAGGAATTCATATAGTTTTTCTGAACGCTCGGAATCAGTCATTTCATTTTGTTGAATTTTGAGGTTTCTTTTGCTGAAAGTCCTAATTCAACAGCTAAATCTTTGATAAGCTTTAGTAATTTTCTATTTTTTCCGGAAATAATAATATCCATTGCCAATCAATTTGAATTGTAAAGATAACGAAATTATATCAAAATAATTAATCAAAATTATACAAAGCAAAACTCTGAATTTTATCTCAAACAGAATTTAGCAATGCAATAATCTCATTACCATATCTTGCGGTTTTCTTTTCGCCAAATCCTTTGAGACCGATAAAATCTTCAATTCTTTTGGGTTTGGCTTTGGCAACCGCGTAAATATCCGAATTTGATAAAATCATAAACAACGGTAAATCTTCTTTTTCTGCTTTTTGAATTCTCCATTTTTTCAAATGACTTACAATTTCAAGTTCTTCAGAATTTAAATCAGATTCTGTGATAATGATTTTGGTTTCTGATTTTGGTATTTCAGGAATTTGTTCTTTTACCTGAATCTCCTCATAATGAATTAAAACAGTCCAGAACTTGGTTTCATCATCCACAAAAGAAACCGATGATTTTTTGAATACGACATTTTCAAGAAACGAATTGATTTTTTCCTGGTCTTTCAGATAATGCTCAGAATCGAGACGAATTACGAATGATTTAATTTTCATGACAATAGATTTAGCAGTTAGATGGTTAAATTTAATCAAATTTTAATAAATTAAAAAGTTTAACTGCTTTTGAATTAGATTTTTATATCATTTTAAGAGAAACAAAACACAAATAAATTCATACTATACGTATATTTGTGTAA
The DNA here is from genome assembly GCA_041677705.1 of Weeksellaceae bacterium. Lineage (GTDB taxonomy): Bacteria > Bacteroidota > Bacteroidia > Flavobacteriales > Weeksellaceae > Moheibacter. The sequence goes on along the minus strand of JBAYPM010000049.1, from coordinate 10,361 downwards.
AACATACGGATATGACGACCAAATTAACTCTGAGCATTGAAAAATCGGTAATAAAAAGGGTCAAATCGTATGCTAAAATACCGAAAGAAGTTTGTCTGAAATTGTTGAAAATTATTTAGACCATATCAGTAAAGACGAGATTGACGAAAATATTTCATCCAAATTGAAGAAAATTGTCGACTCGGTTAAACTTCCAAAAGATTTTGATGAAGAAAAAGAACTTCGTGAATATTTTGAAGAAAAACACAAATGAAAAAAGTTTTTCTGGATACAAACATACTGGTCGATTTGGATGTTTTAAAGAAATCACTTCGTTCGAAATACAAAGATTTTGAAGATGCAATTCAGATTTTCTGCGCCTCTACGATTGAGAATTTAGATTGTATAATCACAAGAAATTTAAAGGATTTTAAAAATTCTGAAATTCCGGTACTGGCACCTGAAGAATTTAAAAACCAATTATCAGATTAAAAGAAAATCTTCCGCCGTCTTCACCGTTGAAATAGTTAATTTTCCCGGTTAAAGTTTTGGCTGCATTGAACCAGATTCCACCGCCATAAGACTGATGCCATTTGTTTGATTTTTCATCAGGCATCCAGGTTCTACCGTAATCAAAACCGGCGAGAATTCCGTAATAAACCGGAACCAAAGGTGTTTTGATTTTACCAAATCTCAGATTTAAATCAGAAGTATGAACCATTGAACTTTTTCCCATAAAACGGTCAAAACGATAAGATCTCAAATCGGATTCTCCACCGATGGAAGCAGATTGATAAAATTCAAAATGGTTGTTGAGCAAAGTTTTTGCTTTGACTAAAGTTGAAAAATTCAGGATACCACCACGACTGATCGGATGAGTAAAACCAAGACTTACTGCCAGCCAGGGCAGACTCAGATTTGAATTGCTGAAATTGGTTTCCAAATGTGCTTCTGTGCTGAAAATCATTCCCAACGTCGGCATTGAACGGTTGTCGTAATTGCTGAAACTGTATTTAGCTGTAATTTCACCAAAATAATTGTGGTTAAAAATCTCTGATGGCAATTCAGTTGTAAATTCGGTAATTCTTCCTTCGGTTTTCGCGACTTTCACTGCTGATGCTCCAATCCCGAATTCAATTTTACTGTTGTTTCTTCCAATTTTATAAAGTGATGGTTTGAAATTCAAAGACTGAATCTTAATCCGGTTAAAATCCATTCCCAGATCATCTTCAAAATTTTCGGTTTCATTTCCGTAACCAAAAAAGTTGTGGGTGTAAGCCGGACTTGTAAAACCGGCATCCAGACCGAGATTCCATTTTCCTGCAAACTTCACGAAATCACCTGAATACAAAGCTTCAAAACCATTGGTTGCAAAATAGTAATTAACTGTAAACTTGTGACTTGCAGTGTATTTATCCTGTTTGAAACCATTGACCAAATAATTGAAATTCATTCCTGCTTTCACACCGTCATCGGGATTGAAACCAACCGATGGCAGACCACTGTAAGAATTATATTTCGGTTTTTGATAGTTGTACCGGTTCAAATCGTAATCTTCGGTCAGATGAAGTTTTGCCTTTTTTGCATTTTCGGTTTCGTTTTTATCGTTCGGATTGTCATAAATACAAACTTTTCTTCCGTCTTCAATGTTGTAAATATCTTTTCCTTCGCCGCCTATCAATCTGATTCTGATTGGATTGTTTCCTTTTCCGTTGACTTCAAAAACATCATCTGAATTCAAACCATAAATCCATAAATCTTTGGTTTCATTGTGATGATAAGTATTTTCAAAAAATAATTCGTCACCTGATTTTTTGATTCTGAACATTTGAACTTTGGTTTTTCCACCCGAAAGTCTTTCGATTACAACCTTGTCATCCTTGTCTGTTCCGTACAAAATCACAGTTCTTCTTAAAACCTTGTAATATTCTTCAGCAAATTCAGTCAGTTTTGTTTTTCTGATTTTTAAAATATTTTTGATGTTTTGAACGGTTTCATCTTTCATGTTTTCAGGCAGATTTCTAAAAGAATTTTCAATGGCTTCGTCTGTCAGATTTTCCTGTATAAATTTAGCTTCTGACAGCCAATCATCTAAATCAGAAGAAGTTGTAAGGGCCAAATCCATCGGATAAGGTTCCATGTTAAACCATTTTACATTTCTGATATCCCGGTTAAAAGACTGCATGTGTCTGAGTGCGGGAAGTCTCAGTAACAAATTGATTAACAGACCGTCATATTTTGGGAAAACCTGGTCTCTGTCTCTTGGAATCGGTTTGTAAATGATTTGATTTCCGTCACTGAATTCAGACCATCTCCACTGGTCATCGTGTCTGTCCCAGTCGCCGAGCAGCATATCGAACAATCTCGCACGGATATAACTCCTTTCGTCAATTTTGTATTTTTCGTCTTTTCTTAAATTCTCAAATAATTTATCTGAACTAATGATTTTATCAGGTTTTCCAAAACTTTCTTCATCTTTGAATTCATTCATCGGTCTTTCTTCGAGCATGTACAATCCTTCTTCGAATTTTTCATTGTAAACGCCGAGGTTGTTTTGTTTGTTTACATAAAATAATCTCGGATTGGTATGAAAAACACCGATTTTATCAGCAAGTTCACCAATTACAAAAGGATAATACGGATGAGTAGTCGTATAAAAATCAAGTAAGAAATCTTCAGAAAAAGTGTTGTCAAAATCACTTCCCATGTACTGGTCTTTGAAAGCAAGTGCTTGCAAAAAACGGGTTGCACTTTTCTTCAAAGCTCTGACCACGAATTCTTTTCCTGTAAATGCATCCTGCAGTCTGATTGAGTTTGACTGATGACCACCACCCGCACGAATGGCAGACAGACCGTTGTATTCTTTCGATAAATCCAGCACCGGCGCTTCGACCGGCATGCTGTAATATTTTCTGTAATGTTTTCCCCAGAGAAAATTATAAAATCCTGATTTTTTGGTGAGTTCATCCGGATAAATTTGACCGGTCTCGGTTGTTTTAAAATTATTATCATAAACATAATCCGAAAAAACAGGTCTTTTTTCGGTCAGATTTTTTGTGAACAAAAGTTTTTCATTTCCGTTTTCATTTCCCCAAAAACTCACTTTTGAACGACCGTCATCAAAAACATCCAAAATTGCATAACCCTGAATTCCTGCCGAAAAATCATTTGGATTAATCGCTCTTGCAGCTTCGGTTTTTGAGCCCGATCCGCTGATGATCTGTTTTATATTTCCGTCTTCTATATATTCAAGATTGTGGTCGTGACCAGAAACGAAAATCACATTTTCTCTGTCAGCAATCAATGTGGTCAGACGATTGTTCATTTCTCTGTAAACAGCATTTTGATTGTCCTGCGGACTTGCACCACTTGTTTTTCGGATTAAATTAATCAAAGTCCCGATTCCGGGCAGCGGTATTTTGGATTCTAACGGAAAGATTTGTTTTTGAACCGAAAACTGACCGCCATGCGTTCCGTTACTCATCACCGGATGATGAATTGCAACCAGAATCAGTTTGTTTTGATTTTTGTTTAACTGACTTTCAAATTCATCAAAAAAATCCTGTCTTGTTTTGATGCTGCAGTCTGCATTTATATTTTTTTGCCGATCCCAGTTTTCGAGATACCATTGGCTGTCAACCGTTATTAAACTAATTTCACTATTGATTTTTATTCCATCAATCGCACAACCTTTTCTTGGCAGAAATGATTTTTTGCCCAATTGTTCAGTTATATATTCCTCCTGCTCATTCAGTCCCTTCAGACCTGAATACCAGTCATGATTTCCGGGAATGAAATAAGTGCTGCCATTGAAATCTTTCTGAATATCAATCTGATTCTGAATTTTCCTTTCAGCTGCTTTTCGCTGATCAGATTTTTTGCTGGGCATTCCTTTCGGATATATATTATCGCCCAGAAAAATCAGGGCGGAAGCTGAATCCGCTTTGTCCAACCTTGATTTGAGCAGAGAAAGTGTCTGCTGAGACTCTGTCTGATCCGAATTTCCGGCATCTCCGATCAGAAAAAAAGAAAATGCCGGCTTTCGGCTGTTTTCGATATGAGTTTCAGTCATCTCCGCATATTTTCCATATTGCGGTTTGAAAGTCGAACACGACGAAATCAGCAGCCCCAAAAACAACAGTGAAAAATGAAAAAGTTTTTTAAAAGGACTTATTTCACTAATTTTACTCAAGATTTGACGCATTTATGAAAGATTTGATTCAAAAAGCAGAACAGTATGTTTTTGACTTATTCAAAGATAAGTTAAATTCAAATTATACCTATCATAATTTCCTTCATGCTCAGTTTGTGGTGTCAAAAATCAAAGAACTGATCGAAGCCGAAAAAGCTGAAGAAGAATCGGATCTGCTGGTTATCGCAGCCTGGTTTCATGATGTGGGTTATATTGACGGTGCCGATGGTCATGAAATCAGAAGTGCAGGGATTGCGGAGAAGTTTTTGACCGAAAATGGTGCAGGAGCAGATCAAATCGAAAAAGTCAGACTATACATACTTTCAACCCATCTGGAAAACCAACCGCAAACCAAAAACGAAATGATCATTCGTGATGCGGACTGTGCACATGTGGGTGATGCCGCTTATGAACAGCTCAGTGCACTGCTGAAAAATGAGATAGAGCTCACCACCGGAAAAGAAATCAAAGACCATGAATGGAATGCAAAGAATTATGATTTTCTGCTCAAAGTCCATCGTTTCTACACCGATTATGCACAGTTGAAATGGCAACCTGCCAAATTGAAAAATGTGCTCAAGGTCAGAGAGCTGATCGACAACAAAGACGAAATCAATGAAAAGGAAAGACTGAAAAAAAGCAAGATCGAAAAGCTCGACAAACCGGATCGCGGCATCGATACCCTCTTTCGGGTGACCATCAATAACCACACCCGATTGAGCGAAATTGCCGACAGCAAGGCAAACATACTGTTGTCAGTCAATGCAATCATCATTTCGATAGCGCTTTCAACTTTGCTGCCCAAACTCGGTTCGGCAAAGAATGAATATCTGATTTTGCCCACGCTGACCATGCTTTTGGTGAGTGTGGTCTGTATCATTTTTGCGATCATGGCGACCAAACCCAATGTCACCCGCATGAATTTTACTGCTGATGATGTCAGAAATCGAAAAATCAATATATTGTTTTTTGGAAATTTCAATCGGCTCAGCCTGCCCGATTATGAAGATGCGATGGACGACCTGATGAGTGACAGAAAATATCTTTACGGTTCATTGAGCCGCGACCTTTATTATCTGGGAAAAGTTTTGGAAAGAAAATACAAGCTTCTGAGAATCACCTATATCATGTTCATGATCGGCACCATAATTACGGTGATTACATTTATTTGGGCTTTTTCTGAAAATACAGATTACGGTTGGCTTTCACCAAATTGATTTTATCATTGCCGCTGGTTTGAAGCAATCGGATTGAAAAGAATATATTCTTATCCGTTGACCAATTCAAAGCTCCAAACTTTGAAATAAATTATCATACTTATGAAATTATTGAATCAATTCACAGATTTCACAAAATCCTTATAATCAAAATAGGCGTTGTTCGAAATCTGACTGTTCTCGGAAAGACCCACACGGATTGCTTTCATGCCGGTTACACCCTGAAAATCCTCGACATCGAGATGTTCGACAGTTTTGTCAAGTATATTTTTGCTTTGCAGAAATCGGATGTATTTTTTGTATTCTTTTTCTTCGGTTGTATTCGAATAGATAATTGCAATTTTCCCTGGCTGAGTAATCCTTTTTGAACTTCCTTTGACATGAGATTTGTCGATTCTTTTTTTGACAACTTCATATTGCGCATTGTAAGTTCCGTCCACATCAAATCGTTTTTCGTCCATTCTGAACCGGATTGAAAAAGGCTGATTGAAAACCAAAATCAATGCGGCGACTTCGAGCGGAAGCGGCAGTTTTGGTTTGATTTTTCGGTGTTCGTCCAGCATTTCACATATCACCTGAAGCTGCCAGAGTCTCAGATTCTGAAGAAAAATAGGATTATATTTACGGTCGGGCGATATCGATTCTCCTATATACATCGTATGTTCAACTCCGTCGGTTCTGAATCTTTCAAAATAATGCGGAAAAATCTTTTGAATTTCCTTTTGACGTTCATCCAGCAGATTTGAAAGTCTTTTGTTGATCAGACTCACCGAATCGTCAAATTTTTTTCTCGATCTGTAATATTGCCCGGTATAGGGATCAAGCGATTTCAGATAATCAGACACAATTCCGTCTTCGCCCGTGTAAATGGTCGGATTTGAAAGAATCGGATGAATTTCTTCAGAAATATATTTTTGAATTTCAGATTCGGTTCCGGATTCAAAATTCAGGGTCAGTTTTTCAAAGCGGTCTTTGAGTTCAAACTCTTTCTGACTCAGCAGTTCGATTCCGGTTTTTGTTTTCAGTTCTTTCAGAACATCCAGCAGCAGACCAATTTGTGCTTCAAAATCAGATTTAATGCTCTGATTTCTGGTTTCTGACGAATTTCTGATATCAACCTGTCCGTACAGCGCAACCACATCCTGAAATACAATTTCCTTAAAATTATATTCGCTGTTTGTATTTTTCAGATAATTCTCGGCTTCTTTTTCAAATTTCCAGGCGACACTCGGATGAAGTCTTGTATATTCTTTTTGAATGATTGAATTCTTCAGATTTGAAAAATCGATTACTGCGCGTTCCAGTCGGTTGACCAGAAACGAATACAGCATATTGATCCTGTAAAAAACAAGCGAGCTGAACGCCATTTTGTGAACCGATGCCAGTTCTGCAATTCCCAAAAATTCATTTTCCTTTTTCAGCGGAATCAGCGCACAACTGTTGTATCCCAATTCCATTAGATTATGAATGGCGGTATCATTCGGGTGTTTTTCAAAATATTTTGGAATATCTGAAATGATCAGCGGTTTGTTTTCTTCGATGTGGGCTTTCAGTTCGGAACCCGCAATTCTGAATCCTCTTTGTTTTGAGATAATTTTTCTCAGCAATAGACTTTCGGTAAACAGATTGTAAAATCCGTACACAATCGATTGGGTCAGAGGGTCATAACCTGAAATACCGACATCTAGTGATTCAATATTGAAAATTGATTTGAGCAGTTCGTTTTCTGAATCGTCATCCATCGCAGTCGGCATCATCCGACTCGACAGTCTTTGTTTCAGATTTGTAAATGCAGTTTCGACCGTAGTGTTGTACATGTTCATGATTCCGAAACCTTTAATAGTCCATGATTTGGGCGGAAACTTTTGTTTCCAGAGCTCGATGTCGGTCATATTGTCCAACAGCAGTTCCAAATCTTCCGAATTGAGTTTGACTGCATCTTTTGTGGGTGTAACTTCAAGAAAGTCAGGATTGTAAATAATCCTGTACTGCCGATTGATCCCCAGTTTGTCTTTGAACTGAAAGTAGAGCGGAAAAAATTCGGAAAGACTGATGTTGTAATACCTGCTGATGATAAAACTGCAGCTTGCGATATAAAAATTTTCTTCGCTGAAATTTCCGTTGTTGATGCAAAAATCCTTTCCGGATTCTTTGATGATTTCCTCAAACCGTTGTGTAGGATTGATCACCGTATTGCACCATGGAAAAGTAACCGCCGAAATTTGATTTCCGGTCAGCATTTTTGGAAAAATGCAGGAAAGAAGATCCGCAATCAGTTCTTTGTTTTTGCTGATTACATCGGTTCCGGTAAAACCTTCTGCCAGTTCGGGTATGGTTCTGACTCTTTGCAGCAAATCCTTTGCCTGACAGTCATCCGGATTTTGGGAAAGTCTGGATTCCCAATCTTCAATGACCGGCTGAAATGAAATCAGCGGTTTGAAAGGAGATTCAAAATTCGGAAATAAATTCATCTGGTTTCAGATTCTTGAATTGAAGAACCAAATTTACAAAATTTAAACTAATTTTGTTCCTCAAATCCCAATCAAATGAGACTTTCCTTTTTTCTTGCAGTGTTGTTGCTGATGCAAAATTGCGGCAGTCAGGAAACTCATTTTAAAAATGATAAAAATACTGATATGAGCAATGATAATTTGGAAAGAGCCACTTTTGGAGGCGGCTGTTTCTGGTGTGTGGAAGCGGTTTTTGAACAACTGCTCGGTGTTGAAAGCGTTACTTCTGGCTTTGCGGGCGGACATACCCAAAATCCGACCTATAAAGAAGTTTGCACCGGAACAACCGGTCATGCCGAAGTGATTCAAATCGTATTTGATCCGAAATTGATTTCGTATGACGAACTGCTTGAAGTCTTTTGGACAGTTCACGATCCGACCCAATTGAACCGTCAGGGAAACGATATAGGCGAACAATACCGGTCGATCATATTATATGAAAATGAAGAACAAAAACTGATTGCTGCCCGGTCGATCAAAACGTTTGAAGCATCTGATATGTATGAAGGTAATTTTACAACCCAATTGCATCCGCTTGATAAATTTTGGACAGCAGAAGGATATCTTCAGAATTATTACCAGACCGTCGGCGACGAAAACCCATACTGTACTTTGGTTATCAAACCGAAAGTGGATAAATTTTACAAGAAATTTTATGACAAACTCAAACCCGAATACAAATAGGAATCATTCTTCTTTGTACAGTGGATTTTTTGCAATTCCGAATTTTTTGAGAAAATAAAAATACACAAACGGAATCAACGTTCCCGCCAGACCGTAGTATGCATCGATGATATCCTGTGTATTGATTAACGGAATGAACAATTCATAAATGAAATTGACGGCAATCAGTAATAAACCCATCCAATAACTGTTTTTGAATTTTCCGGTAAAAAGGATTTCTGTAAAACCAAAAACCAGACAGATGATCAGCGAAATTGAAAAATTGGTAGTGTGGGTGTAAAATTCAGGATCAAAATCAAGCAGCCCACCGATCCTCAATGATTCTGATTTTCTGCCCAAAAACAGAAAAAATGCCAGTAAAAACAACAGGAAATAACCCGAAATTCCAAAAATCGTCGGAACATACTTCAGACCTGAAAATGAATTTTTTTGTCTCACCATACGAAGCTACTGATTTTTGGGAATTATAATGTGAAAAATTAAAAACCATAAAAGCTATCTTTGCAGCATGGCTCGAAAAAAGAAAAAAGAAATACAAATCCAAGGAATAGAGGCGCTTCGTGCTGGCGCAAAAGGAGTTTCGATCGGAAAAACCGAAGACGGAAAAACAGTACTGATCAAAGGAGCAGTACCCGGCGATGTGGTGAATGTGTCGGTTTACAAAAAAAAGTCGAGCTATCTGGAAGCAAAAGTCACAGAGATTGTCAAATCGTCTGACGACAGAGTTCAGCCGGTCTGTGAGCATTTTGGCGTCTGCGGCGGCTGCAGCTGGCAGGATCTCAGTTATCAGGCTCAACTGAAATGGAAACAAAACGAAGTCGAAAACAATCTGAAAAGAATCGGCGGATTTGATGATCTGGAAATTATGCCGATCATTGGTTCTGAAAAAACTTATTTCTACAGAAACAAACTTGAATATTCTTTTTCGAATTCTCGCTGGCTGACCCTTGAAGAAATACATTCTGATGAGGTTTTTGAAAGAAATGCACTTGGTTTTCATATGCCGGGCCAGTGGAGCAGAGTGCTCGACATCAGAAAATGTCATTTGCAGTCCGAACCTTCCAATCTGATTCGGTTGGAAGCAAAAAGATTTGCAATCGAAAATCAATTGGAATTTTTTGATCTGAAAAATCAGCAGGGATTTCTGAGGACGATGATGATCAGAAACAATCAGAAAGGAGAGTTTATGGTGTTGGTTCAATTCTTCAAAGAGGACAAACCAAAAAGAGAAGCGTTTCTTGAAAATCTGAAAAATAAATTTCCCGAAATCGTTTCGCTGCTCTATGCAATCAACCCAAAAGGAAATGATTCGGTTTATGATCTCGACATCGAAATTTATTCGGGTACCGATTATCTGATCGAAGAAATGGAAGATTTGAAATTCAGGATCGGACCCAAAAGTTTTTATCAGACCAATCCTGAGCAGGCATACGAACTCTACAAAGTAGCAAGAGATTTTGCAGGTCTGACGGGCGATGAACTGGTTTATGATTTGTACACCGGCACCGGAACGATTGCTCAGTTTGTAGCGAAAAATTCAAAAAAAGTGATCGGAGTCGAGGCGGTGTCCGAGGCGATAGAATCAGCCAAAAGAAATGCTGCCGAAAACGGAATTGAAAACTGCAGTTTTTATTGTGGCGATATGAAAGAAATTTTTGATGACGAATTCATTTCAAAAAATGGTCTTCCGGATTTGATCATTACCGATCCGCCCAGAGACGGAATGCACAAAAACGTGGTTGAAACCATACTGAGGATTTCGCCCGAAAAAATTGTTTA
>JBAYPM010000048.1:0-19215 GCA_041677705.1 Weeksellaceae bacterium | reverse complement strand
GGACAGAAATAAACGAATAACCATAAAAGCAGGCGAATGTGCCTTTATCAGACGTGACCACAGATTGACAATGTACAAGAACAGCAAGGGCAAGGAACTGTACAAAGGAATTTCACTTGTATTTCAGCGTAATGTATTGCGTGAGTTTTACAGCAAAATGAACAAATCGGAAATTCCGAAAGACGTAAAAATTTCCGACAAAAACGTTTTCAAACTAAATAAAACACCTGATATAGAAAGTTTGTTTCAGTCGCTTACACCGTATTTTGACAGCAACGTAAAACCAACGGAGGGCGTTATTCATCTGAAATTATTGGAGGGAATTTATGCCTTGCTGAATAGTAATGAAATGCTTTACCCGATACTGTTCGACTTTGCCGAACCGTGGAAAATCGACCTTTTGGATTTCCTTAATGACAACTATATGGACGACTTGACAATGGAACAAATCGCATCATTTACAGGACGGAGTTTAGCAACATTTAAAAGGGATTTCAAAAAGATAAGCAACCTCACTCCACAAAAATGGCTGATAAAAAAGCGTTTGGAAATGGCTTACATAAAGCTGAAAGAAGAAAACAAAAAAGTGCAGGACGTTTGTACGGAAGTCGGATTTAAAAACCTTTCCCACTTTTCTACTGCATTTAAAAAGCAATACGGAATACCACCGACAGAAATTTAAAATTATGACACAGTTACAAATGATTGATATTACTAAATCAATAACTCAACAGGACGAAAATGTTTCCGCAGTATTAATGTATGGTTCATTTACCAAAAATGAGGGAGACCAATATTCTGACATCGAGTTTTATATCTTTCTAAAAAGCAAAGAAAATTTTTCTGCCGAAAAGTGGGTAAATCAGATTTATCCGACAGCGTTATATTTTACGAATGAATATGGCAGTGAAGTTGCAATTTTTGAGAATCTGATTAGAGGCGAATTTCATTTTTTAACAGTAAATGAGATTGACATTATAAAATCGTGGGAGGGCTTTGTGGCGTTCAGTGATTTTGACCAAATGAACTTAATTGACAAAGACGGTCTTTTGACTGAAACGCTTAATCAAATAAAAACAAAATCGCCCGTCCGAACTACAAATGAAAACATCTTGTTTTTAAGTCAGTCATTACTAAATGTATTATTGACAACAAACAATTTGCTTAAAAGACAGGAATACGCTCACGCTTACCAAAGTCTGTCAAACGTACAAAAGTATTTACTTTGGTTAATCCGAATAGCAATAAATCAAACCAATCATTGGGAAAGTCCGACAAAAAGTTTAGAGAAAGATATTGACAAAGATTGGTATTCAGAATTTAGATTGACAACATCTAATTTGGATACTGACAATTTAAAAACAGCTTTCGAAAACTCATTGAACTTATCAAAAAAGCTGTTTGATGAGTTAAGTGTTACAACAGATTTAAAACGATTATTAAACAGAATTGGATAAAATTATATTTCAAAATTGAGCTTTACAGAAAAGTAATTTGAGCCTTATAACAAAACTGTTGTAAGGCTTTGTTTTTAACTTTGCATTGTAAAAAGTAATACAATGCAGACAACAGATATTTTTGAACGATTGAAAAAAGGCAAAACCATTTTGCCAAACGACCCCGAAGCCTACAAAATGCGAGAAGCATCGTACAAGACAAAAGAATTATTGGTACAGATGAACAATGCAACAGACCCGAAAGAAATCAGGGAATTGTTGAGCCAAATCACAGCTACTGATATAGACGAAAGTGTTGACGTTTTTACGCCTTTATATATCAACTATGGAAAGCACACTAAAATCGGAAAAAACGTATTCATCAATTTCGATTGTACTTTTTTGGATTTAGGCGGTATTACCATTGAGGACAACGTACTGATAGCACCGAAAGTAAATATATTATCAGAGGGACACCCAGTGGGACCCGAAAACAGGCAAGCTTTATTGGTCGGTCATATCCACATTAAAAAGAACGCTTGGATTGGAGCAAATGCAACGATACTTCCCGGTGTAACCATTGGCGAAAATGCTATTATAGCTTCGGGTGCAGTCGTTTCAAAAGACGTTCCCGATAACGTAATTGTAGGCGGTATTCCTGCGAAAATCATTAAAACCATAGAATAATATGAAAAAGATACTTTACACAATCATACTCATTTTAGGCTGTACACAATTATACGCCTGTAATGCGGACAAAGAAGAACATACACCCAAAGAGGAAAACAACACACCAAAACAAGACACAATGAAACTCAAAATAACCATAGGAAACAAAACCGCTACGGCTGTTTTATACGACAATCCCACAGGCAGGGATTTTGCAACATTGCTACCGCTTACCGTAAAAATGGAAGACTATTCCAACACGGAAAAAATATTTTATCCGTCCCGAAAACTATCTACCAAAGATGCACCCAAAGGATTTGACCCGTCCGTTGGCGACATTACTTTGTATGCCCCTTGGGGAAACATAGCCCTATTTTATAAAGACTTTGGTTATTCCAACGGCTTAATTTCAGTAGGTAAAATCACAAGCGGAATAGAACATTTTACGGTTAGTGGCTCTGTTACGGTAACATTTGAATTAGAAAAATAATAATGAAACCAATATCAAAAATACTGTTGGCAAGTGCTATACTCTTATTTACCGCTTGTAGCAACAATCAAAATCACGACAAAATGAACGAACAAAATAAAGAACCCATTTTTAAAAGAGGCGAACAATTATCCGCAGACCTTATTACAGGCAAGGCGTGGCATAATAAACTATTTGAAGAAGACAGCATTTATACAACTGCCGTAGGCGTTGAAGAATTTGAAGCAGGTTCACGCAATGTTTGGCATTCGCACCCAAGCGGACAAATTATAATTGTTTTGGACGGTGTGGGCTATCATCAAATAAAAGGCGAACCCATACAAATAGTTAGAAAAGGCGATGTAGTAAAATGTCCGCCTAATGTATTGCATTGGCACGGAGCATCAAAAGACAGTAGCGTAACACAGATTTATATCCTGCCCAATACTGAAAAAGGTTTGGCGGATTGGTCGGAACGTGTTACAGATGAAGAATACAACAACATTAAACAACAATAAAAAAATCTAATAATATGGAAAATAAAGTAGTATTTATAACAGGCGGAGCAAAAGGAATGGGCGAAGCGACAGCCATTTTAGCAGGCGAACGAGGGGCAAAAGTAGTAGTTGCCGATGTTGATTTAAAAACAGCACAGGAAGTAGCCGACAGAATAAAAGCAAAAGGCGGGGAAGCTATTGCGGTAAAATGTGATGTTTCCAAAGCAGAAGATGTAAAAACAGCAATAGATACAACAGTAGCAACCTACGGCAGATTAGATACAGCTTTCAACAATGCAGGAATACAATTAAGAGATACCGACACGGCAGACATTACCGAAGAAGATTTTGACCGTGTATTAAACATCAATCTGAAAGGCGTTTGGTTGTGTATGAAATACGAACTTCTGCAAATGCGTAAGCAAGGAAGCGGAGCAATCGTAAACAATTCGTCTATCGGTGGTTTAATCGGTGGACACGGACGCTCTGCCTACATAGCAACAAAACACGGTGTATTAGGCTTAACAAAATCCACAGCTATGGAATACGCCCCAAAAGGTATTCGCATCAATGCAGTTTGTCCAGGCACAATAGAAACCCCAATGGTAGAAGATATGATTAAAGTAGGCGACCTGCCTGTTGAAGCTACAAAAGAGTGGGCACCGATTAAACGATTTGGTAAAGCAAGCGAAGTGGCAGAAGTAGTATTGTGGCTTTTTAGTCCTGCATCGAGCTACGTTATAGGTCAGCCTATTTCAGTGGACGGAGGTATCAGTATTTCATAACCCGATTAAACACAAGAAACAATGAACACAAATAACACCAAAGCATTTGGCACACAATCAGCCACAGCACCATTGGAAAAACTACATATCCGAAGACGTGAAATATTGCCTAATGATGTACAGATAGAAATTTTATATTGTGGTATCTGTCATTCCGATTTACACGCAGTACACAACGATTGGGGCGGTACATTTTACCCGATTGTTCCAGGACACGAAATTGTAGGCAGAATTACCAACGTTGGCGAAAGTGTTACAAAATTCAAAGTTGGCGATTTGGCAGGTGTGGGTTGTATCGTAGATAGTTGCCGAGAGTGCGACCATTGCCACGAGGGCGAAGAACAATATTGTGAAAGCGGTTGGACGGTTGTATTTAATGCCATTGACAAAAAACACGGAGGCGTTACCTATGGTGGATTTTCTGAAAGCATTGTCGTAGATGAAAATTATGTCGTCCATATTCCCGAAACGTTGGATTTACCAAGCATTGCACCTATACTTTGTGCAGGTATTACAGTCTATTCCCCATTAAAACATTGGAAAGCAGGAGCAGGTAAAAATGTAGGTATCATTGGCATTGGAGGTTTAGGGCATTTAGCTATTAAGATTGCCAAAGCAATGGGAGCTTTTGTAACCGTATTTACCACATCACAGGCAAAGGCGGACGATGCCAAACGTTTGGGAGCAGATAGCGTTGTACTATCAACCAATGCAGAGCAAATGAAAAACTGCCCTAAACAAGATATGATTTTAGATACCGTTTCAGCAAAACACGATATCAATACTTACATCAGCTTATTAAAAACAGACGGTTCGTTGGTAATGGTGGGCTTGCCTGCCGAACAACTTGAAATTAGTGCTTTCAACATCGTACACGGACGGAAAAGTTTTTCGGGTTCAAACATCGGGGGCATTGCCGAAACACAGGAAGTATTGAATTTTTGTGCCGAACACAACATTACCGCAGACATTGAATTGATTGGAATAAACCAAGTAAATGACGCATTAGAACGATTAGAAAAAGGCGATGTGAAATACCGTTTTGTAATTGATGTGGCGGGTTTGAAAAACGAATAAGATTTTTATTAGGGCGTGCCATCGATTGCATTTTCCCAACGCACAAGCCAACGTAAAAATGCAATCGCTGTCGGGCTATCCGCTACAATCTTTTGTTCGTTCCTCACAAAAGGATTTCCACTGCAATCCCTCACGCAAAAGCACTCCGTAAACAACCAAACACTTGAAATATTGGTTAATTTTGTGAACTCTTGTCTTATGACAATTCTAAACTTATAAAAAATATGAGAAAGATAATAGCAGCACTCAATATGACAATTGACGGAATTTGCGACCATACGGCAGGTATTCCCGATGCGGAATTACATCAGCATTACACAGCATTGTTAGGACAAGGCGAAGCTATTCTATACGGCAGAAAAACCTTTCAGCTTATGGAATTTTGGCGAACGATTTTAGAAAAGCCATCAGAAGAACAGTCAATGAACGACTTTGCATTGGTTATTGATAAAATACCTAAGATTGTTTTTTCCAACACGCTAAAAAATACGGATTGGGAAAGTGCGACCTTAGCCAATAGCGATTTAAAAGAGACTATTGTAGAACTCAAACAAAACTCGGGCAAAGATATATTCGTTGGAAGTCGCAGTTTGATTATACAACTGATGAAACTTAATCTGATCGATGAATTGCAGCTTTGCATACATCCAATGGTAGAAGGAAAGGGGTTGGCACTCTTTGAAAACATAAACGACAGGATTATTTTCAAACTTGCTAAGACAAAAACCTTTAACAGCGGAGCAATTATACTTTATTATGAACCGATAAAAAAAACAAAATAATGACAAAAATCAATACTTTTTTACCGAATACCTAATACATTCTGTTCTCAATTTGGGGCAGGCTCTTCAAGGTGTCCGCTACTTTTATTCTCACCCCGACATAGACAGGATTGCCAAAAGAGGAACGCTCAAATACGTTCTTTGTTCCATAATTTTAAGAATTAGTTTAATATTGAACGACTTTTATTTCACCATTTACCACCACATTGGCATCATACAAACGAAGAAATCAAATTATTTCATTTAGTTCCCACAAAGCGTTGGTTTCAATATGGCTATTGTGCGTGGCGTTTTGACGACAACGGAGAATACAAAAAATTAACAGGACAAGATGATAGGCGGTGAGACCCAAGATGTAAGGAATAATTAAGACGCATAAAATTTGATGAAATCACAGCCCCGAAAATCGGGGCTTTTTTATTGAGCCTCACAGAAAAGTAATTTGAGCTTTACAGCAAACCCGTTGTAAGGCTTTGTTTTTAATTTTGCATTGTAATCCAAAACAGAAATAGAATGAAAAAATTATCAATACTAATTGCAACAGCTTTACTAACATTAGGGGCTTGCCAACAAAACAATCAAAAAGAAGAAATGAAACAGGCAGAGCAAAAAGAACACTATACATTTGAATTGAGCGACAAAGTAACACGCCAAAAAGTAACTTTCAAAAATCGTTACGGTATTACATTGACAGGAGATTTATACACTCCGAAAGAGCAAGGCAACGAGCGTTTACAAGCACTTGCCATTAGCGGACCTTTCGGAGCGGTAAAAGAACAATCTTCGGGATTGTATGCCAACCAAATGGCAGAACGTGGTTTTGCAGTATTGGCTTTTGACCCGTCCTATACAGGCGAAAGCGGTGGTGAACCTCGTGCCGTTGCATCGCCCGACATCAATACCGAAGATTTCAGTTCGGCAGTAGATTTTCTCGGTATTCAGAAAAACATTGACCGTAATAAGATCGGAATTATCGGGATTTGTGGTTGGGCAGGTTTTGCACTAAATGCTACTGCCATTGACAAACGTGTAAAAGCCGTAGCCACAACAAGTATGTACGATATGACGAGAGTAATGTCGAAAGGCTATAATGATGTGGTTACTTTGGAAGAACGTACCAAAACATTAGAACAATTAGGCGAGCAACGTTGGAAAGATGCAGAAGCCGGTACATTCCACGCAGGAGCAATATTAAACCCCGAAAAACTGAAAAGCGATGAACCACAATTTGTAAAAGAATATTACGACTATTACCGTACACCAAGAGGATTTCACAAACGTTCTCTAAACTCGACAGGAGCGTGGAATGCTACCAATGCGTTATCGTTTATGAATATGCCGATTTTGACTTACATAAAAGAAATATCGCCAAGACCAATGTTGCTGATTGCAGGTGAAAAAGCACACTCACGTTATTTTAGTAAAGATGCTTATAAAAATGCGTCCGAACCAAAAGAGTTAATGATTATCCCAAATGCTGTTCACGTTGATTTATACGACAAAGTTGATGTAATTCCATTTGACAAATTGGAAACATTCTTTAAAGAAAATTTGAAGTAATGGAGAAAGGTTGTAAATCGCTACCTTTTTTATTGGTATTATTCAACCAAATATTGCCACGCACTGCCATTGAGTGCCACAATCTTATAACCACTCCGCACAGCCTTTAAATTCACGCCCGAACATTAAAACTTAAAATGATGCAGGGAGAAGAAGACATCAGAGGGCTTGCAAAGATTATGGCATTTATGCGGGCAGTAAGCATCATTATCGTATTGATGCACTTGTATTGGTTCTGTTACGGGTTCTTTATAAACTGTGGTTGGACATTGGAAATTATCAATAAGATTTTAAGGAATTTCAACCGAACGGCAGGACTGTTTGAACATACCTTATATACCAAAGTTTTTGCTTTGGTATTGTTGGCTTTGAGCTGTTTGGGTACAAAAGGCGTTAAGAACGAAAAGATTACATGGGGCAAAATTTATGTGGCTTCAGTATTCGGCTTCGTGTTATTTTTTCTGAACTATCCTCTACTAAAGTTATCCTTAAACATCGCTGCATTTCTGTACATCCTAACCACTGGCTTGGGCTATATCTCTTTGATGGTTGCAGGGGTTTGGATGAGCCGTTTGCTCCGCAACAATTTGATGGATGACGTTTTTAATAGCGAAAACGAAAGCTTCATGCAGGAAACCAAGTTAATGGAGAATGAATATTCTATCAATCTGCCCACCAAGTTTTATTACAAGAATAAATGGAACAATGGCTGGATAAATATCGTGAATCCTTTCCGTGCGACGATTGTATTGGGAACACCCGGTTCCGGTAAATCTTACGCCATCATCAATAATTATATCAAACAGCAGATAGAGAAAGGTTTTTCAATGTACATTTACGATTTCAAGTTCGACGACCTTTCCACAATTGCCTATAACCATTTGTTGAAGCATGCCGATAAGTATAAGGTAAAACCTAAGTTCTATGTCATCAACTTTGATGACCCGCGCAGGAGCCATCGGTGTAATCCACTTAATCCAGAATTTATGACAGATATCTCCGATGCCTATGAAGCTGCTTACACCATCATGCTGAATCTCAACCGGAGCTGGATTCAGAAACAAGGAGACTTCTTTGTTGAGTCGCCTATTATCTTATTAGCAGCAATAATTTGGTACTTAAAAATCTATGAGAACGGAAAGTACTGTACGTTTCCACACGCCATAGAATTACTCAACAAAAAATACGCAGATGTATTTACGATTCTGACCTCTTACCCTGATCTTGAAAACTATTTATCTCCCTTTATGGATGCCTGGCAAAGCGGTGCACAAGACCAATTACAGGGACAGATTGCATCGGCAAAAATTCCATTGTCAAGAATGATTTCACCTCAATTGTATTGGGTAATGACCGGCGATGATTTTTCATTGGATATCAACAACCCAAAAGAACCAAAGATTTTATGTGTGGGCAACAATCCTGACCGGCAAAATATTTACTCAGCAGCTTTAGGATTGTACAATTCCAGAATTGTAAAGCTTATCAATAAAAAAGGCCAATTAAAGAGTTCTGTTATCATAGACGAACTCCCTACAATTTATTTCAGGGGACTGGATAACCTGATCGCAACGGCGAGAAGCAATAAGGTAGCGGTCTGTCTGGGCTTTCAGGATTTTTCGCAATTGACACGTGATTACGGCGATAAGGAAAGCAAGGTAATTCAAAATACCGTTGGCAATATATTTAGCGGTCAGGTGGTTGGCGAAACCGCAAAAAGCCTTTCTGAGCGCTTTGGTAAAGTATTGCAGAAACGGCAGAGTATGACGATCAACCGAAATGATAAATCAACTTCCATTTCCACTCAATTAGACAGTCTGATACCGGCTTCCAAAATCTCTACACTTACCCAAGGAATGTTTGTCGGCGCTGTTTCCGATAATTTTGATGAACGCATCGAGCAAAAGATATTTCACGCTGAAATAGTGGTAGATAATGAAAAAGTCGCTGCCGAAACAAAGGCTTATCAGGAAATACCGCAAATCTTATCCTTCACAGATGAGAACGGAGGAGACACCATGAAACAGGAGATTGAACGAAATTATCATCAGATAAAATCGGATATTTTACATATCATCGAAAGCGAAACGGAACGTATAAAAAACGACCCGGATTTACAGCATTTGGTGCAGCAGGAATAGAGAAACGAGGAAGTCATACTGCAGTGTTGATTTACAATGCCCTCTGAGACAAACGAAAGCCTCTTGTTTGTACCGTATTTTCTGAGACTCCGGATATTTCCTGTTTTTGTTCAATTTGTTCCGTAGATTCTTCTTTATTCTCCGGTTCGATTGACAATTGAATCTTCCGTTCAATCGAAGCCAGTTCTGTTTTAAGTTCGTTTAATTGTCCTTCTTTGCTCCACGTACTGTTCAGCACTTCCTGAAGCACGGGTAAATCCTTTTTTATTTCGGTAATTTTCTCCTGTTCTTTTTTGATATAGGCTGGCAATTTTTCCAAAGCTCTTAAAAAGTTCATCGAAGCAGTTTCAGGTTCTTTTGCCATAACACCATAGACGGGGAACATTTTAAGAGCAAACGGTCGCAGTTCTTCATCCGCCATTATCATATCAAACTCGTTGCATACCACTTGGAAAATGGTGTCGAATTTCGAAAAGTGAAGGCTTTCAAAAAGAACGTAATTGGCAATCTCATTGCATTGGTTACTGGTATTCCCTAACAGAAATGCTCCTTCGTAGGCATTTGCCGCAAGTGTGGAGCACTGCTCAATAAAATTCTCATCCCAGGCCTTTTCGGGAAAGCTACTGTATGGGTGTACCTGCAGTCGTAATCTGAAATACGACAATTCTTTTTGCTTTGTGTACATACTAAAATTTTATTTGGAATTTTCCTTGAAGTCTAAAATTAGAGCAGGAAGCAAGAGTCTTTACAGAAGTGGCAGGGGTTGGCTGTGGGAGGCGGTGTTTGGCGCAACAGAGCATAAAAAACCTCTGAATTGTTAGAGGCTTAGTTGTTGTTCAGGAGTTTAAGCATCCTGCCCACCTCAATATCCATCCTTGAAAAGGCAAACCATTTTTTACCCAGATCTTTGAGCGATGCGCCGATATGATAAAGCTCTGTATTGTCTATGATCATAAAGCGGTCGTGAGCATCGGGGAAACTTTCAACTTCAATCGGTGGATACTGGCTGTTGTATCGTTGCATATCCAGCTGTAGCTGTTTACCAATACCCTTGGTGTAAATTTTTGCGGTGACATTTTCCTTTCGTTTGCCTAATAGGGTTAGAACAGTATCGTCCACATAATTATCCAGAAGGATGATCGAGTTCTCCGCACTTCGAATAATATCCGACACAAATTTGTAGGCATCAAAAATCTGCCCATTATAGAAAATTCCTTTTTCACTTTGAAGTTTCCCGCTGTCCAAGGCTTTAAAAATTTGCTCAAACTTTTGGTCGGCTTGTAATTGTTTAATTTCTATTTTATCCAATCTTTGGAGCAATGTAGCGTTGCTCACCAGCATACGTCGCATTTCAACGAAAGCATTCATTATCTCAATACTTACTTTTACTGCTATCGCACTGCGTAATATGGCTGAAAGCATTGCGATACCCTGTTCGGTAAAAACGAAAGGCAAATAACGTCTTCCTCCGTAGCTTAAACTTGAGGTTCCAAATTGGAACCTCAAGTTATCAAACTCAACATCGGTCAATTGAAAGCAGAATTTATCAGGAAACCTGTCCAAATTACGTTTTACTGCTTTATTGAGATTTTTTGTTTCTACTTCGTACAGTGAAGCCAGGTCGCTGTCTAACATCACCTGATTACCACGAATTGTATGGATCAAACCTTCAATCTCTTTCTGTCCTATTATTAATTTATCCGACATTGCTAATTAGATTATAGAAAATTATTAAAAGCTATAATGATTATTTCTTTTTGGATATATTCTTCTCAAATTCAAATGAACTTTCAGCTTTGTCATTCAAAACGATAATTGCATTAAATTTCTTTCCCGATCTGCTTTTCATTCCTCTGATAAGTGAGGTTTTACCATTGATGATGAGGTTTTCAATTTCGACAATGCCTAACTGCACTCCGCAAATATTACGGAACTGCACCCATTTACAGGCCTCATCGGGGCATTTGGCTATCCTGTCCCGAATAATCAGTCGTTCCTTTTTGCACTTTGGACAACAGAGTTCCAGCTGATTTTCTCCGGCTGATGGCGTTTGCAGTAATTCATCTGTTACCGACTTTGCATAGTTTTCTATTTCACAGAGGAAAACGTTTTCGTCAAGCTTTTTATTTTCAATTTTCTGCAATGCCAATTCCCATTCTGCGGTCATCGCCACATCTGCAATCTTTCTGTCTTTTACCAGTTCATATACCCGAATGCCTTTATCGGTGGGAATTAAAGCTTTCCTTTTGCGCTGAATATAATTGCGTGAAAATAAAATCTCTATTGTTGCCGCTCTTGTAGCCGGTGTTCCGATACCGATGTTTTCCAATATCTTCCTTTCTTCTTCATTTTCAATATCTCTGCCTGCCGTTTCCATAGCCGACAAAAGCCCCGCCTCTGTATAAAGTGAAGGCGCTTTGGTTTTCTTTTCTAAAATTGAAGCATTTCTGATTCTAACCAAATCGCCTTGTTTCAAATCGGTTAATTCTTCAGTTGTTTGAATTCCATCCTCAGAAAAGCTGCCTTTAATGCCACGCCAGCCCGGTTCAAGTATCTTACATCCTTTTGCACTAAAATTGTATTGTAATACCTGTAAACAGACTTCTGTTATTTCCCTGACACAGGCATGTGAAATTGCTTCAAGCAGCCGAAGTGCGATCATATCATAAATCTTGTCTGCTTTGGCGTCAAGTGCCGTCGGTATTTTATCTGTAATCAACAGTCCGTGATGGTCGGTTACCCGTAAATCGTTTACTATCCTTTTATTGAATTGCCCCCATTTGATTCTGTCCAAGGCAGACTTACAGGACTTTTTGCTTTGGAGCGCTCTGACAAGCCCGGGAATCTCCGGCCAAATGTCTTCCGGAATATATTTGCTTCCGGTTCGCGGATAAGAGATAAATTTATTTTCATACAGATTTTGAGTAATGCTTAATGTCTCCGCTGCTGATAGTCCCAGCTTTTTATTGGCTTCTTTCTGAAGGCCGGTAAGGTCAAATAAAAGTGGCGGCTGCTCGGTTACATTTTCCGTTTTCACCCAATCTGCAATAGTGCTTCCTGAGCGCTGAACGGATTTCAGTGCATCGTTGGCAAGTTTATGATTCTCCCATTTCGTTGTGGAAAGACTCTTAAAATCAACAAATTCTTTTTGGTGAGACAACTGAATCTGCCAGTATTTTTTTGACGTGAAATTTTTGTTTTCCAAATACCGTCGGCAGATCAAGGCCAAAGTAGGTGTCTGAACTCTGCCTAATGAGTAGATTCCATTGCCGGCTGCTATGCTCAGCGCCTGTGTTGCATTGATGCCAATCAGCCAGTCGGCACGGCTTCTGCTTCGGGCCGCCAGATACAATCCGTCAAAATCACTTCCATCCATCAGATTATCAAACCCCTGTTTGATAGCCTTTTCGGTAAGCGAGCTGATCCAAAGACGCTGAAATGGTTTCCGGCATTTCAGATATTCATAGATATATCTGAATATCAATTCTCCTTCACGTCCGGCATCGGTTGCTACGATAATACTTTCACTTTTATCGAATAGTTTACTGATGATTCTCAATTGCTTTAATGCTCCTGTATCAATCTGATAGCCTTTATCTTTTTTTACCTTGCGAACGGTCAAAATAAACGGGTCCGGCAGTACCGGTAATGTAGCCTTGTCAAAGCCTGAAATACCGTAATCTTCCGGCATCCCGGGCTCTATCAAATGCCCGAATGCCCAGGTAACATAATAGCCGATGCCTGCCAGATATCCTTCTTTTTTATCGGAGGCACCCAGCAGACCGGCTATTTCTCTCGCCACACTTGGTTTTTCAGCAATAACTGTTCTCATAGTCAACTTACTTTTTTAGTTTTTGATTTTGCAGATACCATTTTATCGGAGCGTTCTTTCTTAATGTCTTTGGAATTGTTTTCGGCTTGCCTTTTGTCTGCATCTGCTGACTTTATTCTTTCCTTATATCGGCTTGGAAATTCAAAAGTGGTTTTCCCGTTTTCTTTATCGAAAGTCACGTATCCCTGATAGGGCTGACCTTTTTTATCCGTCAGCTCAATATAGACAGACTCGCCATCTTTGAACCTGCTGTACTGCTCACCATCCAATTCTTTTCCTCTGAAAGTTCTCGGCGCTTCCTGCGGTTGGTTCTGCTGATTGGTTTGCTGATTATTATGAAATTGTCTGTTGTTGCTTCGATCAAACAAAAACTCGACGTATCTTTTGTCTGCATTGAACTGTACTTTGGCATCAAAGGCTGTTCCCTTTGTTGATAACATCCCTTTGATAAAAAGTGGTTTACCTTCTGAAAGAGTGCGTCTTTGTTCATCGTTGAGATTGACTCCCTTTATTTTCTCCGGAATTTTTATGTATTCCGTCCGCAAGGCGATAATTTCATTGGTAAGTCTGTCAATACTGATAACAGAAGGTATTACTTCTCCTGTTTTTGGGTTTTTCAATTCTACTACCCGTCCCATATTGCCGGTTTCACGGAGGTTCTTTTTGTCTTCATTTGTAAATTTGTGTCCGAAGAACTCATAGTCCAGAACGGGTTCTCGCCGAATGCCGTGAATTGCAGCAACAACCTTTCCCTCTGCATTTGTTTGTAAAGACAGACGTGCGTCTGTCCTGATTATGGCACTGTCCAAATTGATACTTACCGGCACAAGCACATTTGTCTTATAGCCCTTTAACAATGAATCCAGAACATTCAATTTCTCAAGCCGCTCCTTGTTCAATCCCAGGTTATTCATGGTTTCCCAGTCAATTTCTTCCGGCAAATAACGGTAGTTGTCAGTTTCGGCAGCTGTTTGTGCCGGCTCTGTTTGTTTTTGTTCTTCCTGTTTTTGTTCTTGTTCGGGCTCATTTCTCACTTCGTATTGTGCCATTTCTTTTTTTCCCTCAGGAGTGGGATTTTTGATCTGTTTTTGAAATTGCTTTGCCTTTTCTACGGCCTCATCTGCATCTACCTTAAAAAATGAAAATCTGGTCGGGTCTTTTAATTGTCTCCAAAAGTTTGAAAGGAAGTTGGACATGAAATCTCCGTGTTTGTCCACACGCATAAACTCATTTTGGTTTTTCTTTGTCGGCGATACCGTTTCCATCTTTCCGTCCTTGTCAATGCTTTTTACAGCCTGGATTCTCATCTTTTCTTTATCCAATACCAATAAGATGTCCGATAGTTGTTCAGGTGACTGCTCTGCAGCCTTCCCGACAGCTTTTTCTTTGATTGTTTCTTCGTTCATAATCTGAAATTTTATAGTAATAATGTCGAAATTATATCAGGCGGTTACCACAAGATTCGTTTTGGCAGTTGAAGGCGTCATTTGGCATTGATCGGCTTCTTATTTAGTTACCGGCGGATTAAAGGATTCACGTATGAATTGATGAACATCAGAAAGTTTATAATACAGTTTGCCGCTTATCGTATAATACGGGAGCTTGCCGATAGAGCGGTATCGCTGGAGCGTCCGGTTGCTGATTTTCAGCATTTGCAATATATCCTGATTGTCAAGCAATTCCTCGCCATCAATCCGTGTGTACTTTCTGTTTGTTTCGGAGATATCTTCAGACAGGATATCAAAACGGCTCATTATTCGTTCCATCCAGGCAAGAAACTCCATTCTGTCGATGTTCATTGCATTCTATTTTGTAGTTTGTAATGCAAAATTGGTTTGATCATCTGTCTTTTTAAGCCAATCCCTGCCAATTGGTTTAGTGGTTTTTTAATAATTTTTACAATTGATATAAATCGTTGGCTTACAGCTTCCCCTGATGGTCCGAAACTTTTCGGTTATATTTTTAGTCTGTATTTACCAATTGACACAGATGGGCAGATAAGAAGAAACCCAGAAAGGCGATACACTTTTGATGTATCGCCCTATAAAGCAAAAAGACAAATGGGATTACAAATCTTTGTCCATGTATTCTTCCAATGAAATTTTCAGTTGATCCAAAAATGCCGTTCGCGAACCGCTTCTGGTTTTCATTCTGTGGAATGCGTGGTGCAAATCGCCGAGCTGAATGCCGAAAAGAACCTGAAAAATCAGCCCGATCTTCCTTATCCCTATTTTCCCGTGAGAGATTACCCCCGCAGCATACAATGCGTAAATCAGTTCTATCATTGCATTTTTACTGTTTGTCCAGAAAATCTCTTTTGAATTTCCATGCTCTTTTAAAATCATATCCGGGTCTTCATCAGGATTGATCTTAGTCAGCAAATACGAGTAAAGTAATTCATTGGCAATAATCCTTGAGATTTTGAAGTCGTAGAAAGTTGAGAACGCCGGATCAATTTCGAATACAATACTGTTGAGTCCGTCATAATAATTTATGTGACCACGCCGGAAATAAATATCATCACGGTCCGTTCTTCCCGATCGGTAATACCTGAAAAAATCCGAATTGCATATATGTTCTATGTATTCCCGTTTCAGGTTTGCCAATTGTATCGAGAAATAATTGTAGTACATTTTGCCATTATTGACAGGCCTAATGGTTTCAATTCGATAAACCTTATTGTAATAAACCAGTTTACCCAGAATATTTGGCTTAACCCTTCTAAAAAAATCAATTTCCACTTCTCTGTTTAGAAATCCATTTTTCAAAACACAACTTTTTAAGTCGTTTAATAAATTTTGAAGAAATGCTATCATTCCGTACGATTCTTCAATAATGTCGTTTGCAGATAAGCTCAAGGTGCTCTCTTCTTTTTGAATTTGTTTCAAAAATTCATTGTAAATAATCTCCTTCATGTCATTAGTTTTTTGGTGAATAATATCAATATTGCCTCACAATATTGGTTCTTATGATTAAGTTAATCCACTTTTCTAATAATTACAAGAATACTGCAGGATCAGTATGTATTTATTGTATAATGAAATATCCATTTTTTACATAATAAACTGGGGAATTAATCGTAAATTTGTTTCTGGGATTAGAGAGTTCTTTGGTTTAAGAGAATTATTACAGGCTAAACAGCAACAGTTTCAACAATAGGAAGTAAGAGAGGTATTAAAAACAGTTTTATTCTGTTTGCAGTTCAATAGTGGCAATTTCATGGCAATGATTTTTACATAAAATGAAAACCACTAAGAATCAGGTAAGTATGATGTTTTTTGGGACACAGTTCGAATCCCTCTCTCTCCGCTGAACAAAAGCGTAACTAATTTATAATTAAATTGTTACGCTTTTCTTTATTTGCTTATTTGTACGATTCTTGTACGATTGATAAACTGAGGCAGTGGAGTTTATGAATGCTTTCATTCTGATTAATCAATGGATTTTCATAGCTGTTTCATTTGAATAATTAAGAAGTGTCCATTTCAGAGTTCAAAACCCTGAATAGGCTTCTCCAGTTTATCCGAATTCAAGCGTCGGATTCCGCCCTCACTGTTTCTATAGCCGTGTGAGAGCCGGGAATTTAACACAACTCCTCCTTCAACTTCTTGATAAAATAAGAAGGCGTAATCCCTGTCTTCTTTTTGAACGAATTGATAAATGCAGATCGCGACTGAAAACCAACTTCTTCCGAAAGATATTCAATCTTGTATTCCCCGTATTTGGGCTGTATATAGAGCAGTTTGATCAGATAATCGATGCGTAAATCATTGATGTACCGATTGAACGTTTTATATTTCTCGGTCTTTAAAATCTGAGACAGATACCTTGAATTGGTACTTGCATAATTGACCAGAAACGGAAAAGTAACATCCGGTTTTAAAAATCGGTTTGATTTTTCAAATTTCTCAAGATTCTTCAAAATCTGCTGATAAGTCTTGTCGGTCATCACTTCAACCAAAAGCTCTTCCGATTCTTCATCATCAGTTTCTTCATCTGAGTCCGGCTCTGAATTTTCAGGGATTTCTTCTTCCTCTGATTTTTCAGGTGTCTCATCTTTTGCTTCTATTTCTGAAATTTCGGAATTCTCAGTCGGAACCGATAATTCATCCCTTAGCAGCTCTTCAATGATCTGTCTGTATCGGTCTCTGAGATACCTTTCTCTGAAAAACCAAACCAGAATGATCAGAATTAGCAGGACTGCGAGGATACCAAGATACAGTATGGCCATTCGCTTTTTTTCTTTTTGATTTTGAAAGTCTGTTTTTTCAATGTTTCGGTTCAAATTCTCATTCACCGCAGATCGGTTTGCATGACTGAGGCTGTCTTCCAGCATTTTTGAAAGATTCAGATATTTTTTTAACTGTTCGGTATCTCCGGTTTCAAGATAATATTCTGAAAGATATTGAAAGGTTTCTTTTCTGATTTCGGGAAGACTGGTTTTCTTTTCCATATCTACCGCCGACAGAAGATATTTCAAAGCTTCACTGTATCGTTTCTGACGGGTATAGAATCCGCCCAATTCGCTGTAAAGAATGATCTTGTCCCTCCGGCTGAGTTCCTTGTCGTCCTCATAAAAAGAAAGCGATTTCAGAAAATAAGTTTCTGATTTTTCAGGATCGTCGATGCCAAAATAAATCTCACCCAGATTCATGTACTGAAAAGCCAGCTGAGAATGTTTGGCCTGTAAATCGTCAGCAAAAAGTGGACACAATATTATAAAAACTTAAGGAGTGTTTTCAAAAAAAAAGAATTAGTTTTAATTATGGGAACACCAAAGAATATATAAAATCTTCTTATGAAGGGCTGTCAAAAGCAGACAGCATCACCGGAGATTTTGCTTCTTCGCTGGAAAATTACAAAATGTTCATTACCTACCGAGACAGTCTGACCAATGAGGAAAACAATAAAAAACTAAACCACGCCACGCTTCAATATGAATTTGACAAAAAAGAAGCAACCGCAAAAGCCGAACGCGAAAAGAAAGATATTCAGCAGAGGCACATTCGAAACGCCTCTTTTGCCACCGTTGGCGGCTTGCTGTTGTTTTCGCTGATCGCTGTAAGAGAACGAAACAAAACCAAAAAAGCACAGCAAAGAGCCGAACATTCAGAACAGATCAAAAAAGAATTCCTGGCCAATATGAGCCACGAAATCCGTACACCAATGAATGCAATCATCGGGATGACCAATCTTGTGCTCGATTCGCCATTGGAAGAAAAACAAAAAAAATATCTCAACGGTGTCAAAAAATCATCAGAAAATTTATTGCATATCATCAATGATATCCTTGATTTTTCAAAGGTTGAGGCAGGAAAAATGGAGCTTGAAACCATTGATTTTTCAATTCGGGAACTGGCGGAACAGGTGGTGGCAATCTTCAAACAAAAAGCCGCAGACAAAGGAATTGAGATATTTTCAACGGTTTCTGCAGATGTTCCCGAAGCCTCGGTCGGTGATCCGATGAGACTCAATCAGGTGTTGATGAATTTGGCCGGAAATGCGATTAAATTCACCGAGAAGGGTTCTGTTCAGATTGAAATCAATTCGGTGTCAAATGACGAAAACAGCAACCTGCTTAAATTTTCAGTCATAGACACCGGCATAGGGATTCCTGCCGACAAAATCAATTCTGTTTTTGACAGTTTCTCACAGGCACATTCGAGCGACAGCCGCAAATTTGGCGGAACCGGTCTGGGGCTGAGCATCAGCAAACAGCTGGTGGAACTGATGGGCGGAAAAATTCTGATTGAGAGCGAGGTCGGACTCGGAAGCAAATTTTCTTTTCTTGTTTCATTACCAAAAGGATCGGTTGAAAATATCAGGAGCCAAACCGTCAAAAACACAGTTGACGGCAACTGTCTGAATGGGTTGAGAATACTGATTGCGGATGACAATGAGGACAACCGGATTGTTTGCCGCGATACACTCGAGTCAAAATCAAAGGTTGAAATTGCTGAAGCTGTC
>JBAYPM010000047.1:0-21347 GCA_041677705.1 Weeksellaceae bacterium | reverse complement strand
ATCACTATTGTCCGATTAAAAATTAAGAAATATTGAATATATTAATCAAAATCAATAAGTTATGTTTTAAACCCGATAATCATATCTTGAGATGGAGTAATTGTCGTTTTAAATGAAAAAAAATTTACTCATTCCTTAAATCAGTATGATTAATAAGGTTTTACAAAACTATCTCATGTCTTTTGTCTAAAAGCGAAGCGGTCTTAAATCTTTGTCGGACACGACTGGATACAATTCTTAAAAAACACTGTATTTAATCTTATTAATTGTTTTTTAATCACACAAATTTTTTAATGATATTATTACTCAAAGACACAAAATAATCACCCCTCCTCAATAGACCAACTCAATCGACTTATGTGCAAAATTCCGAAAACTGCCGTCAGTGAGTTCAAGGATCAGTTCTCCTCTGTCGCTGACAGAACGGATGACCGCCTCAAATTCACCTTCGTCCGAACGGAATAAACTCCTGATATCTCTCCGGTAAAGCGATGAAATATAGTTTTTCGAAATCTTTTCCCAATCCCGGTTTTCAACCAGATGATAATTTTCTTCCAAAGTTGTCAGCAGACCTGACAAAATTTCCTCCAAATCAAATTTACGACCGCAAATCAATCCCAAAGAAGCCGCTTTCGGATGGCTTTCAAAATTGGTTTGGTTCACATTCAAACCAATGCCGGTCACGATAAACATCTGATTTCCCGACCGCCTGGTCTCGATCAGTATGCCGCAAAGCTTTTTGTCAGCCGCTATGATGTCATTCGGCCATTTTACAAAAACATCGGCTGTCAGCCTTTTCAAAACCGAAGCCACACAATTTGAAACCCATTGGTTGAAAAACACCAGATCACCATAATTCAGTTCGTTGATTATCAGCAGACTGAGCGCGATATTCTGTCCGGGTTCGGCATTCCATCTGTTTCCGGCATATCCCCTGCCCTGCGTCTGATTGTCGGTCCAAATCGCAGTCCACGATTTGGCACTTTTTTTGGATAACTCAAGCAGAGTGGAATTGGTGTTTGAAATTGACTTGTAATAATGAATTTCCATTGGCCTGACCTAAAATTGCAATTGGCAGCTTCAAAGATATTTCAAAAGTTAATACATTAGCTGATTATTCACTATTTTTACAAATTATAAAGTTTTGAATGAGAAAAAAGACTGACTCGAAAACACTGATAGATAATATCATCGATTCAATACAGAGCATCAAGGGTGAAGACATCGTAGTTTTGGATCTGACCGGAATTGAAAATACTTTTTGCGAGTATTTTATTTTGTGTACCGGTAATTCAAATACGCACGCCGCTTCGATTGCGGCAACCGTCGAAAGAAAAGTAAGAGAAAATTCAGGCGAAAGACCCTGGCACACAGAAGGAGTTGAAAATGCGCAGTGGATTTTGATGGATTACACAACAGTGATCGTTCACATTTTTCAGAGAGAATACAGAGCGTTTTACGATTTGGAAAGCCTGTGGGGTGATGCCAGACAGATTTCAATAACAGATTAAAAAAAAGAAATTGGATAAATACGATAAAAATAAAAACAGACCCGCAAACAACAACGACAGGAAGCCTACCGGCAGCTCCTTCAATCCGATGTGGATCTATGCGGTTGTCGGTATGTCGCTGCTTGCCTTTTGGTTCTTTTCAAGCAATATGGCCAACGAAACCCAGCGTTTGGATCGAAATACATTTTTTGAATATCTGGACGAAGGATATGTCAAAAATGTACGGCTGAATCTTGAAGAAAACCGGGTAGATGTCTTTCTGACTGCCGAAGCGATGAAACTCGACAAATTCAAAGAGTTTGAAAAAGAAAACACCGGCAATCTTCCTGCCTTTTCACAGGCTGCACCTCAATACTCATTTATTGTTGCCGACAATGCAAACTTTGAAAAAGACATTGAACAGTCGATCAAAGAAAAAAATCTGAATACAAAATACACCAATATTCCACCCGATAAATTCGGTAATTTCTTCTGGTCAATTATGATCTGGATACTGATTTTCGGTGCGCTCTGGTTCTTTATGTTCAGGCGGATCGGTGCTGCTGGCGGCGGTCCCGGCGGCCAGATTTTCAATATTGGAAAATCAAGAGCAAAACTTTTTGACGAAAATGACAAGGTCAAGGTTTCATTCAAAGATGTAGCCGGACTGGAAGGCGCAAAAGAAGAAGTTGAGGAAATCGTTGAATTCCTGAAAAACCCTGAAAAATTCACAAAACTCGGTGGCAAAATTCCAAAAGGCGCACTTCTGGTCGGCCCTCCGGGCACCGGAAAGACATTGCTCGCAAAAGCAGTTGCAGGCGAAGCAAAGGTTCCTTTCTTTTCGCTTTCGGGTTCTGATTTTGTCGAAATGTTTGTCGGTGTCGGTGCTTCGCGTGTTAGAGACTTGTTTAAAAATGCAAAGGACAAATCACCTGCGATCATCTTTATCGATGAGATTGATGCCATCGGACGCGCAAGAGGAAAAAATAATTTCACCGGCGGAAATGACGAAAGAGAAAATACACTGAATCAGCTGCTGACCGAAATGGACGGTTTTGGCACCAACACCAATGTGATCGTGCTGGCTGCAACGAACCGTGCAGATATACTTGACAAAGCTTTGATGCGTGCAGGCCGTTTTGACCGACTGATTCATGTGGATCTGCCCGAATTGAAAGAAAGACAACAAATATTTGAGGTCCATCTGAAACCACTCAAACTCGGTGAAGATGTGGATTCGGAATTCCTTGCCAAACAGACACCCGGATTCAGCGGTGCCGATATTGCAAATGTATGCAATGAGGCTGCGCTGGTTGCGGCAAGAAAAAATAAAGACAAAATCGAAAGGCAGGATTTCCTTGACGCAGTTGACCGTATCATCGGCGGACTCGAAAAGAAAGGAAAACTGATCAAACCAAAAGAAAAGCAACGAATCGCCTATCATGAAGCTGGACACGCCACTGTAAGCTGGTTGCTTCCACACGCGGCACCGCTTGTGAAAGTCACCATCGTTCCGAGAGGAAAATCATTGGGTGCCGCCTGGTATCTGCCCGAGGAAAGGCAAATCACCACCACCGAACAGATGCTTGACGAACTCGCTGCCACAATGGGCGGAAGAGCAGCAGAGAAAGTCGTCTTTGGCGATATTTCGACCGGTGCACTCAGCGATTTGGAAAGAGTGACCAAACAGGCAACCGCAATGGTGAGCATTTACGGTTTGAACGATAAGATCGGAAATATTTCATATTACGATTCAAGCGGTCAGAACGAATACGGTTTCAACAAACCTTACAGTGAGGAAACCGCAAAAATCATTGACGAAGAAATTTCAAAAATAATAGAAACCCAGTACCAGCGCGCACAGGACATCTTAACCAGCCACAGAAACCAACTTGATCAGCTTGCAAAAAAACTGCTTGAAAAAGAAGTTATCTTTAGAGATGATTTAGTGGAAATATTTGGTGAGAGGGAGTTTGAAGAGAACAGCAATATTGAACCTCCGGGCAATATCATTTCTCAGACAGCCTCCTGATCAGTTTATCAACAGGCGAAACCGGTTAATAACATTGTGATAAATTAATCTGACATTGAAATAGATTGATTTTATTTAACTAATTTCGCATAACCTCATCAGCAAATGAGTATGTGGAAGAAAATAAAACAGATTTTAGGCGCAACTCCCGATTCGTCAGAGAAAGAGGATAATGAGTTTGAATTTGTAACTTTTACCAAGAAAGATCCCATCGATGTACAATTCACAAAAAACTTCATTTCGGGCGGAGGTATGTTCTTTTATTCCGAAAATGAACAGACAGTGCTTCAGCATTTGAATGAAATTGTGATCAATGAAAATGCAGGAGAAGTTATCTGTTTTGACAAAGAATTGAAATCACTGCTCAATCGTCTGAATATTAAACACTGCAACCATTTTAACCATAAGGCTGATTTTGCTTTTA
The DNA here is from genome assembly GCA_041677705.1 of Weeksellaceae bacterium. Classification (GTDB taxonomy): domain Bacteria; phylum Bacteroidota; class Bacteroidia; order Flavobacteriales; family Weeksellaceae; genus Moheibacter. The sequence continues at coordinate 17,401 of JBAYPM010000047.1, read as the reverse complement.
TCAAATGCGAATATCTGGTTGCATTTGACGGATCCATCATGCTCTCATCACACAAAACAAACGGAAGAAAACACGAAGAAATGCCCGGAAATATCATCGTATATGCGACTCCGGCACAGTTCGTATCAAATGTGAGCGAGGCGCTTACCAGACTGAAATTTGCAAAAAAGGACGATATCCCATCCAATATTTCATCGATCAGAGGAAAAAATATGCACGATCTCCAGGTTTCTTCAAACCACAAAAATATCTATCTAATTTTAGCCGAAGAAAACAAATGAAAGATTTAATGCCACGCATCATTTCTGGCCTGGTCTATATCGGACTCATCGTTTTGGGAACCACCGGCAGCCCCTGGCTTTTTGCAGGACTGATGGCACTGTTCATGGTGCTTTGCCTGATCGAATTTGTGAAAATCACTGAATTTTCAAAACTGCATATCGCAATCGTATTTCTGGTTTCTGTCGGAATTTTCTATTATTTTTCAAAATTTCTGTTTGAACAGCAAAATGCATTTGTCACTGACTCACTGAGTTTTGCAGGACCGGTTCTTTTCCTTCTTGCATGTTTCACCATCATGTTTTCGACCGACGAACTCAAGATTGATTTTGGGAAAGCAACCATCTCGGTCGCCTATATCGCAGTTCCGTTTTCACTGGCACTGACCATTCCGAAGACCTCATTTGATCTTGGAAAAACCATTGTCAGCAACGAAATCCTGTTTATTTTTATTCTGATCTGGATCAGCGATATCATGGCCTATGTGGTCGGCAGTCTGTGGGGAAAACACAAATTGGCGCCAAAAATTTCGGGCGGAAAAACCTGGGAAGGCGCTGTCGGCGGATTTGTATTTACACTGCTCACCGGTTTTATTTTTTACAAATATCTGTTTCCCGAAAACAGGATAAACTGGCTGATCATCGGTGCCATCGTCGCAGTTTTTGCGCCTGTGGGCGATCTGGTCGAATCAAAACTGAAAAGATATTTTGATGTCAAAGACAGCGGAAAACTGATGCCCGGACATGGAGGATTTCTTGATCGGCTCGACAGTTTTATATTTGTGATTCCAATGGTATATTTGTACCTGTTAATTAATCAGTTTTTATGAAGCTACACAAAGAAGGCAGAAACATACTTTTCGGCTTTGGATTTTTGTTTGTAATCATCAATTTTTTGATCGTTTCCTATATTCCGTCGCCCTGGTCGATCATTCTGATTGCGCTGGTTTGGATATTTTACGGTTTCATCGTCTGGTTTTTCAGAAATCCTGATCGTATCGGAAACTTCGGCCCAAAAGACATCGTGGCGCCGGTTGACGGAAAGGTGGTGGTACTCGAAGAAGTTGAAGAAACAGAATTCCTGAATACAAGATGCATACAGCTGTCGATCTTTATGTCGCCGCTCAATGTACATGTCAACCGATACCCGGTTTCGGGTAAAGTGGTTTATACAAAATATCATCCCGGAAAATATTTGGTTGCCTTTCATCCAAAATCTTCTGTTTTGAATGAACGAACTACAGTTGTGGTCGAAGCAGAAAATGGAAATCATATCCTTTTCAGACAGATTGCAGGTGCGGTTGCAAGAAGGATTGTGCTTTATTCAAAAGAAGGTGACACCGCAAATGCCGGAAATGAATACGGATTTATTAAATTTGGCTCCAGATTGGATGTGTTTTTGCCGCTCGGAACAAAAATTTTGGTGAAAATCGGCGATAAAACGCTTGGAGGAGTTCAAAAAATTGCAGAATTAAATTAAGTTTGTAGAAATTTAAAGAATTAAAAAAATTATCATAATGAAAAAATTAGGACTTTTAATTGCAGTTTTATTTTTACTGACTGCCTGTAATCTCAAGCCGGGTGGAAACAAAGGCGTGTTGCCAGTGACCCACGACGGAAATATGGAAGAAGTCAATCAAAACGCAAAAGCAACTGAAGAACCCGCTGCAGCAGCAGAAGAACCGACCGAAGTCTCTACCGAAGATCCAGCTACCGACAGCGAACAGTCTCCAGATTTGAAAGAAGAAGAAAAAGTGGAAATCGAAGAATAATTTTCTTTTGATTTTTTAATGATACAGCCGATTCATTCCGTATTGGAGTTGAATCAGTTTTCAATTATTGGCGGAAACTGTTCCGCTTTTTTTATTGGTTTGATTTTTTATAATTCTCAATGACCGAATCCCAGTAATCATCATTTTCATTCAAAAACAGACTTTCAATCCAATTGCCAACAGAAAGTCTTTGTTTGAACTCAGCATCGGTTGGCTCAAAATCGGTTTCAAAAAATTGGTCAGGAATTTCAATTTTCTCTCGATCGATGATCAGCACATTGTTTGAACTGTAAAAAGGATAAAATCTGATTTCGGGATTTGTCGTCATCAATTTTCGGCCGCTGGCCAAAGTTTCAAAAGTCCGCATGCTGATACCGAACTGAAAGGGTTTGTTGATGTCAAGCACCGAAAAAGATTCTTCATAAATCTCAGCAATCTGATGATGACTCAGTTTTTCAAAACTCAATTTAGTTACATCAAAAGACTTCATGTTTTTGTCAAAAATCCTTTTCAGATAAAAAAGCAGTTTTCCGGGCGAATAATAGTAAAAATAACTTTTCCTTTTCCGATTGTCCAGAATTGATCTCACCGCCTCACCGATCCGATATCGGTCAGTATGTGCGCTGCCCACAAAGACAAGATCATGTTTGAATTTGCTTTTTTGATCGGTTTTCAGATAATCATTCAGATAAAAAAGCGGTCTCAGTCTGAAATCGTAATTGAGCACATCCGCCGGTTCAAAACTGAATTTCCGGTCAAAATACGGAAACAGTTTCAACATTCTCGGATATTCCTTTACCGTGTCGTACGAATAAAAAATCGTCGTGGTTTCGGGGTGTCTTTTTTTAAATGTCTCCAAAAACGAAAAGGGTACGCTTTCGCCTTTGATCAGTAAAAAATAATCATACTTTTTATTGTCAGAATGTCTGAGAATCAAATCATACCAATCATCAATCTTTTTTTGAATCAATTTCGGATATACCCTGATGATTCCTTTTGTCAACCCTGAATTTGAAGGGCGCTCATCAAAAAAATCAACCGTCGCACCCATTTCCTGAATACTGCTGATCACTGCTTTTTCATAATTGAAAAAACTGGCAGAAATAAAAAGTATATTTTTTTCCTTCAATTTCATGATCTTCTGAAAAGCCCTTTTTCGTTCATTTCCCTGAGCGACTGTTCATACAGATTTTCGCCCAACTCCTGTCTGACCGCCCAATCCGCATATTTTTTGATTCCATCTTCAAATCCGATTTTGGGTTCAAATCCGAGCAGTAGTTTCATTTTGTTCAGATCCGCCACATTGTATCTGATATCTCCGATTCTGAAATCGCCGCTGATTTCCAGTTCGGTCCTTTTTCCGAATGCATTCATCAGCGCTTCTGCCACATCGATAACTGTAGTCGGTTTTCCGGTTCCCACATTGATGATGTTCCGGTTTGCTTTTTCTGAAAAAACACTTCTGACGGTCGCATCCACCACATCGCTGACTTCAACAAAATCGCGTGAAGGCAGCCCGTCTTCAAATACATTGATTTTCTTTCCACTGATAATCTGGGTCGAAAATACCGAAAGTATACCGGTGTACGGGTTTTTCATCGACTGTCCGGCGCCGTACACATTCTGATATCTGAGAATCACATAATCAATCCCAACGGAATCGCAGACGGTTTCAGTCAGCTGTTCCTGATTGAATTTGGTCACCGCATACACAGATGCAGGACTGATTTTTGAATCTTCATCGGTCGGAAGCGGTTTCAGGATTTTTCGGTCATCACCGATCAAATCAAAAATTCCGGCTTCCATATCTTTTGGATTTCTGGATTTTGGATATACAATTCCCAAATCGGGATGCTCATATTTTCCTTCGCCGTAAACTGCTCTTGAAGATGCCAGTACCACTTTTTTTACAGCATTCGGCCGGTTGACCAGCACATCATACATCAAAGCGGTGCCGTCACTGTTCACATGACTGTATTTTTCAATCCGGTACATCGACTGACCGGTTCCGGTTTCAGCCGCCAGATGGACGATCACATCAGTTCCTTCAATCGCTTTTTCCCAATCCGAACGGTTGGTCACATCACCTTTGATAAATTCAACTTTGTCTTTGATCAAAAGATAAAGCGGTGAAAATTTTTCTGCATCGTTTCCGTGAATCTGTGCAGACAAATTGTCGAGTACTCTGACACTGTGCCCCAATTCGATCAACCGCAATGCAAGACTGCTGCCGATAAAACCGGCACCTCCGCTGATCAGTATTTTTTGTGAATTGTCCATAAATCGGATTTCATTGCTTTTTGAATAATTTGTAAAATGCAGTTCTCAAAAGCAAAACTAAATATTTTAAACGATAATAAATTTTGTATCCAATCAATTGAAATCTGTTGATTCTTCCTGCTTTGTGCAGTCGGTTCAAATTGCTGCGATAACCTTCCGCCATTTTTTTCAGATCGGCAGAAAGGCCGGATTCACCAAAAGTCCTTTTGCCTCCGCCCGCAGTGATCAAACTTTCGGTGAGTATATACATTTTGTTGTTTTCTGAAATTCGGAGATAAAAATCAACATCTTCTGCATGATTCTGCCTCTCCTGAAAATAACCGGTATTGTCCAGAATCTTTCGTTTGAAAATCACAGAAGGAATCGTGATTTCATTTCTGATCAGCAGTTTTTTAAATGTCACTTCCGCCAAATCCGATTTTGAATTATAGGGATAAAGCAACTTTTGATTGTTTCTTGCGGTTGCCAGAAAATCAATTTCGGGTCTTATTTCAAAAAGATTCATTTGTTTTTCAATTTTCCCAGGCAGCCAGACATCATCCGAGTCAAGCAATGCAATGTATTCGCCCTTTGAAAGTTTCATCCCTTTGTTTCTTGCAGCCGAAACACCCTGATTCTGCTGATCGATCAGTTGTATATCCCAATCAGGATGTTCATCAATATATTTTCGGATAATTTCAGCACTGTTGTCAGTCGAACCGTCATTGATGACAATGATTTCAAATTTTCCTTTCCAGGATTGATTCAATATCGAATCCAGCGCAGCTTCAATGCTGCTTTCTGAATTGTAAATCGGGATTATCACTGAAATCATAATCAAAGATTTATTTCGAAAGTTTTAACCTTTCAATGTCGATTCCTCATAAGGAATACGGTTTTGGATCGACCGTACCAGAGTGGCTTCATCAGCATATTCGAGTTCGTCTCCCACTCCGATCCCGCGCGCGATCACAGACAGTTTCACACCGCTGTCTCTCAGAATTCTGTACAGATAGAACGAAGTGGTGTCTCCTTCCATGGTCGAACTCAGCGCAAAAATCACCTCACTGATAGCCTCTTCTTTAATTCTATTTGAAAGCGATTCTATATTCAATTGTGCCGGTCCGATTCCGTCTATCGGTGAAATTCTGCCGCCGAGCACATGAAACAGACCTCGGTACTGACCTGTATTTTCAATTGCCATTACATCTCTCACATCTTCGACCACACAGATCACCGAAGTATCTCGATGCGGATTTGTGCAGATTTGACAGACGATTTCATCTGAAATCATATGGCATTTTTCACAAAATTTAATTTCGTGCACCAAATTTTCCAAAGACTCAGCCAAATTTTCGGTTTGTGATGCGGGACGGCTCAGCATGTGCAAAACCAGTCTCAGTGCAGTTCTTCGGCCAATGCCCGGCAGGCTGGCCATTTCATCGACTGCTTTTTCCAATATCTTACTCGGATAATTCATTCGTCCAAAAGTAGTATTTTTGAACGAAATTTAAAATGAGATATGAATTCCAATATCATTCTTCTGTTTGTAGTCATCTACTTTTTCGCCTTATTATTCATCTCATACCGAGTCAGTAAAAATTCAGATAACCAATCGTTCTTTATCGGAAACCGAAAGAGCAAATGGTGGCTGGTGGCCTTTGGTATGATTGGAACCAGCCTGAGCGGTGTGACCTTTATTTCGGTTCCGGGCACGGTCGGAAAACTCACCGGTACCGATTATGTGTACGGCGGATTTGAATACTATATGATGGTGATCGGATTCTTTCTCGGTTATTTCATTGTCGCCTTTGTGCTGCTGCCGCTCTATTACAAAATGAATCTGACTTCGATTTATACCTATCTGGGCAGACGCTTCAATGTGGAAGCACACAAAACCGGATCGATATTTTTTCTGATTTCAAGAAGCATCGGCGCCACTGCACGACTGTTTTTGGTAATCAACGTACTCCAGATTTTCCTGTTGGATCAAATCAATGTTCCGTTCTGGCTGACCACCTTTATTATATTGCTGATGATCGTTCTCTATACTTATGAAGGCGGCGTCAAAACCATTGTGGTGACCGATACGCTGCAAACGACCTTTATGCTGCTCAGTCTTGTGGTCTGTATCATTTATATTTTGACTCAGCTGGATATGTCATTTTCTGAAGGTTACAACAAAATTGCTGAATACAATTATACCCATCTGATGAATTTTGATACAAATTCTGCTACTTTCTTTCTGAAAACACTTGTGGGCGGAATGTTTATCACCATCGGTATGACCGGCCTGGATCAGGAAATGATGCAAAAAAACATCAGTGTTGACAACTTAACCAATTCAAAAAAGAATATGTTGACTTTTGCTTCAACGCTTTTGATCGTGAATTTTGCATTTCTGTTTTTGGGCGGGCTGCTTTATCTGTATGCGATGCAGAACGGTGCTGTTTATGGTGAGGGCGTTTTTGGTTTTAAAAATGAAGCGGGTGAAATCAGCAATATCATGGGCGACGATATCTTTCCGGCGCTTTCGCTTCAGGGTATCTTCCCCGGATTTATTGCTATCATCTTTATCATTGGACTGATTTCCGCCTTGTTTCCATCGGCAGACGGCGCACTAACTTCGCTGACCAGCTCTTTTTGCGTGGATTTACTGAAAATGAATGACAATATAAAATTAACCGAAAAACAAAAAAAGAAAACCAGAATTTCTGTCCATCTGACCTTTACACTGATTTTCTTCCTGATGATTATGATTTTTAAATGGATCAATGACAAATCAATCGTCTATCTGATAATGAACATAGCCGGCTATACCTACGGACCGCTGTTGGGGCTATTTGCATTTGGAATATTCACAAAACGAACCATATCCATCAAATACACAATTATAAGCGTTGCACTCATCGCGCCGCTGGTTACTTATCTGATCAACGAATTGTTTGTCGTTTTCACAGATTACAGAATCGGTGTAGAACTCATTGTTCTGAACGGTTTGCTAACATTTATCGGTCTTTGGTTGGTAAGTAATAAGAAAACTGTAAATGCGGAATAATATTTTTTTTCTACATTTACTGATTCATCCAAAAATTATCACACATGAACAAAATTTATTTTTCAGTATTGTGTACTCTTTTGTCCATAAATATTTGGGCCCAGGAGTCGCAAATACTGACGTTGACCAAAAATTATTTGACAGCTGAGTCATCTAATTTGAACTTGAAAACATCCGATTTGAATGATCTGACGGTGCAGACCAATTACACAGATCAGAAAACAAATATTGAGTATGCGTATGTTCAGCAGAATCTCGCAGGTTATCCGATTTACAATGCAATTGCAAATTTTGCAATCACGGACGGTAAAGTGGTTTATATGACCCAGACATTCGAATCAAATATTCATCAAAGAATAGGAAATCAGAATGCAAACAATGATTTGAATTCAATTTCTGCTGTGATTGCCCAAAACATGGGTTACACACTGAATCAGACCGCTTTTTATGATGAAAATTTTGGAAGCAAACTGATGTATTTCCCGACCGAAGACGGTAAGCTGAATCTGAGCTGGATCACCCATTTGAGAATTATGGAAGACGGTCAGCTGAAGATAATGGAAGTGATTGCCAATGCGCAGACCGGTGAAATCTATTCAAAATTCAACCAGTTGCTCAGCTGCGAATTTGAGGATGATTCATATGACAATCCGATGACCAAATTCAAACAGTCTGAACAAGTCCAGTGGCTGAATGCACAGTTTGCAGCCAACACCATGGCAGACGGTGCTTCTTATCGTGTTTATGATCCGCCAATCGAAGCACCTACTTTTGGAGAACGGACTTTGGTAAGCAATCCTGCCGATCCGACTGCTTCTCCATTCGGATGGCATGATACAAACGGTGCTGCAGGTCCAGAATACACAAATACTCAGGGAAACAATGTGACCGCTGTAAATGACCAGCACAGTGAAGGGCTCAACTGGCTGTACAACGGAGGTTCTTATACTTTCCACGGATTTGCCGAAGGCGGATCTTCACTCACATTTGATTTTCCGATTGATTTTACAAGAAATCTGTATGAAAGTGCAGATGCATCGACCACCAATCTGTTTTTTATCAACAACATCATGCACGATTTGTGGTATCAGTACGGATTTACAGAACCTGCCGGAAACTTCCAGGTGAACAATTACGGAAACGGAGGTCTTCAGACCGATCAGGTTTGGGCTTTCGGTCAGACCGGCGAAGCAATGGGCAGTATGAACAACGCTATGTTTGGTACACCTGCAGACGGCGGTAATCCGTATATGATTATGTTTATGTGGACTTCAAATGAGGGAGACAGTCATCTGTTTTCTGTTACCACACCGGGCGCTCATCAGGGAAATTATGACGGTGTGCAGGCAAGTTTTGGGGGTGCGCTTCCCAATCCTCCGCTTGTTAAAAATCTGGCGGTTATAAAAAATGACAATACCGGCGGAAGCGCTGATCCCAATGACGGTTGCGGAGCTGTAACCAATGCATCTGAGCTGAACGGAAAAATCGTTATGATCAAAAGAGGTCAGTGCGACTTCGTAGTCAAAGTGAAAAAAGCGCAAAATGCAGGCGCACTTGCAGTGGTAATGGTCAACAATGTGGCCGGCGCTCCAATTGCAATGGGCGGTAGCGATCCTACCATTACCATTCCTTCTGTAATGATCAGAGATACAGATGGTAACCCGATTATGGCTGCCATACTCAGCGGAACAAACCTTGAAGGTTCGATTCCAAAAGACGGACACTGGGACGGATACAAAGACGGTACTTTCGACTCCGGCGTGATGGCTCACGAATATACCCACGGAATCTCAAACAGACTGACCGGAGGTCCGAATACTTCAGGCTGTCTGAACAACGAGGAACAGATGGGCGAAGGCTGGTCCGACTATGCAGGACTGGTTATGACCATGAATACCGGCGATCAGGGAGCAGATGGCAGAGGAATCGGAACTTATGTAGTTTCTCAACCGACAAACGGTGTGGGAATCAGACCGACAAGATATTCCACCGATATGTCGATCAATCCTTCTACCTACAATACCATCAAAACAGCAGCCGTTCCGCACGGAGTCGGTTATGTATGGGCAACCATGCTGTGGGAAATGACCTGGGAAATGGTTGATTTATACGGTTTCAGTCCTGATTTCTATTTTGGAAACGGCGGAAATAATGTAGCCATGCAACTGGTAATAGACGGTATGAAACTCCAGCCGTGCAAACCCGGATTTGTGGACGGAAGAAACGCAATCCTGCAGGCTGACATCAACAACAACGGCGGTGTAAACCAGTGCCATATATGGAAAGCATTTGCAAAAAGAGGTCTGGGATACAGCGCAAGCCAGGGAAGCAGCAACAGCCGTTCTGACGGTACCGAAGCATTTGATATGCCGCCAACCAATGTACTGGACTGTACCAATATGGCAACAAGCGAACTCATCAATTCTGAACTCAGTCTGTATCCGAATCCGACCAAAGGCGAATTCTATATACTGACCGACAAAGCTTATCAGGATTCATTTGTCAGCATTCAGGATCTGACCGGAAAAACGGTTTATCAGTCAGATATCGATCTGAAAAACAAAAGAGCAACTGTTGATGTAAGCAGCCTCTCAACCGGCATCTATGTGATTGTGATCAATACACCTGAAGGCAAAATCACAAAAAAACTGATTAAAAATTAATCTTAAATAAAAACCATAAAAAATCCCGTTCGGAAATTTTCGAACGGGATTTTTTTATATCTCCATATCTCAGTTTCAAATTACAAAACTGAATTTAACGAATCCTTTTCAGCCGAAGGTTTGACGGAGAAGAAAGAACCAGCGGAAATTTCTCGAGCGTGACATCGGATGGATCAAGTCCGAATCCTTTCTCTTCAGACAAGCTGATCTGTTTGAGCAGAAAATAAGCTTTCATCACGACCCGGTCAAACATGGGAAGCTCATTTTCTTTTGAAAGAAATTTCTCAATGACCACAAATCTGAAATCACCCGGTATGTCCTCGTCAACCAGCGAATCGTATCTGCTTTTGATGACCACTTCCTTTTTTTCTTCCATTTCTTCAAAAACCTTTCTCAGCATCAGCTGTATCCTGTGCTCAACTTTGAAACCGAGTCTGAATTCTATCCTTATGATTTCGTTTGGCACTATCGTCTCCACACTATATTCGGTGGTATGCGGATGATCGACCACATTGACATGTACAAACCAATAGATATCAGCCCGTTTCGGTCTTTTGTAGAGGACTGAATAGATGATCTTGTGTTCGATTTCCTTCGGATTGTCAGCACTGGTCAGATATACCAAATGGGTGGCATATTTGGGTACCGATTTGTCTTTTGATAATTTTCTGAGTATCGGCACATAAGATGAAATCGGCACAAATTCAACGTGTCTGTTTCTGATTTTTCTGGCGCGATTCCATACAAACATTACCGCAAACAGCACGCTTCCGATAAAGATGGTCACATTGCCGCCATGTCCGAATTTTTCAAGATTGGCGGTCAGAAACGAGAGCTCTATCGTCATATAGACCACCAGATACAAACCGATCCAGAATTTCGGATAGCGTTTTACATACATATAATAAGAAAACAGTATCGATGTCATGATCATCGTAATGGTGATTGAAAGACCGTAGGCACCTTCCATTGCCTCCGAACTTCTGAACGACAGTACGATCATCGAGCAGCCGGCAAACAATGCCCAGTTGATGGTTGAAATATACAATTGTCCGATTTCGCGACTCGGATAAGAAACTTTGAATTTTGGCCAGAGATTCAGTTTCATCGCTTCACTGATGATAGAGAACGCACCTGTAATCAGTGCCTGAGATGCAATGATGGCTGCAAAGGCGGCGATCAGTATTCCGATCCCCCTAAAATTTGCAGGTATAATCTGAAAAAACGGATTGACGCCTGCGGGCAGCACCTCGCCGAGATGATTATGGAGCAGCCATGCGCCCTGACCCGTATAATTCAGTATCAGACAGGTTTTGACAAATATCCAGGACATATGTATGTTTTTTTTGCCGCAATGCCCCAAATCCGAGTAGAGCGCTTCTGCTCCGGTAGTACACAAAAATACTGCTCCCAGTATCCAAAAGCCTTTTGGTTCGGCTATCAGCAGTTTGATTCCGTAATAAGGGTTGATTGCTTTAAAAATATGAAAATCGTCTGCAATATGAATCAGACCGATTATCGCCATCAGAAGGAACCAGATCAGCATGACCGGGCCAAAAAGTTTTCCGATAGAACGGGTGCCGAACTGCTGCAGAGAAAACAGGATCACAAGTATAAACAGTACCAGAGTGACCGTCGCAGACTCGTCCAGACCGATTCCCTCGATTGCGGAAGTGATAGTGATCGCAGGCGTGATCAGGCCGTCAGCAAGCAATGCGGCGCCTCCGATCATTGCAATCAGCATGATTTTCTTTGAATATTTTCTTACCAGTGCATAAAGCGAAAAGATACCTCCTTCCCCTTTGTTGTCCGCCTTCAGCGTCAGCCAGACGTACTTGATCGTGGTCTGAACCGTCAGCGTCCATATGACCAGAGAAACAGCACCTACGACAAGCAATTCATCCACGACACGACCTCTGATGATCGCATTCATTGTGTAAAGCGGCGAAGTTCCGATATCACCGTAAACGATTCCCAGGGCTATAATCAGACCGGCGATGGAAACCTTCTTTGTAGTTAAATTCACCTTTTGGTCTCTGAAATAATGTACAAAATTAGTTTGGAATTTTCAGCCCGAAATCGTTTTTTTCATTTTTTTTACTGATAGCAGCTATACCAACCGCTGTATTTTACATAATTGGCTGCAATTCTTTGGATTTCGCCTTCTTTGAGCTCTTTTGAAACCAAACCGATTTTTTTGGCCGGAATTCCTGCCCATATCTCACCTTCACCAATCTGTGTATTCTGGGTGACAACCGCACCGGCTGCAATGATCGAAAAAGAACCGACCTCACAATTGTCCATAATGATCGCGCCCATGCCGACCAAAACATTGTCGTGAAGCAAACAACCGTGAACCACTGCATTGTGGCCGACAGAAACATTGTTTCCGATGATGGTTTGTGTCTTCTGATAAGTGCAGTGAACCATCGCATTGTCCTGAATGTTCACCCGATTCCCGATACGAATCGAATTGACATCTCCTCTCAAAACCGCATTGTACCAAATGCTGCATTCATCACCGGTTAAGACATCACCGATGATTACGGCAGTTTCCGCCAAAAAACAATCGTTTCCAAATTCGGGTGTATTTCCGTTTAACTCTCTGATCAGTGCCATGTGGGTTTTGATTTAATTTTTGATAAATATAAAAAGAAGATCGGTTTATTTCGGGAATCTTTGACCGCTGAAATCAATTTTGATTTTATAACTTCGTCATTCAAAATTTAAAATCTTGAAATTCTTTTCTTTTGTTTCACTGTTTGTTTTTCTTCTGCTGATTCAGTCTCAAATGATCAATGCGCAGCAAACCGCAACTGCATTGGATTTTCCAAAAACTGTGATCCGGGAACTGACTTCAGATGAATTTTCGGGTCGCGGCTATGTCAACGGCGGAATGTCAAAAGCAGCCGATTATGTGGCGACTCAATTTAATGAAATCGGTTTGGAAAAGATTGGAGATTCTTATTTTCAGGAATTTACAATGCCAATCAATGTCATTGAAGATGCAGAATTAAAAATCAACGGAGAGGAACTGAAATACGGAATCGATTTTCTGGTCAAACCCAATTCAAAATCACAGAAATATTTCGAACGCGATCTCTATCTGTTTGATCCGGTCAAATTTTCAGAGGCGCTGACTTCAAAACAGAAACTGACCGAGTTCATCTCGGAAGACATGAAATCTCAAAGTCAGAAACATATTGTCTTTCCGCCTTATCGGTTTGAAATCGATTCGATCGGCAGCTATTACAAAGACTGGCCAAATTTTTATCGGCCGGATGAGAATCGTGACCGAGCAATATTCTTTTTTACAAAAGACAAACTGACTGCATCGCTTTCGCTTGAACAGGACAGTATTTCAGAGTTTCTGATTGCCGATAAATTCTATTCAAAAGTTTTAAAAATAAACAATTACAGCATCGAATCAAATTTTGTGAAAGATTTCAAAGCAAGAAATGTCATCGGAAAAATTGAAGGTGAAAATCGGGATTCGCTGATTGTGATTACAGCGCATTATGATCATCTCGGAAAGGTCGGCAATACGATTTTTCGGGGCGCCAGCGACAATGCAAGCGGAACCGCCTTTCTGATCGAACTCGCCCGATATTTTTCAAATCATAAACCCAAATACAGTCTGGTGTTTATTGCTTTTGCAGCCGAGGAAGCCGGTCTGATCGGCTCGTCATGGTTTGTTGAGCACCCATTGATTCCGCTTTCACAGATTAAATTTCTGTTGAATTTCGACATCATGGGCGCCGGCGAAAACGGAATTCAAATTGTGAACAGCAGTATTTTTACCAAAGAATTTGAATTGCTGAATCAGATCAATTCCGAGAAAAAATTAATTCCTCAAATCAAAAAAAGAGGTGAAGCCTGCAATTCGGATCATTGTCCTTTTTACCTGATGGGTGTACCTTCGTTTTTCACCTACACTTTGGGCGGCCCGGGTTATTATCACGATCCGCTGGATTCGGCAGATACTTTGAATCTGGAAGGTTTTCTGAATCTGAAAGAACTGTTTGTTGAGTTTATTGAACGGTTGTAAAACATTAGCTGACTGAGTTCATAAGTTTGAAATAACAAAAAAATTAATCTTCAAACCAAAATCATCAATCTCAAATGCATACCTTTGCGCATCTTTAATCAATAAAAAAACATAGCATGCAACTGTGGAACAAATTGAATAAAGAGGAATTGCTGAATCAATTAAGAGAAGAAAATGTTCATTTTGTGACGGTTTCTTTCTATCAGTATGCACATATCGGCAATCCTCAGATTTTCAGAAATTATCTTTATCAAAAATGGTTTGAACTCGGCATTGTCGGACGGACTTATGTCGCACACGAAGGAATCAATGCGCAAATCGGGATTCCGGCTGATCGGTTTGAAGAATTCAGAAAAACGCTGGACGAAATTTCATTTTTGGAAGGCGTCCGTCTGAATATTGCGGTGGATGAAGCAGATGTTGAATTTCCGTTTTTGAAATTGAAAATCAAAGTCAGAAACAAAATCCTTGCAGACGGTTTGAACGACGATACATTTGATGTAACCAATCGCGGAAAACATCTTTCGGCCGAGGAATTCAACGAATTGACAGCAGATCCGGATACCATACTGATCGATATGCGGAATCATTACGAATCAGAAGTCGGTCATTTCAAAGGTGCAATTACGCCCGATGTGGATACTTTCAGAGAGTCACTGCCGATCATTGAAGATGAAATTCTGAAAGGAAACAAAGACAAAAATATAGTGATGTACTGTACCGGAGGAATCCGATGCGAGAAAGCTTCGGCATGGTTCAAACACAACGGCTATACCCATGTTCACCAGTTGGAAGGCGGCATCATCAAATATGCAAACGACTGTGAAGACAGGGGACTGGAAAATAAATTCATCGGAAAGAATTTTGTTTTTGACCAGCGAATGGGTGAAAAGATTTCAGATGATGTGATTGCTCACTGTCATCAGTGCGGCAAGCCGTGCGACAGTCATACCAACTGCAACAACGAAGCCTGTCATATACTGTTTATCCAGTGCGACGAATGCCGAGAGAAATACGACGGATGCTGTTCTGAAGAATGTACTGATGTCTATCATTTGCCCGAAGAGGAACAGCGCAAATTGAGAAAGGGAAAATTGATCAAAAACAATATTTACAAAAAAGGAAGATCAAAGAAATTGCTTTTCAAAGAGAACAATGAAAAACCGGTCTCCCGTTTGACAAATCAGTCATAACAATTCCTTTTTTCATTGATAAACTCAGATTCCGGTCATTTGATTGGAATCTTTTTTTTGAATCATTTTTTTCTGTAATTCAAAGAAACGATTCGGCTAAATCACTTCATATTCTTTCTATGAAATAATTCCTATTTTTACCCTCGATCAAAAAATTACAGAAATGAAAAAACTGACTTCAATAATTTTAATTGGGCTTGCTGCAATTGGTTTTGCACAGGAAGACATCACATATCAGATTCCTCCGCCTGAAATACTTGAGCTTGTGGATTTTCAGCGTGCACCATCCATTTCGATGGACAGCAGAAAGGAACAGATCGTATTTATGTATCGAAATACTTATAAGACGCTGTCAGAAATTTCTGAAGACGAAATGCGTCTGGCAGGGCTCCGAATCAATCCGAAAACCAATATTTCGAGTACGGTTACTTATGTGAACAATATCCAATACAAAAAATTTAAAGACAAAAATCCGGTTCAAATAAAAGGCTTGCCCGAAAATCCGAGACTTGCAAATTTTGCCTGGAATCCTGACGAAACCAAAATGGCATTTACGCATACTGCACAAAACGGAGTGGAACTGTGGTTCGTTGATTTTAAAACCCTGACCGCAAAAAGGCTGACTGATGCGAGAGTCAATGCAAATTTGGGAAATCCGATCACCTGGTTCAAAACCGAAAATTCGATTTTGGTCAGAATGCTGCCAAAAGACAAAAAAGAGCTGATCGACACCAAAACCGAGCTTCCGACAGGTCCGATCGTTACGGTGAGCGACGGAAGTCTTGCTCAAAACAGGACATATCAGGATTTGTTGAAAAACAAAGTGGACGAAGAAAATTTTGATATACTGACTACCTCTGAATTATACAAAATTGACCTGAACGGAAATTCAAAACTTTGGAAAGAAAAAGCGATTTACAGAAGTGAATCTTTTTCGCCAGACGGAAATTATATCATGATTTCAACCATAGAAAGACCTTATTCATACATCGTCCCGATCGGCAGGTTTCCGCTGGCTACTAATATCTATGACAACAACGGAAAACTGATTTCTGAATTCAATCAAAAATCGCTGATTGAAGATTTGCCCAAAGGATTTATGGCAGTGGAAACAGGAAAGCGTTCGATCGGCTGGCGAGCTGACAAACCTGCAACTTTGATTTTTGTTGTTGCTTTGGACGAGGGAGATCCTGCCAACGATGTTGAATTCAGAGATGAAGTTTTTCAGATTGACGCGCCATTTTACGGAAATCCGCAATCCATTGCAAAAACCATCGGCAGATATTCGGGTATCACCTGGGGAAATGAAAATTATGCTTTGATGAATGATTACTGGTGGAATACAAGAAATACAAAAACCTATCTGATCAATCCGTCCGATTTTTCTCAAAAACCGAAAATCATTGAGGACAGAAATTATCAGGACCGGTACAGCGACCCGGGCACGCCCGAAACCAAAAGGAATGAGTTCGGACGATATGTGCTGGATATTCAGGATGACCATATCTTTTTGCTCGGAGACGGATTTACTGAAAAAGGACAATTTCCGTTTGTGGACGAACTGAATTTGAAAACACTGAAGACCAATCGTTTGTATCAGTCCAATTTGACCAATAAAAAGGAAGACATCAATTCAATATTAGACATTAAAAAAGGTGAAATCCTGGTGAGAATGGAATCAAAAAATGAATATCCGAATTATTATGTCAGAAATATAAAGAAAAAGACTGCTCCGGTTCAGATTACATATTTTGAAAATCCGTTCAAAAAGATTGAAAGTGTTCACAAAGAAGTGATAAAATACAAGAGAGAAGACGGTTTGGAGTTGTCAGGAACGCTTTATCTGCCGGTGGGTTATGATATGAAGAAAAAGGAGAAACTGCCGATGATCATGTGGGCTTATCCGGCTGAATACAAGGACAAAAGCAGCGCCGGACAGACCACGACCAACCCGAATGAATTCACTTTTCCGTATTATGGTTCGCCGATTTATTGGGTAACCCGTGGTTATGTGGTACTTGACGATGCTGCATTTCCGATTGTGGGTGAAGGCAACGAAGAACCGAATGATACTTTTGTCAAACAGCTGGTTGCCAATGCAAAGGCTGCGATAGATGCAGTGGATCAGCT
>JBAYPM010000046.1:0-21647 GCA_041677705.1 Weeksellaceae bacterium | reverse complement strand
TTCAGCATCAGCATCTGAAAGAATTCGTTTCTTTTCATTTCGCCGCCAGAAAAACCTTCGTTGAGCGAACGGTTCAGAAATTCTTTTCTGATATTGAGTTTGTCTGCATTCTCACGAACTTTTTTCAGCATTTCTGCGCCTTTCATCTCTTCTTCACCTCTCGATTTTCTGCCTTCGTTGATTGCATTTCTGATGAAATTGGTCACCGATACACCCGGAATTTCAACCGGATACTGGAACGACAAAAAGATGCCTTTCTGCGCTCTTTCGTAGGCTTCCATATCGAGCAGGTCTTCACCGTAAAATTCGATTTCACCTTCGGTTACTTCATAATCTTCTTTTCCGGCAACCACTGCCGAAAGCGTTGATTTTCCCGAACCGTTCGGACCCATGATTGCATGAATCTCACCCGGTTTGATTTCCAAATCCACACCTTTCAGTATCTCTGTTCCGTCTTCTATCTGTGCGTGTAAGTTTTTAACTTTTAACATGTCTTATTTATTTTTGGTTGAAGGTTCAAGCCGTTTTTTTAGACGAAGAACCTTATTGTTTCTGGTTAATTGTATTCTTTAATTTTTTAACTATCCGACCGATCCTTCGAGTGAAACTTCCAGAAGTTTTTTGGCTTCGACTGCAAATTCCATAGGCAGTTTGTCCAAAACCTCACGGCTGAATCCGTTCACGATCAGCGCAACTGCTTTCTCGGGCGGAATTCCTCTCTGTGCACAATAGAACATTTGGTCTTCACCGATTTTTGATGCGGTTGCCTCGTGTTCCACCTGTGCGGTCACATTTTTTACGTCTATATACGGGAAAGTGTGTGCACCGCATTCATTACCCATCAGCAGCGAATCGCACTGTGAGAAATTTCTTGCGCCTTCGGCTCTCGATCCGACTTTCACCAGACCTCTGTATGAGTTTTGTGATTTTCCGGCCGAAATTCCTTTTGAAATAATGGTCGAACGTGTGTTTTTTCCGATATGGGTCATTTTGGTGCCGGTGTCCGCCTGCTGATGTCCGTTGGTCACCGCAACCGAATAAAATTCACCGATTGAATTGTCGCCTTTCAAAATACAGCTCGGATATTTCCAGGTGATTGCAGATCCGGTTTCGACCTGTGTCCAAGAGATTTTTGCATTTTTCTCTGCGATCCCTCTTTTGGTTACAAAGTTGAAAACTCCACCCACACCGTTTGCATCGCCGGGATACCAGTTTTGAACAGTAGAATATTTGATTTCGGCTCCTTCCATCGCAATGAGCTCTACCACCGCGGCATGCAACTGGTTTTCATCTCTTGTCGGAGCGGTACAGCCTTCCAGATACGAAGCATAACCGCCTTCGTCAACCACCAGCAGAGTTCTTTCAAACTGACCGGATCCCTGTTTGTTCATTCTGAAATAAGTTGAAAGTTCCATCGGACAGCGGACCCCTTTTGGGATGTAGCAGAACGATCCGTCAGAGAAAACTGCTGAGTTCAGCGCTGCATAGAAATTATCGGTTCTCGGAACCACTTTTCCGATGTATTTTCTGACCAGATCAGGATGTTTCTGTATCGCTTCGCTGATCGACATAAAGATGATGCCCAAATCAGAAAGCGTATCCTGAAAAGTGGTTTTGACCGAAACACTGTCGATCACGACATCCATTGCCACACCCGACAGGCGTTTTTGTTCTTCAATCGAAATTCCGAGTTTGTCAAAAGTTTTTTTCAATTCGGGATCGATCTCGTCCAGACTGTTCAGCTGTGGCATTTTCTTGGGCGCAGCATAATAGATAATATCCTGGAAATCAGGTTTTTTGTATTTCACATTTGCCCAGGTGGGTTCTTCTTCCATTTCCTGCCAGATTCTGAAGGCTTCAAGCCTCCATTGGGTCATCCAGTCCGGCTCGTTTTTTCTTTCAGAAATCATTCTGACGATGTCCTCGTTCAGTCCTTTCGGGAATTCCTCGTATTCGATGTCGGTCGTAAAACCGAATTCATATTCTTTGTTGGCCGCAAGATTCTGTCTCAAATCTTCTTCCGTATATTTCTCTTTGCTCATTTTAATAGTTTGTATAGTTAAATTTGAAATCAACCGGACCGACTTTTTCAGCTCTGATTCCCAGAAAATTAAATTCCTGTATTTGCATGTCTTTGTTGAGTTTCAAAATATATTGCTCCTTACCGTTGTTCAGTATCGAATATTCCTGTTCTTTATTTTTCTTAATTTCAATTGTCTGATCTTTCATCAGAACCGGTTTTCCGTTTTTGTCTTCATTCATTGTGTATTCGTCGATCGAAAGCGGAAAATCAAGATTCAGATTGCTGAAACAGATTTTATTGATCTGCCGTCCTTTGTATGTGGTCAGTCTGCATTTTCCGTCAAAACTGTCGTTCAAAACCAAACCTCCGTTCATATAACTTCGTTTGGACAGCACTTTTCCGTTCAGACTGTACACATCCAACATATCACGGAAATCATGAACGATCATTTTTCCTTCGGCATAATAAAACTGATTGACTTCTTTCACAGCTTTTCCTTTCTCGGTTTTCGAAATCGTCTCTACTTCAAGCAGCCCGTCACGATATTTGTAATCGACGGTCATCGGTTTTCCAAAAAATGATTCAAGCACCTTCATCTGAATCAGTTTTCCATCCCGGTCATAATAAAGTTCCATCACAGGAACAGTTTTTCCGTCCGAAGGCGTAGCCGATATTTTGATTGATTTTACAGACTGCCGGTTGACCGGAACAGCGTTTATCAGTTGCTTCAGACCGAAGTTTCCAAAGAAAAAATTCCGGGTATAAATTTGATTATAAACTGCAGAATTTTCGTCGGGCGAAAACACTTTGAGTTTCGCCTCATCAACCTTTGACTGTCCCAGTAAACAGCCGGAAAGGATTAACACAAAAAATTTTATACAGTTCAATTCAGTTCAATTTTAATTGAAAGACTGCGTTTCTGTCCGCAGCTGTTCAGATTTTCAGTCCGGTTTGGATGCTGCTCTTCATCATTAATTTTCTGACAGCTTCCCCTCGGTCTGAGCCTCTGATTATTTAGATTTATTCTAAAATGCAAAGATACAAAGCTAATTCAATATACAAATAATTTAAATCATAGATATATGCAATTGCGGCATAAGGAATTTTATGAGTTCAAGGCTGGTGATCAGTCAGATTCAGAAGTTAGAAACCGGTTGAATACCGGATGTATGGGTGATTGGATATTTCAGTTGACATTCTTTAAATCAAATCAGAATGTAAAACCGTATTTAATTCATCGTGTAATTTATTGATTACAAACAAATCAAAACTCTCTATACTCCATACCAAATCTTAGTGCCAACTCCATTTTATTTCAATTACCCGCTGTGTAACAAATATTACTGTCCACGATTTTTTACTGTTTTAATTTTGCATCAGAAATTAAACAGTAGATGAAAAAAATTGCAACTGTCTTATTATTAATTATTACAACTTTTGTTTTTGGACAGGACACCATCCGGATTTCAGGTGAAGAACTCAATCAAAAATCACTCGATAAAAATCTTCAGATTCAACTGGCTCAAAAAGAAATTGAACTCTCCGAAGCAGAATTGCTGATTACCCGCGCAATGTATCTGCCGAACATCACGGCTTCTTATACGATAATGGGAACCAACAGTCCGCTGAATGCTTTTGGATTTAAACTCAATCAGGCTAGGATTGGAATGGAAGATTTTAATCCTGAATTATTAAATGATCCAAAAAGCATTGTTGATTTCGGACCAAAAATAGAAATTCAACAGCCAATCATTAATATGGATATGGTTTATCAGAAAAAAGCAGGAGAAGTCAAAACTGAAGTACTGAAAATCAAGCAACAAAGAACCGAAGAATATCTTCGTTTCGAATTGAATAAAGCTTATTATATGCTTCAGCTTTCATATAAAATGCTGAATACGCTTGAAAATGCCAAAGAAACCGTATTGGAAAACAAGCGGGTCATCGATAATTATTATAACAATGGTTTGATTCAAAAATCGGATGTTTTATACATGGATGTGCGGGTGAATGAAATTGACAGTCAGATTCAGTATGCAAATTCAAATATTCAAAATGCTTCCGACTATTTGTTTTTATTACTCAATGAGGACAGTCAGGGAAAAATTTTAAAACCAACCGAAGAATTACAATTTTCGGAAGGAATTTTCTCAAATGATTTGACAATCAACCCAAATCGAAAGGATTTACAGGCTTACGAAAAATCGCTTGAAGCTTATGATTTGATGATTAAATCTTCAAAATCGAAATTTTTACCCAAATTGAATGCTTTTGGAAGTTTCGAAATTCACGACAACAAGCCGCATGAATTTGACGGAAAAGGATATCTGGTCGGTGTTCAGTTATCCTGGAATTTCTTTGATGGTTTAAAGTCAAAGAGCGAACAGGCTTCGTACAAGGCAGATGCTGACAGAGCAAGAGCAGAAATTGACCAATACACTCAACAAAGCGAACTGGAATTAAAGAAAGCTTTCAGACAAATTCAGGACGCCGAAACAAAAGTAGAATTGACCGAATCTGCATGGAATCAAAGTAAGGAAGCTTACAGAATCAGAAAAAACAGATACGATCAGGGACTGGAAAAATCTTCTGATTTACTGAATGCAGAAACGATGATGTCTCAAAAAGAACTCGAATACCATCAGGCAATTTTTGAGTACAACACGGCTGTGGCTTATTTTGAGTTTTTGAAATGATAAGATAAAAGATAGATTTTGAAATGCATTTTTCAAGCAAAAAGACAAAGAGAATATAAACGAAAGAAAAAGAACCCTGAGAGGAATCATTAAAAATAATCCGGAGTAAGATGTAAAATGAACCCGGAATAAAGAAAGACAGATTTTGAAGTGTTTTTTTTAGCAAAAAGACAAAGCGTATTTAAACGAATGAAAAAGAACCCTGAGAAGAATCATTAAAAATAATCCGGAGTAAGATGAATCCGGAATAAAGGAGTAAAGAAAGACAGATTTTGAAGTGTTTTTTAAGCAAAAAGACATAGAGAATTATAACGAATAAAAAAGAACCCTGAAGGGGTTCAATATAAATAACCCCGGGTAAGGCGCAGCCGCAACCCGGGGATAAGAGATAAAAATAAGTAGATTTTGGCGTGCGTTTTTGGAACAAAAACCATGACAAAATCAAATTAAAACAAAGAAACCCTATAAAAATGAAAAAAATATCAATTCTTGCAACAATCATTTTTAGTCTGAACCTTTTGACAAACTGTTCGTCAAAAGAAGACAAAACCGCTGATTTTTCAGGCGACCCGATTGGTGTGACAATAGCCAAAACAGGAATATCCGAAACCGGTTCATCAGCCACGGCAAGCGGTAAATTAGTTTCAAAAAATTCGGTAAATGTTTCCACCCGAATGATGGGTTACATTACTTCCATGCCGGTTCAGGTTGGTCAGAGCGTAAGAGCCGGACAGCAACTGGTTTCTATTAACAGCACCGATATTCAGGCAAAAGGAGGTCAGGCTGATGCTCAGATTATGCAGGCTCAGGCGGCTTATGATGCAGCTAAAAAAGATTACGAAAGATTTCTGAATCTCTTTAATTCTCAAAGTGCATCTCAAAAAGAACTTGACGATATGAAGGCTCGTTTTGATATGGCTGCAGCAGGATTGAATGCGGCCAAACAAATGAAAAACGAAGTCAACGCACAATATAAATATACGAATATCACCGCTCCGGTTTCGGGTGTGGTTACTGCCAAATTCGCGGAACAGGGAGATATGGCCAGCCCGGGAATGCCGTTGCTGACCATTGAATCACCCGGTGTTCTTCAGGCACAGGTGATGGTCTCGGAGAATAACATTGCTCAGGTAAAAAACGGAATGGATGTAAAAATTCTGATTAAATCTTCAGGAAAAGAAATTGATGGAAAAGTAGCCGAAATCAGTCAGTCTTCGGCAAATACCGGCGGACAGTATATGGTGAAAATCAATCTTCCGGCTGATGATGAACTTCGCCCCGGAATGTATGTCAACGCCCGTTTTCCGTTTGAAATACAAACCGATTTGAACAGCGATACAGAAAGTGTCGTTATTCCAAAAACTGCTTTGGTCAAGAAAGGTCAACTGACCGGAATTTATACCGTAAGCTCACAAAATACGGCTGTCTTAAGATGGTTGAAATTAGGAAAAGACTTTGGTGAAGAAATCGAAGTTTTATCCGGCCTGTCTTCAGATGAACAATACATCGTATCTGCTGAAGGAAGGTTGTACAACGGTGCAAAGATTAATGTGAAATAGATTTAATATCTGTTTCAGGTTGTTGATTGACCAGTCAGATTTTGAAATCTGGCTGGTTTTTTTTGAAAATAACATTAATATTCTTCTAAAAATGAGGACGAAAACCTGACAGGCTTTTAGCATAAATCGTTATAATTTTCATTAACTTTGAAACAAATGAATAATCATGGATATTCAAACCCGGAAAATAAAATTCATTCAGAAATTCTTAAGAATTGAAGATGAAAGTCTGATTTTGAGAATGGAAGAATTATTGAAAATAGCACAAGCCGAAAGTGAAAGAGATTTAAAACCTTTCACTGTTGAAGAATTAAATCAACGAATAGAGCAATCAGAAGAAGATTTTAAAAGTGGGCGGTACAAAACTACACAAGAGTTACTCAAGAAATTTAATCTATGATTTATGAAATTATTTGGTCAGCTTTTGCAGAAAGGCAGATTGATGAGATTCATGAATTTTATTTGAATAAGACAAAAAGCCTTAGAATAGCAAATCGAATTATTGAAAGGATTTTGATTGCTCCGGAAAATCTAAAGTTAAATCCTGAAATCGGACAACTGGAATTGGACCTTAAAGATAGAATTCTTGAATATCGATATATTGTTGAGTCTAACTATAAATTGATTTATACCATCAATAAAGATAAATTTCAAATACAAATAAGTGATGTATTTGACACAAGACAAAATCCTGTTAAAATAAAGAGAAATAAATAGGAAGGAAAAAATTCGAATTTAGAAAACCTGAACGGGCTTTTTTGTGTCTTTGTGATAAAAAAGAAAATTTTGTTTTGCGGGATTGTGAAAATTAATTAATTTTCAGACATGAAGTTTTATTTAAATATTCTTTTAGTTTTCATTTTTGTGATGTTTGCTGATATTTCTTTTGCTCAGGAGATTGGAGAAAGATCTTTTATGGGCAGGAAAATGGCTGAATACCACTTGAAAGAAGTGATTGAAAATAATGAACTTCACAATATAATTACACCTGATAATACAATCATAAAATCAGAGGAAAGTCTTTTAAAAATAATTGAACCGGTTCTTTTTGATATTTACGGAAAAGAAAATATTGAAAGACAAAAACCCTATGAAATTAATGATTTTGAAAATTATTATGTAGTGAGTGGCACAATGGAAACCGGGAGAAGTGGAGGAACTTTCTTATTAATTATCGATAAAAGAAATTGTCAGATTTTAAAAATCACTCACGGCAAATAATTTTAAGAACTTCGTATAAATTCAAAAGAGCTAACTTTAGCCAATGATTCCAAATAAATAAAATATGGAAAAAATATTGACTGTCGGTTTGTTTCTGACCGGTTTTGCTTTTGTGTTCGCTCAAAAGGTTATCTCAATTGAAGCAGAAGGGAATCTTGAATCTCCTAATCCATTGGATTGCGTAAAACTGTTGGAAGTAACAAACAACCATAATCCTGCAGATATATTGAACGGAATGAGAAAATGCATTGAGATAAAAGATTTCGAAAAAGCCACAAAACTCTTTGCTCTTGGAAGTGTTTATGGTACTTACGATTCATACAGAGTTGAAGATAAAACTGCACATCAGGCAATACTTGTTATTTTGGATAATAATTTATCAGATATCAGCAATGAAGATGAACAGGCTTTTGTCAAAAATCTCCATGAAAATTTTGAAAAGGGTTCTGAAAAGTTGAATGCAATTTGTCAGGAAATTCAAAATGTCGGGATTCCGGCCTATTATCCGAGATATATGATTCAGCATGGCATCAATGCATTTTTAGATGAAGATGGAGACGGACTCGTCGAAGGGTTTAACAGTGAAGAATCCTGGGAATTGGTTTTGAAAGACTATTTGCATTGCGGTGAATAATTTTTGAAAAAACCTCCTCCGTGTCTCAGTGGCAAAAAAAAAACAAAAATCAACTATTATTCAGTTTTGAGTATTTAAAAAACTCTTCAAGGGTTCAAAACCCTTGAAGAGTTGAATTATTGAAATTCCAATATCTCAATGGTAAATATGTCATCAAAATATTTTGAAAAACATCTTGATTAATAGGGCTGAAGAACAGACACAGCGACATCCAACTTTTAACTCTTTATAAATTAATTGAAATTAAACTCGGAATGAAAGTTAACCTGACAATTAATTAAGTTTGAAATTGCAAAATAGAAGATATCAAAAATATTTTCTTAAATTAAGTTGAAATTTTAATTATATTTGGGTATCTAAATTTTTGAAAATGAATGTTTTGAAATCAACTTCTATATTTCTATTGTTTGTATTATGTATTCAAATAAAATCACAAGAGAAATTCACTACTTATGATAACACTTATATAGGAAAGTCTTATGAAATTCAAATCTCTAATGATAAAGGAAAATTTAAATTATTTATTGATGCATTATCAATTGATACAATGCACGAAAAAGGAGGAATCTTAGTCGAAGAAAAAAATTATCCGGGTTTTATAGATGCACTATCCGAGGCTAAATTAAAATATGAAGAATGGGTTAGAACAGCACAAGAGAACGATGTAAAGGAATTGAATAAGGAAATGAAAGTAAAAAGTAAAGTTAGTGGCTATTTTTTATATGGTAGTAAATGGAATTTTCAGTTTTTAGTGAATTTGAAATTTGATTTTAAGATTATAGATAGTAAAGGAGAAATAAAATATTTATTACTTGTTAGAACTGGAGAATTACAATCTTCAAGTAATCAATTTATGAAAGTTGATGGCTTTTTACTGGTGTTCTCCTCATCAGATGAAATTGATGATTTTTTAAATTCAATCTCAATTGACAAGATTACAGATTTCACAAATAAACCAAAGGATGAGGATTTATTTAAAGATTAAATAATAATTATTTGGAGGATTTAATGTTTTTATAAAAAGAATAAAAGATGTTCAACTGGTTTAAAAAGAATGATAAATCCGATAAGAAAATTGAAGTTTCAGTAGAAGGAGTG
This sequence comes from Weeksellaceae bacterium, assembly GCA_041677705.1. Lineage (GTDB taxonomy): Bacteria > Bacteroidota > Bacteroidia > Flavobacteriales > Weeksellaceae > Moheibacter. Next base: position 12,416 of record JBAYPM010000046.1, on the reverse strand, counting down.
AATCCTCAAACTAATAATGAATTTCTATTTTATGATTTTGTTCAATTCGAACCTAAATTTCTTCTTAAAGAATGGTATCTAAAAGCCAAATCTTTAGATCTTGTTTTTAAACCACAATATGAAAATGCAATTCTTCTAAAAATTAAGACTGGAGAATTTCAGAATCCATACAGTTTTCCAGAGTATTTTAGTAACAAATTCGATTTTATAGCTATTGATTTTGAAACTGCTAATCAGAATAGAGTTAGTGCTTGTGCTATAGGCTTAGTTTTTGTTAAAAATGATATTGTTGTTTATAAAACATTTCATCATATCAATCCTCCTGAAAATGAATATTTCTCCAGTAAAAATATTCAAATTCACGGTATCACTAAGGAAGATGTCGATTATGCTTTTACATTTGATACCTTATGGGAAATGGAATTGTCAAAATATTTTAATGATAATTTAATTATTTTTCACAATGCGAGTATGGATTTAAGCGTCTTAAAGAATTTATTTAATTATTACAAAATAACAAATTATAAAATAAATTATTTAGACACTATGCAACTTGCTTCTAAAGCAGGGTATCCTAAAAAGATAACAGAGTTGACAGAGAAGTTTGATATTGATTATATTGATAAGCATAATCCAGAGGAAGACGCAAGAGCTTGTGCATTTGTATTTGGTGAATTAATTGAACTTTATCCTCAATATGAAAATTTAATAAAAACGCTAAGCTATAAAGAAGTTGAAAAAGAAAAGATTATTGAAAAAGAAAGCATTGAACTCAAAAATCAAAATCTTGAATTTATTCAAACCTATTCTTTAAAAAATGAGGAACTTGAAAGTTTATCTGTAGAGGGTAAGGCTTTTCTTTTTACTGGAGATATAATGACAGAAAGAAACAAAGCGAAAGATTTTATCGAACAGAATGGCGGTTTTGTTAAATCAGGGATTAGCTCCAAAGTTGATTATGTTGTGATTGGTGTAAATTATGGTTGGTCAAAAATTCAAAAAATTCATGATTTAAACAAAAATAAAAGTTGTAATATAAAAATATTGACAAATTCACATTTTGATTATTTAAAATCAAAATATTCATAAAAACAAACTTTCTATTTTATAAACGCCTTTCTTCTGTAACCAAAGTAACTGTCCATCATTCTTTACTGACCGATTTTTGCATTAAAATTAAAACCTTTAGAAATGCAAAACGGGATTGCCGGAAGAATAGCCGAATTATTTATCAATTCAAAATTAACCATCCTGCTGATGCTGGGGCTGATGGTCATCGGAACCTACAGCACCACTTTGATTCCGAGAGAGGAGGAACCCCAGATTGTGATTCCGATGGCGGATGTGATGGTCGGTTATCCGGGTGCCAGTCCGGCCGAAGTGGAAAGCCGGGTCATCAAACCGCTTGAAAAAATTCTTTCAAATATAAAGGGGGTTGAACATCTTCATTCGGCAGCCATGAACGGTCAGGGAATGATTATCGTTCAGTTTTTTGTGGGCGAAGACACCGAGCGATCCTATGTAAAACTCTATGACGAACTGATGAAACACCCCGATTTATTTCCGCAGGGAGTTTATCCGCCGGTGGTCAAAACCCGTTCCATCGACGATGTGCCGATGATGGCGCTCACACTCTGGAGTGAAGATTACGATGATTTTCAAATCAGACAAATCGGTGAAGAAGTTTCGTCGGAAATCAAAAAAATTAAAGATGTATCTGCCATTAATGTGATTGGCGGTCGTCCGAGACAACTGAAAGTTATTTTGGACAAGGATAAAATGGCTGAATCCAATGTGGATGCGCTGAGCATTATGCAGATGATTCAGGCGAGCAACAACAGTTCTCAGTCGGGAAGTTTTGACAAAGGAGATACTGAGTTTTTGCTGACTACCGGACAATTCCTGAGCTCAGCCGAAGATGTCGAAAATTTGGTGATTGGAACTTCTGCCAATATGCCGGTTTATTTGAAACAGGTTGCAAAAGTGGAGGACGGACCTTCGTCGCCAAAGAATTTTGTCAGTTTTGGTTATGGGAATGCGGTGGAAGAAGGAAAAATTCACAATTCGGAATATCCGGCCGTTACGCTTTCAATTTCAAAAGTAAAAGGTGCAGATGCGATGCACATTGCCGATAAAATCTTGGTCAAAGTCGATGAATTAAAAACAGATTTAATTCCCGATGAAGTCATGGTAGAAGTCACCCGAAATTATGGCGAAACCGCTTCCGATAAAGTTTCTGAGCTCTTGCTTCACCTTGCCATTGCGATTATTGCAGTAACCGTTCTGGTGATGCTGGCGATGGGCTGGCGGGGAGGTTTGGTCGTGTTTTTCTCGGTACCGCTGACCTTTGCACTGACTTTGTTTAGTTATTATATTTTGGGTTATACCCTCAACCGGATTACACTTTTTGCATTGGTTTTTGTGGTGGGAATCGTGGTGGACGACAGTATCATTATCGCCGAAAATATGCACCGGCATTTTAAGATGAAAAAACTGCCGTTCAGACAAGCTGCGATTTATGCGATTAACGAAGTCGGAAACCCGACGATTCTGGCAACTTTCACCGTCATTGCCGCTATTCTTCCGATGGCGTTTGTGTCCGGAATGATGGGACCCTATATGAGCCCGATGCCGATTGGTGCTTCGATTGCGATGTTGCTTTCGCTGTTTATCGCATTGACGGTTACGCCTTATCTCGGTTATCATTTATTGATTGAAAAAGACAAACAGGAAGAAAAAGAAGTCAAAGGTTTAGAGACGACTGCGATTTTTAAAATCTATAAAAAACTCCAATTGCCGTTATTGAACAGCAAAGCCAAAAGATGGACGATTCTCGGTGTAACCGGCGTTTTGCTGATGCTTTCAATGCTGGCTTTCTTTACCAAATTCGTAGCGGTTAAGATGTTGCCTTTTGACAATAAAAACGAAATTCAGGTGGTCATTGACATGCCCGAAGGAACGACTCTGGAAAGAACTGCAGCCGTTACCCAGGATGTGGCTCAATATCTGAAAACCGTTCCCGAAGTAGTGAATTATCAGTCATTTGTCGGTTCTTCTGCACCGATCACATTCAATGGTTTGGTCAGACATTATGATTTGAGAGGTGCGAGCAATACTGCTGATATTCAGGTGAATTTACTTGGAAAAGACGACCGGAAATTACAAAGTCATGACATTGCCAAAAAGATTCGTCCGGCCATTCAGGAGATTGGAAAGAAATATGGTGCAAACATCAAAATCGTTGAAGTTCCACCCGGACCGCCGGTTTTGTCAACAATTGTAGCCGAAGTTTACGGTCCTGATTATGATGAGCAAATTAAAATTGCAAGACAAATTGAGCAAATCCTTCACGATACCGATGATGTGGTTGATATTGACACAAGAATCGAAGATTCTCAAACCGAATTGAAATTGATTTTCGACAAGGAAAAAGCTATGCTGAACGGAGTTGCGCCGGGCCAAATCGTTGGAAATCTCACTTATTTAATGGGTGAACATCCGATTGGAAATCTTTATGATGAAGTTTCAAATCAACCTGTAAATATTGTAATGAAACTGAATGATGCCGACAAAACTTCGATTGACGATATCACCAATATGAAGGTGAAAGGCCAGATGGGATTGGTTCCGGTGAGTGATTTGGTGAAAGTAAAAGAAGACGAACTTCAAAAATCGATTTACAGAAAAGACCAGCAAAGAGTGGTTTATGTTTTGGCTGACATGGCGGGTGAACTCGAAAGCCCGGCTTATGCGATTCTCGGAATGGATGAAAAACTACAAAAAATGGAAATTCCGACCGGCTATAAAGTCGAAGAACTTTATATGGGTCAGCCAGACAGTGAAGAAAATTTCACCGTAAAATGGGATGGCGAATGGCAGATTACAATTGAAGTTTTCCGCGATTTGGGAATTGCTTTCTTGGTTGTGATGGTGATTATTTATATGTTGATTGTCGGCTGGTTCCAGGATTTCAAAACCCCGTTTGTGATGATGGTGGCGATTCCGCTTTCATTGATTGGAATCGTGCTCGGACACTGGATGTTGAGTGCTTATTTTACCGCAACTTCATTTATCGGAATGATTGCGTTAGCCGGAATTATGGTTCGGAACTCGGTGTTGTTAATCGATTTTATCGAAATCAGGCTGAGACAGGGCGAACCGATTAAACAGGCGATTATCGAAGCCGGAGCAGTTCGTACCACACCAATTCTGTTGACAACGGGAGCAGTGGTAATCGGTGCCGCCATTATATTATTCGACCCGATTTTCCAGGGACTGGCGATTTCACTTGTATTTGGAGCGGTCACTTCGACCTTCCTGACTTTATTGGTCGTGCCGGTGGTTTATTATATGGCTGAGCGGAAGAAATGGAAAGCGAATGAGGAGTGATTTTTTGTTGTACAATTTACAATGTACCAAGTAACAAGTATCAAGTACGATGTACCAAGTACAATGTAGAAAGTAGAATTTTTGAGTTAATAGAAATAACCCTGAAAGGGTTCAATATAAATAACCCCGGGCAAGGCGCAGCCGCAGCCCGGGGAAAAGAGATAAAGTAAATAGATTTTGGCATGTGTTTTTGGAACAAAAACCATGACAAAATCGGATTAAAATCAAAAACGAAAGAAAATGAAATTACTATTGGTTACCTGCATTCAGGAATATGAAAAAGAAGTGAAAGATATCCTTAAACACGCTGGTGTAAAATCCTTTTCATGGCAATCGGTTAAAGGATACAGCAACGGATCAGATAAAAACGCATGGTTTATTTCAGAAGAAATTCCGACTGAATCACTGCTTTTTACTGTTTTTATTGAAAATCAGTGTATGGATGAATTATTTGAAAGGTTTAATCATTTCAACGATAACCAGGCGGTCAATACAAAAATTCATGTTGCCTGTCTGGATGTGAATCATTCGATTTGAGTTTAATTGTACAATGTACCAAGTACAATGTACCAAGTACAATGAACTTCCCTAAATAGGGTTGACCTTTTAGGTTAATAATTAAATATAGATATGCCCGGAAAAGACGGAGCGGGGTGATAAAAGAGATGAGAATTAATTGAATTGAGTAGATCGTTTAAAAAAGAACCCTGAAGGGGTTCAATATAAATAACCCCGGGCAAGGCTTAGCCGCAGCCCGGGGAAAAGAGATAAAGTAAGTAGATTTTGGCGTGCGTTTTTGGAGCAAAAACCATGACAAAATCAAATGTAAAAAATCAAAAAATAACAAATTATGTACAATAAAATCGCACATGCATTTGCAGGAACTTTAATCTTAACCAGCCTGCTTTTGACTTATTTTACAGACAACAAAAACTGGCTTTGGATAGCCGCTTTTGTCGGAACCAACTTATTGCAAAACTCAATCACCAACTGGTGTTTGCTGCATCAGATTTTAAAGAAACTGGGCGTGAAGGATGAGGGTTCGAGTTGTTCTGTTTGATGATTAGTAAGGGAAACGAGATTCTTTTGAAAATGTAGAATAAGCCTCGTTTTTCAGCATTTCTTGAAAATCCGCCCGGACAAATATTGGTCAGATTTTGTTTTGGCAAAGATGAAGAAACTGTGGAATAAGCGACTGATAATCAGATGAAGTTGGTATGAGGGTTTTTCGCAAGTGAGGCTTTATGGTTCGTAATAAGAATAAATTTTAATGCCTAAAACTCATAATCAGAGGATACCCTGCTTCTTTTTGGTTTAATATGGGTTGAAAACAGATGTAATTCAGGTATTTCTCAACAAATTTTCTGAATTGAAGTAATCCATATAAAAATGTCCAAAATCAATGTCGATTTAAATTTTCATTATTATTCAAAGTGTCTCATCACCTAAACGCCCGAATATTTGTATAAAAATAATATCTCGCCGTATGGGTTTCGGGCTGGTTGACATCCAGTTCATACCACGGATTTAAAGTTTTATTTTCAGGGTTATTGATGATATGAATCGATTGGGCGGGTGTATAACCTTCCGCCAATAAATAAACCGATTTTCCGGCCGAATTTTTTGCGTGTCCCACAATCACCACAACATGTCCGGGACTGCCCGGTGTAATAAGAATGTCGCCTGCTTTGATGTCTTCATTTCTTTGAACCGGGATGGTTTCTCTGTTCAGTGAAATCGTTCCGGCATACATAAAAATAATGTCGAGGTATTTTCTAAAAGCTTCATAACTGTCGTTAAATCCGGCAGATTGAACAAAATTCACTGTATTGTCATTAATCAACTGCGGACGAATTCCATTTTTGTACTGATTCCAGCTAAAAGTGTCACCGTTAGTAAATTGATAACTGATTTCATCAAACTTATTTTGTTGGTACAAATATTCCGCATTGAGCCGGATAACCGCATCCGCACATTGTTGTAAATCTTTGTTGCCAATGTCATAATCCAGAACCGCAATATGGTTTGACTGATTCGCAATCGGTTGTCCGGTATAACTCAGTATCGGGCTGCCGTCTTCTTTCAACGGAGCGTTTTGAAGATATTCTCCAAATGAATTTTGTGGTTCTGTTATCCATTGATAACCTTTTGGAGGAGAAACTCGCTGTTTGATGGTTTGCGCATTGGGATTGATGGTAACCGCAATCCCGGGAGAGCCTTGGGCTTCGTGTTTTGTTTTCGATTCTTTGCAGCCTGTTATTAAGAAAGAAAATAATAAAATTATTATTAAAAATGCAGGGTGATGGATTGGTGCTCTTTTCATTTTACAAGATTTTATCAATTTTTTCAGAATGTATCAATTGAAGTTTCGGATGGTTTATGTTCCTTGATTTGTTAAATTTATTCATGAGATTAAAAACGTTTCAAAATGACAGGTCAATCAATCTTATCTTCAAATTTTGAGCGAGTTACACAAAACATTTTTAATCATCACTATTGGAAGATTGGAAAAAATTTTGTAGGTTAAGTTTTGATTTAAAGAATTTTACGGCTTTTTATGTTTTTAGTAAAGAAATAAGTCTGCATTGCGCATAAGGACACAGCTTCGAACTGTATTTGTTGAGGGATTAATAAGGATTTTGGCAACACCGGTCAGGCAACGAATTTTCTTTTCATTTTTCTTACTTTTGTTACTCCAATTCTGAAAGAAAAATGAAAAATGAATTGCTTTCCCGGGTTTATCAACATCCGCTAATCAATTCTGAAGGACTTGAGAAAATCATTACTGCCCATCAGAAAATCGAATTGAAGAAAGGAGATTTTGTACTGAAAGAAGGTAAAATCGCCAATGAATATCTGATTTTGGAAAGCGGCTTAATTCGTTCGTTTGCCCTTGATTACAAGGGGAATAACATCACCACCGACTTTTTCTGTCCACAGGATGTGGTGATTGAGGTTTTGTCTCTGTTCAACCGGTTCCCGACCAAAGAAAACATACAGACTCTGACTGATTGTGTTTGCTGGAAAATTGATTTTGATATTTTTCAGGAGCTTTTTCAAACCGTTCCCGGATTTCCCGAATGGGGCCGTTTGTGGATGACCGGCCGGCTGTTTCATTTCAAACAAAGATCGGTGGAAATGGTCACTGTTTCCGCCAAAGAACGGTACCTGAAACTCCTTCGGGAAAAACCGGAAGTCGTCCGGCAGTCACCGCTCAAATACATTGCGACTTACTTGGGAATGACCGATACTTCATTCAGCAGAATCAGAAAAGAGTTGTAAATTCATTTCTTGTCCTATGGCAAGTTGAAATTGAATCAGTTGTCATAGTTTTGATCAATTCAAATCAAAATTAAACGAAATGAAACTCACAGCCAAAGCAAGTTTGCAAATCCAAAAGCCGGTTGAAGAAGTTTTTGAAGCCATTGTAAACCCTGAAATCATGTCGAAATATTTTATTTCGGAAAGCAGTGGACGGATGGAAACCGGAAAAGAACTTTTCTGGGAATTTGGAGATTTTCCGGGTAAATTTCCGGTGAAGGTAACAGAAGTCCGGCCCAATTCTTCTGTTTCATTTGTTTGGGACGATGAAACGATTGTCAGGATAATTTTGGAAGAACAAACCGACAAAAGTACAGTGGTAAAAATTACCGAAGGCGAAAAGGAACTCAACGAAAAGAATCTTGAATGGTGTTTAAGCAATACATTTGGTTGGGCAAATTTCCTCGATTGTATGAAAGCCTGTTTGGAATACGGAATCAATCTTCGCAAAGGTGCTTTTGATTTTATGAGGCAATAATTTCTTGAAAACCCGAAAAACACCCGGCGTTGATTAAATTTTTAATTTCATTCAAAATCTGATTTAAAATTGCTCATTATGAAAAGAAGAATTGGGTTAATTTTGATGTTCGCCGGGACATTTTGTCTTTGTTTCACATTTAAAACCTTCATAAACAAAGAACAAAATAAAATGAAAAGAGTAACGGGAATCGGAGGAATATTCTTCAAAAGCAGGAATCCGGAAAAAATGACGGAATGGTATCATAAACATCTCGGACTGGAAACAAATCTGTACGGAGCCACATTTGAATGGTATGAAAAACCCGACAGTTCGGTCATGGCGCAAACCCAGTGGACACCTTTTGCCGAATCGTCAAAATATTTTGAAAAGGACTATATGATCAATTATCGTGTTGAAAATCTGGAACCACTCGTTGAGGAATTAAAAAAGGAAGGTGTAACCGTGGTGGACGAAATTGAAAGTTACGACTATGGCAAATTTGTTCATATTCTGGATGTGGAAGGAAACAAAGTCCAGCTTTGGGAACCTGTTGACTAAAGGCTTGACGGTCAGTTGAAAAAGTCATTAATTCATTAAAATGAAAAACACAAAACACATCGCTTTGCTTCGCGGAATCAATGTGGGCGGACATCATAAAGTACCGATGGCTGAACTTCGTCAGACGATGGAAAAAATGGGTTTTGCCAAAGTTTCAACTTTGTTAAATTCAGGAAATATCATTTTTGAAGCAAAAGAAAATGAAGGATCGGAATCCGAAATTGAACACCGGCTCGAACAGACCTTTGGATTTAAGATTCCGGTGATGCTCAGGAAATTTGATGAAATTCAACAAATGGTGCTAAACAATCCTTTTGAACAATTTGAGACGGATGATAACACCAAATACTATGTCAGTTTCCTGAAAAATGAACCCAAAAATAAAATTGATTTACCATTTTTATCCGAAGATAAATCCTTTAGAATGATTGAAATAAAAGATAAAGTGGTTTTTAGTACTCTTGATTCTTCAAAAGGAAGCACCGTCAATGGAATGGATGTGTTGCAATCGTTTTTCGGAGAAGATGTGACCACCAGGAATTGGAACACCATCGTCAAATGCAGCAAAAAATGAGTATTGAAATTAAAAACTAACGGTAAGAAATTGAAAACAAAATAATTATGGAATTAAAACAAAATTTAGTGTGCTGGTTTGAAATCTATGTCAATAACATGGAAAGAGCCAAAAAATTTTACGGCAGAGTGTTGAATCTGGAACTCATGGATGCGCCGGAAATGGAAGGAATGCCTGATATGCAAATGGCGTTTTTTCCTTGGGTGGATGCTTCTCCCAATGCCGGCGGTGCTTTGGTAAAAATGAATAATATGCCGGCCGGAGCAGGCGGAACCATGATTTATTTTCAGTGCGATGATTGTTCGGTTGAAGAAAGCCGTGTGGAATCAGCGGGCGGAAATGTTGTTCAACCGAAAATGTCGCTTGGAGAACACGGATTTTGTTCAATGTGCATGGATACCGAAGGAAATATATTTGGGCTTCATTCACAAAAATAAAATTATAATACTGGGAACCCCGTTGCACTTAAAATTATTAAAAAATGAAAATATTCAAAAAAATCTTAATCATCCTGCTGATCATCATTGCGATTCCTTTGATTGTCGCTTTGTTTGTACCAAGAGAATCTTCAAGTGAGGGTCAGATTGTCGTCAACAAACCCAAACAGGAAGTTTTTGATTACATCAAGTATGTGAAAAATCAGGACAATTTCGGAGTTTGGCAGCTTTCAGACCCTGAAATGAAAGCAACTTCGGAGGGCGAGGACGGTACTGTTGGATTTAAATACAGCTGGGACAGTGAAAAACTGGGCAAAGGCGCGCAGCAAATCACCAAAATTGAGGAAGGCAAAAGCATGGAATCCGATATGTTTTTTTACGATTTTGACGATACGCCGAGCAAAGCTTATTTCAGACTGGAAGAACAATCACCCAACCAAACCCTTGTGAAATGGGGCGTCTCCTGGACAACGCCTTATCCGTGGAATCTGATGAGCCTGTTTTACAGTATGGACAAGGATTTTAACAAAGGTTTGGAAAATCTGAAAGAAATTTTGGAAAAATAATTTCGAAGAAAATTATAAAAAATTAAAAAGGATCAATCTAAATGGCGGGCTCATTAAAACCCCATTTCTGGGACAAAAGATTTGGAGGTGACAAATATATTTACGGTGAACAGCCCAATGAATATCTGAAAGAAAAACTTTCTGAACTCAAAGTGGGAACCATACCTTTTCCGTGTGACGGCGAAGGCAGAAATTCAATTTATGCAGCTTCGATCGGCTGGAAGGTCGATGCTTTTGATATGAGCACTGCGGGCAAAAAGAAAAAGATGCTGCTCGCCGAAAAATCTTGTGTGCAATTGAATTATTCGGTTTGTATGCTAGAAGATTTTGAACCGGAAATCAAATACTATGCAATGGCATTGATCTATGCGCATTTTCGGAAAGAATCCGGAAGAGGATATCACCAAAAACTATCTCAATTTCTAAAATCCGGAAGGATTTCCCGAAAAAATACTTAAAGATTTACTGTCCGCTTGGATTCTTAACCAAAGGTTGGATTTATGTTTTTAGCAATCAGGACAATATTTTATACCGAAATTATAATCTTCAACCAACTTAAAGAAATCTGATAGTTTCTTATTTCTTGAATTGCAAATTTCTTTAAAAGTTACATCAGGAATTGAGTATTCAAAACTGGAACTTTTATGAACTCGAAGCAAAAATAAGATACAAGGCAGAAAAGGCGGGCATTGAACTGATAGTGGATAAAAATTAATTTTGCAGGGTGCTTGTACACCCCGAGAGTGAGGTCTCGATACACTCACCAAATGTTTAAAAGCATATACAACGGAGTGGGCTCTTGTTTTGAGAAATCCGACAATCAAAAAAACCTCTCTCACTGCTGATCCATCTGCCTCGTTGAATACAAACCCATCATCCTGAAAAGGTGTTTCACCTCATTCATAAAGGAGGTTTTCCCCTTTTATTTTAGGATGTTTTACCTGATAGCATGAACTGGAAAATTTACTACTCTTGTCCTGAGAATTCAGTTCTGTTTTGATGAACTGTATAACAATTTACCCCAATCACCTCCACCAACCCAAACTGATTTTAAATTGTTACAACTAAATTTAAAAATTAATTGTCATGAAAAAGACTTTTATTTTCGTATGGGTATTTTTATTAAAACTTATTATTTCATCGGCTCAGGTAGGAATAGGAACAGAATCTCCTCAGGCCATGCTGGATATTGTGGGCGACCTCAGGATTGGAACAGTGGAAACTGTTTCCGGCACAGCCGATTCTGTTTTGGTATTGAATGAGCAGCACATTGTCAGCAAAGCTGCAATATCCGATATAATGCAAAGTAAGCTGATTTCCTATGTGAAAGGTACAGGCGGCGGAACAATTGTTTTGGATGCAGATATTCTGACAGGCTGGAAGATCATTGCTTTCAACAATACCGAATTTGACACGAACGGAGATTATGACAATGTCACCTTCCAATTCACTGCGCCCAGGGATGGTATTTATCAGATCTATGCGCAGTACAGGACCTCATCATTATTGAGTGCCGGCAACCTCGGCATTGGGATTTTCAGACAGACAGGCGAAGAGACACCGGTTTTAATTGCAGAAGAAAGCTATCTTCAAGTGGGTGTGAACCTCGGATTGATAACTATAGAAGTTTCACCTCCTGTCCGAAAGACTCAGACTCTGGCAGCGCTGACTGCAGGAGATAAGATATTTTTTGGCAGCAGAGTCCCCATAGCCAATCTTACACTGCTGGGTGGGCCGGAAAGCTTCTTTACAATACATCAGGTGCATTAAAGGTAATATAATAACCAACCTTGTTTTTTATATGAGGATGTGTTACTGACAACAACATCCTCGTTTTTATTTATAAGGTTGATAAAAAATTAATGCAACTATCAAAAGCCTGAGGCAAGTAATACTTGAAAGAGGGAAAACCTTTTATTAAAGAAACTTTTTTTTCAAAGGGGATTTCCCCCCTTTTTTTAAGAGGCTTTTTCCCCTATTTTCCAAAACATGATATTTATCATGTCATAAATAATACCTCCGACTCCTTATATCAGATAATTTTGTTAAAATTATGCCAAACAAAAGTTAATCTCATGAGACTAAATAATACCAATGCCCTATTCATAAGT
>JBAYPM010000045.1:0-22101 GCA_041677705.1 Weeksellaceae bacterium | reverse complement strand
GATGCCGAAGGCAAAAAAGGCGGACAGTTCTATACACCTCAAAGTATTGTAAAACTGTTGGTGGAAATGTTAGCCCCTGAAGCTGAAAAGCGAGTGTATGACGGAGCTTGTGGTAGTGGCGGAATGTTTGTGCAAAGTGAACGTTTTATAGAAATGCACGAACACCGAAAAGGCAAGATTTCCATTTTCGGACAGGAAAGCAACCCAACCACATACAAACTGGCTAAAATGAATTTAGCCATTCGTGGAATAGATGCCAAAATAGAATTGGGTGATACGCTGATGAATGACAAATTCCCTGAATTGAAAGTGGATTATGTGATTGCCAATCCTCCGTTTAACGTAAGTGATTATAATATCAATAAAGCGGAAACCCATAAATGGAAATACGGTATTCCACCCACAGGAAATGCCAACTACGCCTGGTTACAGCATTTTGTAAGTAAACTTGCCCCTTATGGTACAGCAGGTATTGTATTGGCTAATGGTAGTATGAGTTCAGAAATCGCTACCGAGGGACAAATCCGCAAAGAACTGATTGAAGCTGATTTGGTAGATTGTATGGTAGCTTTGCCTTCGCAATTGTTTTATAACACGCAAATACCGGCTTGTTTGTGGTTTTTGGCTCGGAACAAAGAAGGTAACAGCAAATTAAGAAACCGAAACCACGAAGTATTATTTATTGACGCTCGTGAATTAGGTGCGATGATTAGCCGTAAACAACGGGAACTGACCGATATTGATATTTCCAAGGTAGCAGAAACGTATCACAACTGGAGAAGCCCTGAAAGATTTGCAACAGACTATAAAGATGTTCCGGGATTTTGTAAATCTGCCAATATTCAGGTGGTACGGAAAAACAATTACATTCTTACTCCGGGCAGGTATATTGATTTTAAAGCGGTAGAGGATGATGGAATAGCTTTTGAAGAGAAGATGAAAACGCTGACAAGCACACTTGCTGAACAGATGCACAAAGCGAACGAGCTGGACGAATCTATTAAAACCAATCTTGCCAAAATCGGATTTGAAATATAGTTCTTTATGATTTCAGTTTTTTTAGATACTAATGTTATATTTTCAAGAGAAGAAAACTTTTCCAAGGCTCTTTTTGCCGAAAAACTAACAGAAATTATAGATGAAATCGAATCAAATGACCTTTATGAAAGTGTCCAGATACTTATTCCTCAAATTGTTATAGATGAACTTCAAATCCAACAAGTTGAGAAATATGAGGAAGCATTTAGTAAAATAAAAAATATCAAATTCCACAATTTCGATATACTATATGATAAAGAATATAAGAATCGAACGGAAGAACTGTTTGAATCTAAGTTAGATGAAATCAAAGGTAGTTTAGTTAGGATCTCTGTTTTACCATATCCTCAAAATGAAACTTTAGAATCTATAATCAAAAGAGCTGTTTTGAAAAAAGCTCCATTTGAAGGAAAGTCTAAAGAAAGTGATAAAGGGTTTAAGGATGTGATTTTATGGGAAACTGTACTTCAATATAAACGGGAACACGCAACGGATACAGTTATTCTTTTTAGTGGTGATGGAAGAATTTGCGATGGGTCATTAGAGGATGAATATCGCTCTCTGTTCAACGACACAATATTCCTGATAAAGAAAGATGGGAATTCAAAAAATAAAGATTTGTTTGGATGTATTGAAGATTTAACCCATAAAAAGATAAAACCCCTATTTTCACAACAAATTGAATTACGACTAATTAGTTTAGTTACTGAAGAAAATATTGATTATCTGTTCATTAACGATACTCTTAAAAAAAATGAGGCTGTTTTGAAATGTGTGTCCGCTAAAATACTTTCCAAAGAAATTACACAAACGAGAGATAAGATAGAGGATGAAAGAATAAAATTTACTGTGAATGTCATTTTAGAGTGTGTTCTCAAAAGTGAAACTCAAAGCCTGACATTGGATAATCCCACTGTTATTAATGAAATAATTAATAGTGATTTTGAAGTGGACTATTGCTTCCAAACTGACACATTTTATCTAAGAGAATATGATACCCTAAATAAAGGAAGATGTGTATTACGATTAAACAATATTGAATTAATGCAGAATACAGAAGACGATGAGCAACTGGAAAACATATAAATTATCGGAAATCCTCAACTTAGTCGGTGGAGGTACACCAAAAACTACTGTATCAGAATATTGGAATGGTAATATTCCTTGGTTATCTGTCGTTGATTTTGGCAATTGTAATAAGTATGTTTATCAAACAGAAAAAACAATTACAGAGAAAGGGTTAAAAGAAAGCAGTACCAAAATTTTAAAAACTGGTCAGATTATCATTTCTGCAAGGGGTACAGTTGGAGCATTAGCGATGTTAGGAAAAGATATGGCTTTTAATCAATCTTGTTATGGAATATATGCAAATGAAAAAACTACGAATGATTTCCTCTACTATTTATTAAGAGATAGTATTTCGAGAATTAAGAAAAATACTCACGGTGCTGTTTTTGATACAGTAACTAAACAAACCTTTGAAAACATAGAGGTTTCAATTCCCGAAAAAAAAGAAGAGCAAACTCAAATCGCTCAAATCCTGTCTTCATTGGACGATAAAATAGAATTGCTCCAGCAAATGAACCAAACCCTTGAAAACATAGCACAGGCTATATTTAAGGAATGGTTTGTGGATTTTAATTTTCCGGGATTTGACGGAGAATTAGTGGATGGGTTGCCAAAGGGATGGAGAATGGGGAAATTGGGGGAGATAGTAGATGTAAAAGGTGGCACAACACCGAGTACGGCAAAAGAAGAGTATTGGAATGGGGAGTATTATTGGACAACGCCAAAAGACTTATCAAATATTCAAGCACCCGTACTGATAGATACAGAAAGAAAAATCACAGAATTAGGCGTAAAGCAAATTAGTTCAGGGATTATGCCAGAAGGAACATTGCTTTTATCTTCCAGAGCTCCTATTGGTTATTTAGCTATTTCACAAGTGCCCATTTCAATCAATCAAGGTTACATAGCTATTCAAGGGAAAAGTGTTTCGAATTTATTTATGCTTTTTTGGTTAAAGCAAAATATGGATGCAGTTAAAAGTAAGGCAAACGGTTCAACTTTTCAAGAGGTTAGTAAAACAAATTTTAAATTAATAGATGTTGTAGCACCAGAGCAAGCTGTTTTGAAACAATTTGACGATACTATTTCTCCAATTTTTAAAAGAATAGTTGAAAACGTTTATCAAATCCAAACCCTCACTCAAACCCGCGATACCTTGTTACCGAAGTTGATGAGTGGGCAATTGGAAATAAAAAATTGAAATAACCTTAAGCCATAAGATATGCAACCTGAAAACTTTACCAATCACAGTGTTTTTGAAAAACTGGAGCAACTTAAACAAGCTCTTGAAACAGAAAATGCCCAAGAAAAAATCGGCATAGATAATTTTTCATTTTTTGAAACGGCATATCTTTTTATAATCAATAGGCTTCAGTTAACCATACCTATTTTAGTCCAAGAAGCTGAATTAACAAACTTGGCTTCCGAAATAGACGCTGGGACAGTTCAAGTAAATTCGTTCTTAGGAAACAACAATACAGGACATATTAATAATGCGATTAACAACCTCAACTCTGCTTTAAATCGAGTAAGGAATTTTCCATTGCCTTTGGCTAAGACTAATTTTGACTTTTCTAAAGTGATTGCAAGCTTTCAAAAAACAGTAGAGAAAGCCCATAAAGCCATCGAAGCAAGCAATTTAAAGTTACAAGAGGATTTGCAAGCAACTCAACAAGATTTAGTCGATAAAAACGCTCAAATAGCAGATTTGCAACAAAAGTTAGCAAATAAAGAAGTAGAAATTCAAAATGTGCTAAGCAATTATAACACAGAATTTGAAGCGATTAAAGCCAATAACAGTAACACATTTGAAACAGAAAAGAAGAAATTTAATGATAGTATTGAAGCTGACCGAAAAGCATTCAAAGAGCTAATAGATGCTGATAAGGACTCCTATAAACAAGAGTACGAAAAACAAAAATCAGATTTAGAAAAACAGACAGTTGAAACTGTCGAAGAGTTGCAGAGCAAACTTGAAGAAGCAAAAAAGATAGTTAATATAGTTGGAAATGTAGGTGTTACAGGAAATTATCAAAAGATAGCTGAGCAACACAAAAAGTCGGCTAACTTCTTTAGATGGGTAGCTTTAGGATTTATGATCGTGATGTCGGGATTACTGATTTATTCCATTATTGAACTAAGCACTTCTGAGTTTAATCTGTATAAATCACTTGTACGAATTTTAGCGGCGTCGGTACTAACGTACCCTGCTATCTACGCATCGAGAGAATCTACTAAACATCGAAATTTAGAAACCAAAAATAGGAATTTGGAATTAGAGTTAGCTTCTATAGGTCCATTTATTGAATTACTTCCAGAGGCAAAAAAAGAAGCAATCAAAGAAGAATTGGTGAAAAAGTATTTTGGACAACAAGCAAGCATTCATTCTGACAACAAGGATGAAGTTTCAATAAATGGATTAGAAAAAATATTAAAGGCGATTTTACCTTTTATAAAGAAATAGAGTAAAGTTAAAACAGGAAAAGTGTTTTCAGGTTTAGAACAATATCAGCAAGGTCATTTCTTCTTTGAAAAAGGAGATAATTTAAGAACAGTTAGTAAATCCGTTCCCGATTTACCGGGTGTCTATTACGTTTTACGTTTAGCTAAAGGGAAAGTAGAAATTGTTTACATCGGAAAGTCGGGCACTATTCTGCAAACAGGAAGTTTTAAAGGACAGACTTTAAGAAGACGTATCAACAATAAGCAGGAAAATATAAAACGGCAAGACTATTTCACTCAAAAGATAGAAAACGAACAAATTGATGCTTTGGATATTTATTGGTTTGTAACGATAGACGAAAATAATAACGACTTGCCAAGTTACGTAGAAGGATTTTTGATGCAACAGTATTTTAAAATCTATGGTAGATTGCCAGAGTGGAATAAAGAGTACTAACTTTGTTATAAGTTTCAATTATGCACGTACACAAAAAAATAGACATTCCCGTTATTGACTCATTTGTCAAAAAGTTTGCTGAGATGTACCTCAAGCAACGCTCGCATACGCAATTTGACTATCAAGAGGTCAATCAACTGGCTTTGTTTAACAATCTCGGATTTGGTACAGATGTATTGAAACAAATCATCACAAAAAACGCCACTCCTATTGATAAGAAAAGAGAGCAAGGATTACAGCCCGCAATTCTCAACGACATTTATCGTAGTGATTTAGGAGAATTGTTGATGACATATTATTTTGAAGAGAAGTTACCTGATGGAGAGCGGTTTATCATACCACTGAAAAACATAACATTCAGGGAGCGTGCCGAATTACCGGGAAGAGGGCTTGATGCCATTGGATACAAAAGAGTTTCAGATAAAAAAGTAGAAATACTTTTGGGAGAGGCAAAAGTATCAGCAGACAAAAAGACACCTCCTCCAGTTGTGCACACAACAGAGGATTCTATTTTTAAAACACACACAAAACATAAAAATGAAGTTCCTTTAGTCATTCAACGGTTATCTGATTATTGCCGTAGGTTGAATGCAAAAGATGCCGAAATTTTGGGCTTTGCAATTGTATGCTTGCAACATCAGCTAAGTGATAATATCTGCATTACTTACGGTTGTACATTAATCCGAGACCATAGTTGTATTAACGATACTACTGATTTTGGAAAAATGAAATCAAACGAAAAAGATTTTGAACCGGGAAAAGTACATTTTTCAATTCTGTCATTTAGTGATAAAAGCATCGACGAAACGGTTGACTTATTTTATAAAAAAGTACAAGAACTCGTAACGGATTAAAATGAGCAATATGATTAATACCATATTACAAAAAGATACAATAGCCTCTCTTCTCAATGAGAACGAGAAAGGCTATGTATTTGCTCAATTGAAGCTTCCGTATGAATCTGATTTGAACAGTAGCGAACTTTTAAGACTCGCGTTTTTCATCATCAATTCTGTTTTTACTAATGAGCAGGATGCACCACTATATGCAAAAACCACCGCATATAAACTCCTGAAATCAATTGATATAAATTCTGACGAAGACATTCAGAATTTTTTTAATGTTTTTGGGATAGAAGGAATAGATTCATCCGTACTTTACTATTTCTATTTGGCAAATATTGCTTTCAAGGCAGAAAAACAAATTAGCATCCGAATAGATTTAAAAGACTTTAATGCCAAAGCAGAAGAAACGGGCAACTGGAAATATAGAATACTCAATAAAACCTTAGAAGCATATATACTTTTAATCCGAAAGCACAATGGATTCTCGGACGTAGAAAGGGCTCTTTCAATTATTGAAAAGTTAAAAAAAGAACAGCAACAGTATGAAGAGACTTACTTAAAGCAATTTTCAACTGGCAGAGAAGTCAATAAAGCTTACACCTTGTTGTCGATATACCATCTTTCCAAAGCATTGGTAGAAACCGCTAATTATCTGAAGCAGGGATATGATTACAAAGAGCGTTTGGATGCTGTTATCCGACAACATTTGGACTTGGCCAAGAAATTAGTTCAAGGCGAACCAAGATTGGTCAGTATCTTTTATCTTTTTGAGTTCGGTTTGAACACAATGTATAAAAATGCGATATGGACGCAAACGAAATTCAATGACAAAATCAAACTTCTTTGTAAAAGAAAGGCAGAATCCGGTATTTTAGAACTTTTGCCTTCACAGAGAGAAGCCTTGTCGGATAATTTACTGGATGTTGCATCTAATGTTACTGTATTACAAATGCCTACAAGTGCAGGAAAAACACTTTTGGCAGAATTCAACATCATTGTTACCAAAGCATTAAGAGCAGATGCAAAGATTGTGTATATTGTTCCTTCAAGAGCATTGGTAAATCAGGTCTACTTTGATTTAAAATCGGATTTAGAACCGCTCGATTTCGTTATAGAAAAAACATCCTCTGCAATAGAAGTCGACCCAACAGAAGACTCCTTTTTAAATGGTGATGAAAAAATAGATGTTCTTGTTTCGACACCTGAAAAATTAGATTTATTAATCAGAAGAAAGCATCCATCCGTAGAAGATGTTTCGATGTTCATTCTTGATGAAGCTCATACGATACAAAATGGAGAGCGTGGGGCAAAGCTGGAATTGTTATTGGCAATTTTACGACGGGAGAGACCTAATGCCAAATATATGTTGTTGTCTCCCTTTATAAAAGGAGCAGATGAAACAATCACAGAATGGCTTGGTGGAGGAAATTCTATTGCGATAGATTGGAAGCCTTCTGAAAAATTGATTTTAGGAATTGACACTAAAATAACACCCAAAAGAACAAAGAACGAAATACATATCGAGGTTTTACCATCTCCTTATGAGTCTATACAGCCTATAGGAAAAACAATTGTCCCTAATCCTTATGCCATAGAAAGCACAGGGGATAAAGATAAAATACTTGAGTTTTCTATCAAGCATTTTTCGGAAGAGGAAAAGGCTATGTTGGTTTTATGTTATGGAAAAGGCACTGCAAATAACAGAGCCGAATTTATCTATGATAAAATCAATAATTACACCATTAACGATGATGTAAAACTGGTCAAGAAATTTATAGAAGATGAAGTAGGTAGGCAAACAACCTTATCGAAAGTAATTGAAAAAGGAATCGTTACACATCATTCTGGTATGTCAGATGAAACTAAGTTATTGGTTGAGCATTTGATAAGAGAAAAACAAATAAACTTTGTCTGTGCAACAACTACCATAGCGGAAGGAGTAAACTTTCCTGTTTCAAGTGTATTTTTTGATGATTATAGACGAGGACAACACGATAAGCTTGATGCCAATGATTTTTGGAACATAGCAGGAAGAGCAGGAAGAACGTTAGTTGATAATTACGGTAAAATCATTTTACCATTCAATAGCGATGTAAATATTCAAAATGCAAGAAATTTAATAAGTAACGGAGCTAATGTACTAACAAGTGTTTTGGCAGAACTGTTTGAGAATGCAGATATTATAGAGCGAAAATTAACAGAAGATAATGGCTTTAATGAACTGTTCAGGAGCTATTCCAACTCCTTATCTCCACTTATTCAATATTTTGTACACCTTCTTACTGTTGGAGAAAACCAATATTATGTTTCAGAGATAGAAGACTTATTTAAGGACTCTTTAGAGTACTATTTACTTGATACGACAGAAAAAAGAGAGAAATTTATTTCTATTTGCAAGTCTATTTATGTACATATTCAATCAAAATTTCAGGACAAAGGAGTGTTGGCTTTTGCAGATAAAACTGGTTTTTCAGTTCCTTCAGTTTTAAGAGTAATGGGAGCAGCGTCTCAAAACCCTGATATTAAGGATTTAAGCAGTTGGTCAAAAGAAGAACTTTTTAATGCAGGTAATCCAGCAAATCTTGCCGAAAAGATTAATGTAATAGCGGCATTACGAGAGACCAAATTAGGAGTAGAAGATAGTACCGTTCCTTTTAATCCGGAATTATATGCGAGAATAATCATCGATTGGGTTAAGGGTGATAAATTAGCAAGTATTGCTAATCAGCACCCTACATTTAATATTCAAAACACCGATGCACAAGAAACTGAAAAGCGAATTACTGATTTTGTGAAAAAGATGAATGATATCCGCTTTAAAGCATCTTGGGGATTAAGTGCTTTAGAGGGAATCGTTAGAGGAAATGAGGATATAAGGGATTCACATATCCCATCATTGGTCTATTTTGGAGTAGATAATGAGAAGTCTTTAGCTTTTAGAATGGTAGGAGCTCCGAGAGCTTTAGCGCTCTCTTTACAGAATATTTTGGATAAAAATTTAAACGAGTACTCTTACAAAGATTTACGGAATAGAATAAAGAGTTTGACAAATTCAGATTGGGATGGGTTAAAGCCATCAAACTCTTCATTGAGTGGAATAGAATGGAAAAGAATATCAGAAATATTAGTTAAATAATGGCAGCAAGTATCACCGAAAACGAAATAGAAGAAATCGCATTGGGCTATTTAAAAAGTTTAGGCTATGAATACCTGAACGGAGTAAATATATCTCCTGATGGCGACCATCCTGAACGGCAGTACAATGAAGTAGTGCTGATTGCTCGTTTACGTGATGCTATTGATAAGCTCAATCCTGCCCATTCACAAGATGCCAAAGAAGATGCTCTGAAAAAAGTACTGCGTACTGATAGTCCAAATTTACTTATCAACAATGAAACATTTCATCGTTACCTTACAGATGGTGTAGATGTGGAAGTAAGGACAGAAAGTGGTATTAGAGGAGAAAAAATATATGTTATTGATTTTGACAATCCTGAAAACAATGAGTTTTTGATTGTTAATCAGTTTACGATTATAGAAGGCAGCCAAAACAAACGACCAGATTTGATTTTGTTTGTCAATGGCTTGCCATTGGTCGTGATAGAACTCAAAAATGCAGTTGATGAAAATGCCACTATCAAATCGGCATACAATCAACTGCAAACCTATAAACAAGCCATTCCTTCTTTATTTACTTATAATGAACTATTAATCATCAGCGATGGTTGGGAAGCCCGTTGCGGAACACTTACGAGTGATTTCGGTAGGTTTATGAGCTGGAAGACCAAAGACGGAAAGACAGAAGCTACTCATTTGGAAATGCAGATGCAGGTCATGTTTGACGGAATGCTAAATAAGCAAACGCTTTTGGATTTAATCCGTCAATTCGTTGTGTTTGAAAAAAGCGATACAAAGATGCTTAAAAAAGTTTCCGCTTATCATCAATATTATGCCGTGAATAAAGCGGTAGAAAGTACTGTGATTGCCAGTTCGGAAACAGGAGACCAAAGAGGTGGAGTGATATGGCATACGCAAGGAAGTGGAAAAAGTTTAAGTATGGTTTTTTATTCGGGTAAATTGATTATTGACCCTCGAATGGAAAACCCAACTTTGGTGATTTTGACAGACAGAAATGACCTTGATGAGCAACTGCACGAGACCTTTACTAATTGCCAACAATTATTAAGGCAAGAACCACAGAAAGCAGAAAGTCGGAGAGATTTAAAACAATTACTTCAGGTAGCTTCGGGAGGTATTGTATTTACGACTATTCAGAAGTTTATGCCGATGCAAGAAGATATTATTCAACCTGAAAATTCAAATATTTTACAAGAACCGGCTGTCGAATACATTGGTGCAGACATAAAAGCATTAAGCGAACGGAAAAACATTGTGGTGATAGCGGACGAAGCCCACAGAAGTCAATACGATTTTATTGATGGTTTTGCTAAGCATTTACGTGATGCCTTGCCCAATGCCACTTTTATTGGCTTTACAGGAACTCCTATCGAAACTTCGGATAAGAATACGCAAGCCGTATTTGGTAACTATGTGGACATATACGATATACAGCAAGCGGTAGATGACAAAGCTACTGTTCCGATTTTTTACGAAAGTCGCTTGGCAAAAGTACATTTTGAAGAAAGTGAAAAAATACATTTAGACGAACAATTTGAAGACCTTACGGAAGGCGAAGAGTTAAGTAATCGTCAACAGATGAGAGCTAAATGGACACGCCTTGAGGCTATTGTAGGCAATCCAAACCGTATAGAAAAAATTGCTGAGGATTTGGTGTATCACTTTGAACAACGCAATGCGGTATTAGACGGAAAGGCAATGATAGTATGTATGAGCCGAAGAATTTGTGTGGAGTTATATGACGCTATTATCAAAATCCGTCCTTTATGGCATTCAGATGATGAAGACAAAGGTAGTATAAAAGTTATAATGACAGGAAGCAGTAGTGATAATTTGAATATGCAAAAACATATTCGTAGCAAATCCAAGCGAAAAGCTATTGGTGACCGCTTAAAAAATCCGAGCGACAGTTTAAAAATGGTTATTGTTCGGGATATGTGGCTTACAGGCTTTGATGCACCTTGCTTGCATACATTGTATGTAGATAAGCCAATGCGTGGACACAACCTGATGCAGGCTATAGCCAGAGTAAACCGTGTTTTTACAGAAGGTAAAGAAGGTGGTTTGGTAGTAGATTATTTGGGTATCGCACAAGAACTGAAAACCGCATTAGCAGAATATACCGCAAGTGGTGGCGAAGGAAAACCTACGCTTGACCAGGAATTGGCAGTTGCCAAAATGTTGGAACTGCACGAAG
Source organism: Weeksellaceae bacterium (assembly GCA_041677705.1). Lineage (GTDB taxonomy): Bacteria > Bacteroidota > Bacteroidia > Flavobacteriales > Weeksellaceae > Moheibacter. The sequence continues at coordinate 10,916 of JBAYPM010000045.1, read as the reverse complement.
CAATAGATTATCAGTTAAGGCATTTTGATTGGCGAAAATTCTTTACGCTCTCACCGGAAGAAAAATTAAAGTTTATTCCCGTGATCGTAGATTATATTTTCAGCCAGGAAAACGGAGAACAGAGTTTTACAGAGAACACCAAAAACTTATTGAAAGCATTTGCCATTTCCGTACCCCACGAAAAAGCAATGGCTATCCGTGATGATGTAGCCTTATTTCAGGCGATTAAAACAAGATTGGTAAAAATATCTGACAGAAATGAAGGTGGTAAAACGGATGACGAAATGGAAACGGCTATCAAGCAAATCATTTCTGAAGCCATTACAGCCGATAATGTGATTGATATTTTTGATGCGGCAGGTTTGAAAAAGCCAAACATTGAAATTTTGGATGAACGCTTCTTACAGGAACTGAAAGACTTACCGCAAAAGAATTTAGCGGTTGAATTGCTTAAAAAGCTACTTAAAGCCGAAATCAAAAAGAAGTCAAAAATCAATTTGGTTGAAAGCAAGAAGTTTTCCGAAATGTTAGAAGATGCAATAAAACGTTATCACAACGGAATGATAGATACCGTTGAGTTTTTGGAGAAAGTATTAATCCCATTTGCCGAAGAGATGAAAAAAGCGGACAGGCGAGGTGAGCAATTGGGCTTGGATTATCGAGAATATGCTTTTTATACAGCATTAGAAGTAAACAACAGTGCCGTCGCTGTACTTGGAGATGATATTTTAAAACAGATAGCACAGGAATTATTAAAAACAGTCCGTAACAGTACCGCTATCGACTGGACAATAAAAGAATCCGTTCAGGCAGAACTCCGCAGAAATATCCGAAGAGTATTAAGAAAGTCCGGCTATCCACCGGACTTACAGGAGAAGGCTGTCGATACTGTAATTACACAGGCTAAAATGTTAGCCGATGATTTATCGAAAAATAATACGTAGCAATAGAGAATTGACATAGAATAGCATTTGAGTTGTTATCGTTATTTAACTATTGTCAGTCGCTCCAAATCCTCAAGAAAATGTTTCGGGATTTATTCGGTTTTGGCTTCAACAAAGCATCCGATTCAGGCTGCTTTTTTATTTTACTTTAATTTAAATTTTAATCTGATTCAGAAATATGACCAAAATCCGGTGCTGGAATAGATTTTATCAAAAGCCCTGATTATTAGTTTTTGAATGATTTTTCTTAAGAATCTACAAACTCTTAATCCGGCCGATTAATTTCTATAATCAGAATTTAATTCGGTCTCCAACATTCATTCCGGCCGATTTCGCCAACACTCCGCAAAGATGAAAAAGCATTCTTGCGCCCACATTGCCGTCCCAGTCATCGTCTTCGCCCGGCGCGACTTCGACCAGATCAAATCCGATGATTTCTTTTCCTGAATCCGCCAAAGCAGTCAGCAGATACGCCGCCTGTTCAAACGACAAACCGCCCGGAACCGGTGTACCCGTATTTGGGCAATACCACTGATGAAGCGCATCGATATCAAAACTGATATGAACTTTTTGAGGCAGCTCCGAAATAATTTTTTCGCATTGATTTTTCCAGTTGGAGCCTTCGAACTGCTGTTTTTTCAGATCCGAATCGCTGAATACTTTCACCCTTCCGTTTGAATTTTTAACGACTTCAACTTCCTCTTCACAGAAATCTCTGATTCCGACCTGAACCAGCTTTTTGACCTGAGGAATTTCAAGCGCATTATACATAATCGAAGCATGGGAATAGGTGAATTCCTCATAGGCTTTTCTCAAATCCATGTGTGCATCCAGATGAAGGATTCCGAATTCATCATGTCTTTCGGAATGGGCCTCAAAAAATCCGAGCGGTGTTGAATGATCGCCGCCGAGCAGGCCAACTTTTTTGTTCTGATTCAGCCAAAAGAGCACTCTTTCTTTTACTTCATCCTTCATTGTCCGGCAGTCGCGGTTGATCCTGAGCAGATCGGTTTTGAGCTGACCGATTGTCATTGGTTCCTTTCCTTCTTCCAGTGCTTTGATGATCGGTTGGGCGAGTTTTTTAAGCAGATTGCTTTGTGCACGCCAAAAAGGCGTATTGTCGTCGAGATAAATCCCGAGTTTCCACAATTCGGGAAATTCCTGATGATTCAAATCCACCTGAAAAGATGCATTAAATACCGCTTTGTCACCCATTGACGCACCCGCGCCGTAACTCACCGTCACTTCCCAGGGAACCGGTACGATGATGATTTCGCTCTGTTCGGCCGAAAAAGGAAGTCCGAACAGTGTTCCGTCTGCAAGACCGGGCTGATTCGGGTCAAAATTGTCTATGAGCTGCTGTTTGGTCATTTGATTTGATTTTAATTTTTACAATGATAATCCGGGGATCGGCGGCAGACTGTCTTTGGCTGTCTTTTTTGCTTCATCGACCGCATTTTTCTTGACTTTTTCAAGTGCCTGATTCAGTGTAACGATCAGTTTGTCTTCGAGTTCTTCTTTGTCGGCAAGAAGACCGGCAGCAATCTGAATATCTTTGATTGTCGCCAGTTCGGTCAGTGTGATTGAAACCGTTCCGTCGGCAGAAGTCTGTGTAAAAGAACTGTTGTCCAGCCTGTTTTTCAGGTCTTCAAAATTCTTTTGGGCTGACTGAAGTTTGCCCATCATGTCCATTAGATTTCCAAACATAATTGATTAATTAAAAATATTGATAATGTCTCCGTTTCTGACTGCCGAATAAGTTCTCGGCGAGCGGTCTGCAATGGTGATCGGTTCACCGGTCAGCAATATCCATTCTGCGCCGTCCTGCGGACAATACATTTTGATGTCGTCCACCACTTCAAGCCGTGTATCCATTCCCGGACAAATATGCGGCGCATTTCTGTCATACGCCTTGTAACCATTGATGATTTTGACCACAATCACACCTTTTGTTCCGGTTCCTGCACCGTCCACATAAGTCCATCCGCGGGTTTCAAGCTGACTGTACAATGGCAGATTGATGTTGATCGATGCCGAAACATTGTATTCAGGATTGCAGCTTTTCTGTCCGTCATCGTCACTGCATGCGTTTGCAATCGGAATCATCAGCATCAGCAGGAAAAAAGGGCTCAATTTCATTTTAAAAATATTCATATTCCTATTCAAATTTAATTTTGTATATTTGCACTGATAGTCCTGCGGAATCCTTCCGTAGGATTATCTTTTTTTAATTATTCAGCTATGGCAAATATACAATATGTAACGAAAGAAGGGCTTGATAAATTGAGAGCCGAATTGGATCAGTTGGAATCGATTGAACGTCCGAAGATTTCTCAGCAGATTGCTGATGCAAGAGACAAAGGCGATCTTTCCGAGAATGCGGAATACGATGCAGCAAAGGAAGCACAGGGACTGCTCGAGATGCGTATTGCCAAACTCAAAGACCAGATTGCGCACGCAAGGGTGATCGACCCGTCAAAACTGGATGCCTCAAAGGTATCCATCCTTTCGATTGTTAAAATCAAAAATACAGCAAACGGAATGGAGATGAACTATCAGCTCGTTCCCGAATCTGAAGCTGATCTGGCAAAAGCAAAAATTTCGGTCAATACACCAATTGCAAAGGGTCTTTTGGGCAAAAAAGAGGGTGAAATTGCGGAAATCACACTTCCGAACGGATCGGTTTTGAAATTTGAGGTGCTTGAAATTAAAATGGACTGATATGGCAAGCATTTTCACAAAAATCATCAACGGAGAAATTCCAGCCTACAAAATCGCAGAAAACGAAAATTATATCGCATTTCTGGATGCATTTCCTGTGGTGAAGGGACATGTGCTGGTGGTTCCAAAAAAAGAAGTGGACAAAATTTTTGAACTCGACAGGGAAACCTACAACGGTCTGATGGAATTTGCATACGACATCGCACAGGGCGTTGAAAAAGCAATTCCTTGTCTGAGAGTCGGAATGGCGGTGGTCGGGCTTGAAGTACCTCATGTCCATGTCCATCTGATTCCGCTCAATACGATGGGCGACATCAATTTTTCAAGACCAAAATTGGAATTGAGCAGTGAAGAAATGACAGAAATCGCAGAAAAAATCAAATCATATTTATAAAACGATGAACAAATACATAAAACCGGTTATAGCCGTACTGATGATCGGATTTGGAATTTATCTATTCGGCCAGCGAGAATACGGCTGGGGTACCGTTGTAATCTTATTGTCGGCAATCCCGATATTTCTGTTTTTCAGAAATGAATACATACTGCTTGCATTCTGGTTTATGAGAAAACAGGATATTGTGAAGGCCAGAAAATGGCTGGACAGAATCAAAAATCCCGAAAGCCAGCTGCTCAGAAAACAGATGGGGTATTTTCATTATATGCTCGGAATCACTGAGGCGCAGACCAATGTGAACAATTCAGAGAAACACATGAAAAAAGCACTGGATTACGGTTTGAGCTACAAACACGACCGTGCGATGGCAAAACTGAGTCTTGCCGGTGCTGCAATGGCTAAAGGAAGAAAACAGGAAGCCGAAAGACTGCTGAAGGAAACAAAGGCTCTGGACACCCAGGGAATGTTTGCGGAACAGATCAAGATGATGGAACAGCAGATGAAAAAAGTCAATGTGGGACGAAATCTGCAGAATCCGAATATGAGAAGAAAAGGAAAATATTTCTAATCAATAGCAATGAAAGCGACAATCAGCAGATTGTCGCTTTTTATTTGGAATGATTTCTTTTCGGAATTATGAATCAGCAAAAGATCTTTCGGTTCTAAAATGATTTTGATTTGATCAAATTCAATCTTGGTTTCAGTTTTTGCAAAACAGCCTGCAAATTCGTGTTTAATTTCTCCGATTGATCGGGTCAACAGAACTGAAGAAAAATCGATTGCTTTTGAAACCATCAGATTGAAATCATTTCCGGGACTTGCCGAAACAATTTTGTCATTCGAATCAAATTCGAAAACCTGATCTTCTGAATAAATTTCAGGTTTTCCGTTTCTGATAATTTCCAATCGGTTGTCGAGCATCACCAGAAAACGTTTGAAATTTTCAAATCGGGAAAAATCAGAAGGAATCTTTCTGATGGCAGCCGAACTGATTCTGAACTGAAAATTCCGTTTTGAATATTCAGATCCTTTCGGGAAAATAAAATATTCGAAAGTTTCTCCTCCGGCCCAAACTGATGGTTGCAGATTCTGTTTTTTTATGATTTTGAATTCCATAAAATTTCTGTGCCGTAATTAAAATAATCAAAGAGTAAATTTCAATAAAGAATTTGAATTGAGTCAAAAAAATTACTGTCTTTCTTTAATTCGGTTTGAAGTCTTCGCCTTTCATTGCTTTCCAAACAATTCCTGCCAGGATTGCACCCAAAATCGGCGCAACAAAGAACAGCCACAATTGTGAGACCGCCGCTCCTCCTGCAAAAATTGCCGGACCGAAACTTCTTGCCGGATTGACCGAAGTGCCGGTGATTGGAATCGTAAACAGGTGGATGGCAGCCAATGCAAAACCGATGGCAGCACCCGCCATGGTGCTGTTTCCTTTATTTGACGTCGCGCTGAAAATTGTAAACAGGAATATAAAGGTCATCACAGTTTCGGCAATAAATGCGGACTGAGTGTTGTATCCGTTCTGGTAGCCATCTCCCCAGCCATTTGAGCCAAGTGCCCACTCACCCATTTCAAAACCGGGTAGTCCCTGAAGAATGATCATCAGCACCAGCGCACCCAAAGCTCCGCCGATTAGCTGACCGACGATATAAACTCCGGCATCTCTGCCGCTGATCCGACCGACGAGCAACATACCCACGGTTACAGCCGGATTGATGTGCGAACCGCTGATTCCGCCGATTGCATAACACATGATGAACTGAGCCAGACCGAACGCCAACGCTATTCCCAATAGTCCGAGCCCGTCCAGAGAGCCGCCTGTCGAATGACCTGCAATCACTGCGGCACCACAGCCAATCAGTACAAGCACAAATGTTCCGATCAGTTCAGCAATGAACATAGTTGATAAATTTGTTTCCATAATTTTATTGTTTGGTGGTTTTTGTTAACTCAAACTTAGGAAAAAATCACATATCACTTTGAATTCCAGAGCCGATTATTTTATCGGAATTGAAAAATACTTATCGTTTTCGTGAAAATGAATCATAAAAAAAGGTTCGAATTAGCACTTTCGAACCTTATAGCCTGTTTAAATTTTACCGAAAAATAATATTTGAACTGTTAAAACTCATCTTTGCATTACTTTTATGTTCTTTTGAGCCTATTTTTCACTTTTCATTCTTGATTTATCCTGAAAAGTCTTCAAATTAAAAGCAAAAAATCCATCTCAAAATTCCTATAAAAATAATTGCAATAAAATTTAAACCGGCTCTTAGATCATTCAGACAAATGATGAAAAAACCCTTACACACTAATTTTTGTCTTTTTCAATTCGCCACAATCCTCTGAATTCATTCATTGAATAACCGGTTGCCTGATCGTTTGGATACAGCGTTTTGATCTTTGCAAGCGTAGCCGGTTCAATGTCTTTTTCCGGGTTTCCGTGACATTTGATACAGGTCGGCATAGACGTATTGATCCTTTTGTAATAGACGATTTTACTGTTCTCTGTCAGCAGACTGTCAACCAAATCTTTGTTTTCTCTGAAAGAACCAAAAACTGCTTTGTCATTTTCTGTTGTCAGACCATTCTCGGGATTTCTGGTACGATCGGTAATTCTTGAAATCAAAACACGATGCGCTTCTGAAAGCGAGTCTGTAATCGGAATGGCCATGATGTTGCAAAACCCGACTGCATATACGGTTCCGCCTTTCCGGAAGGCTGTCGAAACATTTTTGAGCAATTCTTTTTGTGATGCGGTCGCGATCGAATCCATTTCGGTTTTCAATTCAGCGTATTCAACCCCTTTCTCGGATGATCCGCAAGAGAATGCAAACAGTAATGCGCTTAAATAAATTAAATTTCTCAAATCAAACATGATTGGTTTCATATAAAAAAGGACTAATTCTGTCCAAAAGATCATCTTTAAACAGCACACCCGAATATCTCCAGACCAACTTGCCTTCTTTGAAAAGCAGCATGGTCGGTGTTCCCATGATCTGATAGGTTGAGTCAAAATTAATCGTAGTCAGTTTTTCTTTGTCAATATCGACTTTCAAAATTTCAATTCTGTCACCGATTTCTGCTTTCAGTTCATCCAAAACCATATTCAGCAATTTGCATGGTCCGCAGTCGGCTGTGTAGAAATCTATCAGCACAGGCAGATCGCTGTTGATAATACTTCTAATTTCTTCCATCTTTATTTGTTTTGACTGATTACACTTTCCAATTCGTCAGATTGCATCACGCCCGAATGTCTCCATTTGGGTTCTCCGTTTTTGAAAATCATCAGCGTCGGTATGCTTCTGATTCCGTATTGGGCGGCAATTCTTTGGTTTTTGTCCACATCGATTTTGATGATCGAAACCTCTTCGCCCAATTTCTGTTTGAGTTCATGCAGTATCGGCGTTTGAATTTTACAGGGTCCGCACCAGTCTGCATAAAAATCGATCAGCACCGGTTTGTTTTGATTAATTATCTCCTGAAATTTCATTTTCTTCTGCTTTTTTTAATTTCTTTTCATCCTTTTTAAAGATCGAAAAAATCAAACCGCCGGTCACAAAACCGTATATGGTGCTGTTGACCGGATTTGAAGTAATCGCACAGGTGCCACTGACACAGCCGATGAATTTCCAATACAGAAATCCGGCAACCGCACCGATCAGCATCCCGCTGATTACCAATATATGTTTTTTAATAAATTCCATTTTTTAATCTTTTCTAATTTTAATTTCTTCATAAATCACATCTTCATCGTCAGAACCTGTTTCTTTCTTGAAATCTGTCTGACATCCTGCTGTTGAGCAACAGCCAATGTTCAGCAACGGCATAAGTGTGAAACACAGCCCAAAGGCTGCTATCGGCCAGATTCCGGTGACCACACCGTTAATCAAAAAATATGCCCCGATCGCCAGACGGACAATCCTGAGAAAATTCCAACCGCTGATTATCCTTTTAATCATTGTGTACAACATTTCCGCACCAGCAGCTGAAACCACCCATCAGGTTATATACATTCTCAAACCCCATTTCGTTCATCAGTTCACATGCATTTCCGCTTCTGCCGCCTGCCGCACAATACAGGTAATAATTCTTTAAATGATCCATCTTTTTGACTTCAGAAATGAATTTATCGGTATTGAAGATATCGAGATTGATCGCTTTTTCAATCATTCCTTCTTTGCATTCTTCAATGGTTCTCACGTCAATGACAACTGCATTGGCATCTTCAGTTACAGCATCCAGCCATTCTTTTTGTGACAAGTTTTTCATTGATTTAATTTTACAATGCAAAGATCGAATTTATCAGAAAGATATACTGCAACTATTGTTACAAAGACTGATTCAATTCGGCTGAAGACTTCAGCAGTTTTACGGTTTAATTGTTTATTTTCGTTTATTGATTTTTAAATGATGCTATTTCGTTTCAAATACAGACTGTTCGTGATTTTTCCACTTCTGCTGATTCTCACCGATTTGCAGGCTCAGGTACCCAAAAAGAATGACAGTCTGAATGACGAAAAAGGTAAAATTGTCGAAAAACTTGAAAGTCAGAAAGAGAAAAGCGGTTTTGGAAAATTTATTTATAAGACACTGGTAAAAAAGCCAAAATCAACTGAAAAAATAAGTGATGACCTTCAGCAGAGAGCGGTTCCGTTTTCTGAAGCCGAGGGGAAAATCATCAGAAACATTCAAATCAATACGAATGATCCTTTTGGTTATTCGATTGAGAATCCTGAAATGCAGCCGACAAAGTTTATTGAAAAAGCCGGAAATGCACTGCATGCCAAAACCAAAAATTTCGTCATCAAAAATTATCTGTTGTTCAAACCCGGAAATCAGTTTGATTCACTCAAAATTCTGGAATCTGAACGACTGATCAGAAGTCAGCGCTTTTCGAGAAAGGTCAGAATCGATTATACAGCCGCAGGAGACAGTGTGGATCTGGTGATCAACACTTTGGATTCGTGGACTTTGTTTCCGTCTATGACTTTTTCGGGTTCAAAGGTTGGTTTCAGACTGAGGGAAAGAAATTTTATGGGCTGGGGACATGATTTTGACAATTATTACCGACAGAATTTTGAAACCGGAAAAAATCAGATCCAGAGCAGATATTCAATTCCGAACATTCAGCGCAGTTTCATAGGTTTTACCATCGGTTATTCTTCAAATGAGGACAATGAATACACCAAAGCGGTCTCTGTTCACCGCCGATTCTTTTCTCCGTTTACACGTTGGGCCGGCGGTGCATATTTTGGCGAAAGAGCCTATCAGGATTCAATTCCGAACGAGATGGATGTGAGTGCTTATCAGATCAAATACAGATTGAAGGATTTCTGGGGCGGATATTCTTTCAGGCTTTTTGACGAAGACAGTCCGCAGGCGAGATTCAGCAATCTGATTTTTTCTGCCAGATATTTCAATGTGGACTACCGAAAACGACCTGATGAAATGTTTGATCCGGACAGATTTTATGCGGATCAGGACTTTCTGCTCTTTGGACTCGGAATTTCAAAAAGAACATTTGTCCAGGATAAATTTATCAGAAACTACAATATCGTCGAAGATATACCGGTCGGGATGGCATTTGGCCTGACTTCGGGTGTACAGCAAAAGAATCACCGCAACCGTTTTTATCTGGCGGGCGGTCTGAAGATGGGAGAATATCTGAATTTCGGATATATGGGGTTCAATCTTCAGTATGGCGGTTTTATATATTCGGGCCGTTCTGAACAGTCGGTGTTTTCATTGAATCTTGATTATTTCACCCGTTTGAAAAGCTGGGGCAGATGGAATTTCAGAGGTTTTATTTCTTCTGATCTGATTATCGGTAACAATCGGGCAAATTCAAGGGGCGACCGGCTGACACTGAATGAAAACGATCCGTTGGGAATCAATGGTTTTTACAGTGTGAATGTGATCGGAACCAAAAAGTGGCTGACCGATTTCCAGATCCATTCATTTTCACCCTATCATTTTCTTGGATTTCGTCTGTCGCCGATTTTCAGTTCTTCATTCGGTCTGATCAGCGGCGAGGACAATCATCTCACAAACGGAAAATTATACACCCGGATCGGTATGGGTGTGATGCTGACCAACGACTTTTTGGTGTTCAGCAATTTTCAGCTTTCGTTTTCGTGGTACAACACCATTCCGGGTGAAGGACACAGTCTCTTCAAAACAAATACGGTGCAGACTTCTGATTTTGATCTGATGGATTTTGATTTCGGAAAACCCGAACTGATCGAGTACAGTCCGTTCACGCCAAGATAAGTTTATTTCTTTTTTGCAAAAATCCGAATGACCATCGCCTCACCTTTGTGATGATTTCGTTCGGGTCATAAAGCATGCTGTCGGTCTTTGGTTATACATATACGACTCACGCTGCGGATTAGTCAGGAACAAGACATGATTGAAATAATTCGATCAGGACGGTCTGGTTGTATTTGTTTTTATAGAGACGAACGGCCGTTCGTCTCTACATTCGATAAATTTAATCAATTATTATATTTTCAAACTGTTTGATATTGTCCGAGTCGTTTCTTTTAGGGTTCATTTTTATAAAATAAATGCCTCTTCTGAAGTTTGAACCAAACCTGTATTCTCAATTATTGAATATATAGAAGTACATCCCCGAAAATAAGTTTTCTTATCCGGTTTTTTTGCCACATTATTTCATACACTATCCATGCTTTATCCATACATGATCCATACATGATCCATACATGATCTATGGAGCAGCTCAGCATCAGGTTTTTTTATTTTCAGGCTAAATTACTGACAAGCAATTGAATGTGCAAGTCATTGGAAATGACATTTGTGTCGATTTGGTACGGAAGGAGAAATAT
>JBAYPM010000044.1:0-22374 GCA_041677705.1 Weeksellaceae bacterium | reverse complement strand
TTTGGCTGCATAGCCGCTTTTACACCGCCGCAGAAATAATGACCGCAGATCACCAGATGTTCAACATTCAGATGATTGACTGCAAAATCGACCACCGAATTCAGATTCAGATCGGTACTGATCACCATATTTGAAATGTTGCGATGAACAAAAACTTCACCCGGATGAAGTCCCATCAGTTCTTCGGCGGTCACACGACTGTCTGAACACCCGATAAACAGCACCTTGGGGTCCTGTCCTTTTGCAAGATTTTTAAAATAATCAGGGTCAACAGAAAGCTTTCCGGCTACCCATTCTTTGTTGTTTTCAAATATTTTATTGATTTCCATAATTCAAATTTAACACAAAAAGCAAAGCCAACCATTTGGGCTGGCTTTGAAAAGCTTTGTATGATTTATTTATTTTTCGTGAGAAATCTTTGCATGCAGATATTCTCTGTTCATTCTTGCAATACTTTCAAGGGTGATTCCTTTTGGACATTCGGCTTCGCACGCTCCGGTGTTGGTACAGTTTCCAAAACCTTCGGCATCCATTTGCGACACCATGTTCTGAGCTCTTCTCTTTGCTTCCACCTTTCCTTGAGGCAACAGTGCGAACTGTGAGATTTTTGCGCTGACAAACAGCATGGCCGAGCCGTTTTTGCAGGCAGCCACACAGGCACCGCAACCGATACAGGTCGCATTGTCAAAAGCAGCATCTGCATCGTCTTTTGGAACCGGAATTGAGTTGGCATCCACCGTATTTCCTGAAGTTCCGACCGAAACAAATCCGCCGGCCTGCTGAATCCTGTCAAATGCAGAACGGTCAACCACCAGATCTTTAATCACCGGAAAAGCAACCGAACGCCAGGGTTCAACATAGATGGTGTCATTGTCTTTAAAGCTCCTCATGTGAAGCTGACAGGTTGTGGTCAGTTTTTCGGGTCCGTGCGGGCGACCGTTGATGTACATCGAACACATACCGCAGATCCCTTCACGGCAGTCATGGTCAAATGCAACCGGATCTTTTTCTTCTTCGATCAACTTTTCGTTCAATTGATCCATCATTTCCAGGAACGAACTGTCTGTTGAGACATTGTCCAATTTGTATGTTTCCATACTTCCTTTGGCTTTTGAGTTTTTCTGTCTCCAGACTTTCAGTGTGATATTTATATTTTTTGAGGCCATAATCTTTTTTGTTAGTGATTAGTGATTAGTGATTAGTAATTGGTGATTAGCTGCTTTTTAATTTTTTTGAAAATGAATTAATCATTTTTGATTCTTCATTTTTTAAATTAAGTATTTCGTTATACGGTTCATTATCCACAATAAATTCTAATTTTTTTGAAATCAATAACTGGGTTTCAAGTTCATACAATGATCCTCTTGAGATATCCAAGAAATGATTGAACGATTTTTTCTTATTTCTTCCGTAACCTTCAGCAATATTTGAAGGAATTGAAACCGAAGCTCTTTTGATTTGATTTGTCAGAGCATACAATTCTTCTTGAGGAAAAGATTTAACCAGTTTATAAACAGCAATTACAATTTGAAAACCTTTCTGCCAAATCAGCAAATCTTTATATGATTTAATTTCTGCCATAATGTTTTATTTATGAATTACTCCTCACTAATTACTTCTCACTAATTACTCCTCACTAATTACTCCTCACTAATTACTCCTCACTAATTACTTATAACTTCTCTGTTTCAGTTCAATAAAATTAAACGTCAATTCTTCTTTATGCATTTTCTCCTGATTGATATCATCTCCTTGATATTCCCAGGCTGCAACATAGGCATAGTCCTTATCATTTCTCAAAGCTTCACCTTCGTCAGTTTCATGTTCCAAACGAAGATGTGCGCCACATGATTCATTTCTGTTCAGCGCATCAATTGCTATTAATTGCCCCAATTCCATGAAATCGGCAACCCGTCCGGCTTTTTCCAATTCCGGATTGAATTCGTCGGCACCTCCCGGTACATAGACATCTCTCCAAAATTCGGCTCTGAGTTCTTCTATTTCCTTAATCGCTTCTTTCAGATTTTTCTCGTCTCTTGCCATTCCGACTTTGTTCCACATGATGTGTCCCAAAGCTTTGTGGAAGCTGTCTACAGAACGATTTCCTTTGTTATTTATAAATAACTCGATTCTTTCTTTTACTCCTTTTTCGGCTTCTGCAAACTCAGGTGTATCGGTTGGAATAGATCCGGTTCTGATTTCACTTGCCAGATAATCGGCTATTGTATAAGGCAACACGAAATAACCGTCGCACAGTCCCTGCATCAGCGCAGATGCGCCCAGACGGTTGGCTCCGTGGTCGGAGAAATTGGCTTCTCCAAGTACATAACAACCCTGAATGGTACTCATCAGATTGTAATCCACCCAGATACCACCCATCGTGTAGTGAACAGCCGGATAAATTTTCATCGGTGTTTCATAAGGGTTTTCGTCTGTAATTTTCTGATACATCTGAAAAAGATTTCCGTATTTCTCTGCAATCCATTCTTTTCCAAGTTTATCGATTTCTGCATCGGTAGGATTGTGATTTCCCTGAGCAAATGCGGTTTCTTTTCCTCTCTTTTTGATTTCGGTCTAGAAATCGAGGAATACACCTTCTTTTGTATCATTATTTTCAATACCAAATCCGGCATCGCATCTTTCCTTTGCTCCTCTCGAAGCTACATCGCGCGGCACCAGGTTTCCAAATGCAGGATATCTTCTTTCTAAATAATAATCCCTGTCCTCTTCGGCTATATCTTTTGCTTTTTTCTTTCCTTCCCGAATGGCAACCGCATCTTCAATATTTTTCGGCACCCAGATTCTGCCTGAGTTTCTCAAAGATTCAGACATCAGTGTCAGTTTTGACTGATTGGTGCCGTGAACCGGAATACAGGTCGGGTGGATCTGTACATAACACGGATTTGCAAAATAGGCTCCTTTTTTATGAATTTTCCATGCTGCTGTTACATTTGATCCCATTGCATTGGTTGACAGGAAATAAACATTTCCGTATCCGCCCGATGCAATTACAACTGCATGCGCTGAATGTCTTTCGATCTCACCGGTCACCAGATTCCTTGCAATGATTCCTCTCGCCTTTCCGTCAACCAAAACCAAATCGAGCATTTCATGACGATTGTACATTTGAATATGTCCAAGTCCGATCTGACGGTTCATTGCAGAATAAGCACCGAGCAGAAGTTGCTGTCCGGTTTGTCCTTTTGCATAAAAGGTTCGGCTCACCTGAACACCGCCAAAAGAACGGTTATCAAGATATCCGCCGTATTCTCGTGCAAAAGGAACGCCTTGTGCTACGCACTGGTCAATGATATTTGCAGATTCTTCGGCAAGACGGTATGAATTGGATTCTCTTGAGCGGTAATCACCTCCTTTTACAGTGTCATAAAATAATCGATAAATCGAGTCGTTGTCACCCTTATAGTTTTTAGCCGCATTGATACCGCCCTGAGCTGCAATCGAGTGAGCTCTTCTGGGCGAATCCTGAAAACAGAAAGATTTAACTTTGTAGCCAAGTTCTGCCAGTGTTGCAGCAGCCGAGCCACCGGCAAGACCGGTTCCGACAACGATGATTTCAATTTTGTCGCGGTTATTGGGTGAAACCAGTTTCAAATGGGATTTGTGGACACTCCACATATCTTTTATATCTACACCTTTCGGTTCTTTTGAATCAAATGTATTCATATCACAATATACTTTTTAGGTAATGAAAAATAGCGATCAGTATAAATCCGGCAGGAATCAGAATGGCAAACCATTTGGATGCTGACTTGACAGCCGGTGTATATTTTTTGTTGTTAAAACCAACCGACTGAAATGATGACTGGGCGCCGTGAAGCATGTGAAGCATCAGCATTACAAATGCTACCACATAAGCAATTACTCTCGGAAGGCTTGCGAATTTATGCTGCAGTTCCGGGAAAAATCTCTCCGAATCGTTGGGTGCAAATTCAATATATTTCAGATTCATTTCAGGAAACCAGAAATCGATAAAGTGCAATAAAAAAAATGCAAGAATTACACCGCCTGTAACCAGCATATTGCGAGACATCCAGCTTGAATTTGCCGCCGGACTGTTCATTGCATATTTGATTGGACGTGCCTTATTGTTTCTGGCGGTCAGAACCAGTGCCATCACGAAATGATAGATAATGCCAAAAGTAAGTACGGGCTGAAGGATATACTGAATAATCCAGTTGTAACCCATGAATTCTGATACGGCATTGTAGGTGGCGCCGCCATCCGGAAAAAGCGAAGTAAGATTACAAGCCAAATGGATGATCAAAAACGACATCAGAAACATGCCCGAAAGCGCCATTGCAAATTTTCGACCAATAGATGAGCCGAGTAAAGATTCTTTAGCCATAAGACGGATTATTAATTTTTGATGGAAACAAATTTAGAGAAGTTAACAGTCTTTAACAATGAAAAATATCAATCAAATCTTTACTGACAATAGTTTAGAATTATTCAAAATAAAAAACCCTGATTATTTATTGAAAATATCAGGGTTTGTTTTGGCCGAAAAAACGGCTTATTTCTTTGTAATTGTCATGATTGCATTTCCGGCTGCCGGAATTACCGAAACCATTTTTTCGGCGGATTTTGTTTTTGGGTTGATCCACATTGTTGTTTTGTCCGAAGGATTGTCAACCGAAACAATTTCAACTTTGAAACAGTCAGCAGCATTTACTTTTTCGGTTCCGGTTACTTTCAGATTGACCTGTTTTGATTTTGCAGTCATCGCATCCGGAACAAGATAAGAAAGCGTGTAACCGTCTTTCAGCGGAAGTCCGGCAATCACCAGATCATATCCGGCTCCGTCGCTCAGATAGGCACCATCCATAGGGATGTCTATGGTCTGACCCATTGCCGACATTGAAACTTTATCTTTCTCAAAAACAATCGGAATCTGCATGCCCATCTGTTCAATATTTCTTCTGACCGGTTCAAAAGAAGAAGTGAATTCAATTTCGTCCGCCGAATTTCCCATCGCGCCTTTGGCTTCGTCTTTGACAATCCGGTTGTCGCCTGATTTTGTAATGGTCCGGGTCATTTCCATCGGAATGGTTTGACCCTGAACTTCCAGTACAATTGTGTAATTTATCGTCCCTTCTTTCAGTTCATTGCTGATTTTTGGCAAAACAGAAACAGTCTTCACTTTTTCGGCAGGTGAATAAGTAACCGTATTGATGTCAACAGTTAATTCCTTTAATCTTTTTGCCACATCATCGGGCATATCTTTCTGATAACGTCCACCGATTACTTCAGACAGAAATTTTTCGATTTCGGCAAACATCGCCATATTGTTTACCGGTTTTGAATAGCCGTGTCCTTCATCATCAGCCAGCAGATACGTTACTTTTTTGCCTTTGTCTCTCAATGCGATTACGATTTGGTCTGATTCAGCCTGATTGACTCTCGGGTCATTGGCTCCCTGAATAATCATCAGCGGTTTTACGATTTTGTCCACGCTGAAAAGCGGACTGGCGTCGTGAATCAGTTTTCTTCCTTCTTCGGTATTGGGATCTCCCACCATTCCGTACAGGAAAGCCCTCCCTGATTCCCAGTATGCCGGAACCGATTCCAGCAAAGTGAAGATGTTGCTCGGCCCGACGATATCAACTCCGGCAGCATACAAATCGGGTGTAAAAGCCAAGCCGGCCAGTGTCGCATACCCGCCATAGCTGCCACCCATAATAACCACTCTGTTTTTTCTGCAATTCCCTGATCGATCAGATATTTGACTCCCCATGTGATGTCGTCCTGCATCAGTTTTCCCCACTGCAAATCACCGGCATTCTGAAAATTCTTTCCATATCCGCCACTTGCACGAAAATTGGGCTGCAATACCGCATAACCTCGATTGGTCAAAAACTGTACATACGAATCAAATCCCCAATAATCTCTCGGGCCTTTCGGACCTCCGTGGACCAAAACCACTGTCGGCAGATTTTTACCGCTGCTTGCCACAGGAATTGTCAGATAACCCGGAATTTCCAGACCATCGCTGCTTTTGTAACTTACCGGCTTCATTTCAGCCAAATATTTTTCTACTTTTTTCAGCTCGGGACGCGGCGTGTACTGAAAAATCAATTCTTTGGTTTTTGAATTGAAAAAATAAGTTTCGGAAGCATATTTATCGCCCCATACTGTGATGAGGAATTTTGAATAATCTTTTGTTGAACTTGAAAAATTTACTTCTCTTCCCGGAAATTTTTCTTTCAAAAAGTTGTAATTTGTTTCCCAAGTTTTGTCTCTCCAGTAATATTCTGTTTTATCGGCGGTATAGGAAGTCGAAATGATCTTGTGCGTATTTTTGTCCATGCTCACTCCGTCTATGTCCACCTTTCCTTTTGGATCGCTTTCTATTTTGGTGATTTTTTTAGTTTTCGGATTCAATTCGTAGAGCGAGCTCAAATCTGAATCTTCTTTGTTGCTGATCAGATAAATCTTTGTATTGTCATCATTCCAATTCGAAATATATGCCTGCTCGGTTACCGAAGTCTCATATATCGTACTCAGTTTGTCGCCTTCTTTGTACAGAAATTTAGTGGTTCCTTTTTCGTCTGTCGTATAAAGAACCCTCAGATCTTCATTCCAGTCAAAATCATAACTTATGATTCGATCCTTGTTTTCATAAATCATTTTCAGTTCGCCGGTTGAAATTTTCAGTGAATACAGATCGTGCCAGGCTTTGTCCCGGTCATTCAGTCCGATCATCAGCATATCCGGATTTTTCCGGCTCACCATATAAATCTGTGCTGCCACATCTTTTAACGGGGTCAGATTTCTTGATTGGGGAACTCCTTTTTCTGCTTTCGCCATCGGGTCAACCGCAAAAACATTGATGTTTTCATCTCCGTCATTGTCTTTTACATAGAGTATGTATTTTCCGTCTTCCGACCAAAAGTATCCGTACAGCGGGCGTTTGCTGTCGGTCAGAGGTCGTGCCTTTTCAAAGGCTTCGTCAAATGACTTAACCCAGATATTCATAATCCCGTCATATTCCTTCATAAAAGAA
This sequence comes from Weeksellaceae bacterium, assembly GCA_041677705.1. Lineage (GTDB taxonomy): Bacteria > Bacteroidota > Bacteroidia > Flavobacteriales > Weeksellaceae > Moheibacter. Next base: position 15,350 of record JBAYPM010000044.1, on the reverse strand, counting down.
ATCCATTTCCCGTCGGGGCTTAACTGTCCGCCTGATATTTCAGGATTTCCAAAAAACAACCCCCTGTCTATCAACGGGATTTCCTGTGAGCTTATCATTTGCATACCAATGATTAAGGTTAATAATGTGAAGATTCTTTTCATATGTATCGATTTTATGGTAAGTAATTGAATTTCAATTATATATTTAATTATTTCACTTTTTCCAAAACGGAATAATAGAGCTGCTCGTAGAGCGGAAGTACATTTTTTTTGTCAAATGAAAGTGCTCTCTGCTTTGCATTGTGTTTGAATTCTTTGAGCATGTTTTCATCTTTCAGCAGCATAATCGATTTCTCTGCCATTCCTTTGACATCTCCGACCGGAAGCAAAAAACCGGTTTCACCTTCAACATTCACCTCCGGAATACCGCCTGCATTGGATGAAACCACAGGAACCCTTGCCGCCATTGCCTCAAGCGCTGCCAGACCAAAACTTTCCTTTTCGGACGGAAGGAGAAACAGATCGGCTGAACAAAGCACTCGGTACAAATCATTGACTTTACCCAGATTTTTCACCTTATCATTGATCCCAAGCAAATTGATCTGCTCACTTGCTCTTTCCCATTCAGGTCCTTCACCGACTATGATCAGACGTGCATCCACTTCTTTTTGAATTTCATAAAATACACTGATTACATCTTCCACCCTTTTTACTTTTCTCAGGTTTGAAACATGAATCACAATTTTTTCTGTCCTGTCAAAACAGTCGTCCATACAGTCGCATTCGCTTTTGGTCGGAAACTGGGAGTTGTCAATAAAATTCGGAATGACTTCTATTTGATTCGTAATATTGAAAAATTCAAATGTCTCTTTTTTCAGATCTTCTGATACAGAAGTCACACGATCTGATTTGTTGATCGAAAATTCAACCGCCGGTTTATAGGCCGGATGACTGCCCACCAGTGTAATATCAGTGCCGTGAAGGGTTGTAATCACAGGCAGATTGATTCCCTTTTCCTTCAAAATCTGTTTGGCGAAATAGGCTGCATAAGCATGCGGAATCGCGTAATGCACATGGATCAGATCCAAACCGTATGTTTCCACCACATTGACGATGATGGTGCTCAGCGCCAGCGAATAGGGCTGAAACTCAAACAAAGGATAACTTTCAACATTAACTTTGTGAAAATAAATGTTTGTCATCGTCACATTCAAACGAGCAGGAAGACTGGTACTGATAAAATGAACCTGATGGCCGCGTTCGGCCAGATCCATTCCCAGTTCTGTTGCTACAATACCGCTTCCGCCATAAGTCGGATAACAAACAATTCCAATTTTCATTTTTTGTTTAAATTTTGATTGCAATTTAATTCTTTTTTGTCTAAAAAATCTGAATTGATCGAAATCAAAATATCAATCCGAATAAACCACACCAAAATCAGAAGCATAGGCTGAAAAATGACCGTTTTCGTCATACAGTCCAAAAAGGATATATCCGGGCTGTTCGTAATAATTTTTTATATAAAATGCCGGATAAGCATTGAAGACAGGCTCTATCGTCTGCTGGATATTTGAATCGGAATCACGGTCATATTCAGTCAGAATCAAACCGTAAAGACCGTCTTTTTTCAAAACAATGAAATCGGTTTCAACTTCACCCGGCAGATTCAAACCGTTTCGCGCCACTTCATCAAATCCCGAAGAAAACATTTGTTCACCGGCTGGTGACATCAGAAAAGCCTTTCCGTCTCTGTAACCGACTATATTTCTGAATACCGGCTGAACATACGAAATCTCATCGGGTTCCAAATTGCCGCTTCCGGGTTTCATCTTCAGCTCAAAATCGCTGCTTCCTTTTATTGGCTCAAATCCGAAACGATTCATCACACCAAGGATCGAATCATACTCAATCGGCAGCACCGGCTGAAGATTCAGTGAAAATGTGCCGCATTTGAATTTGTTTTCTTTTTTCAGACAAGCCTGATAATAATCGTTTCCAAAATAGGTGATCGAATCATAAATCGCTTTGGTCGGTTCACCGTCTCTGATCCAGCCGAATTTATCGTCTGATTTGAAAATCAGATCGCCCGCCTGATTTTTGATTTTTGTGTATTTAAAAATCGGCAGAATATCTTTTGACAGCTCCAACCGGCGAAATTCTGAGGAATCCTTTCGGTATAAAACTTTTCCGTCTTCTTCTTTGTACAGCGATCTTTTACCGTGTTTTTGATTTCTTGCAGTTTCTTTGCTCTGAATCACCGTATTCTTGTCTGTCCCGATGATTTCGGGTTCGGGCACTTCACCGCTGAAATCTTCAAAGCTGAAATTTTCTTTTGTGATTTTCAGTACTTTCTTCTGTTCTTTATTTTCCGAATCTTTATAACTGAAATAATAGGTATCACCGACTTTGTTTTTTCTCAACAGTTTGAAATCTGTTACCTCCTTGAAATACCATTCTTTGATTTTTCCTGTATCTCCGTCAAAAACAAAAATTCCCGGACGATTCCGAAAATCTTCGGAAAAAAGCAGCGCATATTTCGGTCTTTTTGTTCCCGAATTCTTTCCAATGCCTGCTGTACCCATCAGTTCGAGTTTTTTGAATTCTGCCGATTCAACTTTTTTTCCGTTCGAATCATAAAGCACATACCGAAGCGGACTGTCCGGTTCTGCACCATCTTTCAGCACACCGAGTATCATCATATCGGGAAGCACCCTGTATATCAGACTGGATTGCGGTTTGATGATTTCTTTGTCTTTATGAATCAGACCGTGCAATACAGTATTTCCTTCTTTAACAGTCGAAATAAAATATTTTCCGGTCAACCAGTTTAACTGATCATATTTGGGCTCGATTTTTATTTTGGAATTTTGATCGATCAATCCGAATTTACCGGCTTTTTTATAAGGAATCAATAGATCCTGAGCATTCAGGCCGACCGACAGAGTCAGCATTAAAATTGCAAATTTTATCTTCTTCATCATCACATAATTTTATTTGCGTCCAATACCGGTACAAAAGGCAGTATATAGGATTTCATCATTTGGATCAGCTCATCAATTGAATCGCTGATTAGCAGCATTTTTTTAAAATCATCTCTGAGCAATTCTTCTGTAACCATCCTGTCAATCAATTCAATCAGCGAATCATAATATCCGTTCACATTGAGGATTCCAATCGGTTTTCTGTGCAGTCCGAGTTGCCCCCAGGTAAGAATTTCGAACAATTCTTCCATGGTTCCGAAACCACCGGGCAGCGCGATGAAACCATCCGATTTTTCCTGCATCAGCGCTTTTCTTTCATGCATACTGCTCACAGTAACCAATTCAGTCAGTCCCTGATGCGCTATTTCCTTTTTCTTTAAAAAATCGGGGATGATCCCGACGATTTTTCCGTTTTTTGACAATACACCTTCGGCCAGTCTGCCCATCACTCCAACCTTTGCACCGCCGTAAACCACACCGATCTCAATTTCGGCAAGTTTTGATCCGAGTTCAAATGCAGCAGTTCCGTACATCGGGTCTTTTCCGATTCCGGAGGCGCAAAACACACAGATATTCTTCATTTTCATTTTCTGATTTGCGAAGTTATAAAAAATGATTTGAAACGAAACTCATTAATAGTTCACCGACCCGATTTAATTTTTTTGTAATTTAGAAGCCTGTTTAATTTTTACCGTAAAATAATATTTGAACTGTTTCAACTCATCTTTGCATTATTTTTATGTTCTTTTGGGTCTATTTTTCACTTTTCATTCTTGATTTACCACGATAAGTATTCAAATTAAAATCAAAAAATCAATCTCAAAATTCCTATAAAAATAATTGCAATAAAATTTAAAAAGGCTTAACCCGATAATCAAACTGCTGAAAAAATGAAAACATTTTTATTCCTTTTTGCCTACTGCATCTCACTGCTGATCAGTGCTCAAAATCTGAACGGCGCCTGGATCAACAAAAACGATCAATCAACCATACTGATACTGGTAAAAGACAATTATTTTACAAGAACTGTATTTACACCAACCGAATTTGTTGAATCGGTTGGCGGAATTTTTGAAACCAAAGACGATCAAATCAGAATCAATCTTGAATTCGATACTGCTTTGAACCAATTGGGAACTTTTGATCTTGAATATGAATTGAATGGCGATGTGCTGACCATAGATTATCTCAAATTTCAACGAGCGGATAACGGTTCAGCTCCGCTTGCGGGCGTATGGCAGATTAGCGGAAGAAATGACGAAGACGGAAATTTTACCGAAATCAAACATACCGGATCACGAAAAACACTGAAACTGCTGACCGGAACTTATTTTCAGTGGTTTGCAATCGATCCGGGCAAAAAGAAATTCTACGGAACCGGCGGTGGGACCTATACTTTTAAGGACGGAAAATATACCGAAAACATTGAATTCTTTTCAAGAGACAACAGCCGTGTCGGGGCTTCACTGTATTTTGACGATAAAATTGAAAACGGAAAATGGATTCATACCGGACTGAGCAGCAAAGGCGAACCGCTGAATGAAGTTTGGCAAAAAATTGAATAAATTACATCAAGGGCGCAATCAGTTTCAGTAATTTTTCAAAAAATTGTTTGAATCCCGATCTGTTTTTCCATTCTGCCATATCGATTTGAGATGAATTTTCAAGATCATTCAAAAATGATTTTTGAAGTTCTTCTGCAATTCTGCGGTCATAAATGATCGCATTGACCTCAAAATTCAATTCAAAACTTCTGTGATCCAGATTTGCGGTACCGACAAAAGAAACCTCTTGGTCGCAGACAATGGTTTTGGCGTGTACAAATCCTTTTTCGTACAGATAAATTTTTGCACCTGCATCGAGCAGTTCAGCATAATGAGATTTTGAAACCGCATTTACAATGGCTGAATCCGAAACGCCCGGAACCAGTATCCGAACATCCACTCCTTTGCGTATCGCCATTTCAATCGAGGTCAGCAGTTCTTCGTTCGGAATAAAATAAGGTGTGGTGATCCAGATATTCTTTTTTGCATTGCCGATCAGCTGCAGATAACTGTAGAGAATTTCGGGCCTTTTTGAATCGGGGCCGCTCGAAACGATCTGAATCCGGCTTATTTCATTCGGATCATCCGACTCGTGATGAGGTTTGAAATAATCCCGGGTCGGTTTGAGATTTTCACCCGAACAGAAATTCCAATCCGCAAAAAATATATTCTGAAGACTCCAAGCTGCTTCACCACGAACTTTCAGATGGGTATCTCGCCAATAAAGTTTGTTTTTGAGCGAATTGTCATATCGGTCCGAAATATTGATACCGCCGATAAAACAGCATTCAGCATCAACAATCACAATCTTTCTGTGATTTCTGTAGTTGATCCGGTTTGCGAAATTGATAAATGCAATTTTATAGAACGGATAAGCTTTCACGCCGTTTTTAATCAGTCTCGGCACTATGGTTTTTCGGATCGATCGGCTGCCGAAATCATCATAAATAAATCTGACCTCGACACCTTCTTTTGCTTTTTTGATCAGCAGATCAGCAATTTCATTTCCGGTTTGGTCATCTTCATAAATGTAGTATTCAATATGGATATGGTGTTTTGCGGCTTCAATCGCTTTGACCAATTCGGGAAATTTCAGTTCGCCGTTGATCAGCAGTTCTGCCCTGTTTTCGCTGCTTGCAAAGCCAAGGGGTGAGTTTGGAAACAGCAGATTGAGTTCATAAAAATTCGGAAAAAGATTTTCAATTTCGGCTAAAGATCTCTGTCTGTACTGAGCAATAAATTCTCTGATTCCATCGCTCTGATTTTTGTCAATCAGCAATTTCTTTGAATAAATCGAACGTTTTCTGTAATTCAGTCCGACTGAAAAATAAACAACCATACCTATTATCGGAATCAGGACCGTCAAAAGTATATAGGCCGCCGCTTTGATCGAGTTGTCGGTGTCATAAACAATCCTGATGACGACCGCAATCAAAATCAGTACATACAGGATTTCTATGATCAGAAGAAGGTTCAAACAAATTTGATTTTATTGCAGTCTAAATTACAAAGAATTTCTTTCAGCTTAAAAAAGTTTCATCGGTGCTTTGCCGAGTGCCCTTCTCAGTATCCCGATCTGACCGATATGATACATCTGGTGTTGGTTCAGAAATGCCCACAAATCGCCGACCGTACCGTCAAAGATTCCGCTGCCTTTGAGCGATGAATCCGGGATTTCACGATCGAGTTCTTCGTCCGAAAGGGTTTTCAGTTTTTCACTGACGATGGGATACATATCGTTCCATTCTTTTTTGATTTCTTCAATTGACGGATAATTGAAATTGTCCAAAGCTTTGGTTTTGCTCAGTCCGGCAAAAAGATCATTCCATTTGTGCTGGATTTTTGCACCCGACAAATCCGCAATTCCGTATTGAGCATTGACCAGATGACCTGCCAGATATTTGATATGATTCATCTGCTGATCGATTCTTTGATTGGTTTCGCTGTCAGAAAGACCTTCGAGCGAATTGTTGAACCAGTGATTCAGAAGATCGAACTGGGCCAGCAATTGTTTTTTACTGCTCATGATTTTGATTTTTTATGACATCAAATTTACAAAATCACAAAGCAAAAATCAATTGAAAATCAAATGAATATCGGTTTTATTTGTAATTTAAAATGAAGTATGTAATCAGTCGTAGATCAGGTACTTCGATCTGACTTTTTTGAATGCTTCCAAATCTTTCTGCCAGCTCTGTCTGATTTGCTGTTCGGTCATACCCGAATCGATCTGCTGTCTGAGCTGATCGGTTCCTGCGAGTTTGTCGATCCAGAATTCACCCGAATTTTTGATCCAGAAAGGATCTTTTCCGATATAATTTTTATGCGCTTTGATCAGCCATGACAAATTGATTTCGGACAGATAAGGTATATTGCTCAAATCTTCGCCATAACAAACCTTTCCCTGAAATCTCGGACTTTTCGAACCCGCATTTGGTTCGGGTACAAACTGATAATCCATATTTTTCAGATAGGGTGAACCGTAAATCTGAAAAGGTTTGTCGGTGCCTCTGCCCTCGCTGCCGTTGAAAGCTTCAAAAAAACAGGTACTCGGATACAGATTGACCGATTGGTCGTTGGGCAGATTGGGCGATGGTTTGACCGGCAGTGAATATCGTGTTTGGTGTGTATAATTTTTGAGCGGAATCACAGTCAGATCACATTTCACACCGTTAGCCAGCCAGCCTTCTCCATTGATCATTCGGGCATATTCGCCGATCGTCATTCCGTAAACCACCGGAACAGGATGCATACCGACAAATGATTTGAATTTCGATTTCAAAACCGGGCCGTCCACATAGTGTGCATTCGGATTGGGACGGTCAAATATGATCAGTTTCTTTCCATTTTCGGCTGCGGCTTCCATCACATAATGAAGGGTTGAAATATAAGTATAGAATCTTGCGCCCACGTCCTGAAGATCAAACAGGATGATATCCAAATCTTTGAGCTGTTCGGCGGTTGGTTTTTTGTTTTTGCCGTAGAGTGAAATCACCGGCAGACCGGTTTTTGAATCTTTGCCCGAAGCGACGGTTGCGCCTGCATCCGCATCACCCCGAAAACCGTGTTCAGGTGAGAATATCTTCTTAATATTCAATCCGTTATCAATCAGATAATCGACTGTATGAATTTTCTCCCAGGATACTTTGTTAAACGAAATCAAACTCATCGTATCATTTCCCGAACAGTTTGGTTTTAATAATGTATTTGTTTCAATCTTCAAAAATAATATTCCAGTCTGATTGGTGACAATCCCAATATTGTTTCTAATCCCAGCTTTTCTGTCTTTGAAAATGATCTTATTTGAAATTTCAAAATTCTCAACACCAAGGATTACATTGTCCTTTTTAAATTTCTCCAAATAATTGACTTCAAAAAAATGGTCACCCCTTTTCTCTACGGTTCTGTAACTGTTTGATCTAAAGTCAAAAGTATCATAAACACTTTTCGTATTCTTTAACTCTGAAACGCAGTCATTCTGAGCAGTCAAAGAATTTGAAACAAAAAGAAAAACCAATAAATATTTGATTGCATTAAAAACCATTCTCTACTATTTGCAGTAAAACTACCGTTAAGTTAATCATATTACTTCCAATTTGAAGTTATTTACAGATTTGAAGATCAAATAATTATACAATATACATTATACAATTTCACAATTTACATAACACTACATCTTTTTATGCGGCGACAGCATATTTTCGGGATTCAATATCTCGTCCAATTCTTTCTTGCTCAACAGCTGATGTTCCAACACCAGGTCATACACCCGTTTTCCGGTTTTCAGTGCTTCCTTTGCAATTTTGGACGAATTTTTATAACCGATATACGGATTCAGCGCGGTCACAATACCGATGCTGCCTTTGACCATATTTTCGCAAACCTCCCTATTGGCTGTGATTCCGCTGATACATCTTTCTACCAGCGTATCGAGCGCATTGCCCAGCAATTGTATGCTTTCCATAATCGAAAAACTCAATACAGGTTCCATCACATTCAGTTCGAGCTGACCAGCTTCGGCTGCAAACGAAACCGTCAGATCGTTGCCAATGATTCTGAAACAAACCTGATTGACCACTTCGGGAATAACCGGATTTACTTTTCCGGGCATAATCGAAGATCCGGGCTGCATCGGCGGCAGATTGATTTCGTTCAGTCCCGCCTTGGGACCCGATGACAGCAGTCTGAGATCGTTGCAGATTTTTGAAAGTTTCAGAGCTGTTCTTTTCAAAGCCGAAGAATAGCTGACATAGGCACCGGTATCGGGTGAAGATTCGACCAGATCTTCTGCAAGTGTAATCGCAAGACCTGTGATTTCGGCCAGATGATCAGTACATTTTTCTTTGTAGCCCAAAGGTGCATTCAGCCCTGTCCCGATTGCTGTTCCGCCCATATTGACCGACAGCAGTTGTTCTGCGTTCCAATACAGTTCTTTGATGTCCTTTTCGACCGAAACCGCAAAAGCTTCAAATTCCTGCCCCAAAGTCATCGGAACTGCATCCTGCAGCTGTGTACGGCCCATTTTGATTACATCTGAAAATTCTATTCCTTTTGTCCTGAAGGCATTTGCGGCATTGCTGATTTTTTTCTCCAATTTTTGATTCATCAGAAAAATTGCAATTTTCACTGCAGTCGGATAGGCGTCATTGGTTGACTGTGCATAATTGACATGATCGTTTGGCGAACAGTGTTTGTAATCGCCTCGCTCATAACCCATCAGCTCCAAAGCACGGTTTGCAATGACTTCGTTTGCATTCATGTTGATTGAAGTTCCTGCACCGCCTTGGATCATATCGACCGGAAACTGATCATCAAACTTTCCATCAATCACTTCATCACAAGCCCGATCAATTGCTTTCCAAATTTCTTCCTGAAAAATTCGGAGTTCAAAATTTGTTTTTGCCGCAGCTTTTTTGACATAGCCCAATGCTTTGATAAAATCGGGATAGCCAGACAGTAATTGATTTGATATTTTGAAATTGTTGATTGCTCTTTGTGTCTGTACGCCGTAATAGGCTGCTTTCGGCACCGAAAGTTCGCCAATCAGGTCGCTTTCTTTTCTGTCATTCATCGAATTTTGATTTAAAAATTGAACAAAGAATTTCAAATTTAAGTTATTTTCTCTCGGTTTGAAATGATTTTTTGACTGATTTTAAAAAAATTTAAAGCCAAACTGCCGATTGATTTTCCCTGTAATAATTTTATGTACTTTTGAAACGATTATTTAACAATTCGAAAGTTTTGAATTTCAGCTGGTGGTTTGCAAAAAAAATTGGATTTGGGAAGACTAATAAAAACAATCTTTCCACCACCATCATTCGTATCGGTCAGATTGCTGTTGCCATCGGAATCCTGGTTGCATTAATTACGGTTTCCACCGGAATCGGTGCAAGAAAAGGAATCAAACAGAAACTTGCCGATTTCAACGGACACATCACCATTCGTCCGTACAACAGCAATCAATCGTTCAATTCGGATTCGCTTTCGATCCATCAGGATTTTTATCCGGAGTTCAAGGAAGTTCCTGAAATCACGCATGTACAGGCGATTGCAACAAAAAGCGGAATCATCAGAACTGCCGACAATTTCAGCGGTATAGTGCTCAAAGGTGTCGGAACCGATTTTGACACTTTGCGGTTCAAACCCTATATGCTGAAAGGAAATTTCCCAAAAATCAGCAAAGACAGTCTTTCGACCGAAGTTGCTGTTCCCCAGAAGATTGCAAACGAAATGCATTTTGATTTGGACAGCAGTTTTGTGGTTTATTTTATCGGCGATTCAGGTAAACCGGTTTACAGACGTTTTCAGATTTCGGGGATTTTCAGAACCGACATCAAGGATTTTGACGATATCTACATCCTCGGCGACATCAAACAGGTGCAGCGGCTCAATCATTGGGATCAGAATACGGTGGGCGGTTTTGAACTGTTTGCAAAGGACATTGAAAAACTGGATCAGGTGACCCAAAAAGTAAATGACAATATCGATTTCAGCCTGTATGCCCAATCTGCGACCAGCACTTTCAGTCAGATCAATGACTGGATCGAGGTTTTTGACACCAATATCTTTGTGGTGCTCTTTATCATGATGGTGGTGGTGGCGATCAATATGATCATGGTCTTGCTGATTCTGATACTCGAACGGACGCATTCGATCGGTTTGCTCAAAACGATGGGCGCAACCAACTGGCGGATTCGGAAGATCTTTATTTATTATGCACTGTTTATCATGGTTCCGGGGCTGGTCATCGGAAATCTGGTCGGCATCAGTCTGCTGCTGATTCAGAAATTTTTCAAACTGATCAAACTTCCGGCCGACAATTATTATCTGTCGTATGCACCGGTTCATCTCGATCTGTTTCAGATCCTGATGCTCAATTTGGCAGCAATTCTGATTTCGGCTGTGGTGCTGACCGTTCCCTCATGGCTGATTTCAAGGATTACACCCAATCAGGCGATGAAAATCAAAGAATAATCAATTCAATTTTTATTGATTGAATTTTATGTACTTTTGAAATCATGAAATATCTGTTACTTTTTTTGCTGCCCGTTTATCTGTTCGGTCAGGATGTTCCTTCTGCCGACAGAACCGTTGAATATCTGACTTCATCAACCTGGAATATCGCCTACAGCATTTCTGCCGAAGGCGAAAGAGTCGATGAAAATGATCAGGAAAAAATCAAATCGAGCTGGGTGATTTTCAGAAATGACGGAAAATATGAAATGCCGGGCGGAATCAGCGGAAAAGTAATCGGGAAATGGACCTATGAACCGGAAAGTCGTATTCTTTATTTTGACGAAGGCAGAACAAAATACAAAGCAATCATTGAGGAAATCAGTGATATGAGTCTGGTGCTCGACTATGCATTTGACGGCGGTTTCAAAATCGGTCTGATTCATTATATCTACATTCCGACACCAAAAACCGAAGAAGAAATCATCAAACTGATCACTTCGGGCAGATGGAATGTGATTGTTCAGCAGTTTGAATCGATTGAAGACAGAACACCAGCCGACAGGGTTCAGGACAGCTGGTTTGAATTTCATGCCGACAATACTTATCAGCGGTCAGAATTTACGGGCAGCAAGGAACCGACCGTCAGAGACGGTTATTGGTACCTGGACGAAGAACTCAGACTGAATCTGGACGGAAACGAAATTTGGGTTTATTCGGTGGCGGGCGACAAATCAAATCTGATTCTGACCTCAAACGCAGACGGAATCCGGATCATCAATTGCAGAAAATCGAAATAAAAAATCGGTCACATAGATTTCAAAAAGTATTTTTCTATCGTCGGATTTATAATTTGAATTCAAAATAGTTTTTTAAGCGGCTTATCCTGTTTAATTTTGCGCTGCAATTTTGAGAAGCGGATATGGCAAAAAAGGAGAAATTATGGAACAGGAACTTTATCATCGCCTGTATCACCTATTTTCTGATGGCCTGTTCATTCAATCTGCTGATGCCGACCATCCCGATTTTTCTTTCTGAAGAACTCGGCATTGAACCCTCAAAAATCGGGATCGCGCTTTCGTCCTATGCAATCGCGCTGCTGATCATCCGGCCGTTTTGCGGTTACTCGGTCGATGTATTTCAGAGAAAGCCTTTGCTGGTGCTGGGAGTCATACTGTTTGTTGCGGCTTATGTCGGTTACTATTTTGCATTTACAGTGCTATTCTTTGTCATCCTCAGATTTTTTCACGGTATGTTTTGGGGTCTGTCAACGGTTTCCGCCAACACGGTTGCCATCGACATCATCCCGCCGGCGAGACGTGCCGAAGGAATCGGATATTTTGGTGTCAACAGCAATATTGCAATGGCGGTTGCGCCCTATATTGCGGTAAACATTTATGATTCATACGGTTTCAACACGCTGATCAGTTCGGCATTAGGAATGGGCATACTGTCAATCGTGGTGGTGAGCCTTATCAATGTTCCGATTCGGAAAAAGCTGGATAAAATTCCGCCGATGTCATTTGACCGGTTTATATTGATCAAAGCGGTTCCCATACTGTTCAACCAGCTGTTTATTTCATTCGGCTGGGGAACTCTGATTGCATTTGCGGTATTGTACGGAAAACAAATTGGAATCCATAATTCGGGCATCTTCTTTTTGTTTCTTGCAGGCGGAATCGTATTGTCTCGTGTGACTTCCGGAAAATTTGTAGATCGGGGACATCTTCATCTGGTGATGACTTTTGCACTGATGGCGATCACCGCCGGCTTTTCGGGTTTTGCGCTGTTGCACAGCATCGAATCTTATTGTATCTCTGCTTTAATGATTGGGATCGGATACGGCACCCTCTTCCCTGCTCTGCAGACGATTTATATCAATATGGCTCCTGCATCAAAAAGAGGAACCGCCAATTCAACCTATCTGACCGGTTTTGATCTCGGCATAGGTTTGGGGATGCTGCTTGGTGCGTATATAGCCCAATTCACAGGATTTTCAAATATGTTTCTGATCAGCGGCGGTCTCTGTTTGCTGGCTATTCTGATCTATCATCTGAACTCAAAAAGGGTGTACGAAAAATTCAAAATCAAAGAAACCAACTGATTTTAAAGTCCAAAAATAAAGTATCTTTGGATTTAAATTTTTATTTGATGAAAAAGCTGCTGATTCCTTTTTTTGTAATGATCTTTTCTTTTGCAACAGCTCAGACTATTGAAGAAAAAGAAGTACAGTCTGTGATTGAAAATATGTTTGAGGATGTATTTTCAAAACTTGACGAAAATCTGATTTCAAAATACTTTACAGACGATTTTTTGCTGTTTGAAGACGGTGAAGTTTATAATTCGGAAACGACAACTCAGATGGTTGCAACGATAAAAAAACAGTTTGACGATGAAGCTGCAAAGGGTCACAAGCTTGAACGAAAAAATAAATTTGAATTCGTAAAAACGCTGACCGACGGCAATTCAGCTCAGGTGTATTACAAAAACGCTGCAGAAATTTTTTACGACGGAATGTCGATCATGAAATTTAATTGGCTTGAAAGCGCAAGTCTTACAAAATCGGACGGAAGCTGGAAAATCAGCTTTTTGCATTCGACAATGATCAAAAACAAAGAAGATTCAAAATAACAATAAAATGAAAGTTTTCAAATTCAAAACCAATATCAACTGCAGCGGCTGTGTAGCCGGTGTAACTCCATATCTCAATCGTGTAGAAGACATCAAATGGTCTGTGGATATCCAGAATCCGGACAAGATACTGACCGTTGAAACCGGAGAAGCCGACGAAGAAAAAATTGAAAAAGCGGTTCAGAAGGCAGGTTACAAAATTGAGAAGATGTGAGGGTTTTTATACAAAATAGGGCTGATTTTCTGGGTTACAGCCTAACCAGTTTTGTTTTTTTATTTGCCCGACCAAACTTTAAAAAGCCGTTTTTTGATTGGCTGAAACACAAAACGAAAATCGCCGGAATCTTCCCAAAGCAGTGAAATCAATTTCTTCTCTGTGGCGCTGGTTTTGCCAGTCACAGCTGGTTTCCTGCCTGTTATAAATTATCCAAGGGACTTTTTATATTTGTCAGGGAATTGTCCGTGATTTCAGTATAAATAAGGGTGGTTTTAATATTATTATGACCGAGTAATTTTTGAATCAATGAAATATCTGTCCCCATTTCAAGAAGATGCGTGGCATAGCTGTGTCTCAAACCATGGATGCCGATTTTCTTATTGATGCCGGCTTTTTTCATTGCATTTTTAAAAACCTGTTGAGCACTTCTTGTACTATACTGCCCACCATTTTGTCCTTCGAACAAATACTCTGAGGGTTCATAATCAACGGTATATTTGTTCAACTCATCTTTAACGGCTTCCGGAAGATGTACGATTCTGTCTTTTTTTCCTTTTCCTCTTCTGATTGCCACCACATTTTTGAAGGTATCGATATCTTCCAGTTTCAGACCCACAATTTCACTGACTCTCAGCCCCATTCCATAACATAGTTTCAACATCAGCTTGTGTTTTTGATTTATTGTCGCATCAAAGAGTCTGAGTATCTCATTTTGGTTCAGTGTTTTAGGTAAAAGTTTAGGTGTCTTGGGCCTGGGAATATCAAAAAACATTCTGTCACGGTGCAAAACTTGTTCAAAATAGAATTTGATCGCATTGATTCTGCTATGCAAATGATTTTCAGATATATTTTGATGTTTTACACAAAAAAGGAAATAACTTTTCAATCTTTCAGGTGTTAAATTCAGCACCGGAAAGCCCTTCAATTCATACAGCAACCGAGCAAATTCAATACAATAAGTTCTAATGGTATTCGGAGAATAAGCTTTTAATTCCAACTGATTTTTATACTGCTCAAATTCAATACGGTTAATTTCAGCGATATGGTGTGTAATTCTCTCTTTAACAGAGTCCTGTTGAATTTTACAAAGAATCCTATTGTGTCGGTTGTCAGCCAAATACCAGCATTTTTTTGACTGTGACCACTTAGCTTGGGATCCTTCTTTAATCATTTGAATCAAACGCTTATCATATTCGAAACCAAGCCAAATTACTTTTTTGCCTCGGTGTTCACCTAAATTAATTTTAAAAAGAGCAGGATTAAAATTTTCATTTGTATTTCTATCACTCATGGTACTACGCATTACTAATATCTCGACAGTCGCGTCTTTCTTATATCTGCTAATTTAAAATATTTATTTGTAAGTGTATCAATGACATAATAAAATTTGGACTTTGTTGAAAGTTGCGTATATTTGTGTGTTATGCGGCAGCTTAAAAGACGACACCAAACCAAAAAAATCATCTTGACAACCACCCGACTTTGAACTACGAAGGATGAAATTTTTCAGGGACAACTTCCAGCATTTCCAAAAAACAGTTTA
>JBAYPM010000043.1:0-22916 GCA_041677705.1 Weeksellaceae bacterium | reverse complement strand
TTGTGTCGCATTTTCCAGTTAATTATTTCTCTCCAAAAATGAAGCTAAAATTATATTGTTAGAAAAATTTAATTCTGAATTGTTGTTGTTTAACGATGAGCTGTCAAATTGTTGCCAACGGTTCTCAGCTATACGCAGGCAGGGCATTTTACCACTGAACTTCCTACGAAGAGCTATACTTTAAATTTAGCACTTTCCTGTCCTACGAAGCACGAAACCCCTGCTTGCGTATAGGTGATGTTGTGCGTTCGGCATTCTTTATTTCCGTTCATATATCACCATTCTAATATTGTTGTAATTGTCCTGTCTTGTAAGCTTAATTTCAATGTTTATGTTATTTTGTATTGTCCAAGAGTATGATTGACTTTTCTTTTCTTCATTTATCGAATTAGGTTCGCCAAGTTCATTATTTAGAATCAATAGAAGGTCTTTAAATCTTTTCAAGAAAACTTCACTTGCTGACTTTTCGTTTCCAAATTCTATTCTATCTGTCTGTGTTTTTTCCCAATTAATTGTTATAGCTCGAACCAAATCAGTCTTTCTGGTAGCGTAATACATAATTGAGTTTGAGATAATAGAATCTTCAACAACAAGGTAAGATTTGTTAATGTCAATAGCATAATTATTAGGATTCCAACTTTCTCCAATACCAATTTTGTGATTTGGGGTAATGTCAAAAGATTTCCATTCCTTCTCTTTCGCTTCTATTTCATTCAGGGTCAGTTTTGAAAAATCAGCAAGAATTGTTTTAAGTCTATTTTCAAAAATTTCGTTTGACCTTTCTTTTCCTAATGTTTTCGGCTTTAATTCAACATCATTAAATAAATAGGTTACATAAATTTTGTTACCCTTGATTGTTGTCAAACCATAAATTTGGTCGTTTTTGGTGTTGAATTTGAGCAATTCATTAGAGTCATTAATGTTCTTACAACGATAGGAGTAGAACCAATTGAAAAAACTGACTTCATCAAGTATCTTTTCAAATGGTTGAATTTTATTGTTATGAATCCTTGATAGATAAGAAGCTGTGTCTGTTTCATAAATGTGAAGAAGTTCATTGTTAAAAACAAAAGAGCTGACAATTCTTGGGTGATATGTGAAATCAAAATAGTCCACATTTTCATCTTCATAAATCACTTCGTAGCCTTTTGATTCACTATACCAAGAGTAATTCTTACCCGTCTTTTCTATGTTTTCATAAGTAACATCACTATCACATTTTGTAAGTTCCCTAGGATTATTAATTCTGAGAACCTTAAAAGAATTAGTCAAGTAATAAATGTTGTCAATTTTATTAATTAAAGGTGTTGTAGATTCTAAAACATATTGATTACCTGTTTTTTTGTCTTTAAACCAAGTTTTTCCACCCCACTCTCCAAAATCCAATGAGTAGACGTAAAAGTCGGAATCTTCGAATATTAAGTCTTCTGTTTTATTAACCTTTTTCCATTTAAAATTTTTATTGTCAAAATGATAGCTCTGCTTGTCCATATAGGGCTTTAAGATTATGCTGTCATTTTGCACATAAAAATCCAAGTAAACAGTTTGCATTTGTTCTGGGCAGTCAATTACTCTTTCTAATTGATTATTTGAAAAAATATAAAGCCATCTTTTCCCGTAGCCACCGTATTTCATTAATCGTTGTTCAAAAAGCACATAATATTTTTCCTTATATTCTAATGCGTGAGTCATTCTTCCATTTACACTTATTGAAATTGTGTCTTGAATAAGAGAAAAACCACTCTCAAAATTCGTCACATTGGAATTTTGTTGCCCATTACAAGCAAAAAGTGTCAATGATAAAATTAGTATTGCAAAAGTTCCTTTCATCTTCTTGTTTGTCGTGAGTTTGTTTTTTATGCTGACGCACAACGGTTTGTAGCTACCCGAAGGTGGCGATTTCGAAGCACTTCATTGTCAACCAAGCACAAACTTTGATAGATGCACAAAGCTTGATTTAACCTCTGAACCGCCACTTTTGGGTAGGTGCTGTTATAGCCAGTGCTTATTTCTTTCGTGTCAGAATTAACCATAAAATTGTCGTTAGTGTCCAAGTTGCAAATGCGTCTTTTATAAAATTCGTAGGATTTGTTCCGTGCTGAACTTCACAGTCTACAAGAAACTGGTAATAAAAAGTCCAGGGCAGTCCGATTTTGAAATTTACTCTATACTCTAAGTTTAGAAAGTAACTCAATACTGTCAGCAACACGAACAGAATGATTGATATTCCAGTCGCTACTAATATCTTTCTTATGAGTATTCTATTTTTCAAAATCGAAAATCCGTTTAAAGTCGTTAAGGTCTAATGTGTTTCCGTAAGCGGAATTGTCTTCAAATTTAAAGTCAGTAATAGTCGCCCCTTTATATTCTGTGCTTTCAACTGCACAGCCCTTAATTTCTGCCCTTGTCAAGTTCGCATTAGTGAAATCTGATGTTTTAATATTACTATCAATGAATTTACAGTCGGTCAAATTCGCATTGGAAAAGTCAGCACAAAACCAACAATTTTTGAATATTGTCCCACTAATGTCTAAGCCACTAAAACTTTCACCATTTTCAAATTCCAAGTCAACAAACAGTCGTTGTCCATTTTTATAATGGTCGATGAATTCGCTTATGTTTTTAATGTCTGTCATTGTCTGTTAGCATTGGCTATAACTCACAAATATACGCAATTCCCGATTTTGTAAAAATTGGAATAAATTAAAATCAACATCTCTGTCTCACACAGAATCAGCCATGTATTATACCGTAAACGTTTAAAACGATAAAACCGGTATTGCGTAAAACAGATTGTTGAAGACTTCTGATCCTTTGATTCAAACCTGAAAATCGTATTTATCTGTTCGATGAAGTGAAGCTTTGTATCAAACAAATGATTTTGGTGCCTGTTTTTCACTACCTGATTTTGATTTGGATTGCTGGATCTGCTGGCACAATGCAAAAAATGATTCTTAAAATTCCCATAATAACAATTGCATTAAAATTAAATCGGCTCTAAAAAAATAATTTTTACTTTTACCCAAACTAAAAATTATGAAAAAACTTATTTTGGGTATCATGGCACTCGGATTTTTTTCCTGCCAAATTACCGAAAGAATGTACTTGTCAGAATCGGGAATGGTGGAACAGCAGACCGAAGTTGATTTTTCGACGATGATGAGTTTTATGCTTACACCCGAAAAAATCGATTCGATGAAGTCTGAAGGAACGTTCCCGATCGATACCATCGGATCAATGCTTGATGCAAGTACAATGTCAACACCTGAAAATGAAGATGTTTCGGATGCAGAATTAAAATTCAGACAGTCGTTTGATAAGACCAAAGTCAGAATCGTGATGGATGAAGGTGTTGGAAAAGTTGTTTTTATGACCGACAAAATGAGTATTGACGATTTCAACGTTTATCAGAATCAAATCAAAACCGCATTTGATGAATTTTATGCTGCCGACAAAGACGGAGCAGAAGCATACATGGGCACGGGTTACGGTTCAATACTCCAATACAGACTGACTTCAAAAGATTTCGAAAGAAAATCATTCAACAGAAGTATCACGTTTGACGAGGAAGCGGTTGATTCCGGTTTTTCTTCAAAAGAAATGATAGATATGAATTCTTTCAAATTTGAATATCATTTTCCAAAAGCAGTGAAAAGTTCGAATCTGAAAGATGCTGAAATTTCACCTGACGGAAAAACGGTAACCGGTGAAGCCGTAATTTCAGATATGATTGAAAATCCTGATCAGTACAATTTCAAAGTAGAGTTCAAATAAAATGAGTCTGGGCAGAGTTATACTGTCAATACTTTTTCCGCCGCTTGCCGTATATGACAAGGGCTGCGGCTCCATTGTGATTGTGTTGATTCTCACCATACTGGGTTGGATTCCGGGTGTGATTGCCGCATTGATTATTTTGAACAATCCGAACCGATGAAAACAAAGCTGATCAAAAGATATGCTCAGTCTCATCTGGCATTTATCCACAAAGGACTGTTGGAAGAAAACGGAATTGATGCATTTGTATTTGGCGATAATTTTATGAATACTTTTCCGAATATGTCGGGCATACTCAATGCGGGAACCGAACTCAGGGTGAGGGAAGAAGATTTTGAAAAAGCAATGAAATTACTTGATGAAGAAAGCAAAGAACCGCTGAGCTGTGCAAACTGCGGTTCAAAAAATATTGAATTCAATTACGGGAAAAGGAGTTTTTTTAAAATCGTATTTTCACTGTTTTCAGCGATTGCAGGCGAACCCTTTGGCAACATTCAAAGACATTATTACTGCAAAGACTGCGGTTTTAAAAGTGGTGAATGAGTTTCAACTCAATCGTTTGAATCGAGTATAAACAAATACGATAGGATAGAGAAGAGTCGCCTTTAATTTGAAGTGTTTCAAATCTTTGATTATTTCTGAAAATCCTTTTTTATTGGCAATTGAATAAAACTGATATCCAGTTAGATTTCTGATGAGCGCTGACGGATAGTTGTACAATTGACTTCCGTAAGAATTCAAAAATGAAAGGTGCCCTTCTCTTAAACCGAAATAGGAACTTTTCTTAGCACGATCTTTACTCATTGAAGAAATATCGTCCAAATCCTGGTAGTAAATCCTTACCGGTTCATTTACAAACCTCGATTTCATTCCGTCGCTGTCATAAATATTAAAAAATATCTTTTGAGGTGCATACTTATTTTTATAAAATGAATAATCAAACCCGACAAGATATTTTTTGTATGGTTCTGATATGAAAATTGAGTGTTTGTCTCCTATTACTTTGAATTTGTATCTCATTTCCAAAATTGACCCATCAAAATTTTCAGGGAATTTTGTTCCAACCGGTTTTCCATCCGGGAAACACGAATTAAAAGTTGCTGAAATAAATTGAGATGAATCCAATTCGTTTACAACGTTATACATTTTTTCAAGTGCAGAAATCATATAAGCATCATCTGAATCCAAAACCGTGAAAAATCGAGTTTTCACTTTTCAACTCCTTTAAAAACTGTAAAAAATTTCTTTGAATTTTCTTGTTGGAAATATTCTATTTTAATTAAACCTTCACTGATAAAATCTTGAATCAAATCTTTGGTGTCATCTGTCGAACCGTCATCCATCATCATCCAAATAAAATCTTTAAAATTTTGATTCAACAAAGATTGATACACCCGATTAAGTGTATGTGCTCGATTGTAAGTCGGCGTGATGACTGTTATTTTTTGGTTCATTTTTCAGTCCAATTAATCAGTAATTCTTCTAATTTCTGATAAACTTCAATCGTTTCAAATTTATCTTTTGATTTTTCTGCCCCTGATTTTAATGTTTTAACTAATTCAGGATTTGTCAGCAGCATTTCAATTTTATTGCTGATGTCTTCTTGCTCATATTTCATCAGCAGACCGTCGATACCGTCGCTGACAATTTCACTGACACCGCCCGTGTCGGTTGCCAGTACCGGAATTCCCAAGATCAGAGCTTCTTTGACCGAAAGCGGATAAGCTTCACTTTGGGTGGGCAATATAAAGAAATCTGCATTTTTCATGTATGGGAAAGGATTGTTTTTGTTGCCCAAAAGAACAAAACTGTTTTCCAAGCCATGTTTTACAGTCAGGTGGCTGAGTTCGTCAAATTTATCACCATCGCCAATGATAAGGATTCTGTGTTTCAATCCTTTGTTCCACAAATCTTTGTGAATGTCAAACAAAAGCGGATAACCTTTTCCGTTTTTGACTCTGCCCACAGATACAAAAGTAAATAAATCATCCTTGAATCTCGGAATATCCTTGGTTTGAATCTCGCTTTGTCTGATGATTTGTTCCGGATGAATCACATTGTGAATAACCGAAGAATTGCTGAATTCTGCTCCGTACAGCGTTCCGACCTGTTTTCTGACATTTGCCGAGCAAAAAACGACATAATCAAATTTCTGCAGTTGAGTCACCGTTGATTTACTTTGGTTCAGTTCGGGTTCATGGCTGAATTCCCAGTGGACCCAGGCAACTTTTTTGCTGTTTTTCTGCGGACTTTTTAACACTGACTCCAGTACCGCTTTGTCAAAACCGATTTCTATATCATATTTCTGACGATAATATAACTGATTCAGGAATAAAAACCGATGAATCAGCATCAATTTCAATCTTCTGAAAATGAGTTGCATTTTTTGAAAGGGAACAAAAGAACTTAAATCTTCCCTGCCACGAGTCTGTTTGATGATTTTAATGTCAGCGGGAATTTCATTTCTCAGTTCACCCTGAAACAAATTGACCATCAGACTGATTTCAAAATTATCTTTGGGCAGATTTTTCAGAATGTCAATCAAAACTTTCTGAATGCCGCCCATTTCAAGCGCACGCAATCGAAAGAGTATTTTGATTTTATGTGGTTTCATTGCTTAATCAGTTTCTACACCGGTTTTGCGGTATTGATTTTTAAATTTTTCAACCCATTGATGAAATTCATCTTTATTGATATTATCATCCAAAAATGAATCAAAGTATTCGAGAGAAAAATCATTCGGAAAATTCTGGAAACTGTCAAATTCATTGTTGTACCAGGCTTCGTTGATCAAAAAGTTGAAATAATTCACATCGAAATCAACACCGTATTTGTGGTAAGAATTGGTGGCAGATGACTGAAAAGTGGTTTTTAAGTGATTGACTGAGGTTTGTCCAATCATATTTTTGTTCGCCTTGTTTTTTCTGTACCACAGCGCTGCATTTCTCAATTGCAGTTTTTCATCTACCTTATTCTCTGCATCTTTCCACACCCAAAGCCAGTACTCTTTTTGCCAAAGTCCCATCAGTATCGAATTCAATTTCCAATATTCTCTTTTGGTCTGATTGTCCACCAAACCGAGCCGGTAGAGTATTGAAAAGAATTTGAATTTATTATACATAAACCAATCCATCAGCATGGGAGGAAAAGTCATGAGTTTTTCGGGGGTTTCCGAAAAAATATTTTCAGAAATCCTGTTTTGGTCGTTGCCGGTTTTTCTCAATTGACCGATCTTAAGCAAATTAACGGCGTGATTTTTCATTTCCGAAACCATCAAATCAATGTCCATATTTTCAGTAAACCAAACATCATCTTCTGTGACCAATACATAGTTTGAAGCTTCTTCAACTGCTTTGTACCATAGCGAAACCGGGATTTGAAATCCGTTGATTTCCCTGCCGTTCTCCAGATTCTCACTGATGAGTTTGACTTTGAAATCATGCTGAGCCGAAAGCCTGATTTCTGCTTCAGGATGTCTCGTCTTGATTTTATTTAGATATTTTTGAGGTGTGCCGTCATCCAATATTATGATTTTGTAATTGCCTTTCACAAACCATTTTATGCTCTGCAGACTTCTGTCCAGATAGTAAGGTCGGTTAAAAGATTTAATTAGGATGTGGGTCATTTAGAATTTTTTAAATTCAAAAATACAGTTAATTTATTGATTTGTACGTTTGGTTATTTTTCAAAATTAAAGCGGCCAAGATGATTGTGCATATCCAGATCGCTGTCAGCAAAACTGATGACAAAATGATTGTGTTCTTCTTCGGTTTCGGGGTGTGTAAACGGGAAAGTGGTCAATACGATTTCGTGCTTGTATCGCTCAAATCCTTTTTCCCTCAGCAGCACATTGCTGATTTTCTGCGAAGATGATATCAGAATACCATAGAGTTTCAGTTCTTTTCTGATGATTTCAGCCGAATTCAATATGTTTTCAAACTCATCCGGATTTGAATTGTCAAATCTGTAATCAACGACTTTCAACCAGTTCACACCTTTGTAGAAATAGGGTTTGCATACAAAATATGCAGGATTTCCGGCTGATCTTACTTTTGACTGATACACAAAATACCGATCGGGACGATACAAGAATCGCCATTCAAAATATGCTTTGTTCCGAATGCTTTCAAGCACATCTTTGTTCCAGCTTAAATTTGGAAGATAAAGTTCATGAGCAGATTTGATTATTTCAAAATCATTTACAGTTTCCGGAAACTGATAATCAGATATTTTTTTTGATTTGATTTTTAATCCTCTCTGAAACAGAAATTTAATTTTTGAAAAAGGTGAAGCCCATTTTCTGTACAGATCGAGATAACCGATTTTTTGCGCACCCATTTTCTGATGAATCACCGCCGATTTGGGTGAAAAACCTACCGCAATATAGTAGTCATTTTTCAGATAATAATTGGCCAGTTCCTTGCCGATACCCAGTCCGCGATAGCCCTCAAGTACAAAATAGTCCTGACCCCAAAAAGCCGGAATTTCATTTTCATTCAGACTGAGTGGTGCCGGCATGGTCAGCATTTGAGCAATATATTTTCCGTCTTTCTCGACACCGTATAAAAAATCAAATTCCTTTTTTGAAAACGGATTGTCAATAAACCGAAACCGGTCATAACCCGAATGAGGCTTTCGAATTTGAAAGCATAAATCATTAAAACCGGTGATGGTTTCAAGATTGTATTTGGTTTGCTCAGAAAAATGAAAGTAGCGGAGCATAAGACAAAATTAAAATAGTTTTCTTTTTAGTTTGTTCACCCAGTTGTTCTCTCTTTCAAAAATCAATTTGCTCAAATCAATATCTTCAGTGATTTTTGTGCTGCCAATTTTCTCAATTCCTCTTCTTTTACAGGTGTCAAACAACACTTTGTTCCAGTTCCTTTTTACAGATTCCTTCTTTTTTTTGTTCTGTGAAATCCCGCCCTGATGCTGACGATACAAATACAATGGTTTTTCAATCAATTCAAAATTTCCGACTTCATACAATTTCAAATACAAATCAAAATCCACTGACGAAGTCAGCTCAGAATTGATTCCTGCGGTTTTTGAATATGATTCTTTTTTAAATGAAAAGAAGTGTGAAACTTCGTTGTTGATGTTAAAAAAAAAGTGATTTCCGTTTTTGATTTTTTGGGTTCTCGGATAAATGTGGAGCGGCTTCAATTGTTCATCGCAAAGCATAATTTGGGAGTAAGCAGCCACAGCATTATTTTTCTGAATGGCATGGAAACTCTCTTCAAGTGCTGTTTCATAAACCGCATCATCGGGATCTACAAATGCGCAGATTTGCCCCGAAGCCTTGCCAACACATTCTCTTTTGGTAAAACCAACCCCTTTGTTGGTTTCGTTCTGAAAGAGTTTTATTCTGCTGTCAGTTTCTGCCAACTGCTGAAGTTTCTGAAATGATCCATCCGTTGAACAATCATCTACAATCACAATTTCAAAATCCATGAAAGTCTGCCGAAGAAGATTCGGATAACAATCTTGCAGAAACAGATTCCAATGGTTGTAATGTGCTATAAGAACAGAAAACACCATGATTTCAGGCAGATTGATTTTTGTACTTTTCGTAATCCTTTTTCAACTCGTTTTCATCGATTTCATCTTTGACTTTAAATACATATAAACTGTTGACAGATTCAATATTGTCAAGGTATTTTTCCACAATTTTATATTCATCTCTAAATGAATAATCGTGTATTAGAATTTTCAAATCCTTGTTATTTTGACAGTTTAGCACAGATTGTAGCGCGCAGGCCACTCTGAATCGTCCGTCAACAAGAATCAAATCATAAACCGATGCATCTGTCAGTTCAAAAATTTCAGAAGAAAATTTATAGAAGTTTTTTGAATCAGTTTCGTCTACCGGGAATCCCCATGATTTGGTTTCGCCGATATTTATAAATACCACCCTTAACCGTTTGTCTGACTCTTCTCTGATTAACCTGTATCCTTTCATAAAATTGATCCACTCTTTATTGGTGTCAACAGATGTTATATTGGCATCTGAATGAAGGACAGTAAAAATTGTACTGCCGCCCAATCCGAATTCAAGGTAATTTTTTGAGTTTCTTATATATTTCTGAAACAGCACTTTCTCATCGTTGTGCATAATGAACGGATAGACTTTGGGAATTTTTCTTTTTTGGTCTATCCATATCTCGAACTTTCTCAGTTTTTTTTTAATGATTCCGGTCATCGGCTGAAATTTAGCCAAAATTACAATTAATTCAGAAATGCCAGACCCAAACCTGTCATTAGAATTTATTAAAGTGGATATTTTGGTAATTTTGGTTGATTTTAAGACTTTTTGAATTCTCTTGCAAAGTTGAATTTATTCTGCTCGATTATTTTCTGTAAAATTTAAACAAATTCTAAAGCTCCTGCAACTCAACCATTCTTCTGAATTTTTCGTTTCTCTGCATCAGTTCCTCAAAACCTGCCATGTCAATGATTTTTCCGGCATCCATCAACACAACCCGATCCACATTTCGGACGGTTGACAGTCTGTGCGCAACAATCAGCAGTGTGTATTTTCCCTGTAATTCTTCAATGCTCTGCTGAATGACTTTTTCAGTTTCAGAGTCCAAAGCCGAAGTGGCTTCGTCCAGAATCAGCAAATCGATGTCTTTGAACAGTTCTCTTGCAATTGATACCCGTTGTTTTTGGCCGCCGCTCAGATTGATTCCGTTATTTCCCAAAATTGTTTCTTCTTTGTCTGCCAACTCTTCAATAAGATTTTTTAAAGCCGACTGTCTGACTGATCTTTCAAATTTCTCAAGATTTTCTTCTGTCTTTTCGGCCCAAAACGTAACATTGTTATATATCGTATCATTAAAAATAACTGCATCCTGACTCACATATCCGATTCTGTTCTGATAATTATTTTTGTTCAACTCTTCCAATTCCATCCCGTCAATTGTCAATTCTCCGCTGCTGACCGGCAGCAATCCCGCAATCAGATTGATCATCGTTGTCTTTCCACTTCCGCTTTCACCCACAAATGCAATGCTTTCATTTTTATTGATTTCAAGATTGATGTTATTAAGAATTTTGACTTCTTCATATCTAAAATCAACCTTGTCCATTTTTATTTTTTGATTGAATTTTTTGAATTGAACAGAGCCTCCGGATTCACGATTTGAATTTAAAATTTCCTGAAATTCTTTGACATTCGCCAAAGAACCCGATACCTGTAAGAATGTATTCCAGCTTTGCTGAAAAACAACCAGTGAACCGAGTCCGCGATAAAAAAACAGCAGACTGATCAGCATCGTAGCCAGATTTCCTTTCAGAAACTGAATCTGTATAAAGATGATCAAAACGATGATTCCGACCATAAGCGGTTCTCTTACAGCACCACTGATACTGCTCAAAACGCCCATTCTTTTTCTCGAATCTTCAATTTTATATATCGTTTTTTCAAGTCTGTCCGCATAATCGGGCTCCTTTCCGGTTGCTTTCAGATACTTAAAATGATTGACATATTGAATGATTTGCCCCTGAAATATATTGCTGAATTGAGTCAGTTTATAAGATGCTACTGTTGTTTTTTTGTATATGATCCGATAAAGGAGATTGACCAGAATTCCGCCGATACAAACCAAAACTGCAAATTTGGGATCCAGAAAAAATGCAAAACCAACATAAACCAACAGCATCACAATCTGCTCGAAAGCACCAAAATAGGCATTGAAAGCAGTTGCCAGACTATTGACCTCACCGCTCAATGTATTCTGAATTCGTCCCGCATCTGTCAGTATGAATTTTTTGAAACTCAGCCTGCCGAGTCCTTTTAGCAGATCGATTCTGAGTTTTCTGATAAATGACTGCTGCAAAATGATTCGATAGACATAACTCAGATAAAATGCGATTCCTTTGAATACAAAAAATACGATCATCAGAATCAGCACCGAACCCAAAGTCAGCGGGATGCCCAAACTTTGAATTCCGTCAATCAAATATTTGAGATTGCCCGAATCGCCTATTCCGAGCGAGTCTCCGTCGCCGCCAACCACCTGAAGCAACGGAAAAAACATTGAAAGACCGAGACCGTCCAAAAAGCTGACCGAGATGCTCAGCAGAAATGCCAGAAAAATCCGTTTGCCGAGATAACGGTAAAAGAATGCAAAATTGCTGAAATATTTTTTGATCAAATTTTTGAGTTGGTTCATCTTTGAGTTTCGACTTGCAAAGTTGCTAAATTAATCGGTTTAGTTAATATTATCAAACCGTTTTCAGTTTGAAATCAACAGCTCGGCCTGTTCGATTGCCGAATCAGTGATTCCTGAACCGCTGATCAGCGCCGCAATTTCAAGTATTCGCTGTTTTTTGTCAAGCTGATTGACACTTGTAATCGTTTTTTCGGCTTCGGTTTGTTTTTCAACTTTGAAATGAGCATCCGCCTTTGCAGCCACCTGCGGAAGATGGGTGATGGTGATCAGCTGCAGACTTTTTGACATTTCCTTCATCATATTTCCGACTTCGTCAGCCACTCTGCCCGAAACACCGGTGTCGATTTCATCCAAAATCAGCGTCGGAAGTTCGAGTTTTCCGGTAAGCAGTTTTTTGATCGCCAGCATGAGTCTGGATCTTTCGCCGCCAGAAGCCGATTTTTCAATTTCCTTCAGTCGACTGCCTTTGTTGGCACTGAACAAAAATTCAATTTCGTCCTTTCCGTTCGGACCGAAATCGGGTTTTGGATTCAATTTCAATTCGATGCCGGAATTTTCCATTCCGAGTTTTGAAACAGAATCAATCAGTTCTTTTTCAACAGACGGAATCACATTTTTTCTGTTTTTTGAAATTTCGGCTGCCGACTGATTGAGTTCTTCTTCCAGTTTTGAAATTTCTTTTTTCTGTTCTTCAATTTCATTTTCAATCTGCGCAGAATTCAGATTTTCGGTTTCCAATTGCTTTTTGATTTCATTCAGTTCGGCGATCGACTGCACCCTGTGTTTGTTGAGCAGCCCGTTGATCAGATCGAGTCTTGATGCGGTTTCTTCCAGTTTTTCGGGATTTGCTTCGAGCTTTTGAAGTTTGTTTGAAATTTCAGAGTTCAAATCCGATAATTCGATTCTCGTTGATTCGACCCGGTTGTAAAATTCTTCAAAATCATTTCCCAATCCGCTGATTTTCTGAAGCTGAACCGAGATATTTCTCAATGCGGGCAAAATTCCGAAATCACTGTCATTCAGTTTGTATTCAGATTCATCCAAAATCCGGCTGATTTCTTCTACATTTTTGAGTTCGTTCAGTTCTTTTTCAAGAATTTCGGATTCATCATCCTTCAGATTGGCTGTATCCAATTCTTCAAACAGGAACTGTCTGTAATCAGCTTCCTTATTGAGTTCGTGCAGTTTTTCGGTCAGATATGCCAATTCAGATCTTTTTTGATTTCTTTGGTTGAGCAGTGTTCTGTATGCTTTGATTTCATTGAGCTGTTCGGCATAAGCATCCAAAATTTGAAGCTGATAATCCTGATTGAACAGATTTTGGGTATTGAACTGCGAATGGATGTCGATCAGTTTTTCTGACAATGATTGCAGCAGATTCAGAATGACCGGAGAGTCATTTACAAAAGCTCTTGATTTTCCGCCCGGCAGCAGTTCGCGTCTGAGGATGGTTTCATTTTCAAAATCGAGTTCGTTGGCTTCAAAAAATGAATTGAGATTCAGATTTGAAATGTCAAAAACCGCTTCGACCACACATTTTTTGTCCGGATCATTGAGCTGTTTCAGATCGGCTCTTTCGCCGAGTATCAGTCTCAAAGCGCCCAGCAGTATTGATTTTCCCGCGCCTGTCTCACCTGTGATGATGGTCAGTCCTCTTTCGAACGAAAGATTGAGTTCGTTGATGATTGCAAAATTTGAAACACTGAGCCGCTGAAGCATTTTGAAAAATGATTTCTGACAAAATTCGTCAATTCAATCGAATTTTCCATCATTCAATTCGACAGACTGAGTCATTTTAATTTTTATTTTTTGATGATTTTAAATGTTTCGATTGCTCCATTTTCAAGCAATACCCTGATGAAATAATGATTTGGCGGCAGCAGAGAGAGATTGAATTCAGCATTTACAGGCGAGGAAAAATTCAGTTTTTCAACGCCCGAAGCATCAAAAACGGTCAATTGTTTTATTTTCTCGGCAGAATGTATTTTCAATACATCGTTTACCGGATTGGGATAATAATTGAAATCATATCCACCGGAAAAATCATTTGTATCCATTTCACCGCAAATTCCATAAATCCAGAATGCTGCATCCCGGTTTTCAGTATCTGGTGTCCAGCTGCTGCCGCCGTCCGTTGATAGGTAGGCAACTGAGTTTGTTGTTTCAATAGCGGTTTCCCAAAAGTTCGGCAGGTTTCCGCTTGCTGCTGTGGTTTCCAAAGCCACCCAGTGTATTTCTCCGGTATTGCCTGAAGGAATCGGTTCAAACATTAAACTGATTAAATAAACATCATAGCCCAATTCATTTCCAACCCATTCCTGAAATTCAGGTGTTACCTGTGTACGCGAGCCAAGCAGTTCGCCGGGCTTTCCTTCATCGTCTTTGTATATATAAATGTCAGCCGTTGATATCTCATTGAACATTTTAAAAACCAGTTCTTTGATGTACACGGGCTCCGACTCTATTCCGATACTGTAGTCGGCAGCGTAACGAATGGTCTGAAGATTTCCAAGACCGCCGGTCAGATCACCTAAATATTCAGACTCGCAAAAGAAATCCGGATGAGTCACGATTAAAGTATAATCTTCCGCCTGCCCGTATTCATAAACGCCACATGGATCCTCAGGCCATTCAGGGATTTCGGTTGCTGTGCGGTGTTTGATGATGCGCATTCTTTTTGTTCCGGTGGAAGCATAAGGAGCAGTAATATCTGTGCCCGCATATTGTTCATCGGTTCCGGTGGAATTGGTAACAGAACCTGCAAAATACATTTCACCGGGATCAGTGAAATCTCCGTTTTCGTTCCAATCGATAAAAACAGTAAAGGTATCGGTATGGTTGCCGTTGGTGTTTCCCTGCAGGACAATGGGATAAGTAGCTTCTTCATCCAAATCCCCAAACAGTGTATTATCTTCATCGAAATACTCGTGTCCCGGCGTTCCGTTTATTACCGGGCTGGTGGTATTGTTTATTCCTGCAAACGAAACAAAGGTAATGGGTTCTATATCATTTGTATAGCTTACTTCGCAGTATTCCTGCGCAAACCCGACAACTGAAATGAAAGTAAGAACAAGTAAGAATAAATTCGTTTTCATAGCAGAAGTTTTATAAGTTTGAGAATCAAATATATAAAAGATCTATCTGAAAGCAATAATTTTCCTGATTAAAATGTTACAACAGATTACTTTTTCAGATTATTCCAGATTGAACTGTTGGTAGGGGAGAGTGACGACAGGGTTTCTTTTACCGCGGTGATATTGACAGATGACATCATTCCACCGCTGAAAATCTTGCTGATTTCATCCTTTTTTGCCATAAAAAATATGTCGAGCGGGTAGAAGAGAGCATAATTACCTCTCTGATAAAAACTCAGGGTTTCAAGCGCATTGCCGATTGCGTTTTTTGCTCTTGATTCATTGTCCGCCATGGTGTCCAGACCCATTCGGTGGTACTGATAATAAACAGTTCTCAGCGTTTTGTTGTCCGCTTTCAGCACATTGTTGATCAGAGACGATCTTGCTTTGTTTCCGTCGATTTCGTTCCAGCCGCCATATCTTGAACTGCTCGCATTGATCGCGATCTGCTGTGCGGTTTTGAAATAACTGGTACCGCCTTCGAGTTTGAAAGTGTCGGCGTCCATACCGAGTATATAATAAACATAAAAAGCAATCACATCGGTCAGATTTTTATTGCTGAATTTTCTCGGATTGAAGATCAGTTCCTCATTTTCGTTGTAACTGAAATCAAATTTACTGTCAACAAAATTCAGAACGGGCGTGTAGTAGGATGAATTGAAAACCGGTCTTCTCGACTGAATCTGAAGTTTTGACTGATAGTCATTTCCGTTTTTTGAAGTAACGATAATCAGAAATGTAGCCTCAATTTTTTCATAAGGTTTGTAACTGTTTTCTGTCCATTTTGTGGTGTTGATAAAGTCGCTCAGCGATCTTTGCAGTGTCTGAAAGACTTGGTTGTTTGAAGTCTGAACCTGCGAAAAGTCAACCGTTACATTGGCCATAAATTCCTGCGCGCCTGCCGTAGCCGAGATCAGCAGACAAAAGATTATTGTTTTCAGTTTATTCATCATACATCAAATTTTTCAAGGATAAAGTTAAGAATATCTTTTGCAACTTCGCTTTTATTTTTGGCTTCATGACCGATGACCTCTTTGTCTTTGGTGATAAAGCTGACTTTGTTGGTGTCTTTTCTGAATCCGGCTTCTTTGTCCTGCATCGAATTCAGTACGATCATATCCAGATTTTTTCGGTCCAATTTTGATTTTGCATTTTCAACCTCATCATTTGTTTCAAGCGCAAAACCGACCAGTATCTGATTTTTCTTTTTCTGTCCGAGACCAAACAGTATATCCGGATTTTTGATTAGTCTCAATATCATTTCGTCCCCGACTTTTTTGATTTTTTTCGCTGCAACGGTTTCGGGTCTGTAATCCGCCACAGCTGCCGACATGATCACGATATCCGAATCGGGATAGTTGGATTCCATCGCAGCCTGCATTTCATTTGCAGAAATCACATCGGTACGGTTGATGCCGTAACCCTGAGTCGAAATCGAAGAAGGGCCGCAGACCAGCGTGACATTTGCACCCATGTCAGCAGCAGCTTTTGCAATTTCAATTCCCATTTTTCCGGATGAGAAATTTCCGACAAATCTGACCGGATCGATCAGTTCATAAGTCGGTCCGGCAGAAACCAAAACTTTTTTTCCGAACAGCGGCGCTTTTGATTCCAGATCATTTTCCAAAAACGAAATGATGTTTTCGGGTTCTGCCATTCTTCCTTCGCCGCTCAGACCGCTGGCGAGCTCACCGCTTTCTGCGGGAATGATCAGATTGCCGAAACTTTCCAGTTTATTCAGATTTTCCTTGCTCGAAGGATGACGGTACATATCCAGATCCATGGCCGGTGCGACATAAACCGGACATTTTGCAGACAGATAAACAGCCAGCAGCAGATTGTCCGAAGCGCCGTCCGCCATTTTTGAAATCGTATTGGCGGTGGCGGGAGCAACGATCATCAGATCGGCCCACAGACCAAGTTCAACATGGTTGTTCCAGTTGCCTTCCGAATCATTGAACTGCCATTCGACCGGATTTTTGGAAAGTGTCGATAAAGTAAGAGGCGTCACAAAATCGAGTGCCTCGGGTGTGAGAATCACTCTGACTTCGGCGCCTTTTTTAATCAGCAGACGAACCAGAAAAGCAGCCTTGTATGCGGCAATGCCGGCCGATATGGCCAGTACGACTTTTTTCCGGTTCAGTATGGACATTTGTTATTAATTTTCTTCCTCCTCCGGAATTCTGAAATAGATATTTCCGTCCATCCACTCTTTGATCGCAATTGAAGTGGCCTTCGGAAGGCTTTCGTAGAATTTTGAAACTTCGATCTGTTCTCTGTTTTCAAAAATTTCTTCAAGCGAATCGGTGTGTGAAGCAAATTCATCCAGTTTCTGAAGCAGTTCTGTCTTCATTGCCTGATTGATCTGCTCGGCTCTTTTGGCCATGATCACGATCGATTCATACAGATTTCCTGTTTTTTCTTCGATGACATCTCTGTCATAAGTTCTCGTGGTTACCTGTGCATCTGTTTCTTTGAAGTTCATATTTGAGTTGTAATTTGGTTCAACAATTATTTCTTTATCCGTTTGACTGTGCAGTTTTTTTGCTGCTTTCAATTTTTGCTTCGGTCTCTTTGTATTTGTCAAAATCATCCTGAAGCTTTTTCTGAATCTTTCCGGCTTCGTCTGCGAATTGCGATTCAGGATAAGCTTTTGTGAAAAGCCTGTACTGGGTCATTGCATTCTGGAGTCTGAGTTCCTTGTCTTCAAAACGGCTGTAGTTCACTGCCAGTTCATATTTTGAACGCAGTGAATACATCATTGCTTCTTCTCTCAGTTTGGTGTCAGGATAGTCATCCAGCATATTGTCAAAAGCGATTCCTGCCGCTTTATATTTCATGGTTTTGTAATAAATCTTTGCGATTTCAAATGCTTTTTTCTCAAGTTTTTGTCTCAATTCGTCAATGTATCCGTTGGCTTCGTCAACTTTTGCAGAATTCGGATAATTGTTGATAAAAAGCTGAAGTTCGTCAATCGCATTGTATGTGCTTTTTTGGTCACGGTTGTAAACCGGCGAATCCAGATAAAACGAATAGGCTGACCTGAATGCAGCTTCTTCGGCTCTCGGATCGGCCGGATTGGTAATATAAAATGTTTTGAACTGATGACCTGCCAGTCGGTAACTCTTGTCATTGTAATTTGCATCAGCCAATTTGTAAGCAATATCTGCCGCTTCCTCCGATCCTGAAAATGCAGATGAAATTTTTGAATACAACTCAATTGCATTCATCCATTTCCCTTCGTCATAAAATTCATTTGCGACCTGCAGTATATAGTCTTTGTCAGAGCTTTTCAGTGCTTTCTCCATTCTCCTGTTACAGGCGGTCAACATCATCACTGAAAACAATAATAGGGCTGTTTTTTTTAACATTTTGCAAATTTAAGAAAAATTCGGCACAAACTTAAATCAATTGTTCGATTCAAACTGTTAAGATTTTACCAAAAATTTTTGATTCAAATTAAGTGTAAATTACTGATAATTAATTAGATAATAAATCACAATTCAAATTTGTCAAGCAATAACCCGATTTTTTGAGACAAATCACTGCTCGCCGGAACCAGCGGAAGTCGTGTAAACGGCCTGCAAATCCCTTTGTGAGCCAGAAGACATTTGATGCCGGTCGGATTTCCTTCCACATAAATCGAACGGGTGATATCCATCAATTTGTAATGAAGTTGATAAGCTTCATCGACTTTTCTTTCCAGACCAAACCGAATCATCTGAGCGTACAATTCGGGCAATCCCTGTGCGATGACCGAAATCGTACCGCTTCCGCCCGCAAGTGTCATCGGCAGTCCAAATTCGTCATCACCCGAAATGACTTTGAAATCTGTCGGTTTTGATTTCAGAACTTCGGTGCTTTGGACAAAATTGGGCGATGCCTCCTTGATGGCAATGATGTTTTTGAAATCATTTGCCAGTCTGAGCGTGGTTTCTGAATTGATATTTGAACCTGTTCTGCCAGGAACATTGTACAGAATGATGTCAGCATCCGTATTTTCAGCCAAAGCTTTGTAATGCTGATAGATACCGTCCTGATTGGGTTTGTTGTAATTGGGCGAAGACGAAAGCACAGCCGTAAACTGAGACAGATCGGTCTGATTGAATTCTTGCTTCAATGCAGCCGTATTGTTGCCGCCAATACCGAGCACCATCGGCAGCCTGCCCGAATTTGCAGAAGCGATAGCAGCCACCACATCTTTTCTTTCCTGTTTTGAAAGTGTGGGTGTCTCACCGGTGGTTCCCAGACAGACCAGATAGTCGATGCCGCCTTTGATAACCGATTCAACCAGATTTTCAAGTGACTGAAAATCAATACTTCCATTTTCGTTAAAAGGAGTGATCAATGCGACTCCGGTTCCTGTCAGTCGTTCCATTTTTTAATGTTTTGCACAAAGTTAACAAGTTATGCCGAATAAAATGAAGAAGCTTTTTTGGAAAATTTTCTGTTTCAGAAATTTCTGATTCGCCAGGGTTTCGGATAATAATTGTTTGAACGGTTTCCGAGAAATTTGATCCAGCCCAAACCAAAACCTTTATAAGTCAGCAGTCGGATTCCTTTTTTATCCAAATCCAAATTCGGATCATTCCCTCTCAGAAATTCAAGCCCTGTTTTTTCATCGACTTCAACTTTTTCAAAATGATGGATATCTTTGTGAAAATTCGCCAAAGCCTGAGCCGGAATAAAATCTTTCCCTTTCAGTTCACCCAATTCAATGCCCGAATAAACCAAATTGAGTTTTTTTGAAACCGACTGTTTTATCTCTGAAAGTATTTCGGTTTCGAATTTCAGAATTCCGTTTTCGTTTTGAATGTTTTCTGATTCAATCAGTTCAGGAATCAAAACCGGTTTCTGTCTTTTCACTGCTGATGGTCCAATCAGACCAAAACCCGATTCTTTTTTCAGGACCGAAACAAACAGACCTTCGCCTTCCACTTTGTGCGGATAGAAATAATAGCCAAAAACGCCATTGTATTCAACTTCTGAAATATTCCATTCCGAATTGAAATTTAATTGTATTGATTTGAAATTAAACTGATTGTATGCCCAATCGATCAATTTTTCATTTTCATCAGGATTAAAAGTACAGGTGCTGTACACCAGATAACCTTCTTTTGACAAAGCCGGATAAATATCTGCAATGATCCGTTTTTGTCTTTCGGCGCAAAGCTGACAATTGGCTTCTGACCATTCATTAACAGCTGATTTGTCTTTTCTGAACATACCTTCACCGCTGCATGGAGCATCGATTTGGATGTAATCAAAGAATTCTTCCAAACCGCTGAAATTTCTTGGGTCATTTTGGGTGATGATCAAATTCTCAGACAAACCGAGCCGGATATGATTTTCTTTTAAAATTTGCACCCTATGTCTGATGACTTCATTTGCAATCAAGACAGAATCATTGGCCAATAAAGTTTGAAGAAGCGTTGATTTTCCGCCCGGTGCTGCACACAGATCAAGAGCCTGTTTGGGTGAATCGTTTCCATACAGCTGTTTAAAAATGTCGGCAAGAATCATCGATGACGATTCCTGCACATAATACACACCCGAATGCCAAAGCGGATCTGTGATAAACTGTTTTTTTTCGGTCAAAAATTTTCCGGGATTGTACCATTTTACTGAATCCGATACAACCAATTCCTGATATTTTTTTTGGGGGTTGAGCCGAATACTTTGAACGGCATCGTGCTGATATGCAGATACAAAGTCATCATAATCAGCACCAAGCCGATTTTTCATTCGTTCCAAAAATTTTTTGGGCAAAATTTTCATTGCTGCAAAAATAATACAGCTGACGGTTATATTTTTTCAATTCGAAATTTATTTGTATTTCTGTACCAGAATTGGATCAAATGAAGAAAATTGCGGTTTTGACAGGAGCAGGGATCAGTGCCGAAAGCGGAATTTCAACTTTTAGGGATTCTGACGGATTGTGGGAAAGTTATGACATCCAAAAAGTGGCTTCACCCGAAGGCTGGCTTGAAAATCCCGGATTGATGCTTGACTTTTACAATCAGAGAAGAAGGAAACTGTCTGAAGTTCAACCCAATTCTGCGCATAATTATCTGAAAGGACTTGAAAAAAAATATGAAGTAACCGTCATTACCCAAAATGTAGATGATCTGCATGAAAGAGCGGGTTCTTCAAATGTGATCCATCTTCACGGCGAACTGCTCAAATCGAGATCTGAAGACGATGATTCGCTGATTTATGACTGTTTGGGGGATATCAGTCTGGGAGACAGAGCTGAAGACGGTGCACAGCTCAGGCCGCACATCGTCTGGTTTGGCGAAATGGTACCAATGTTGGACAAAGCGGTCAAAGTGGTTGAGGATTGCGACATTATGCTGGTCATCGGTACTTCGCTGATGGTTTATCCGGCTGCTTCACTGATCCATTATCAGAGTTTTGACAAACCGATTTATCTGATCGATCCCGACAGGATGATTGTTGTTCCAAAATTTCCGAATCTGACCGTGATTCAAAAAATTGCAAGCGAAGGCGTAAAAGATTTGCCGCTTTGAACAAAAAAAACCGGCTCTTTCGAAACCGGTTTGAAAAACACAAATTTAAACTTTAACTCAAGTCAATCGAA
This sequence comes from Weeksellaceae bacterium, assembly GCA_041677705.1. GTDB lineage: Bacteria > Bacteroidota > Bacteroidia > Flavobacteriales > Weeksellaceae > Moheibacter. The sequence goes on along the minus strand of JBAYPM010000043.1, from coordinate 1,230 downwards.
TTGATGTCGATTCCGAGCGCATCAGCCACACCTTTTCCGTAATCCGGATCTGCTTTGTAGCAGTTTTTGATGTGTCTTTCCTGAATAAATCTCTCGGCGCCGCCCACTTCGGCCGCCGTATTGCTGAACAGGAGCTGTTTTTGTTCGGCATTCATAATCCTGAAAAGATTGCCCGGCTGGCTGTAATAGTCGTTGTCGTCCTCTCTGAAATCCCAGTGATCTGCATCTCCTTCGATTTTCAATGCAGGTTCTGTGAATTCTTTTTGTTCTTCCCACTGACTGTAGCTGTTGGGGAAGTAGTGAATCGTGCTTCCTTCGTTTCCGTCCACTCTCATCTGTCCGTCTCTGTGCGGATTGTGGAATGGGAATTTTGGTTTGTTTACAGGAATCTGGTAATGATTGACGCCTAATCTGTAACGCTGTGCATCACCGTATGAAAACAATCTTGCCTGAAGCATTTTGTCGGGCGAAAAACCGATGCCCGGAACCACGTTAGCAGGATTGAATGCAGACTGCTCTACGTCTGCAAAATAATTTTCGGGATTTCTGTTCAATTCCATTACACCGACATCGATCAGCGGGAAATCTCCGTGCGGCCATACTTTGGTCAAATCAAACGGATTGAAGGGCATGTTTTTCGCCTGTTCTTCGGTCATCACCTGAATTTTCAATTTCCATCTTGGGAAATCTCCTTTTTCAATCGAATTGTATAAATCTCTCTGATGACTTTCTCTGTCTGTCGAAATAATTTTTTGCGCTTCTTCGTTGCTCAGGTTCTGAATTCCCTGTTCGGTTTTGAAGTGGAATTTCACCCACACTCTTTCGTTTTCTGAATTGATCATACTAAAAGTGTGACTGCCAAACCCGTGCATGTGTCGGTATGATTTTGGAATTCCTCTTTCACTCATCGTAATGGTTACCTGATGTAGAGCTTCCGGAAGCAAAGTCCAGAAATCCCAGTTGTGGTTGGCGTTTCTCAAATTTGTTTTCGGATCTCTTTTTACCGCTTTGTTCAGATCCGGAAAACGATAAGGGTCTCTCAAAAAGAACACCGGTGTGTTGTTTCCTGCCAAATCCCAATTTCCTTCTTCTGTGTAGAATTTAATTGCAAAACCGCGGATGTCTCTTTCGGCATCAGCTGCACCCCTTTCGCCTGCAACGGTGGAGAAACGGACAAAAAGCTCGGTTTCCTTACCAATTTCAGAAAATATTTTTGCTTTGGTGTATTTT
>JBAYPM010000042.1:0-23419 GCA_041677705.1 Weeksellaceae bacterium | reverse complement strand
TCCTTACCAATTTCAGAAAATATTTTTGCTTTGGTGTATTTTGTGATGTCATGGGTAACTGTAAATTTACCAAACGCACCCGAACCTTTGGCGTGCATTCTTCGCTCAGGAATTACTTCTCTGTCAAAGTGAGCCAGTTTTTCAATAAACCAGAAATCCTCCATCAGCAACGGCCCTCTTTTTCCTGCCGTCTTTACATTTTGATTCTCCGCAATCGGCCGTCCCGATACAGAAGTCAGTTTTTTCTTTTGATTCGCCATGATCTTAATGATTTTAATGTTTGATTCAAAATTAATAATTTATAACTATCGAATCGAATGAGTGCAATAGATTATAATTATTAAATGATAAACAAATCAATAAATCAGTCATCCAAGAACTGATCTCCCCAGGTTTCATCTTTTTCCTCCCAGTTTTCGAGATCAAATTCTGAAATATAATTCAGATCTGGCAGTTCCTCAATTGCTTTGCAAATTTTTAATCTGAGCGCATTCACGATTTTGAGATTGTCATCATTTGAGCCTTCAAAATGTTCATCTCTGAATTCAAAAGTATCACCGGGTTCAAATGACTTACTGACTTCCTCCAATTCGCCGAGCATCAGCAGATTGACAGCGATGGTTCCCAACTTTACATTCAGATCTTGAAGGATTTTAATGGTTCTGAAAATAAAAGTTCTGTAGTTTTCTTCTGTGTAAATCATCTTTATTGTTTTTAAGGTTTGCAACAAAGGTAGATGATGGAAGCGTCAGAGTATGACGTCGTAGAGCTTCAAATACATTTTTTTCGAAAAAGAGTCACAGCCGTTGAAAAAAGGCACTAATTTATTTTCGTAAATCTTTGTAAACTCTGGAATCAAATAATTCATAATGATTTCATTGGCCAGATTTATTAGGATAATATATCCAATAACTTGAATTGAATTTGAAAAAATTAACAAATGAAATGAACCATTGAGACTATCTTTTGTGATTCGATTTATTTTTTTTGAAAATAATTGTTTTTAGGCGATGTGGACAAAATAGTTGTTCATATCGTCAGAATCGCTTACCATTACTAAGTTTGCATCAAATGAAAACTTATTTCCCGATACAAAACTTTCCAAAAATAGTCCCCAAAATATCCCGATCCACATCGATCTGACCGGTGATTGAACCGATATGTCTCAAGGTATCTCGAAGATGAAAGGCGAGCAGGTCGCCGGGCAGACCTGTTTTCATTCCTGTTTCCACATTTTGAAGAGCTTCCAACGCATTGAGCAAAGCCTCTCTGTGTCTGATGTTTGTAATGATGACCGTGTTTTCATCCACACCCGAACGGACCGATTCGACCAGCTCGGCTTCCAGCCGGTCGAGATTGATGTTCTTTTTGACCGACAAACCAAAATGGTGATAATTCGGATGTTCGGCCTTCAGTGTTTCCAAATCGAGTTCTTTGTTGTGGCCTTCTTTGTCGATTTTGCTGAGCAGATTGAAAACGATTTTTTCACGAAGCAGTTCTTCAAGCTGTTTCAGAATTTCGATATCGTCCTCGTACAGATGGATGACCACCTTTGCCTGAGCTACTTTTTCTTTTGCCTTTTCAACGCCGATCGCTTCGATTGTATCAGTGGTTTCACGGATTCCGGCAGTGTCGATAAACCGAAAAGTGATACCCGAAATGGTGATGGTTTCCTCAATGGTATCGCGCGTGGTACCTGCAATATCGCTCACAATCGCTCTTTCCTCGTTGAGCAGCGCATTGAGCAAAGTTGATTTTCCGGCATTGGGTTTTCCGATGATCGCAACAGGGACACCGTTTTTAACCGCATTTCCGTATTCAAAAGTCGAAATCAGTTTCTCAATTTTTGATTTGATTTTCTGTATCAGTTCACCGAGTTCTTTTCGATCTGCAAATTCAACATCTTCATCCGAAAAATCAAGTTCGAGTTCGATCAGCGAAGTAAAATTGATCAGTTCATCTCTTAATTCATTGAGCTCGGTCGAAACCCCGCCTCTCATCTGATTGAGTGCAATCCGATGTGAAGCTTTGTTTTCAGCCGAAATCAAATCTGCAACTGCCTCAGCCTGTGACAGGTCGATTCTTCCGTTCAAAAAAGCCCGCTGGGTAAATTCTCCGGGGTCAGCCATTCTTGCACCATTTTTTATCAAAACTTCAAGAATCTGCTGTTGAATAAAAGGCGAACCGTGACATGAAATTTCAACCAGATCCTCTGCAGTAAAGGTTTTTGGTGCTCTGAAAACTGCGACCATGACTTCGTCGATGATTTCGGGTAGGGGGTTGGTTGTTTGGTGTTGGATGTTTGGTGTTGGATGTTGGGTGTCGGGTGAGATGATGAAACCGTAATGGACGGTATGTGATTCGGCTTTTGTGAGATCGGTTCCTTTGAAGATCGAATTCACAATTGAAAATGAATCTTTGCCCGAAACTCTGATCACGCCCAGCGCTCCGATTCCCTGTGCGGTGGATGCCGCACAAATCGTATCCTGAAAATTCATCGTCATATTTTCTCAACCAGTATTTTTTCAGCCGCTTTTGCACTCAGAACCACGGTTTGGTCGTCATGTCTGATGTTCATGCTGTTGTCGTATTCTTCAATTTCAATGATCTCCAACTGTGAACCGAGATTCAGATTTTTGGAATTCAGATATTTCAGAAAATCATCGCCCGAATTGGTAACCGCCACAATCATAATTTTGTCGCCGCTGTCAAAACTGTCAAGCGTTCTGTAATTTCTCAAATGAATCTTTCCGGTCCGGTCGGGTATGGGTGAACCGTGCGGATCAACCGTCGGATGGTCGAGCATTTCATCCATTTTGTTAAAGAATTTTGGCGAATGTATGTGTTCGATCTGTTCTGCAACTTCATGAACTTCTTCCCAGCCAAATCCCATTTTTTCGACCAGAAACATTTCGGTCAGTCTGTGTTTTCTGATGACGAGCAGTGCTTCTTTTTTGCCCGATGCGGTCAGCTCAACCGGTTTGTAAGCCATATATTTCAAAAATCCTTTTGAGGCCAGTTTTTTCAGCATGCTGGTCACAGTCGGCATTTTGATGTCAAGCGCTTTGCTCAATTCATTGACCGTCACTTCGCCCGATTTTTCGGACAGATTGAAGATTGCTTTGAGATAATTTTCTTCGGTAAATGAATTCATGACGCAAATTTAAGAATTTATATGCCAAAATTTATTGAATGCCGATTTGTGTTTTATAATTAAACTTTCTTTTTCAATTCAATCAGCGTAATCTCAGGCCAGATACCGACTCGTCCGGGAAAAGCGAGATAACCGAAGCCGCGGTTGACATACAGATAACGGTTTGAATTTTCATAAAGTCCCGCCCAGTGCGGATATCTGTATTTGATCGGACTCCATTTGAAACCCGGAATTTCAATCCCAAACTGAGATCCGTGAGTATGACCGGCCATCGTCAGCTGATAATGAAACGGATTGTCCTGCACCCTGAGATCCCAATGCGAAGGATCGTGTGTCAGCAAAACTTTGAATTCGTTTTGATCTACATTTTGAGATGCTTTTTTCAGATCACCATATTTTTGAAAATGTCCTTTTCCCCAGTTTTCAACACCGATCAGTCTGATTTTTGAATTTCCCTTTTGAATGACACGATTCTCATTTCTGAGCAGATCAAATCCGATTTTCGGAAAAATTTTTCTGACTCCTTTTTGATTTTCAAGTCTTGCTTCTTCTGAATCCCATTTCAAATAATCGCCGTAATCGTGATTGCCGAGGATTGCGAATTTTCCGAATTCAGGTTTTCTGATGGTCGAAAACAGATCAATCCATTCGTCGGCTTCATCTGCTCTCGAATTGACCATATCGCCGGTAAAGACCATCATATCATATTCCTGCTGATTGATCAGATCGATTCCGTATTTGATTTTTTCATGGTTGTCAAAACTTCCGCAGTGGATATCAGAAAGCTGAAGAATTTTGAACCCGTCAAATTCATCGGGCAGATCGTCATAATAAACAGTGGTTTTTAAAACTTTGTAATTGTATTTCCCTTTCCAGATTCCGTAAATGATGGATGCAAACGGAATGGCTGCAATTGCAAGTGCCGCATTACTGATAAATCTTCTTCTTTCGGGCAAAAATGAACCATCTGCGTTTGCACCGTCAAAAAATCTGAAAGTTCCGCCAAACAGTCTGAATACATCTTCGACCAGCATAAAGAATGCGATCAGCATTTTTGGAACATAAACCAGCAGAAAAATCGAGATCACAAACATCGAAAAACGGTTCAGACCTGCTCTCTGATTAAAACTCAAAACCGACATGACCAGGAAAATGATGACCAGCACCGAAACCAGCAGATAAATCCGGCTGACCCATTTGTTTTCAAATGAGGTGCGAACTGCCTGCCAGGTGTAAAATTCAGCGATAAAAATAAAAATGAAAAAAAATACCCAACGATTCATAAGCCTGCAAAATTAGCAAATTCAATGCCGAATATCAATGACAGCATGATGACTGTAATTTTGGTTTTTGAATTGAAACACCACTGATTCAGACTGTTAAAAGAATGCTATCAGAATGTTAAAATTCCAAATAATTTGTATTTTAGCCCATTCAATAAAAATAACAGCTGTTATGCTCGACTGGTTTTACGGACTGACTTCGCCCGAACAGGTTTTTTGGCTGATTGCAATCGCTGCGACCTTTATATTTCTGATTGTTCTGATTACAACTTTTATGGGCGCCGATGCAGATGCGGATGCCGATTTTGACGGCGGTGCAGGATTCCAGTTTTTTACCTTTAAAAACGGAGTTGCATTTTTTGCAATTTTTGGCTGGATCGGTATTGCCTGTCTGAGCCGAGGTTACGGACTGATCACTTCGATAGCGGTGGCTGCAGTCTGCGGTCTGATCATGATGTTTGTAATGGCGGGCATATTTTATTATGTCAACCGGCTGACCGAAAGCGGTACGCTGGATTACAAAAATGCAGTCAATTCGACCGGCGAAGTTTATCTGGAAGTCGGCAGAAATCGTTCAAAAATGGGAAAAGTCCAGATCAGTGTTCAGGGCAGTCTTCGTGAAATGGATGCGCTGACCGATCAGGATACAGATATAAAAAGAGGAACATTGGTGACCGTTGATTCGGTGACCGAAAATGGAGTATTAATCATAAAACCACTTTCTTAAAATGATATTTTCAGTAATTTTTGCCCAGGAAAATTTGTCACAATTTGCAGCAGTCATCGGTTTGCTGATTGCAATGCTCTTTGTAGTGATCATGTTTTATTCGGTCATCAAACGCTACAAACGATGTCCGTCGGATAAGATACTTGTGATTTACGGAAAAACCGGAAAGGGTCAGTCTGCAAGATGTAACCATGGTGGTGCAGCTTTTATTTGGCCGGTGATTCAGGATTATGCATTCCTTGATCTGACACCGATGTCGATCGAAGTCAATCTGACCAATGCGCTGAGCCGTCAGAACATTCGGGTGAATGTTCCTTCGCGTTTTACAATCGGTATTTCGACCGATCCGGCAGTGATGCAAAATGCGGCAGAAAGACTTTTGGGACTTTCTGGTGATGATATTCGTGATCTGGCACAGGAAATCATTTTTGGACAGCTTCGTCTGGTGGTGGCTTCGATGGACATTGAGGAAATCAACTCAGACCGTGACAAACTGCTTCAGAGCATTACAGAAAACGTTGAAAACGAATTGAAAAAGGTTGGTTTGAAACTGATCAACGTCAATATCACCGATATCAAAGACGAATCCGGTTATATCGAAGCACTTGGTAAAGAAGCTGCAGCACAGGCAATCAACGAAGCAAAAGTTTCTGTTGCAGAGAAAAACAGAGACGGTGCGATCGGTGAAGCAAATGCACAGCAGGACGAAAGAACACGTGTATCGGGTTTGCTTGCTCAGGCGAAAATCGGTGAAGCAGAAGCAGAGCAGAACGAAAGGACACAGGTGGCAGGCTCGCTGGCAGAAGCAAAAATCGGTGAGGCCAATGCATTACAGAACGAAAGAGTACAGGTGGCAAAAGCAAATGCAATTGCGATCGAAGGTGAAAACAAGGCGAAAATTGAGATTGCAGAATCAGATGCAAAAAGAAGACAAAGACAGGCGGAAGCCGAAAAACTTGCGGTTGCGACCGAAAAAGTTCAGTCTGCAAACGCATTGAAAGAAGCTTATGAAGCCGAAAAACTCGCAGAAGAAATCAGGGCAGAAAGAGACAAGGCGACTCAGCATGCCAACATTGTGATTCCTGCCGAAATCGAGAAAAACAAGATTGTAATCGAAGCTCAGGCAGAAGCAGAAAAAATCAGACAAAGAGCAAAAGGTGAAGCAGATGCGATACTGCTCAGAAAAGAAGCCGAAGCAAAAGGTTTGTATGAAATCCTGACCAAACAGGCGCAGGGTCTTGAGCAGATTGTTAAAGCAGCAGGCGACAGTTCAAAAGATGCGGTTCTGCTGCTGATTGCGGATAAACTTCCTGAATTGGTGAGAACACAGGCAGATGCGATTAAAAACATCAAGATTGACAAAGTGACCGTTTGGGACGGAAACGGAAACAATCCGGACGGAAAAACTTCGACCGCCAGCTTCATTTCGGGCATTTACAAAGCGGTTCCGCCGCTTGAAGATATGTTCAACATGGCCGGAATGCAGTTGCCGTCTTATCTGAAAGGAGAAGAAAATCAGGAAAATAAACCAACACCTAAATCAACCAAATCTGAAACCAAAAAAGATCAAAAAACTCAAAACAAAGAAGATCAGGACGGAGGTAAACAAAATCCCGCCGGCTGATCTTCAGCTAAATAAGAGCTTATGATAGAATGGTTCAAGTCGATGATATGGTATGAAAAACTGTTATGGATAATTTCGATTGTCTCAACGCTGCTGTTCTTTTATCAGCTGATACTCACAGTTGCAAAAAGATCACCCGATCGAACTCGAAAACATATTTTTTCAAGATTTTTTTCGTTTAAAAATATTGTTGCATTTCTGTCAATGTTCGGCTGGACGAGCATTGCAGGAATTTATCAGAATATGCCGGTTAGTTTGTCGCTGGCGTTTGGCGTTTTCAGCGGACTGATACTGATGTCGATTATGTCGGTTTTGTTTTATTTTGTGCATACCCTGAAAGAAATCGGAAATCCAGACAGAAATTAAAAAATTCGAAACCATGAAAAACAGTATCTCAATCTTACTTTTTATTCTGAGTCTGTTTTGTTTCGGACAGCAGGTTCAGCTGCTGAATTCTCATAAATCAAAAGCCTCGTTCAGAGGTTTGTCGGTTGTCAATGACAGCACGCTTTGGGTCAGCGGAAGCGAAGGTACGATCGGGCTTTCGACCGACGGCGGAAAAACTTTTGAATGGGTCAGTCCCGAAGGTTTTTCAAAACGTGATTTCAGAGCAATTGCCGGTTTTGATCCACAGACCGCAATTGCAATCGCAGTAGGGTCGCCTGCGGTCATCCTCAAAACAATTGACGGCGGAAGAAACTGGACAGAAGTTTACAGAGATGAACATCCGGATGTTTTTTTGGACGATATGTCTTTTTATTCCGAGAATCTGAAAATCGGAATCGCAGTCGGAGATCCGATCGATGGTGATGCCTATTTTCTGAAAACTACCGACGGCGGAGACAGCTGGCACAAAATTGATCAGTCGCTGTTGCCTGATCTGGATGATGGAGAAGCTTTTTTTGCAGCCAGCAATTCAAATTTGAAGCTGATCGATGAAGATTCATTTTTTGCTGTCAGCGGCGGCGCAACATCGGACCTGATATTCAGCGGTAAAAATCATTACAAAATCAGTCTGTCAAAATCCGATTCAGGTACTTCGGGTGCAAACGGTCTTGATTTCTCGGAAGGTTACGGACTGATCGTCGGCGGAGACTTTATGAATCCGAAAGCTTCTGCCAACAATCTTTTTATTTTTGAACTGACCATTGACGGAATTCCACTGATAAAAAAACCGGACAAGTCGCCTGCTGGATATCAGAGCGGTGTTGCGATTCTCAGTGACGGCAAAGCAATCAGCTGCGGCATGCTCAATGTTGAATTTTCAAAAGACAAAGGCAGAAACTGGGAAACGATTTCAAAAAAAGGATATCATACCTGCAAAAAAGCAAGAAACGGTAATCGGGTTTTTCTGGCAGGTACAGGCGGACGTATCGCCGTTCTGATCGATTAAAAAAGATTAACTTTGCAAAAATATTCGAGTTATGAAGATCAAAACTTTTTTGATGACGATGATATTTCTGAATGGCTTTCTGAATGCCCAGCAGTCTGAACCCTGGAATGAAAACCAGCTGATGAAAACAGAGAATCTTGCTTCCCGAATCAGCCTGGCACAAACAGACAATCTTCTGATTCTTTCAGTCGGACCGGACGCGCTGATCAAAGGTTCCGTTGATATGGGTGCGGCAAGAGATCCTGAAAATATTGAAAAGATGAGAAGATATCTTGAAGATGTGCCGAGAGACAAAGAAGTGGTGATCTACTGCGGTTGCTGTCCTTTCAGCCGTTGTCCGAATATCAGACCTGCATTTTCACTTTTGATCGAAATGGGTTTTAAAAATCCGAAACTGCTTGATATTCCTCAAAATATCAGAGTTGACTGGCTGACAAAAAATTATCCGGTTCAGGAATGATGAAAATTCAATCGATTGTTTTGATGTTTTTGATTTCAAGCTTTCTTTCGGCTCAGCAGAAGGAACTGGAAATCGGTGATGCAGCACCTGAAATTTCATTGCCGACACCCGATGGCGAAATCCTGACTTTGTCATCATTCAAAGGAAAACTGGTTCTGATTGATTTTTGGGCTTCCTGGTGTGGTCCCTGCGTGACCGAACAGCCCGAATTGAGAAAGATTTATGATCTCTATCCAAACAAAGATCAATTTGAAATTCTCGGTGTTTCGCTTGACAACAAAAAGGAAAACTGGGAAAATGCAATCAAAAAATGGGGAATTGTCTGGCCTCAGATTTCGGATTTGAAATATTGGATGAGTCCGGTTGCAGATGATTATCAGATCAACAGTCTGCCTTATAATTTAATGGTCGGGCCGGATGGAAAGATACTTGCATTTGATTTGCACGCCGATCAGTTGAAAGAATTTTTGGAAAATTATTTCAATTCCAAAAAATAAAAACCTATTCTTTTTCAGGCTTGATCAACAGTTGATCTCTCAATCTGCTGACCGTTGATTGTATGCCGTCCGTAATGTCTCTGATCTCAGAATGGGGTGCGAAAATTACTTTTTTTCCTTTTGATTCATCCGAAAGATTTGACAATACGATAACCGAAGTTCGGGTGTCGGGATAATAAATATTTACAGACGGAAGACCTTTTACATAACCGGTATGAAAATAGGCAAGCGGCCCGTCGCCGTACATCATCAGACCGTCGGCATAACCGACTTTTGCGAAGAAATGATTCATTCTGATCGCCGATTTTTTGGTCATTTTTGAAAGACTTTCGGGTTTCAGAATTTTTCCGCCAAACAACTGCTGGTTCCAACGATTCAAATCGACAGCATTTGACAGAATTCCGCCGGCGGGATTTCCGATTCCTTTTTCGCTGAGCCGGTTGGGCATATTCGGAACTTCTTCTGCCGAATTCCGGTTTCCGATCCAGGCACTTCCAAAATCTATGGCCGAAAATGTCTTGTCGATATAAGTATGATTCAAACCGATAGTTTTGAATAATTCGGCTGCGTTTTCCTCATAACTTTTACCGCTGACCTTTTCGATGATTTTTCCCAAAGTATTGTAACCGTCGTTTGAATAATGAAAGTCAGTTCCGCTTTCAAACATCAGCGCGCCGCCAAGATTGTTCAGACCCGAAGTATGATTGAGCAATTGCTGGATGGTGATATTCAGGTAAGCCGGCTTTTTGAATTCATCGAGATAAACTGAAACACGATCATCGATTTTCAGTTTTCCCTGTTCCTCCTGCAGCAGGATCATTGCGGCAGTAAACTGTTTGGTATTGGATGCGATCCCAAAAACGGTCAGTGTATCAATCGGAGTTTTGGTTTTAAAATTTGAAAAACCGTTTGTTTTGACATAAATCGGCAGACTGTCTCGAAAGACGGCTATGATACCGTTGAAATTGTATTTTGAAACCACCGAATCCAGTCGGTCTTTGAGCAATTCTTTTTCGAAGGCCGAAATCGTATTTTCGACGATCGTATTCTGTTCTTCGATTTTCTTTTTTTCTGATTTGCAGGAAACAGAAAATCCGATAAAAAGCAGCATCGGAATTATTAGCACAATTTTCTTCATCATTTAATCGTCGTCTGTATAATTTAAAGCTTTTTCCCTGTCAAATTCGCCTTCCCAGCTTGCAATAACGGCAGATGCAAGACAGTTCCCGATCACATTGACAGAAGTTCTCGCCATATCCATCAGTTCATCGATTCCAAGGATTGCGGCAATTACAAATAAGGGTAATCCAAACTGATCAGCGGTTGCAATCAGTATGATCAGGGATGCTCTTGGTACTGCGGCGACACCTTTGCTGGTGACCATCAGCGTCAGGCAAATCAGCAACTGCTGACCGAATGAGAGATGCATACCGGCTGCCTGTGCGACAAAGATGGATGCAAGCGAAAGATAAAGCGTGGTTCCGTCCAGATTAAAACTGTAACCGGTTGGTACAACAAAAGAAACTATCTTTCTCGGCACCCCGAATTTCTCCATGTGGGTCATCACCAGCGGCAGAGCGGCATCTGAACTGGTGGTTGCAAATGCGATTGAAACCGGTTCTTTAATGGCAGTGATAAATTTTCTGACCGGTATTTTAAAATACAGCGCGATCGGCAGCAGCACACCGAGGAGAAATACGGTGAGTGCGGCATAGAGCGTCATCAGCAGCATTGCCAGATTTTTGAGGATGTCAAGGCCCATGTGTCCAACGGTATAAGCCATTGCAGCGCCAACGCCGAGAGGTGCAAAATACATCACAATGTGAGTGAATTTGAACATGGTTTCAGCCAGACTTTCCATAAAATCGACCAGCGGTTTTCTCTTTTTTTCTTCGACAAGCGCCAGTCCGATTCCAAAGATGACAGCAAATATTACGATCTGAAGCACCTTATTTTCATAAATTGATTTTGCAATATTTTCGGGAAATGAATCTCTGAAAAATGCAGTAGTTTGAAAAACCCAATGAATATTTTCGGGCAGTCCTTCCAGTTCTTTCAGATCGGATGCCGCCAGAGCGCTTGAACGGTCGGGCAGCTCCATTTCTGGCACATGCGACATATCGATTCCCTTTCCGGCCTGAGTGATATTGATGGCGGCAAGACCGATAAACAGCGCGATGGTGGAAGCAATATAAAAGTAAATCAATGACTTCCATGCCATTCTCCCAACCTGTTTCAGATCCGAATGACCTGCAATTCCGTATACAAGGGTAGAAAAAAGTATGGGCCCGACGATGGTTTTCACAAGTTTGATGAATCCCTGACTCAGCGGATGAAGCGATTTGGCGAGATCGGGATAATCATATCCGAGCGCGGCGCCCACCACGATGCTCCAAAGAATCCAGCTGGTCAGCGATCTTTTTTTGATGCAGTATGCGATAAAACTCAGTATGGTAATCCATCTGGCAGCAAACATCAGTTTGTCTGAAATGATACCGAACCAGAATTCAAGCGCAGTCAGTATTGCGGTCAGTGTAAGTAGTATCAGCGGTATGAACAGATATAGTTTCTTCTTCATGATTTTTGAAAGCGCTGTATTCGGATAAAAATTTTGTTGATTGAACAAAAATAAACAAATGGAAACGATATCCAATTCCAAAGCCGAATTATTCGGTTAATTTTCATTGTGAGGAAACCAAAGCAGACCCGAATAAAATTTATATGGGCTAAAACAAATCAACTTTAATTTCAAAGATTTGGAACAATCCGATATGAATCACAGATAAAAATCAGGGTTTGTATTCCAAAGCATTTTGAAAGTCTTAAATTTGCGGACGCTTAAATAACTATGAACTGGAGAAAATTATTATTCCCGCTGTCGGGTTTGTACTGGATCGGTGTCAGCCTAAGAAATATAGCTTTCAACATCGGTTTGCTTCCGTCTCAAAAATTTAAAATTCCGGTGGTCTGTGTCGGCAATTTGTCGGTCGGCGGAACCGGGAAATCACCGCATGTGATGCTGGTGGCGGACATACTGAAAGATCATTTTGAAACTGCAATGCTCAGCCGTGGGTACGGCAGAAAGACTTCCGGGATCGAAATAGCAAATTACAGCTCAAAGGTGTATGACATTGGAGACGAGCCGCTTCAGTTTTTTAACCGTTTCAGAAACAAAGTCGTGGTGGCGGTCAGCGAAAATCGGGTAAACGGAATCAATCACCTGTTAGAGATGTACAATACAGAAGCGGTGCTGATGGACGACGGGTTTCAGCACAGACAGGTCAAACCGGGTTTTTCGATATTGCTGACCACTTATACAAATCCGTATTATACCGATTATCTGCTGCCTGCCGGAAATCTGAGAGAACCGGGAAGCGCGGCAAGAAGAGCAGATGTGATCGTGGTGACCAAATGCCCTGATAAATTTTCGGTCAAAAACAGGGAAGAAATTCTTGCCCGAATCAAACCGAGACCTTATCAGAAAGTATATTTTTCAAAAGTGGTTTATTCGGATGATGCAATCGGTTACCGTTTCAATCTTCATTCTGACGAATGGTCCGAATATGAGGTATTGCTGATCACCGGAATTGCAAATTCAAAACCTTTTGTTGATTATGTGACCGAAAGATTTAAAAAAGTAAGTCATCTTGAGTTTCCTGATCATCACAACTTCTCGGTGGCCGATGTGGAGACGATCGACCGGAAATACGAGCAACTCAATGTGCTCAACAAAATCATTCTGACCACAGAAAAAGACTATATGCGACTGAAAGATGAGTCAGCATTAATTGAAAATTTGTTTTATTTGCCTATCGAAGTCGAGTTGGATGATTATGACGGCTTCAAACAAAATTTATTGGCCAATGTTGGAAAAAATTAAAGAAGCGGTTGACTTCATTCAGTCAAAGCTGACCGAAAAACCTGAGTTTGCAGTTGTTTTGGGGTCGGGTCTGGGAAAACTTCAAGACGAAATCAGTGGTGCGGTTGTAATCGGTTATGAACAGATTCCGAATTTCCCAAAGGTAACCGTCAAAGGACACAGCGGAAAACTGATTTTTGGAAAAATCGAAGGAAAAAATGTGCTGATGATGGCGGGTCGTTTTCATTATTACGAGGGTTATGACATGAAGGAAGTAACTTTTCCGATACGTGTTTTCAAAGGTCTCGGAATCGAAAAAGTGATCCTTTCCAATGCAAGCGGCGGTGTCAATCCGAATTATCAGATCGGCGATGCGGTGGTGATCAGAGACCACATCAATATGATGCCCGAACATCCGCTGAGAGGGCACAACGAGGACGAACTGGGGCCGAGATTTGTCAATATGTCTCATCCGTATGATCCTGAAATGATTGATTTTGTAATTCATTACGGAAAACAAAATGGGATTGAAGTCAAAACCGGCGTTTATATGGGGCTTCAGGGACCGACTTTTGAAACGCCTGCCGAATACGGTATGGTCAGAATACTCGGCGCAGACTGTGTGGGGATGAGCACAGTGCCCGAAGTGATTGTAGCAAATCATCAGTCGATGCGTGTTTTCTGTATTTCTGTAATTACCGATTTGGGCGGACCCGAAATTCAGATTCCGGTTTCGCACGAAGAAGTTTTGAGTGCTGCAGACAAAGCGATGCCAAAAATCGTAACACTTGTCAAAGGACTGATCGGAAGCGGTGTCTGAGACCATAATTTTTTTTAATTTAGCAGAGAAATAATTTCAACCGATGAAATCAAAATTCTTAATTGTTATTTTTATTATTCTTTCCGGATTTTCATTTGCACAGCAAAAGGAGGAAGCGGATCAGGAAGGTCCGTTCAAATATCTGGAACTGAAAGAAGAATTTGATCTTCTGGTTGATTTTACAATGGTCAATCCCGAATGTGCGACCAAAGACAAATATTCTTACAGCATCATCATCGGCACAACTGTAATCGGTGATTATATCGAAAGGATTTCTGTGCTGGTTCCCTGTCTTTCAAACGAATTTGTTCAGGGTGATCTGATTTCAATCAAACCGATGAAGACACCGAAAAAGAACATCATTTATGCGGTTCGAAATTATACAAAGAATGACCAAGAAATTTCTGAAGTATTCGGTGCCGAATTTCCTGCAATTTGGGGCGAGGTCTCCGCTGTTTTATGAAAAAACACTAACTTTAAGGGATGAACAAAGAACAGGAAAACCGAAGGTTTGTGACGCTTGAGATTTTTGACAATTATTTTACTGCCGAAGTGGTCAAAAGCAGACTGATGGAAGAAGGCATCTACGCATATGTGGTCAGTCCGCTGCTGAATTATTCATTTGGTCCGACCATAACCGAGGGTTATCGTCTTCAGGTCGAACAATCTCAGTTTTTGAAGGCGTTAAATATTTATAAAAATACTTTGGAGGATTGATAAATTGTTTTTACTTTTGCACACCATTGACAAAACCTCTGACGAGACCCGTGTATGTTTTTCAGTGTTAATGAATTAAATCGAAAAAATGGAAAGTATTGTTAAGTATGTTCAGGACAAATTTGTAGAAAGAAAAGAACTGCCTGACTTCAAAGCCGGTGACACCATCACTGTTTATTACGAAATTTCTGAGGGCGGCAAAACCCGTACCCAGTTTTTTAAAGGAGTTGTTATCCAAAGAAGGGGACAGGGCTCAACCGAAACTTTCACCATCCGTAAGATGAGCGGTGAAGTAGGTGTTGAAAGAATTTTTCCGATCAACCTGCCTGCGATTCAAAAAATTGAAGTCAACAAAAAAGGTAAGGTCAGAAGAGCAAGAATTTTCTACTTCAGAGAACTCAGAGGTAAGAAAGCCAGAATCAAAGAAGCATAAAATTAAAATTTTATACAGTTTAAAACTCCCGTATCTATCAGATTCGGGAGTTTTTTTAATTTCTCAAAATCAGAAAACTTTTTTATTTTTATGAGAAATAAATTAGCCATGAAATCCTCTCTTCTTTTTGGCCTGTCAGTTTTTGTGCTTTCCGATCTTTCATTCGCACAAACAGACAGTCTGAATCGGCCTGAACAGCCGATAATCTCGCTTGACGGCAACAAAATCGTAAAAAGTCTCAGTGCATATTTGTTTCTCAGACCCGGTTTTCATCATCATTTTGAAAACGGCAGATCTGATAATTACACCGAATTCAGGAACAATTATGTTGCGTTGGGCATAAAGGGTGAAATCATTGATAAACTTTCATTTCAATTCAGACAACGGTTTAACAAAAGCGGAGAGGTTCAAAGCCTTGAGATGCTGAATGAATCGGTTGAGGTCGCCTATATCGATCTGGGCATACTTCCAAAAACAAATCTTCAGTTTGGCAAAATGGCAGCTTATTTTGGCGGTTATGAATATGAACTCGATCCGATCGGGATACTCGAATACAACGATATTGCCAACAATTTGCTGAATTATGTCACAGGTATCGGCCTGACGCATGAGATCAATGACAGACATTCGTTGGGTCTTCAGATATTGAATTCGAGGACAATGCGTTTTGATGACCTGTATGATGGAAATGTTGAATTCAATGTAAAAGAACCCAAATGGCCGGTCGCATTGGTTCTGAATTGGAGGGGTGATTTTATGGACGGAAAGTTTGAAACCATATACAGTTTTAGCAGTTTTCGAGTGGCCAAAAAACAGGGAACCATCATTGCACTCACCTTGGGCAACCAATACAAAACAGGAAAACTGACGCTGATGTATGATTTCAATTACTATTTTGAACAGCTCGACACAAAAGGGATGCTGACCAATACCATACAGTCCGAAACCATAGCCGAAAATGCAACCTATACCGAACACTGGCTAAGAGCAGAATACAATCTGACACCCAAAATCGATCTGCTGATGACGGTGATGCTGAGCAACACTTACGGTCAGAACATCAATTCAGAAAACAGCGGGCTCGATTACGTCAGAACAAGTTACGGAGTAGTTCCGACCGTTTATTACAAACCTTTCAAAGAAATAGATTTGAAACTATATTTTGCATATATCGGCCGTTCTTACCATTATTCGTCCTATGTCAAAAAGCAACAGGGAATTACAGATTACAAAACAAATGAATTCCAGATCGGAATCATCGCACCTTTGTGGCTGATGAAATCTTCAAAATGATCTGATTTTAATTTAAGTTTGGATTTTGACTGATTTCTTTTTGCGTGATTCGCCGATGATACTCAGCGAAACACCGATCAAAATCAAAACCACACCCCAAAACAGATTTTTTGTAAATGCCTCGTCAAACATCAGCAGGCTGACCAGAACCGCCACAATGGGTTCAAGCGCACCCAGAATCGAAGTGGGTGTAGATCCGATCAGTTTGATTGCATAAACCAGGGTGGAAACCGAAATCACTGTGGTGACAAATGCAAAGACTGCAAAATCAAACAGCAATGAAGTTTTTGGAATTTCAATCGATTCGTTTCTAATAATAACTTTAATCAGAAAATAAACCGAAGCAAAAAGCATCGAATAAAATGTTGTCTTCCATCCTGATCCGCCCAATTTGATCTGATTGACCAAAAGTATATAAATACAGTACGAAAGCGCTGCACCGGTTCCGATCAGCATGCCCGGCAGATTGATGTCAAAACCGGCGCCTTTGATACTCAGTATATAAACACCGCCAAGCGTGATAAACAGTGAAATCAACGTCAGTTTTGAAAGCTTTTCATTAAAAAATATTGACATTGACAGCGCAACAAATACCGGATAGATAAAAAATATGGTCGATGCGATGCCGGGTGTCAGATAGTCATAAGCGATAAAGAGCAGATCGGAACCAAGCGCATAAAAAAGACCCAAAAGAAGATAAGAAAACAGATCTTTGATCGGGAATCTGATCTTTTCGCCCAGATAAACCAAAATACAGAGTATCATCAAAGCAGCCATCAGAAAGCGATAAAACAGGGTGACATCCAATGAGAAACTCATCTGTTTGAGCGGTATGATAAACATTGGAATCAGACCAAAAGAAACAGCAGAAACAATAGCGAATATATAACCTTTGAATTTCATGAAAGAAGTATCAGTTTCCAATCAAATTGCAATGTAAAGGACGCAAGAAGCGGTCAGATAAAAAAGAATTTTATCGGAATTTATGAATGAAAATCAGCAAAATGCTTTGGTCTAATAAATTGAGGGTTGCAATTTGTTTTGTCACAGATTTTGGAAGGCTTCGCACCAAAATCAGCGCCAAAAGCAAGCGTCTATTTTTTACATTGAATCCTCGGATTGCGCTTCGCTTACCCGAGGTTATTAATGGTTAAATCCCTTCGGGATTTTAAAAAGGTGACAAAGTCAATTGATCACTGAATTAGTTATCGATGCTATTGCACAGAACCACAAAGTGGTTCAACCTTAAGTAGCCTCCGATGAAATCGGTGGGAAATAATATTCGGCTTAGGCCAAGCCTCGGCGGCGGGTTGAGCCATAGAAAAAGTTGGTGAAATTTAATATTGATCACCAATTTTTTGTCACAGATTTTGGAAGGCTTCGCACCAAAATCAGCGCAAAAACAAAGGGCCGAATCCTGTTTGAAATCCGAATGAAAAAATCCCTGATCCAAATATCATGAATTCCGGTTTTAACGCAGTACAAAAAATAACACAGCAAAATCAGTAAAATTTATACTGATATTGCTGTGTTTCCAACTCCAGTGAAATTGATTCACCAACTAAACTAACGTTACTCACTTACAGAAGAGAAAATGCGACTCAATAAAAACCAACCAGTAGAAGATAAAAATACTTTCAACTCTTCTATAAAGTTTTGTAAATTTAAAAATTAAATTGGGAAATCAAACATTTAAATTGTCAACCTGAACCATGACTTTTATCATATAAACCAATGGATGATAGATTGTAATCTGATTGTAAGTGATATAAGAAGAATCATCAAAAAAGAAATTGATCAAACTGTGAATTTGCGGCAAACGAGACTGAATGAATGAAAAGAATTATATTGTTTTGTCACAGATTTTGGAAGGCTGCGCACCAAAATCAGCGCCAAAACAACACAGATGTAATTTTTTTGATTATCCATCTGTTAAAACAAACGACAAGGTGATGAGTTGTTTAAATTAATTGTTTTATAAAAAAAAACCGAAAATGAATTGATCAAAAATGATTGTCATCCTTTTTATCGGCTTTGTCACCAGTCTGGAATGAAGAAAAATTAACGGGTTCGTCCAGAATCCAATCTTGGTGACCAAAATATTTCCATTTGACTGCCGCCAAGTCGATCGTCGAATCGATATAATCATAATACGGACTTCCGTTGACTGAAAGCTTTGAAGTTACATAAACCGAAATATCCTTTCCTTCTTTCGAATATTTCTTTTTCAGTCTTTGAGCAAACTGCCAAATCATATCGGGATGAGTGGAAATCCGACTTGCCTGGAGCGGGGTCATTTCATCGGTCAAATTCACTGTAAATCGTTCACCGGTCTGTTTGTCTTTGACCGAAAACATGGCAGAAGCAGATTTGGTGCGCAGCATCATTCGCCAGGACAGCCGGTGGCCTTCCTCTGTCCAAAGCACATCGCCCGGAATATGGAAATGGCGCAGTGGCAGATAGATTTGCCAGCCGATATATACAATGAAAACAAAGGTAAAAAATCCCTGATTTCTGAATCTTGGCTGAAACTCATACGAATCGGGAAGATAGGTGGTCTTTTTTCTGAAAAATGCCTTTCTGATGGTTTCGGGAGGAAAGAAAAAGATCGACATTGCAATTGCAAAATAGGGGAAGATGCCAATATGCAGCGTTGCAGAATTGAACAGATGAAAAAACAAAGCAGCGATCAGGGCCGGCATCCTTGTTTTTTTCCAAAGCAGCAGAGGAACAATCAAAAGATCAAACCAAAATCCGATCCATGAAAAAATCTGTGCAAATTCGAGTGAATAAACAAAATCTGTTAATGGCTGCCAATCGATTGTTTTTTGCACCCATTGACCGAGATTTCTGTATCTGATCAACAGGAAATCACCGTTCATCCAGCCCGGATACAGTTTTGCAACTGCCGCAAAAGTATAGACGATCAGCAGTTGGAGAATAAAAATCAGCCGTGTCCAGTAATAAGTGATATTGGTCCGTATCGACGGCCGAATCAGTACATCAATCGAATTGAAACGATGCGCCGGAATAAAAACCATAAACCAGGCCACCAGCATCACCAGATAATAATGGTTGTTGTAATGTTCTTTTTGCATAAAATAAACCAGCGACCAGCCGATGGCAAAAAGAAGTGAAGCAATTCTGTAAAAAGCACCAAAAGCAATCAGCAGACCCAAAAAGCCGAGAAAGCCGTAAATGTAATACATATTGTGACCGAGCAGTACATGGGTCCATTCAAATCCGATAAATGAAAAAGTAAATTCGGGATCAACAAAGGTTTCTCTCACCCAGCCGGTGGCGATTGCGCCCCAGCAGTCAACCATCATCAGCAGTCCGAAAAAGATACGCCAGATGATGATTTGTGAATTGTCAATCCGCTGAAATAGAAAATTACCCGACATTTTTAATTTGAATCATCAAAACTAATTAAAATTAAGTTAAATCAGCATTGAATAAAAATTATAATTTATCAGTCGTGTCCGACAAAGATTTAAGACCGCTTTGCTTTTAGACAAAAGACATGAGATAGTTTTCTAAAACCTTATTAATCATACTAATTTAAGGAATGAGTAATTTTTTTTTCATTTAAAACGACAATTACTCCATCTCAAGATATGATTATCGGGTTAAAAACATAACTTATTGATTTTGATTAATATATTCAATATTATTTAATTTTTAATCGGACAATAGTGATAATTTATCAAATTCGAATGATTCGGTTTTGAAATAAGTTTGCTAACTTGTTGTCAAATTTTTTAGAAATGCAGACAAAAGACGCTGTTCATATACTCGATCTCAATTTTCTCGGCGGATCCTCATCTATCGCATCCTTCCTGATTCCTTCAGAAGACGGACTGATCCTGATTGAAACCGGACCCGAGACCACTTATAGCCATCTGATCAAAGCAATCCGTCAGTCGGGTTATGATCCGGATGAAATCAGACATGTGTTGCTGACCCATATTCATTTTGACCATGCGGGTGCAGCCTGGAAATTTGCTCAAAAAGGTGCAATGGTCTATGTGCATCCGGTCGGGCTGCCACATCTGGAAAATCCGGAAAAGCTGTGGAATTCGGCAAAAATGATTTATAAGGACGATATGGACCGGCTGTGGGGAAAGATGGAACCGATCGATTCAAAATTTCTGACCGCTGCCAATGACGGCGATCTGCTGAAAATCGGTGAGCATGAATTCAGGATTCATTATACACCCGGTCATGCCATTCATCACAATTCCTATCAGCTTGACGATATTGTATTTACGGGCGATGTGGCCGGTGTCAAAATTTTGGGAGGTCCGGTGATGCCGCCCTGTCCGCCGCCGGATATCAATATTCAGGACTGGAAAAATTCGATTCAAAAATTGAGGGCGTTGAATCCAAAACTTCTTTTTCTGACACATTATGGTGCGGTCAGCAATATTCCGGAACATTTTGATCTGCTTGAAAAAATGCTGGATGATTGGTCGGGCTGGATGAAACCTTATTATGATGCCCAAACTCCGGCTGAAGAAATTATGCCAAAATTTATGGAATACACAAAAAATCAGCTGAAGTCACAGTCTGTTTCTGACGAGGATACAGAAAGATACGAACATGCCAATCCGAGTTGGATGTCGGTGGCCGGATTGCTCAGATACTGGAAACTGAAAGAGCAGGGAAGGATCTGATCAACGAATATTATTTTTAAAAAGTATTTCGTCCAATTTCTTGCTTCCCCATCCGGTAGTGAGATTGGAATTGATTTTTTTGGTTTGGATAATTCTTTGATTGATTTCCGGTTTGTTGAATTCAATCAATACTGAAACAAGTTTTAAATAAACATGCGCATTCCATTCTTTTTCCAATCTCCTGAACATGGGTTCGACATAAATCGGATTTTTTGTATCTTCTATTATATCTGATACCATATTAAAATTTCCGTTATTAATCTGACTGATAATGATTTCCTGACCTGCTTTTTGATCGTTTCCCAGAATGTAACGATACATTCCGTCAATTTTCTCAAAAATGCTTTCATTGTAAACCGGTGTGAAATTTATTGGTTGGATGAATTGGGATTTGGTTAAATATTTCACTGTATTTTCATATGTTCTTTTTGGGTCTGTTTGAACCAACTGCTCAAAAGTTTCAAAATTTATGACATTATGATTTTCCCAAATGTCAAAAATTAAATCATTATAAATCGGATCGTAATTATCATTTAAAACATTTGAAAACTCAGAATAAAAACTTTTGATTTTATGGGAAGATGCTGTTTTTGAAAGCACATCGGTAACTTTCCGATAAATTGAATTCATTAATTCAAAAGATTTCTCGTTTTTATATTGAGCAATTGCATAATAGAGCAAAACTGACTGATAGTCGTCAAACGGCAGTTCGGTAAACGAAAGGCTCAATTCATTTTCAAGAAAAGGCAGAAATGATTCATCAGGGAAAATCGAAACAGCTTTGAAATTAATTACTTTTTTTCCATCATTAGAACCCAAATCTTTATTGGCAATGATTAAGGGAATATCCTGCCGTTTATGAAATTCAGCCAATTTCAAAAGTGCATTCTGGTTATTTTCTTTCAAATAAATATCCCGAATCAAGTGATAATTTTCTTCACTCGCTTCCAAATTCTCAATAATTAAATTTCTGTATTTCAGTTGACTCGCCTCATCCTGAAGAATCATTTGATTGATTTTTGACAGTTCTTCTTCATTTAATTTGCTCACCGGTTTTTCTTCAAATTCATAATTCGCCCAATCAATGCTGTCATCTTCAAAATCAGGATAGTCAAAATAGATGATCTGCTTCAAAAAATAATCGCCTACGGTTTCTCGGCTGCCTACACATCCAAATTGAGTATTAACCAATTCAAAGTCTTGAAGATGCTCCAAAACAATCGGATATAAATCAACATTATTATGTTTTGCCAAAGCTGAAAATGCATAACTCCTGACGCTGGCATTCGGATGACGGCTGAGTTCGATTAATTCATCAATATTGGCTGTCTTTTCCAAATCTTCATAATTTTCGTATTGTTTGGGTTTTGTTCCGGCAATGCCGACTGCAATACCTTGAACCATATTTATTTTTTCAATTTTATAAACTATTTCACGCGTTCTGTTTGAGACTTTTGAAATATCAAATTCAGGAAATTGACCAAACAATAGGGAAGTGAATAGGATGAACAGCAAACTGATTTTAATTCTCATTTCATTTGATTTTGAATAAAAATAGCGTGATTAATAAGAATCTCAAATATACGGAATTGAATTTATTTGATTTCTTCCAACAGCTTTTCGGCTTTCTTTTTTTGATTTTCCTTTGCTTTCATCAGTGAATTGATTACGATGACAGCCAGCATGATAAAGGTGGCGACATAAAACAGCGGTGTCATTTTTTCTGATTCACCAAATATAAAATAGGCGAGTATGATGCCGTAAACCGGTTCCAGATTTACATTGAGCAGCAATGTGAATGCACTCACGTTTTTCATCAGAGCAACGGATTCGGTCATCGGGTAGGCGGTAAAAAGACTGCCCAGCAGCAGCAGCAGACCGAGATCTCTCCAAGAGACCGAAATAACTTCAGAAAAACCGCCGGTAAACAAAAGTGCGACACAGACCACCAGCCAGCCGCCGATCATTTCATAAAACATGATTTTGTGAGACGGAAAACGGTGATAGATTTTTGCGTTTGAAACCGAAAAAAGTGCAGACAAAAAACTGCAGATGATGCCCAAAACAATGCCGAGCCAGTATTCGGGACTTGCGTTGTAAATCAGCAAAATACAGCCCGATACGATGACCGCCAGCAGGATTTCGGAGAAATTGATTTTTCTTTTGAAAAAGATCGGTTCCAAAAATGCAGAGAAAAGCGCACCGGTCGATAGTGTACTCAATGCGACTGCCACATTCGATACCTTGATGGCGCCAAAAAATGCCATCCAGTGCAGACCGATCAGTACACCGATACCAAGCAGCAGCATCAGGTCTTTTCGGCTGATTTTAAAATCGATTTTTTTGATTCTGAGAATCAGATAGAGCACCAGACCGGCCACCGAGACCCGAAACCACACCAGAGGAATGGCTGATGTTTCAATCAGTTTGCCCAAAACACCGGTAAATCCCCACAAAAGGACAATGAACTGAAGACGAAATTG
>JBAYPM010000041.1:0-23632 GCA_041677705.1 Weeksellaceae bacterium | reverse complement strand
TTCCCAAAATGGGTAAAAAATCCTGCGCACCTTCAAATATTTTTTCTAATCCGTACTCAACGCTTTTTAATCCTTCTGACATAATTATTTGTGTTTTTTGTTATTGAAAATGTTTGATGTTTTTATTGCAATGTATTGATAATCCGAATATTGATAAAAATTATTCAGACCACATTGCACGATGCATCACGGAAAGTAAAGTCTTATCATACATATCAACAAATTTATAAAAAAAAGCTCTGAAAAACAAACTGGTAAGCAACACCTTATATTGATAAAGACAATTTAATCTTTGTCAACTTCCTGATTACTGTAATCATTTTGTTTTTTTTCAAACTCTTCAATTAATTTATTGTGCTCGTCTATAGAAATGATTCTTTTTGATTTTGGCAGCAAATCATTATTTTTTGTTAATTTTTCAATACTCTTAGCCTCAAAATGATATGAATTGATGTAATATGCCATTCCTTGGTTTGTATTTATCTGGATATCAATTTTTAATATCAAACCCGGTAATCCCCAATAGAGATAAGGGCCCTGAGAATATGGAATTTCAGTTGTGTACCAGGCAGTCATCTCAGTGTCGGGTTCAAGTCCTTTTGCAGTCGCTTTTTTTACCTTATAGCCCAAAATTTCTTTTTCTTCACTGTAATTAGTATTCCAACCAAATTGTTGCAAAGAATCTTGAATCATTGTTTTTGACTGGCTTGGAAATAGTGAAATTTTCTTTTCTAAATTCCTGTATAAAACCAATCCGGAGTAGTCGTAAAAAACAACCTGATTACCATTCGGATCTTTAAATTGATTTTTTTCTATCTGAGAATTGTTTAATTTCTCATCTTCATTAAAAATCGACTCCTTATCATTGCAAATTAATGTAAATTCAGCAATTCGAGTAAGTATTTCAAGATTTTTATCTATGACTTCCCTATTAGAGGAATTTGAATTATACTCATAAAATTTATCGAGATCAACATCAAAATACCTAACGAATTTAACTTGATATAAATCTTTTTCCTGCGAAAAGGAAAAGGAAAATATTAATACAAATATTATTACAATTAGCTTTTTCATCTAATAGTTTCTTATGATAACTTAAAAATCAATATTATAAAATATATAATTATATTCTATAATAAACATCAGATATTAAGTTATTTGACTTTTTTAAAATCTTTCTATTTTACTATCTTTAATTTTTTCTTTGAATTTGTTATAAGTAAAAACAAATTGATTTCTTTTCTATAAATATCTTTATGTCTATTTTAGTATTAAAATACTAATCAGCAAATTATAAACTACAAGGAAATATCACAAATTTATATAAATAAATAATATTTATTGGTGTAAAATTTATATTATTTTAAAAAAGATTATTCCGCTTTCATTTTGAAAATATTCAATAAAATCCAGGATTTAATAAAACCAAAACCGTAACTGATAAATTGAATGAAAGTAGTTACAATTGTCAGAAATCCAACTTTGAGTTTCTGATTTTCCATCACTGAAAAAATAAAAATCAGAAAAAAATAAACCAAATATCCAAAAGCGGGAATCAATAATAAAATTTTGTTGCATCCGGAAAAATAAAGAGCAATACAAATCAAGGCAAACACCAATCCCAAACTGAACACAGCAGGAAACCAGTAAGTCAGTTTTCCGCTGCCCGGATGTCTTTGGTTTAGAATGGGTCTGGCAGCTCCGAACTGAAAAACCTGTTTGGCAAATTTTCGCAGTGAAGTCCGTCTTTTGTGATAAACTCCGGCTTCTGAAATGAGTTGAGTTTCAAAACCTTTTTCCCACAAAGTCATACTCAAATCGGGATCTTCACCAATCCTTAAATTTCCAAATCCGCCGGTTGCTTCAAATGCTTTCCGGCTGATACCCATATTGAAACTCCTCGGTTGAAATTTCCCGATTTTCTCACTTCCACCGCGAATTCCGCCGGTAGTAAGAAAAGAAGTCATCGAAAATGAAATTGCTTTTTGCAAATAGTTGAAATCTTCTGAAGCCATATCCGGTCCGCCATAGGCATCTGTAAAATGCCCGGTCAGCCTTTTTCTTACAACTGAAATATATTCTTTGGGAACAATCGTATCAGAATCAAGAAAAATAAAATAATTTCCGTTTGCCTTTTTCATTCCGTAATTTCTGGACTGTCCCGGTCCGGAATTTTCTTTAAAAAAATAGCTGATGTTCAATTGACCCGAAAAACTTTCAGCAAGTTCTTTCAATGGGGCAGGCGAGCCATCATCAATCACCAAAACCTCAAAACTTTTGTCGGTCTGTTTTGTCAGACTCGACAAAAGTTCTGAAAGTTCATCAGCACGTTGATAAACCGCAATAATTATTGAAAAATTCAACTCGTTCAATCTTGCTAACTTTATACAAATAAAGTGGTTTTTTTAAAGAGCAACAATTCCGGTTAATTCAATTTTCTCTTTCGTTCTCTTTTTTTGATGTAATCAAAAACCGCTTCTTTGGTGGTCAGCCAGTCTCTGCCTTCTTTAAATGCGTCGATTTTGCCCTTTCTTGCGAGCAAACTCAAATACTCCTGACCATAAGGAACCCTTTCATCTTCAACAATATTGCCGATAGATTTATACTCATCATAGGTATTGTTGAGTGAACCCAAATAGATGTTTAAACTTCGCTCCAGTGCCTGAAGAACGATCAAAACGAGTTTAGAATAATCACCTTTGTTGGATTGATTCAGTGCACCATAGTATTTCTTCCGGTCGTTTCTGAGAATGATTGCAGGCGGATAACCTGCTCTCATCAATAAAAGATTAAAAACCAAACGAACAGTCCTGCCATTGCCGTCAAAAAACGGGTGAATCCAAACAAATCTGTGATGAAATAAAATAGATTTAATAACAATATCTAAATCACAGGTATTAACCCATTCAATGAGTTCTGTGATGTATTCACTGATTTTAAGCGCATTGGGTGGAATGAAATTGGCTCCTGAAATTCTGACTCCCGATGTCCTGAATCTTCCTGCAATTTCTTTTTCTATATTTTGCAAAATGAGCTCATGCACATCAAGAATATCTCTTTCTGTCAGTATTCTTTTTTCTGATGCCAATTCTTCAATGTAGCTGATTGCGTTTTGATGATTGACTGCTTCAAAGTGCTCTTTGAGTGATTTCCCTTTGATTGTAAATCCTTCTTCAATCACCATTTGAGTTTCTCTCAACGTAAGTGAGTTGCCTTCAATGCTGTTTGAATTGTAAGTCCACTCAATGGTCAAACTTTCTCTGATGCTCTTCAGTACGTGGTTTGGAATTGGCCGCAGTTTGTCCAGTTCGGTCTTTTTTAACCGAATTCGATCGAGCTGCTTGTCCAGCCCTTCAAAATTATATGGATATTCATACCATTTCACCCCCCAAAGGTACTAATATCGTTTGGATATAAAAACCATTTTATCCGATATTAAAGATTTTTAACAAAAAAAGAAGCGATTTTCACCGCTTCTGTAATTCTTTACTTTATTAATTTAGTTTTTCAAACTGATTTTTAGTTCATCTAACTGAGATTTATCGATTGGCGACGGTGCATCAATCATCACATCCCTTCCGGAATTGTTTTTCGGGAATGCAATATAGTCGCGAATGGTTTCGCTACCGTCAAGAATTGAAACCAAACGGTCAAAACCAAAGGCAAGCCCGCCGTGCGGAGGTGCACCGAATTGGAATGCGTTCATCAGAAATCCAAATTGATCCTGTGCCTGTTCTTTGGTAAAGCCAAGCAGTTCAAACATTTCGGATTGTAATTTTCGGTCGTGTATTCTGATTGATCCGCCACCGATTTCATTTCCGTTCAGAACCATATCATAGGCATTGGCTCTGACTTCACCCGGATTGGTTTTTAATTTTGAAATATCTTCAGGTTTGGGTGAAGTAAACGGATGGTGCATTGGAAACCATCTTTTTTCATCTTCATCCCATTCCAAAAGCGGGAAATCAATCACCCACAAAGGAGCAAATTCATCCGGTTTTCTCAATTCAAGTCTTTCGGCAAGTTCCATTCTCAATGCGCTCAGCTGTTTTCTGACATCGTTGGCATCACCGGCCATGATGAGCATCAAATCATTTTTCTGTGCATTCATCCTTTCGGCAAAGTTTTTCAGATTTTCCTGAGAATAAAATTTGTCGGCAGAAGATTTGAAACTTCCGTCTTCATTCACGCGTATCCAGACAAAACCTCTGGCTCCGATCTGCGGTCGCTGTATCCACTCAAGTAAACGGTCGATGTCTTTTCGGGTATAAGAATTAAGAGTCGGAGCAGAAATACCGACGACCAATTCCTCTTTATCAAAAATTTCAAATCCTTTTCCTTTGGCCAAATCATTGAGTTCGTGAAACTCCATTCCGAAGCGAATATCAGGTTTGTCGTTTCCGTATTTTTTCACTGCTTCGGCATAGGTCATCCTTGGGAACTCCCCGATTTCTATTTGGTGAACAGATTTGAGCAAATGCCGCATAAGGCCTTCAAAAACATTCAATACATCTTCTTGTTCCACAAATGCCATTTCACAGTCGATTTGGGTAAATTCAGGCTGTCTGTCGGCTCTCAGGTCTTCGTCTCTGAAGCATTTTACAATTTGAAAATATTTGTCTAAACCGCCTACCATCAGCAGCTGTTTGAAGGTTTGTGGTGATTGCGGAAGTGCATAAAATTCACCCGGATTCATTCTGGAAGGAACCACAAAATCCCTTGCGCCTTCAGGTGTGGATTTGATCAGAACAGGCGTTTCAACTTCCAAAAAGTCTAAATCCGAAAGATATTTTCTGATCTCCTGTGCGATTTTGTGTCTGAAAATCAATTTGTTTTTCACCGGATTTCTTCTGATGTCCAGATAACGGTACTGCATTCTCAGTTCTTCGCCTCCGTCGGTTTTGTCTTCAATGGTGAAAGGCGGAACTTTTGATTCGTTCAGAACTTCAATTTCTTCTACTAAGATTTCAATTTCACCGGTAGGAATATTTGGATTTTTTGATTCTCTTTCAATCACTGTTCCGGTTGCCTGAATCACAAATTCCCGTCCCAGTTTGGAAGCTTTTTCCATCAAAGTCTTGTCGCTGCGCTGTTCGTCAAGAATCAACTGGGTGATTCCGTAACGGTCGCGTAAATCAATCCAAATCATAAAACCTTTGTCACGAATGACCGAAACCCATCCGCTGAGTGTAACTTTCTGATTGAGATGACTGATATGTAATTCGCCGCAACTGTGTGTTCTGAACATTTTCTGAAAATTTGATTGCAAAGTTAAGTCAGAAATTCGACTTGGAACTCCGATTTTTGTCATGAATCAAAAAATGTATTAAAAAGATAGTGTGAAGAATCAGCTTTGATTGTCTGTAAAATCCTGAATCTTTTTTGCAATGATCGGTGCAGCGACCAATATTGCGATTGAAATCAGTGATTGGGCTGTTTTTCCGAGATTAAATTTCTCGGTAGCCTTATCAGATAAGAAATTCAATGAAGAATTCACATTTTGACCCAATGAAGAATTTTGAATTGTTGAGTTTTTCTCAATTGAACCGAAAAGCCTGTTGGCTGTTGTATAAAGAAAACCTTCTTTGGCGCGCTGGTCTGCCAAAGCCATCTTCATTTTCAGTTCTCTTTTTGCCTGCCTCAAATCGGCCAAATTGTCTATATGTTTAGTCTTCATCTTCTTCGCCTGAATTATCAATCGCATCCATTGCAGCTTCTACTGCTTTGTCGGTTATAAACAGCATAATCTTCTTTCTGAAAATCAGCAGTACCGCAAGCAGTATTAAATAAACGACAACTAAAACAAGAAATCCCATTCCTATATTATCAAACCAATTGCCGAGCAAAAAGCCAAATGCAAGACTTGCTGTAAAAAACACCAGCATCAGAAACATACCGATCAAAACACCGAAAACTCCTGCCGAAAGCATATTGCTGACAGAATCCACAATTTCGAGTTTTGCATAGCTGATCCGATTGTTGATGTATTCTTTTAAGTCTTCAAACATAAAAAGGGAATTTTATTCAAAAATAAGAAAATGCTGAGGATTAAACCCCAACATTTTCTTCAAATTCATCTTTCATTTCATGTGCTTTTTTTTTCAAATCATCAGCACTTTTCTGAAGTTTACTTTTGACTTCAGCTAATTTTTCTTCAAGGTCTTTTCTGACTTTTTTTGCATGATCTGTAAGATCACCGGTATGTTTCTCCAGTTCCTTTTTCAGCTTTTCAGCTTCTTTTTTCAATTGTTTTCTTGTTTCTTTTCCTGATTGCGGAGCCAAAAGCAATCCTGCTGCTGCACCTGCAGCCGCACCGATAAGAAGACCGGCCATTAATTTGAAAGCTCCATTTCCTTTTGCCATAATTTTTTAATTTTAGTTAAACTTGTTTCTATAAATTTACCCAATCTTTAGGACAAAAACAATACCAAAAACTTTATCTTTACAACCGTTTTATAAAAATTGAATAAGTAATGCCACAACTTTCTTTAAAGGGAGACCAGATGCCTTCTTCTCCAATCAGGAAACTGACTCCGTATTCGGATAAAGCAGAAAAAAGAGGAATCAAAGTATATCATCTGAACATCGGTCAGCCCGATATTGATTCGCCCCAACCTGCGCTTGATGCAATCAAAAACGAACCGTTCAGGGTGCTTTCATATACCCATTCAGAAGGGACAGCCGAGTACAGGACTGCACTCTCAAATTATTACAAAAACAGAGGACTCGAGGTTGAAAATTCTGATATGATTATCACAAACGGAGGATCGGAAGCGCTTCTTTTTTGTTTTGGAATCATCTGTAATCCGGGCGATGAAATCATCATTCCTGAACCTTTTTATGCAAACTACAACAGTTTTGCGGTTCAGAGCGGTGTGAAGATTATTCCGATCCAATCAAAGATCGAAGACAATTTCGGATTGCCGCCCATCGAAACTTTTGAAGATAAAATTACAGACAAAACCAAGGCAATACTGATCAACAGTCCGGGAAACCCGACCGGATATCTGTATTCAAAATCAGAACTTGAAAAACTAAAAGAATTGGTGCTGAAACACGATCTGTATCTGATTTCAGATGAAGTATATGCCGAATATGTTTACACCGACGAAGAATTTGTCTCTGTGCTCAGTTTTCCCGAATTGAAAGAAAATGCTATCATAATCGATTCTGAATCAAAAAGATTCAGCATGTGCGGTTTGAGAATCGGTGCCTTGATTTCAAGAAATCCTGAAATCATCAAACGAGCATTGAAATTTGGCCAGGCGAGACTTTGCCCAAACATCATCAGCCAGTTTGCAGCTGCAAAAGCGCATCAGAACGTCGGAACTTATTTTGATGAGAGTCGTGCCGAATACATCAGCAGAAGAGATCTTTTGGTGGCCGAACTCAACATGATTCCTGGGGTTATCTGTCCGCATCCTCAGGGAGCTTTTTACTGTATGGTGGAACTTCCGGTGGACGATACAGAGAAATTTGCAATCTGGCTGCTCAACGATTTTGATCTGAACGGTGAGACTGTGATGATTGCACCCGGAAACGGATTTTACAGCGATCCTGATAAAGTAAAGAACCAGGCAAGATTTGCATATGTACTGAATAAAGAAGAATTGCAAAAATCTGTGGATATCCTCAGAGAAGCATTGAAAAAATATCCGGGTACGACACGATAAGTGACAATTTGACAGAACACATTTTTCGGTAAAATTCAACTCAATGGAGATTTTTGAAAATAAATCGCTAAAACCCATCAATACTTTTGGGATTGAAGCCAGTGCCCGATATTTTGCGGAAGCCTATACAAATGATGAAATCAAAGAAATCATACATTGGGCAATTCAAAACAATCGGCCGATACTGCTGATCAACGGCGGAAGCAATATGTTGCTGACCAGAGACTGGGATGGAATTGCCATCAGAATTGATTTGAAAGGTATTGAAATTTTGGAAGAAAATGAAGACTGGACATGGGTCAAAGTTGAATCGGGCGAGAACTGGCATCAGTTTGTTTTGTGGACTTTGAAAAATGATTTTGGCGGTATCGAAAACCTTTCACTGATTCCGGGAAGGGCAGGGACGGCACCTATTCAAAACATAGGCGCATACGGAGTCGAAATCAAAGACAGTATGACCGAACTGACTGCGCTTGAAATTTCAACTTTAAAAATCAGAAAATTCACAAATGCTGAATGTGAATTTGGTTATCGTGATTCAGTTTTTAAAAATGAACACAAAGGGAAATATGTGATTCTGGATGTAACTTTCAGACTATCAAAAAGAAACCATGTTCTGCATACTGATTATGGTGCAATCCTTTCAGAACTCGGAAGGCTCGGTGTTGAAAAACCGACGATTCAGGATGTAAGCCGTGCAATAATTCATATCAGGGAAAAGAAACTGCCTGATCCGGCTGAGATTGGAAATTCGGGAAGCTTTTTTAAAAATCCGGTGATCTCGGCTGAAGAATTTATAAAATTAAAAGAAAAATTCCCTGATCTTCAGGGACACGAAAAGAACGGCGGTTTTAAAATAGCTGCCGGATGGATGATTGAAAAAGCAGGATGGAAAGGAAAAAGATTTGGTGATGCGGGTGTTCATCAGAATCAGGCATTGGTACTGGTGAATTACGGAAATGCAACCGGAAAAGAGATTTATGATCTTTCACAAAATATCCTTGAAGACATTTACCAGAAATTCGGAATAATGCTCGAAAGAGAAGTGAATATTATCTGATTTTACTGATTGACCCAATTCGTTCCAAAAACCGCATTAAGTGCGGCTGTTTCTGTTCTGAATCTTTGACCTCCCAACGAAATTCCTTTGAAACCATGTTTTTCAGCCAGCTCGATTTCATCATTTGAAAAATCACCTTCGGGTCCGATCAAAATCAAATAATCGTTTTTCGGTTTTGAAATCGAATGAAAATTTTCTCTTCTATACGCTTCGCTGCAATGCGCAATCAGTTTTTGTTCGAAATGATTCCCTTTTACAAAATCACTGAATTTCATCAAATCATTTATCTCTGGCAAATAAGCTTTCAGAGACTGTTTGACAGCAGATTGTACAATTTTCGAAATCCTTTCCAAATTGATGTTTTTTCTTTCTGAATGAAAACTTTTCAAAAAACTGATTTCATCTATCCCAATTTCGACTGCTTTTTCAAGAAAGAATTCTGTCCGGTCCATATTCTTGGTCGGCGCAATCGCAATATGCAGTCTGTAATCTCTTTTTTCAAAACCTTCGATTACAGAAGTCAGTTCGATTTCAACCGAATGATTGGAAATCAGATCAACTTTGCCTTTGCACATTTTTCCTTTTCCGTCGGTAATGTTGATTTCCTGACCGATTTTCCCTCTCAGCACTTTAATAAAATGTCTGGCTTCCTCACCCGAAAGCAGCGCTGTGTCATCATTGATTTGTCCAATGAAAAGCTGCATCAGATTTGATATTTTGAGACAGTAGGAATTGTCAGTTCCGAAAAATTTTGCTGTTCAAACTTCAGCTGACCCGCCATTGCGATCATTGCCGCATTGTCGGTAGTATAAGAAAATTTTGGAATAAAAACTTCAAATCCATTTTGATGTTGCAGTTCTTTTAAACGTTCTCTGATTTCTGAATTTGCTGAGACTCCACCTGCAATCGCAAGCTGTCTGATTCCAGTCTGTTCGGCTGCTTTCAGCAATTTATCCATTAGAATATCAACGATGGTTTTTTGGATCGAGGCACAGAGGTCATCTAAATTTTCACTGATAAATTCAGGGTTTTTTTCAACCTCTTTGTTGATGAAATAAAGAATCCCGGTTTTCAACCCGCTGAAACTGTAATTCAAACCATCAACTTTTGGTTTTGAAAAATGAAATCTTTCTGGATTTCCCAGTTTTGACAGTTTGTCAATGATCGGCCCGGACGGATAATCCAGTCCCATGATCTTGCCTGCTTTGTCAAATGCTTCTCCCGCAGCATCATCGATGGTTTCACCCAGGGTTTTCATTTCAAAATAATCAGAAACCTCCACAATCTGTGTATGTCCACCGCTAACCGTCAGACAGAGAAACGGGAATTCGGGTGATTTTTCATTGGCATCGTCAATAAAGTGAGCCAGTATATGGCCCTGCATATGATTGATTTCGATCAGCGGGATTTGGAGCGCCATGCTGAAAGATTTTGCAAAACTGCTGCCCACCAGAAGCGAACCCATCAGCCCGGGACCGCGTGTATAGGCGATTGCGCTGAGCTGATCTTTTGTGATTCCAGCCTGTTTCATTGCTTCATCCACCACAGGAACAATATTTTGCTGATGTGCCCGCGACGCCAATTCGGGTACAACACCGCCATAGCTTTGGTGTACTTTTTGCCCTGCCACGACATTGGACAGTATTTTGTTTTTCTGAATCACTGCTGCGGCTGTATCGTCGCAGGAAGATTCAATTCCCAAAATCATCGGAAAAGCATTCATTGTTTGTTAGGAATTAATTAATTGGCGTAATTTTGCTGCAAATATCGGATTTTATATTTTGAAAACGATCAGAAGAATTGGAAGAATCATTTTAATTCCACTCATTGTGGTGTTAATCCTTCTGTTGTCACTGATGGTTGCGATTCAAATTCCGGCCGTTCAGACCAAAATTGCAAAGTATGCGGTCGAAGAGCTCAACAATACTTTTGGAACCGAAATCAATGTTGAACGTGTAAAAATCGATTTTTTTGGCGATGTCAATCTATACGGTGTTACAGTCAGAGATGAACATCAACTCGATTTTATCGATATTAAAAGAATTCAGGCAGGACTGAGTCTGACCGGTCTGATCAGCAATCCGAACCGGATAACCGTAAAAAAACTAAAACTGTTTGAACCCAATGTCAAGGTGATTACCTATAAAAATGACAGCATCAGTAATTTCATAAGATTAATTGACCGATTTTCTACCGAACAGGAAAAAGAACCTTCGGATTTCAGACTGAGCGGAAAAATAGAAATTGAAAACGGAAAGGTGTTGATCAGAAATCAGAATCTGGAATCTTCGAAACAGGATTGGGTCGATGCCGAGAATTTTAATCTGGTTGCAAAGAATTTCAAACTGCAGGGAGATGACATTTGGGCAGATATCAAGTCTTGGAATTTTGAAGGAAAACGAAACAATGAAAATTACAAAGTCGAGAATTTCTCCGGGAACCTGCATTATTCACCAAAAGAAATCAGGATAGACGACTGGAATTTCAAAACCGAAGATTCACAATTGGACGGCCATCTGGTTTTGACTTCTGAAAATGAAGGGGATATGAGTGATTTTCTGAACAAAGTCGTTTGGGATTTGGAACTCAAAGAAGGTTCGAAAGTCAATTTTAAGGACATCCGTTATTTTGTTTCCGATTTTGACAAAAGTACTACTGTTGATGTTTCCGGATTGGTGACCGGAACTTTGAACAATATGAAATTTAATCAGCTTATGCTGAACGGAGACGGTGTTTTTCTGGCTTCGGACGAATTGAATCTGATCGATATGACAGAAGGAGACAAGTTACAGATTCATTCAGATATGGTGAAAGCAAAAACCTCTTATCGTGAATTTACAAATCTGCTGCCGACCTTTATTTCCAATAAAATTCCGGTGCTGATTGACCGATTTGGAAATATGGATTATCGCGGAAGTTTTGATCTCGATTCTGATCAGATAAAAACAGAAGGCTATGCACTGACCTCTTTGGGTGATGCCGATCTGGATGTGGTTTTGAGCAATTACAGAGACGAGTTAAAATACAAAGGACTGCTGATTACCCAGAATCTGAATCTCAAACAAATCACAGAAGTTGAACAGCTCGGGTTTGTAAAAGGAAGAATTGATTTTGACGGTCAGGGAACCGACATCAAATATTTGAAATTAAAAGCAAACGGAAATCTTGCTTATTTTGACCTGATGGACAAAAGATACAACAATGTTTCGGTGAACGGCAGACTTGAAAATGAAAAATTCAGCGGATATTTGTCGATCAGGGATCAGAAGCTGAATGCGGATTATGACGGGATATTTGATTTTTCAAAAAAACCTTATAAACTGGATTTTGTATCAAAAGTCGGTTATCTCGATCTTGACTATCTGGATGTGACCCACAATATGCTGGCTTCTGTTTCTGCCGATGTGGAAGGAAATTTCAGTTTCAGCAATATTGATGATTTTTTGGGTGCATTGGAATTGGGCAATGTACAGTATAAATCAAAAGACAGAAATCTGAATGTGCCGCATGCACACCTGATTTCATCCAAAAACGGCGCAACCCAGAAACTCGAACTGGATGTGCCGGAATATTTGAAAGGTGAGGTGAGTGGGAATTATAAACTGAGCCAGTTGCCAGATGCGCTGCTCAATGCAATCGGATCGACAACCCTGGTTACTTTTAAACCAAAGAGGACAGATCCGGATCAGAATTTTCATTTTTATTTTGAAGTCGAGCAGGATTTGTTCAGTCTGATTGATTCGAGAATTCAGATTGCACCGGGAACCATCGTTGACGGTCAGGTCGATACGGGCAGAAACAGTCTGATTGCGGAACTGTCTTCGCACCGGATCGGTTTTGACGGATTCAATATTTTCAATCCGCTGATCAATGTGGACACTTCAAAAGAAACCGAACAAATCTATATCAGAACAGACAGCCTGTCGGTAAAAAATGCAATGATTTACAATGCAGACATTCACACAACTCCGGTCGGAGATTCGCTGATGATCAAAACAACTTTTCAGTGGGGCAAAGAGTTTCCGGTTGATTTTGACCTGAATCTGTATCAGACTACTGATGAGAAGAAAAATCTGATTTTTGGTGTTTCACCTTCCACTTTTATTGTAGATGGAAACAACTGGCAGGTCAATCCTGAAAATAATCCGAACACCAATCGGGCGATTATCAATTTTGACAGAAATTATTATGAACTTCAGAATCTGCTGATTGAATCTGGTGATCAGAAACTGTTGCTGGACGGTTATTTTGCAAGCAATACTGATTATAAACTGAATGCTGATCTTGAAAAATTGATACTGTCCGAAATTATTCCAAAAAGCTTCATTGGAAATCTTGAAATCGCAGGTATCGCAAATGGGAACGTCAACATCATCAGAACAAAAGATGAACTCAAACCACTGATGGAGCTAAAAGTGGAAGATTTTGGACTAAACGGTTACAGCTTGGGAGATGTCAGTTTGAACGGAATTTACAATGCAAACCAGAATGTTTTTGATATTGAGCTGTTTATAGAACAGGAACAGGTGCAGGTGCTTTATGCTATCGGTTTTATTGACAACAAACCAAGCACGCCTCAGATCAATATGGTGGCGAGTTTGGATGATTTCAACTTTAAATTTGTAGAAAGTTTCCTTTCTGCCGCAATGAGCAATCTGAGAGGAAAAGTCTCGGGCAACGTCAAATTCAGCGGTCCCATCGATTCGCCCGATTTTGAAGGTATGCTTGATCTTGCCAATCTCGGATTCAAAATCGATTATCTCAACACCGATTATTCGTTTGACGGAGTCAATACGGTTCCGGTTTATAAGCAGAGCGGGGGACAGGGCTCGATCACTTTGGACGAAATCAGATTCAGAGACACCGTTTTTGGAACAAAAGGAGAGGTGACCGGACAGTTGCTGTTTCGCGATTTTGCCAGCTGGTTTCTCAACCTTTCATTCAACACAGCCAATCTTTTGGTGTTGAATACAAATGAAAAAATCAATGATCTTTTTTACGGAAGGGTGTTTGGTCAGGGCGCATTCGAAATTTTCGGACCGCCTGAAAAGCTCGATATTTCTGCAAATGCAAAGGTGAATGACGGCTCTGATTTCACCATCAATACAGGTGCGACAAAAGTTGAAGGCAGCAGCAGCCTTGTCAGATTTATTCCCGAAGGAGAGGACAAAGAAAATGAAGAGGGCGGACCAAAAGGAATGCTCATTGATTTGAATATCAGCGCAGATTCAAATACAACCGTGAATCTGGTTTTTGACCCGATTACAAAGGATATGGTAACTGCAAACGGATCGACCGAAGATTTGAAATTCCATTTGGGAAGAACCGGAAATATGACACTTGAAGGAACCTATACACTTGAATCGGGAAAATATCAGTTCAGACAGGTGCCGCTTCTCAATCGTGATTTTGATATTAAACCGGGCAGTTTTGTGAGCTGGAACGGCGGAAGTCCGTTGGATGCCAATATGCATATCACCGCAAATTTTGAAAGGACGGTTTCAAACGTGGGCGAATATCTGGGCACCGGATACAGTCAGACCTATAGTGTGATTCTGGGAATCATAATCAGCGAATCTCTTTCAAATCCGAAGATGGATTTTACCATGACCATTCCGAAAGGCGGAACCGATATGCAGTCACTGATCGATTACAAATTCAATCTGGATCCTGACGACAAAATGATTCAATTCGGATCAATTCTTCTGCTCGGTCAGTTTATGACCAGCGAGAGCAATGCATTTGCAGCAGGTGCAGCTTCTGCCGGAGCCGGAATTGCGCTCAAACAGCTGGGTGGAGTAATCAATTCATTGATTGCGGGCGGCGGTGTGATGATCGATATGGACTATGTGCAGGGCTCTGAGATGAGCAATACATCCAATCGGTTCAAAACTGACCTGCATGTCAATCTCAGCCCGAGATGGACCTTTAACGGGGAAGTTGGTGTTCCCGTTGGAAGCGGTTATACAAATGAAACTGCAACCGGTGAAGCTGAAGTCCAGTGGGACGTTTCCAAAAAAATGGACAAATCGCTGGTGGTGAATTTCTTTACAAGACCCACCAATTTTGGTGTTCAAAATTTTGGCGGTGCGGGCAACTTCCAGAGTTTTGGTGCCGGTATCATGTACAAAACCACTTTTGACCGTTTTTCGGAAATATTCAAGAAAGATTCGCCTGAAGTAAAAATTAAATCAACTGCCGACCAGCCTTCTTTCTTTGAAAGAACGGAACAGCAGGATCAGGATGGACAAGAACCTGAAGTGCAGGAACAAAAGATGGATGAAAAGACAGATTCTGTCGACCAGAAACCGATTTCAAAAACAAAACCGCCCAAAAAACAGAAAGGCGGCTCACTCGTAAGATTCAAATAATTGAAATTTTATTCAGGGCAATTTTCAATTGCCGTCTTTTTCTTTTAATGAAAATGTTCCAACACATATTTCTCTGCATCCATTGCAGCCATACAGCCGGTTCCTGCAGCCGTCACCGCCTGGCGGTATATACTGTCCTGAACGTCACCCGCTGCAAACACACCGGGTAGATTTGTTTTTGTTGTTTTTCCCTTTGTGATCAAATAACCGGTTTCGTCCATATCGAGCATTCCTTTGAAAATCTCGGTATTTGGTTTATGACCGATTGCAATGAATACGCCGTCAACAGCCAATTCTGATTTTTCATTGCTCTGATTATTGATGATATGGGCTTTTTCAACCACCATATTTCCGCTCATTCCAATCAGTTCGTGATTGAACATCACCTCTATCTTTGGATTATTGAGTACTCTTTGCTGCATTACCTTTGAAGCCCTCATCTCTTCCTTTCTGACCAGCAGATAGACTTTTGAACAGATATTTGAAAGATAAGTAGCTTCTTCTGCTGCCGTATCACCGCCGCCTACGACCACAACCGGTCGGTTTTTGTAAAAGAAACCATCGCAGGTTGCACACGCTGAAACGCCGCTTCCGAGATATTTTTCTTCATCTTCCAAACCAAGATACTTTGCGGTTGCACCAGTCGCAATGATCACAGTGCGGGTCTGAATTTCTTTTCCCGAACCGGTTTTCAGTGTATGGATTTCACCCGGATTTTTTCCAAATTCAACTTCGGTTACATAATCGATATGGACTTTGGTACCAAATCTTTCTGCCTGCTGCTGAAATTCGATCATCATTTCGGGTCCCATAATTCCTTCGGGATAGCCCGGAAAGTTTTCAACTTCTGTAGTTGTGGTTAACTGCCCGCCCGGCTGCATCCCTGTGTATATTTCAGGGGTCATATTGGCTCTTGCGGCATAAATAGCTGCGGTATAACCTGCCGGTCCGGATCCTATGATTACTGTGTCTTTGATTGGATTGTCAGTCATTTTCTTAATTGATTTAAGTGCAAAAATATCAATCTTTTTGGTTGAATTTTCTGTTTTTAATTCAAAATTTCAATCGATAAATAGAATGAATTGATTTACATGTATTGGGTTTCGGGTTTGTGATTCAGACGAATGATCCTCAGTTTGTCCATGATGACGATAAACGGATACATCGGGTCAAATTCAAACCATTTCACCTTGAAATTAGGTCTTCCGCCAAATTTGTGGTGATTGTTGTGCAAACACTCACCCCACATCAGAAGATCGACAGGAATCAGATTGGTTGAAGTATCTTTCACATTAAAATTTCTGTAGCCGTATTTGTGTGAAAACCAGTTGACGATCACACCGTGAACCGGCGACATCAGCACATGGAGCGGAATCAGCACATACAGCCACCAAGGTGAATTGAACAGAAAATAAATTGCAACATAGACTGCTATCCAAGCAATCCGGGTATAAATTGATTCTGCGAATTTGTCAAATTTTCTCCATTTTGGAACTCCCTT
This sequence comes from Weeksellaceae bacterium, assembly GCA_041677705.1. Classification (GTDB taxonomy): domain Bacteria; phylum Bacteroidota; class Bacteroidia; order Flavobacteriales; family Weeksellaceae; genus Moheibacter. The sequence goes on along the minus strand of JBAYPM010000041.1, from coordinate 7,027 downwards.
CTTGAATTTTTCACCAACGACTGCAATTTCCTGATCGATTTCGTTGTATATCTTTCGGGTACGCCACATCATATGAAAAAGGTCTTTGTCAAAAACAGGCGAATGCGGATCTTTTTCGGTGTCTGCAAATGCATGATGAAGCCTGTGAAGAACGCCGTAGGCATAAGGGCTCAGATAAGATGAACCCTGGGTGATGAAAGAACCGATATGAAAAGTCTTTTCCCAAAAATTTGACATTCTGAACATTCCGTGTGCAGCATAACGATGATGAAACATCGACTGAAAAAAAAGTGAACTGTACCAATGCAGGATAAAAAAGCCCACAAGGATTATAACTATTGTTTGGGTTTCCATTATATATTTATCTAATTTTGACAAATATAAAAGATATATCGCTCTTTTATGCTGATGTCTGTTTATTAAATATCCATTTTTTAATTCTTTTTCAATAATGAATCGATCTATGTTTCGGAAATTCCTGTTATTCAGGCTTCCAATCGCAAAAATTGCAGGTTTGAAACTTTATTATTTTGATGATGATAAATCTCAGATTTCGGTAAAATTGGGCTGGCTCAATCAAAATCCGTTCAAAAGTATGTTCTGGGCAGTTCAGGGAATGGCCGCCGAGCTATCGACCGGAACACTCTGTATTTCAAAAATTCAAAAATCAGGAAAAAATATTTCAATGCTGGTCGTAGGATTGGAAGCCAATTTCACCAAAAAAGCAGTCGGGAAAATCATTTTCACCTGTGAACAGGGCAAAGATGCAGATGCCGTACTGAAAAAGGCAATTGAAACCGGAGAAGGTCAGACACTGCTGATGAAAAGTATCGGTGTTGACGAACAGGGTGATCGGGTGTCAGAATTTCTTTTTACCTGGAGTTTTAAAATGAAGAAGTGATTTATTTTATAAATTAGCGTATCTAAAAACTATTGAGATGAAAACAATTGCCTTTTTTATTACGGTTTTATTTTTCTTGATTCAGGATTTTGTCTGTTTGAGAAAAACGATAAAATTTCAATGGTTTGATTCTTTGTTCTGTAATTCAGTGTATTAAAAGTTTAGAATTACAGCTTTTCTGATTTTTGTTTTGTCTGAAATCGGATAGATTTTTGGATTTTGCGAAATAAAGGACAAAATTTCTTCAATTTCTTCGGCCAACTTTTTAATTTCTTTGTCTGTAAATTCTTTCTACGGATAATTTACAGTTTGAGCAAGTTCTTCAAGTGCCAAATCGGTCCATAGAATTTTACAGCCATTTTCCATAAATTTCTCTTGATTTGGAATGAGAATTAATTTTCCTTCATTTGCCTGCGCAATTCCTTTTTCAACAGACTTCCTCTCCTCCTCAGAAGTTTCATCCCACCAGTCTTTTTTGTTTTCTCCGGAAAATAAATCTGAAATTTTTTAAAGAAAATTCAAATCTTCAATTGTTGATAACCATTGAATCAATTCAAGTTTTTTCTTTTGTATTTCTAATTCAGAATTCATTTTAAATTTTATTTACTTCAAATTTAAGATTATCTATGGTTTCAAAGTGAAAATTTAATTAAACATCCAAACCATTATTTATAATTTCTTCGCTCCCTTCACTTTCTGTTTCAGAAGTGCGAGGTCCAAAACTTCGAGCATTTCGTTCACATAGTGGAATTTCAAACCTTTGATGTATTCCGGTTTGATTTCCTCAATATCTTTCCGATTTTCTTCGCTGAGAATGATTTCTTTGATATTGGCACGTTTGGCAGCAAGAATTTTTTCTTTGATTCCACCCACAGGGAGCACCCTTCCTCTCAATGTGATTTCACCGGTCATCGCCAGATTTGCTTTCACTTTTCTTTGGGTAAATGAAGACACCATCGAAGTCAGCATGGTAATGCCGGCAGAAGGTCCGTCCTTTGGAGTTGCACCTTCGGGAACGTGAATATGGATGTTGTATTTGCCGATCAAATCTTCTTCGATATTCAAAGAATCAGCATGTGATTTGATGAATTCAAGCGCAATGGTCGCAGATTCCTTCATCACCGTACCCAGATTTCCGGTAATCGTCAGACTTCCTTTTCCTTTTGAAAGCACCGATTCGATAAACAGTATATCGCCGCCAACCCTTGTCCATGCAAGACCGGTGACTACACCCGGCACATCGTTGTTTTCATATTTGTCTGAATTTCTTCCGGGACCCAGAATTTTTGAAATGATTTCCTGATCTGCTTTTTTCTGATATTCATCGCCCATTGCAACCTGTTTGGCAGTGTGACGAACGATTTTTGCAATCTGCTGTTCCAGTTTTCTTACACCCGATTCGCGTGTGTAGGTTTCAATCAGGAATTCCAATTCTTTTTTTGAAACACTCAGATCATCACTTTTCAAGCCGTGCTCTTTCAGCTGTTTCGGAAGCAGATATTTGTGTGCAATTTCAACCTTTTCTTCTATTGTATATCCTGCAATATTGATCATTTCCATACGGTCTCTCAATGGAGAAGGAATGTCTGATGTATTGTTTGCAGTCGCAATAAAAAAGACTTTTGACAGATCGTAACCCTGTTCGAGATAGTTGTCATAAAAAGAATGATTCTGTTCCGGATCGAGCACTTCAAGCATTGCAGAAGAAGGATCTCCGTATGCATTGCTGGTCATTTTGTCAATTTCATCCAATATAAATACAGGATTTGAGCTTCCGGCTTTTTTGATTGATTGCAGGATTCGTCCGGGCATTGCACCGATATAGGTTTTTCTGTGCCCTCTGATTTCAGCTTCGTCTCTGAGTCCGCCCAATGACATTCTGATGTATTTTCGGTTGACAGCTTCTGCAATTGATTTGCCCAAAGATGTTTTTCCGACACCTGGAGGGCCGTACAGACAGATAATCGGTGATTTCATATCGCCTTTCAACTTCAGTACTGCCAGATATTCGATGATTCTTTCCTTGATGTCTTCCAATCCGAAATGATCTCTGTCCAAAATCTTTTGAGCTCTTTTCAGATCAAGATCGTCTTTTGTATAATCTGCCCAGGGCAGATCGAGCATGAATTCAAGATAATTCCTTTGAATGCTGTGTTCGGGCATCTGGGGATTCAAACGAAGCAAACGGCCGAGTTCTTTTTCAAAATGTTCTTTGGTTTCAACATTCCATTTTTTTGAAGCAGATCTGATTTTTATTTCTTCGATTTCAGCTTCTGACGAGGCTCCGCCCAATTCTTCCTGGATGGTTTTCATCTGCTGGTGCAGAAAATATTCTCTTTGCTGCTGATCCATATCCTGACGAACTTTTGACTGGATGTTTTGTTTCAATTCCAGTTTTTGAAGTTCAATGTCCATCAGTTTCAACACTTCGATTGCCCTTTCGTTCATATTTGAATATTCGAGCAGTCTCTGTTTCTCTGCAATCGTCAGATTCATATTCGAACTGATGAAATTGATCAGAAATGAAGGACTTTCAATGTTGTTGATTGCCATACTCGCCTCAGAAGGCATGGCGGGATTGATGTCGATGATCTGAAGCGCCAGATCTTTGATCGATTCTATGGTGGCTGTAAACTCTTTGTTTCTCGCGCTTGGTCTTTTTTCTTCCAAAGTTACAATCGAAGCCATAAAATAAGGCTCGGTCTGAATGATTTCCTGCCATCTGAATCTTCTCACACCCTGAAGAATAACGGTGGTATTTCCGTCGGGCATCTTGAGCATTTTCAGTATCCTGGCGACTGTGCCAACCTGATGGATGTCCATGATTTCAGGTTCGTCAATTTTTGAATTCAGTTGAGCCACCACGCCGATCAGCTGTTTGTCACGATATGCATCTTCCAGCAGTTTTATCGATTTGTTTCTGCCAGCTGTGATCGGAATGACCACCCCCGGAAACAAAACCGTGTTTTTCAGCGGAAGTACCGAGATGACTTCGGGCACTGACTGTTTGCTGAATTTTTTTTCATCTTCCTCACTAACCAGTGGAATCAGTTCGATTTCTTCACCCATTATTTGATCAAATGACAACTTGTCTATATTTATCATAAAATTATTTCCTTTTGACTGACAGAATGACCCGAACAAAATGTCAAATCAGTCCTGCTTACTTGGTTTTGTTGAATTAAAACCCTGAAAATCACAATTTGACTGTGGTTGTCTGTTTTTAATTCAATGGATATATTCAAAGCGTATGCCAACCGAAATTGATTTGTTTGACTGTCGGACTCTGATTATGACTTTTCATTTGATTTGAATTCCTAACTTTGTCGGGATGGAAGAATTTGTAGTATTGATCGATCGGGATGATCAGCCGATCGGACTGATGGAAAAACAGCAGGCACATTATGCGGGACTGCTTCACAGAGCATTTTCAGTTTTTGTGTTCAATTCGAAAGGCGAGCTGCTGATTCATCAGCGGGCAGCCGAAAAATATCATTCGCCAAAACTTTGGACAAACACCTGCTGCAGTCATCCCAGAGAAGATGAAACTTATGAACAGGCAGCCCACAGAAGACTGAAGGAGGAGATGGGTTTTGACTGTGCAATCGAAGAGAAATTTCATTTTATATACAAAGCCGAATTGGAGCCAGGTCTTTTTGAACATGAGCTCGATCGGGTTTTCTTTGGATTTTATGATGGTGAAATGAATTTGAATCCCGAAGAAGTGATGGATGCAAAGTGGATTTCAATCGAAGATCTGAAAAATGATATGGATGAAAATCCGGACAATTTCACGGTTTGGTTCAAAATTATATTTGCAGAATATTTATCAAAATTTAAAAATGAAGATTAGCATCAACAGAAAGGCACATTTCAATGCGGCACACAGACTGCACAAGGAAGGATACAGCGATGAAGAAAATCTGAAAGTATTCGGTAAATGTTCAAATCCGCTTTACCACGGTCACAATTATGAGCTGATCGTAACCGTCTCCGGTGAGATCGATCCAGAAACCGGTTTTGTGATGAATCTTGACATTCTGAAAAAAATCATCAAAGATGAAGTTGAAGATTATCTCGATCATAAGAATTTAAATCTCGAAGTTGAAGAATTCAAAAAACTGAATCCAACCGCAGAAAATATTTCGGTGGTCATCTGGAACAGGATTCGTGCAAAACTCAATTCAAAATACGAATTGAAAGTTACACTTTTTGAGACCCCCAGAAATTTTGTTGAATATTGGGGTGATTAATTTTCCTTAAATTTTTGAAATCAATAATCCGGCCCAAACTGCCAGAAGTCCAATCAGCACACTTCCGATTGTATAAAGAAAGAATCCAGAATAGTTCTGATGCTGAAGCATTGAGATATTTTCATACGCAAATGACGAAAATGTAGTGAAACCGCCGCAAAAACCGATGGTCAGAAATATCCTCCAATGGTCATTGAGCCAGTTTTGTTTTTCAGAAAACCCGAAGATCAGACCAATCAGCAGGCAGCCGATCAGATTGACTGTGAAGGTTCCCCAGGGAAAATCGAGCTTGACGATTTTTGAAAATCCGATTCCAACTGCATAGCGTAGCATACTCCCGATCATACCGCCCAGTCCTGCCAATAAAAAAGCTTTTATCATATTTTTTTTTAATTGATCAGGAGTCATCAGCACTTTGGCGGTTTTTTAAAAAGGAAGAACCCCATTTCCTTATGCAAATTTAATTGAATTGTTTTTAACCGTTTGCTTTTCATCCAATATTGCATTTAAAATGTAAATTTGCGGATTACAATTCAAAAATTAATAAAATGAAAGTCACAGCATTGAATCAGATTCATAAAGACTTGGGTGCCAAGATGGTTCCTTTTGCAGGTTTTGAAATGCCGGTACAGTATTCTGGCGTTAATCACGAACACATGGTGGTCAGAGAAGGCGTAGGCGTCTTTGATGTCAGTCATATGGGACAATTTTTTGTAAAAGGTGCAGATGCAAAAAAACTGCTGCAGTATGTAGGTACAAACGATGTTGAAAAAGTGGCTGTGGGTCAGGCACAATATACCTGTATGCCGAATGAAAAGGGAGGAATTGTCGATGATCTGATCATATACAAATTTGCTGATGACGAATGGATGCTGGTGGTCAATGCTTCAAATATTGAAAAAGATTTTGAATGGATTACAAAAAACAACCAATGGGATGTGACAGTCGAGAACAATTCTGATGATTATTCGCTTCTTGCCATTCAGGGGCCGAAAGCAGTTGAATCAATGCAGCTGCTGACCGACGAAAATCTGGCAGAAATTCCGTTTTATCATTTCAAAACCGGAAAATTTGCCGGAGTTGACAATGTGATCATTTCAGCTACCGGATACACAGGTTCGGGAGGATTTGAAATTTATTTTAAAAATGCAGATGCGGTTCATATTTGGAACAAAGTGATGGAAGCCGGAAAGGAGTTCGGGATCGAACCCTGCGGTTTGGGTTCAAGAGATACGTTGAGACTTGAGAAGGGGTACTGTCTGTACGGAAATGACATCAACGATGAGACCAGCCCGTTGGAAGCAGGTTTGGGATGGATTACAAAATTAGATACTGATTTTATTGCGAGAGATATACTGGCAGCCCAGAAAGAAATCGGAGTGGAGAAGAAGCTGGTCGGATTCAAACTGATCGACAGAGGAATTCCGAGACACGGTTACAAGATTGTAGATGAATATGAAAATACGCTTGGAGAAGTGACCTCGGGTACTCAGTCTCCGATGCTGAAAGAGGGGATAGGACTCGGATATGTCTTTACAGATTTTGCAAAACCTCAATCCACTATTTATATTCAGGTTCGAGACAGGATGCTGACTGCAGAAGTGGTTAAACTTCCGTTTGTATAATACACTGATATTCGTTTGAAGGATTAATTCAAAATTTAGATCAAATAAAGAAGCCCCGATTTTTCGGGGCTTCTTCTGTTTTGAAGCAGAGTGCAGCTGCAGTCTGCTTTATGGAATCAATTATTTCTTGATAATTTTAAATGTTTCCACCTGTCCGCCTTCAAGAACAGCCTTGAACACGTACACACCGGGACTCAATGGATTCACATTGATTTGTCCGTTGGTCACCTTGTTGATTGACAATACTT
>JBAYPM010000040.1:0-24178 GCA_041677705.1 Weeksellaceae bacterium | reverse complement strand
GTAATCCGAGTCTTGCGCAGCAATCCGTTTCATCCGTGTTCTATATACCTCATTACTAATAAAGTTGGAACGCGGATAACGCCGATTCATAAATGAAAACACAGATAGTCACGGGTTTTTTCTGCGTTAATCCGCGTCTTGCGCAGCAATCTGTGTCATCCGTGTTCTATATACCTCATTACTAATAAAGTTGGAACGCGGAAAACACTGATTCATAAATGAAGACGCAGATATTCACGGATTTTCTCTGTGTTAATCTGTGTCTTGCGCAGCAATCCGTGTCATCCGTGTTCTATATACCTCATTACTAATAAAGTTGGAACGCGGATAACGCTGTTTCGTAAACAAGAACGCAGATAATCACAGATTTTATGTGGTCATTCGTGTTCTATGATACATAGCCTCCAACAATCCTTTTTATAGGTATCAAGCATCTTAATTTCATCAATTTCCACAGCATTTTCAGAAAGTATTTATCAGCGAAGTTGAAAGCCTGATTTACAATTTGGGAAATGATGCTGAAATAACGATTGAACTTCACAATTGGTTTGTCATTGATAAAGTATATGATTTCACCTCAGTATTTTTTGATGACCTTATCGAGCTGCTGATTATTTCAGAGTTTCAAGAAATAAAATTATTTTCAGGGTTGTCAAAAGCAATCGACGAAATTGTCAGTATCTGGAAGTTTTATGATTAATTTCTGACTCTCATCGGTCTTTTCTCGCTGTATTTTAAGTGTTTTTCCCTGTGTTATTGAAATTATAGACTTGTATCTTTATCAAAATTGTTAAAACTCAATGGCATGAAAATCAGATCTTTTGTTATTCGTCTTGATTCTAATCACTTTTTTAACGATCAGAATAAAATCAATTCATTTATTGGCAATGTCAAATTTGTCAAATCTTCGGTTTCATTTGTTGATGGGAAATCAAAATTCTGGACACTGTTGATTCACTACAGAGAATCGGATTCAAAATCTGAAACTCTTGAAAATCAAATCCAAGAATTTTCAAAGTCAGAAACCGGAATTATTTTGAATCCTCCTGATTTACTTCCGAAAGAAAAGAAGATCACCGAACGTTTAAAAGAATGGAGACGGCAGAGAGGTGAAAAAGAGCGGCTGCCTTTGTTTATGATTATTACAAATTCGGACATTGATACAATAGCCAAAAAACAACCGAAAGATGTAAGTGATTTTTTTGGTCTCAAGGGTTTTGGTCAGAAAAAAATAGAACGATATGCATCGGATATAATTGCATTATTGAATTCAATCTGAAATTTTATTGTGGAATTCCAATAATTGACAATCAAAAAAAGAGCTTTTATAATCTTTTTTGATCAGATTGAAAAGCTCTTTTTCAGGAAGGTTGGTTTTTTTGAATAAATCAAAAATCTTAGGTTTAGGTTTAATTTTAATCAGTCGATTAATCTTAATTAAAATTTTAAATTGAATTTAGGCTGGTTGCATTATGTTGCGAATTTCAATTGTTTTTTCTTTACAACATACTTTATTGGTGTAGTCTGCGGGTAGTTTCTCAAACTACCCAATGGGTAGTCGCGTTCAATCTACTGATAGTCAATCGTTAATCTAAAACCCATCGATTTTAAGTAAACTGACTATTGTTCGGATAATTTTTTTGGATCGATATTCTGTTGACCTTTTGAAGTCGAAACGGTTGAATTATTCAAATTTTCTTAATTTTTTATTTACTTTTGTTGGTTACGCAATCAAATGATATACATCCTCACCATCGCTTATCATTGATTAAAACGTTGTAATACAGGTTTATTAAAAAAAATTAATTGATTTGAAAAAGAAATATCGTTTATTGATTTTTCTGATATTGGGCCTCGGAAGACTCTTTTCACAGTCAATTGATCCAAAAGTAATTTATGATGAGATTCAGGACCTGAATCGAGAAAACCGGTTTGAGGAGTCGATTATAAAACTTGAAAATATAATCGACTCAAAAGACAGCAGCCCGTTTGACAAGTACCACGCCTATCTGTTGAAAGCACAAACCTACAAACGTGTTTTTGATTATTTGTCAACTTCAAAAAATCTTGATCTGGCCTATGCGGAAGGCATGAAAACCGATCATAAATCCGAGGTTGAAACCAGGATTAAAATTGAGAGAATGTTTGTTGAGTTTGACCAGCAGAAATATCACAAAATCAGAGACATCATCAGTGATGTTACACAGGAAGGCCTTGATCTAATGGACGGAACCACACTTGCTTTTTATTACAATATGCTGGCAGCAGCCGATATGCAGGAAGGAAAGTACGAAAATGCTGAAGATATACTCAATCAGGGAATCGAGCTGCTTGAGAAAAACGACCCTCAGCATCTGCCCGCGGTTTATATAAAACTGATTGAGCTGGCGGAGTTTACAAATGATGAAAAGGCGGCGCTTGACGCATTCAAAAAGGGATTGTATTTTTCGGATGAAAAGAAAATGATGATTTATAAAGTAAATCTTTACAGGCAGTTAAGTCATTTTTATGTGAAGCGGGAAGATTTTAAAAACGCATACAATCTCTTTATCATTGGCACTAAATTAATTGGCTCTTATGATGCGCCCTCCAGAAGCGGAAAATTGAATTCGGTTGAAAAAGAGCTGGCAATGGCAAGAAAGGATCTGGAGCTGAGAAATGATAGAAACAAACTGATTTTTGTTTCTGTATTTTTAATCATACTGATCATTCTGATTGCTGTACTCTTTCAGTTGTTCAGAGTCAATCGGAGATCCAGAATACTGGTTGAAAAGGAAAATGACCGAATCAGAGCAGAACTTGAAAAACTGACGGTTGAGCTGTCAAAAAATGATTATTCAAAGAAGGATTTAAGCGTTTACAATCTGACCGACAGACAGCTTGAAATCATAGAATTGATCAAGGCAGGCAAATCAAACAAAGAAATTGCGGCAGAATTATTTATTTCCGAAAATACGGTCAAATATCATCTGAAGATCATCTATAATATTTTGGGAATAGACAACCGGGTGAGACTGAAGTAGTGAGTCCGGCAGAAACTTCAATTATTGTAATAAAAAATAACCCTTCAGAATATTAAGTATCCCGAAGGGTTTTGTATTTGAATTTTTCGGTGTTTTAGAATCTGACCGAAAAATATGGTTCAGAAAATTACAGACCTGAACCTGAACAAACCTGCTGCATTGCAGCTTTAATTTCTTCCCAAGACTCACCGTCCATAGGAATGTTTTCTGTCTGACCTGCAACAGTCATTGTGTAGAAATCATCACCATCTGTATGACAATAAGTTGCAGTAACGATCAAATTACATTCAAAACAATCTGTTCCACCGTTGTTGTCATCATCGCTTGAACAGTTGGTAAATGCCAGTGATCCTGCAAGGATCGTAAAGATAAAAGCAATCTTTTTCATAATTAATTGATTTTTTTGGTTTTTAATTGTCGGCAAAAATAGGATTTAATTTGATTATTCAAGGTCTTAACGAGAATTTAACAATTAAAAACGCTAAAAATTTTAATAAAATTAAAAAATTACAACGATTTCCTTTCATTGAATTCCACCTGCCCATATTCAAATAATCACTTCTTTTTTACATTGGTTTCGAAATTTATAAATACTTTAACCGCTTAAAATTTTATACATCATCTCTCATGGGCAAAATTATCGACTTTCTGATGTCAGTCATTTGGAGCACTCCGCTGATCATTCTTTGTATTGTGGCCGGTCTCTATTTCTCAATTCGTACCCGATTTGTACAGATCAGACTGGTCAAAACCATGGTTCTGGAATTGTTCAGAGGCCAGAGTTCCGACAAAGGAGTCAGCTCTTTTCAGGCATTTTCGATTGCAATTTCGGGCAGAATCGGAACCGGAAATATCGCAGGTGTGGCAACAGCGATTGCAATTGGCGGGCCGGGCGCGGTTTTCTGGATGTGGCTGATTGCATTTGTGGGCGCATCCACAGCCTATGTGGAAGCAACTCTGGGTCAGATTTATAAGGATGTGAGAGATGGTGAATACCGGGGTGGTCCCGCTTACTATATCGAAAAAGGATTGGGTGTAAAATGGTATGCGATGCTGTTTGCAGTCATCACTCTGGTCAGCTGTGCATTTTTTCTGCCGGGTGTGCAGAGCAACAGTTCGTCGGCTGCGATAAAACTCGCATTTAACATTGACCCGTTGTATTCGGGTTTCGGAACTGCTGTGCTGCTCGGTGTCATCATCTTTGGTGGTGTCCGCAGGATTGCAAAGGCAGCCGAACTGATTGTTCCATTTATGGCAGGCGGTTATATACTGATGGCTTTGGTGATCATCGGGATGAACATTTCAGAAATTCCAGCGGTTTTCAAACTGATATTCAGCAGTGCATTTGGAATCGATTCAACCTTTGGCGGAATTTTGGGTTCTGCCATTGCGATGGGGGTCAAACGCGGTTTGTATTCAAACGAAGCCGGTCAGGGGACTGCGCCTCATGCTGCAGCTGCGGCCGAAGTTAACCATCCTGCACAGCAGGGACTGGTACAGGCTTTTTCAACCTATATCGACACTTTGTTTGTGTGTACTGCAACCGCTTTGATGATTCTTTTTTCGGGACTTTACAATGTAGGTGACGGAAGCGGAGGTTTTTTGGTTAACAAATTGCCGGGCGTTGATTCAGGACCTGAATTCACACAATATGCGATCAACAGCTTCTTTCCGTCAATTGGAACCGGTTTTGTTGCCGTCGCACTTTTCTTCTTTGTATTTACAACTCTGATGGCCTATTATTATATGGCTGAAACCAACCTGAGTTATATGTTCAAAGACAAGATCAATCCTGCCGCACTGCTTACACTCAGAATTGTATTGCTGCTCACCATTTGTCTGGGCTCGCTCAATACTTCGGGTCGTGCATGGGATCTTGGAGATATTGGTGTCGGTCTGATGGCATGGCTCAACTTTATCGCCATCCTTCTGCTTCAGAAACCCGCAATCCGTGCATTACGGGATTATGAAAGACAGCGAAATAATTCAAAATTAAATTTCAATCCGGAAAAACTGGGTATCAAAGGAGCCAAAGCATGGGAAAACAAAGAAAAGCTTGAAGATATTTAACTTTCTGACGCTTTGATTTCTGAATCCGTCGAATTGGTCATCACGGATTGATTCCGTTTTTTTGACTCAGTCAGGATTCACCGGATTTGTGCCGATACAATTCAAACTCAATATTGATTTCGAATCAGAACAATAATCAGTTTCGATCATGCAAATCATTTATTATCAGTGTTTTTTTGTAATAATTTTTAATCATCTGTTTTTTAATTTAAATTTGATGAAATTTCTGTCATGAAAAAATTCTTAACTCTTTTCCTGCTGACTTTTTTTGTTTTTGCCAATTCTCAGGTGGTTTATTCGACCAAATGGAAATCAGATGCAGATGTGGTTGTCTATGTTTCTGACTGGAAAAGCGATGCAGACCTGGTGGTGTACAAAACCGAATGGAAGAGCGATGCTGACAAAAATTCGGGAATCTGGTTTTTTACCGAATGGAAATCGGATGCAAAGAAGGTGATTTATTTTACAGAATGGAAATCAGATGCGGATGTGATCATTTATTTTTCAGATTGGAAAACCGATGCAGGCTGGAAAAACACATCAAAAAGATATTATTTCGACTGAACAGCCGACGACCGTCCTTTGAAGTTGAGCCGTCTCAGATAAACCTTTGAACTTTTTCCCAATTCAAGCATGATGCTGAGATAATTTCCATTCATATAATGCTCGGGAATATTGGTGGTTTCAAATGAGAAAAATACAAATTCTCTGATTTTTTCTTTTGGAATATTCAGATCATCCACAAAATAGCTTTCGCCAAAATAATCTTTGATGTTTTGTATCCTCTTTTCCCTGTCTTCAAACTCATTCAGATTTCGTTTTCTCCTATTGTCACCTGTAATTGCACCAAACAAACCTTCCACATTCAGTTTGAAAGGTTCATATTCGTTCCAGGGCAACAGCGCAGTCGAATCTTTGGTCTTTCCGGCATCCGGATTAAAGCCAAGATCTTTGTACAGTTTTGCTATTTTGTCTTTTGAAGGATCATATTTTGCATCAATATCGAGATAACCTGTCAGCTTTTTGGTGAGGACGGCTTCATCAAGTATGATTGGTTGAAGATTGAGGTGGATGGTGACCAATTTGCTGTTGAACACATTTTTTCCGAGTATAAATTTTCGTGATTCGTATATATACGAACGGATCAGCAGTTCGTCTCCTTCCTGCGCATGCAGGGTGAAACTTCCGGTCAGATCGGTGACAGCAGAAATTCCGGTTCTTGAATTGGTGACATAAATTCCGTCTGCTGATTCATTTTCAATATCGATGATGATCCGGCCGTTGATCAGTTTTTCCTGTGCATCCGAGAATGACCACAAACCGATCGAAAAAAATAAAACGATCAGAAACCGCATTCTACTGAGATTTGATGGATTTGACTTTCGATAACAACCGAATCTTGTGTAAATATTTTGTTTTCGGTCAAAAACAGTCTGTTCAATTCAGATTGGTTTAATTGATTTCAATACAAAGAAAACAAATTCCGTCTTCAACGGATTCGATTTCATAAAGTTTAACAAGGAATTAATAATTGTGATGATTTGGGAGCGGATTGACGCTTCCCGGGTGTTCTTCCTGCCTGCCATTCTTCTATGACCTTTGTTGAAAACCTCCTTCTAAAACAGGAACAACACCCAAAAAGCTAAAAATACTAATATGAGAACAACTCCCTTTGCTTCATTAACGAAAACGGGCTGGTATTTATTGTACTGATTTGAAAAATTATTTTTTCAATCCCAGACGACCCAGGATTCCCTGCAGGCGAAGCTTTCGGATAAATCTTCCTTCCTGTTTTGTAACTGCTTTTGAATCAGAATCCAATGCCGATTTGAAGTAACCTTTGATGATTGAAATGAAGACCGAAATTTTTCTTTTCTTCCAGCTGTCTTTTGAGGCAGCAATCAGACTGATGAAAAAACCGTAGTCCATTTTGTAGAATCCCTGACCAGTTTTTTGGGCATGGATTTTTTTGTAATCGGTTCCGGTCGGTTTTTGAAGTTTCACCACAAGGTCAGTCAACACTTTGATTTTGAAACCATGGTATTGGGCAATCATTTCATCCAGGGTATCCCATCCGATGGTCCTTCTGATTCCGCCGATTTTTTCAAAACATTCTTTGGTATAGGATTTGAAAGGTCCGCGAACCTGTTTTTTATTTCCGATATTTTCAGCTGTCCATTTGCCGTTTTTTTCAATAAATGCAATACCGCCTGCAATTCCGATTTTTGGATCAGACTCAAAAGTTTCAGAAATTAATTTGAAATAATTTTTTGTGAGAATCACATCAGCATCCAGTTTCACAATAAATTCCCAATCCTTAGAAATCAAGTCAAATCCTTTATAAAAAGCATTTACGATTTTACTGCCCGGCTCATGCGACTGTGATGAGGCACCCGAAGAAACCAACCTGATTTTGTCCGATTTTCTTTCAAATTCATTTGCAATCTGAGCAGTCCGATCATCAGAATTATCATCGACCACAATGACTTCTTCAGGCTGATGCAATTGTGCAATAACCGATTCCAGACATGCTGTCAGAAAACGTTCTTCGTTATGCGCCGGAATGATGATGCAGTATTTCAAATTCAAAATTATAGGCTGCTAATTTAATGTTAAATCGGTTTTGAAAAAAGTCAGATGATTGGAACGGTTGAATTCAATATTCAATTTTGCCAAATTCTTCAAATCTTTTGTCTGAAAAGTTCGGTTGCTATATATTTACCCAAAATCATGGAATGAGAACGATTGTTTTAATTTCTGCTGTTTTGCTGTCATTTTTCGGATTCGGACAAAATAATCCGATTGAAGAAAAGATGTATAAAGAGCTCTGCAATGAATTCAAACAAAAAACAGAAAAAGCAGATACCATCTTAATTCAGAAAGCCTATGAAAAAGTGGTTTTCCCTTATTTGGACAAATGGAATGAGGAAAAATGGGACTCTGTCAGTTTTTCGATTTCAGTCAGACTGCAGAAAGAATGCCCTGAATATAGGCAGCTGCTTGAACGTATTTACCCTGTTGAAACAGAGGAGGTTAAATTTTTTGACAAACCTCAGAAAAGTGTGATTTCTGACACAGAACTGCAGGAATTCAAAGACGAAAAGTATTTTTACTATCTGGCTAATTATGTAACAACCTATCTGATCATCGACAATGGTATGTGGTTTGAATTTTTTGAAGACAAAACTTATTCAAAAAATCTGATGGAGTGGGACGATCGCAACAAATTCACTTTAACATTTGTTGAAAGCAATAATTTGATGAAAAAAGCGTACAGTAGAGAAGGGGATCAGTATCACTACGAAATTATTTCGAAAGAAAATGACTGGTATTGGATACAGATGCCCGAACCTGGCGGAAATCGTTTTGTGAATTTAAAAATATATATATTGGTGAAAAATGGTGCAGATGAATAAATACAGGTTGAGACTGAATCGAAGGATCATCGGTTATGCGGAGGAAACCGAAGACGGGCTGCTGTTCAGAGGTAGGGAAGGTCTGTGGTGGATGAGAGGAAAACCAAATTATGACAAAGTCGATCTTTATGTCGGGTTTCAGGATAAATTTCATCGCGATGTCTATGAAAACGATCTGGTCAATTACAGACTGAATGCCGAAGCGCAGATGCGAAAAGGAGTGATTTCAAAAAATCCTTACAACGGTATTTTTGGAATTTTGGATTTGGAGAGCAAACATTTCACCCAACTTTTTGTCAACGGACTTTGTCTGTTTCAATCCGAAAAAATGGAAATTTATTCACATTTGTTCAATCATCCCGAATTGGAAGATATCATTCATAAATATTAAAATATGAAACCGACGCTGATCAGACTTAAAAAAAGAAAATTCATACGGGTAGCAGTCATCAGTCTCATCTTTTTTATAATGAGCCTTTTGTTTGTGGCAATGCCCAATCTGTTTTTATCAAAAATCATCAGCAGTAAAATCGTGATTTTGGTTTTTGGAATTTTGGGACTGCTTTTTTTTGGGCTGGCACTGATGTATTCCTACAGAAAACTCACCCGTAAAAATCTTGGTCTGTTGATTGACGATGAAGGGCTGATCGACAGCTCAAACGCATATCGTTTTGGTCTGATCGAGTGGCAGGACATCAAAGGATTCAAACGAATCTTAATTTCAAATTCAAATCTGATTCTGATTGAAACCGATCAGCCCCATAAATATCTTCAAAAGATTCAAAGTCCGGTTTTTCACAAATCGGCCGAACAATACCTGAATCTGTACGGTACACCGCTGATCATCTGGTGCTCGCTGCTTGATTCAGATCCTCTTGAATTGGAAAATCTGCTGAATTCAAAATTGAAATCCAAAAAATAATCTGCTTTCTTTCAGTCATTTGTTAAAAACTTGAGATTTTCAATTGGCAACATCCGCCAAAATAGTTTAATTTTGATAATTAATTAAAATCGAAATACTATGTCATACGGATTATTGAAAGGAAAGAAGGGTATTATATTCGGTGCGCTCGACGAACATTCGATCGCATGGAAAACCGCAAAGAAATGTCATGAAGAAGGTGGTGAATTCATTTTGTCAAATGCGCCGGTTGCCCTCAGAATGGGCACTTTGAACCAATTGGCAGAAGAAACCGGTTCTGAAATTATCGGTGCCGATGCAACTTCAATGGAAGATCTTTCAAATCTGTTTGACAGTGCATTGGAAAAATTCGGAAAACTCGACTTTGTACTGCATTCTATCGGTATGAGTGTCAATGTGAGAAAAGGCAGACACTATACCGATTTGGATTACGGATATCTGGAAAAAGGCTGGGATATTTCATCGGTTTCGTTTCACAAAGTGATGAAAACCGCTTGGGACAAAGATGCGATGAACCAATGGGGCAGCATCGTTGCGCTGACCTATATCGCCGCACAAAGAGTGTTTCCCGATTATTCTGATATGGCAGACAACAAAGCCTATCTGGAATCAATCACCAGAAATTTCGGTTACTTCTGGGGCAAAGAAAAAAATGTAAGAGTCAACACAATTTCACAATCGCCTACGCCAACCACAGCCGGGCAGGGTGTCAAAGGTTTTTCCGGTTTTCTGAGATTTGCAGATGAAATGTCGCCGCTTGGCAATGCAACAGCAGATGAATGTGCGAGCTATGTTGTGACCATGTTCTCTGATTTGACCAAAAAGGTGACCATGCAGAACCTGTTTCACGACGGCGGTTATTCAACCACCGGAATTTCGCAGGAAGTTGCAGATAAATTTTTGTAAAAAATTAAATCAAATATAAAAAAGCCGGAGTTCAATCTTCGGCTTTTTTGTTTGAATCTTCCTGAGTCGGAATTTCCGAAAGATTGATTTTGACCGCATAACTTGTCGGCACAATCCCGTCTCCAAAAACTTTTGAATGTTCTTTTGTGAATTCTGCACCGTAATAAAGAATCGCAGCCGAATAATAAACCCAAAGCAATAGCAGTATGATTGCACCCGCCGCGCCAAATGCACTGGCAGTTGCGTTTTGCTGAAGATAAATCGAAATCCCGTAACGGCCAATCATAAACAGAATCGATGTAAACAGCGCACCCCCGATGATGTCCCTTTTTCTGACTTTTGCATCGGGTAGAAATTTGAAAATAAATCCAAAAATCAGAGTGATTATTACAAAGGTCAGCCCCGAATTGATGTTGTCAAGCATCTGATTTGAAATGCCGGGAATGATCTGGTTGAAATAATTCATCAGCACCAAAATGACTGAATTGATCAGCAAAGAAGCAATCAGCAGAAAACCCAAACCGAGGATCATCGACAGTGAAGTCAGCCGGTTGAGTATAAATTTCAGCCAATTCTTTTTTGGTTTGGGTTTGATGCCCCAAATGATATTGATCGAATCCTGAATTTCAACAAAAACAGTTGTTGATGTGAAAATCAAAGTGCCCAAACCGACGATGATCCCGACTTTTGAATCGGTTGCCAGACTCAGATTCTCAAGTGCACTCTGAACCAAACCGCTGATCTGACTGCCAAACATTTCGCTCATTTCCTGCATCACTTCTTCTTTTGCAGAACTGCCCTCTAAATGCTCGCCGTAAAAGAATCCAAGCGTCCAGATCACAATCATCAGCAGCGGCCCGATCGAAAAAATGGTATAATAGGCAAGTGCAGCGCTCATCTTGAAACAATGATCATCTATAAAATTCATTGCTGCCCGCCACGAAATATTCGGAACCTTTTTCCAATTTGAAAGTTTGAAATATTTCTTTAATAAACTCATCGACTGTCAGACTTATCAATTATAAAAATAAGATTTATTTTAAATTTTGAGTTTCAACTTTTTGAATTGTGTTTTGATATTAATTTTCAAAAACCTTTAAAAAGTCAAATTTCAGATTTTTGATTTCGTCGATCAGATCATCAAAAACCTGCTGTACCGATTTGATTTCGTCAATTAAAGCTGATGACTGACCCGATTGGAGTTCACCGATTGTCAGATCGCCTTCAAACATTCCTTTTTTTGGCCTCGCCCTGCCTAACAATTCTGCAAGTTGTTCTTTGGTCGCACAATTTTCATAAGCTTCAACCACCTGATTGTAAAATTCGGTTTTCATCATTCTGACCGGCCCGAGTTCTTTCAATGTCAGTACGGTATCTCCTTCGCCTGACTGTACAATCTGATTTTTATAATTCAGATGTGAAGACGATTCATAGGTAGCAGCAAATCTTGATCCCAGTTGTACACCGTCTGCACCGAGAACCATCGCCGCCGCAATCTGACTGCCTGTAGCGATTCCACCGGCTGCAATCAGCGGGATGTCAATATGACGTTTCACATTTGGTATCAGACAGAAGGTGGTGGTTTCCTCTCTGCCATTATGACCGCCCGCCTCAAAACCTTCGGCCACAACCGCATCGACACCTGCTTCCTGCGCTTTGAGTGCAAATTTCACACTGCTCACCACATGCACCACCGTGATTCCTTCTTTTTTCAGAATTTCGGTCCAGGTTTTTGGATTTCCGGCAGAAGTAAAAACGACAGGAACTTTGTATTTGATGATGGTTTCTATGTGTTTGTCAATGTCCGGATACAGCATCGGCAGATTGACGCCAAAGGGTTTGTCAGTAGCCTGCTGACATTTTTTCACGTTTTCCTCAAGTACATCCGGATACATGCTTCCGGAGCCGATCAGACCCAGTCCGCCAGAATTGCTGACCGCCGATGCAAGTCGCCAACCGCTGTTCCAGATCATACCTCCCTGAATTACAGGATAATGCACTTTTAATAGTTCAGTTATTTTATTTGTCATTTTTTCGATACATTTGCCCAAAATTATAAAAATTAAAATCAAAGACTGACATTATTTTTTTGGCAGATTTTTTGATTGGACCGAAGCGGCTGATTCATTGGGCAGCCATGTGATTAAATAATTGAATAACCTGTAACTTAATAAAGTTTTTTAGTATGTATTGGACTTTAGAATTGGCATCTTATCTGAGTGATGCACCTTGGCCCGCAACAAAAGACGAATTGATTGACTATGCAATCCGTACCGGAGCACCGCTTGAGGTAGTCGAAAATCTTCAATCGATCGAAGACGAAGGAGATTCTTATGAAAGTATTGAAGAAATCTGGTCAGATTATCCGACAAATGAGGATTTTCTGTGGAATGAAGATGAGTATTAACGAGTATTGAACCAAAGCCCTGAGTGGGCTTTTTTATTTCTAATAATTTCGCAAACGCCTGACAACGGCATTTATTTGTGATCAAACACCTGCCGGCACTGTGATGCCGAAAAATTAAGATTTATGAGCATTGTAGAAAAAGTATTAAAAGGTTTTTTGGGCGACAAGAACAAGAAAGACGTCAAAGAGCTGCAGAAGTATGTGGAGAAAGTTCATGAAGCTGAAAAAACAGTTTCAGCAATGTCAAATGACGAACTGAGAGCCAAAACCGAAGAATTTAAAATCAGATTAAAGAAAGCCACTGAGCCTCAAAAAGAAGAAATTGAAAAATTGAAACTCGAGGCGGAAGCAATGGAAGATTTTGATCAGAAAGAGCTCGTTTATGAGCAGATTGATAAGATTAACCGTGACGCATACGAAATCGAAGAAGGTATATTGGATGAAATCCTGCCCGAAGGTTTTGCGGTGGTAAGAGAAACTGCAAGAAGATTTGCAGCCAATCCCGAAATAGAAGTTACCGCAACTGCTTACGACCGCGAACTGTCCGGCTCAAGAAGTTATGTGGAACTGGTTGGCGAGGACAAAGCAATTTGGAAAAATCATTGGGATGCTGCCGGAAAAGAAGTGGTATGGGACATGGTTCATTACGATGTTCAGCTAATCGGCGGTTCTGCACTTCACCAGGGTAAGATTGCAGAGATGCAGACCGGTGAAGGTAAAACCCTGGTTGCGACGCTTCCGGTATATCTGAATGCATTGACCGGACGCGGTGTCCATCTGGTAACCGTGAACGACTATCTGGCAAAACGTGACTCTGCATGGATGGGGCCGATCTTTGAATTCCACGGGTTGAAGATTGACTGTATTGACAATCATCAACCAAACTCTGAAGGGAGAAAGAAAGCCTATATGGCAGATATTGTGTACGGAACCAACAACGAATTTGGTTTTGACTATTTGAGAGACAATATGGCAGCTTCGCCAGACGGACTGGTTCAGAGAGAATTGAACTATGCAATCGTGGATGAGGTGGACTCTGTATTGATCGATGATGCGAGAACACCTTTGATCATTTCGGGCCCGGTTCCTCAGGGTGACCGTCAGGAATATGACGCACTCAAACCAAAAGTCGAAAAAATATACAACATACAGCGCGAGGAACTCGGAAAAACGCTGAACAAAGCTAAAAAACTATTTGAAGAAGGCGACAGAAAAGACGGAGGATTCAATCTGTATCAGGTTTTTAGAGGTTTGCCAAAGTACAAACCGCTGATCAAATTTCTGAGCCAGGAAGGAATCAGAGCACAGATGCAAAAGACAGAAGCACATTATATTGCTGACAACAACCGTGAAATGCCGGAAGTTGATCAGCATCTTTATTTCGTGATCGACGAGAAAAACAATCAGGTTGAACTTACCGACAGAGGAATCGAATATCTGTCTCAGGGTATGGAAGACCCGAATTTCTTTGTTTTGCCCGAAGTCGGAAATGTGCTGGCTGAAATTGAGGCTAAAAATCTTTCAAAAGAAGATGAATTAAAAGAAAAAGAAGAATTCTTCAGAGATTTCTCAATCAAATCCGAAAGAATCCACACCCTGACCCAATTGCTGAAAGCATACACACTTTTTGAAAAAGATGTTGAATATGTGGTGATGGAAGGTCAGGTGAAAATCGTTGACGAACAAACCGGACGTATCATGGACGGACGTCGTTATTCAGACGGACTCCATCAGGCGATTGAGGCAAAGGAAAGCGTGAAAGTGGAAGCTGCAACCCAAACTTTTGCAACCGTAACGCTTCAGAATTATTTCAGAATGTACAACAAACTTGCAGGTATGACCGGTACGGCAGAAACCGAAGCAGGTGAATTCTGGGAAATCTACAAATTGGATGTGGTTGTGATTCCGACCAACCGTCCGGTGATCAGAAAAGATTTGAACGACAAAATTTATAAAACCAATCGCGAGAAATTCAATGCGGTCATTGAAGAAATCGTTGATTTGTCACAAAACCAAAAACGACCGGTACTGGTGGGTACGACCAATGTTGAGAACTCTGAACTGTTGAGCCGTGCGCTTCAGCTGAGAAAGGTCGAACACAATGTACTGAATGCAAAATTGCACAAAAAAGAGGCGGATATCGTAACCGAAGCCGGCCGTCCGGGCGTTGTGACCATCGCAACCAATATGGCGGGTCGTGGTACCGACATCAAAATTACACCCGAAGTCAAAGAAGCAGGCGGTCTTGCGATTGTCGGAACAGAAAGACACGATTCGCGTCGCGTGGACAGACAGTTGAGAGGTCGTTCGGGACGTCAGGGTGACCCCGGAAGTTCGCAGTTCTATGTGTCGCTCGAAGACAATCTGATGCGTATTTTCGGTTCAGAGAAAATGGCGAAATGGATGGACAAAATGGGACATCAGGAAGGCGAGATGATTCAGCATTCAATGCTTTCAAAATCGATCGAAAGAGCACAGAGAAAAGTTGAGGAAAACAACTTCGGTATCAGAAAGAGACTGCTCGAGTATGACGATGTGATGAACAAACAAAGAGAAGTCGTTTACAGAAGAAGAAAGAATGCATTGTTTGGTGAACGTCTGGATCTGGACATTGCCAATATGATTTACGATACCTCACTGTCGATTACTTCTGAGGCAAAAAACAATGAAAATTTTAAACAATTCGAACTCGATCTGATCAAATATTTCACAATGGATTCACCGGTTGACGAAAGCGGTTTCAAAACGACTTCGGTTGCCGATCTGACAGTGAAAGTGTACAAGGCTGCAATGGAAGATTATCACAATCATCTGCAGATGCAGGCAGAAAAAGCTTTTCCGATCATTGCGAATGTGTATGAAAACCCGGCCAATCATTTTACCAGAATTCAGGTTCCGTTTACCGACGGAAAACGTACGCTGATGGTGATTACAGATTTGAAAGAATCATACGAAACCCAAGGCAAGAAACTGCTCAAAGATTTTGAAAAGGGAATCGTTTTGAGCCTGATCGACGAATACTGGAAAGAACACCTGAGAGATGTGGATGATCTGAGAAGATCAGTTCAGACCGCATCTTATGAGCAGAAAGATCCGCTTGTGATTTACAAACAGGAATCATTCTATATCTTCCAGCGAATGATTGACCGTGTGAACAAAGAAATCGTTTCATTCCTGTTCAAAGGAGAACTTCCTACACCTGACCCGGATCAGATTCAGCAGGCAAGACAGCAGAAACAGGAAAAAGTTCAGACCAATCAGAATCAGAGAGAATCAGACAGTCAGAGCGGTGGCGGCGGACACAATTATTTCAACAATTCGTCCTCCTCTACAGGCGGTGGAGCACCTCAGAGCAGACCCGAAATCACTGCGCCGAGAACAGTAGTGAAAATTGGAAGAAACGAAAAGGTAGCCATCCGAAATGTCAACACGGGTGAAAAACAGGAGATGAAATTCAAACAGGCACAGCCGCTGATTGAAAACGGCGAGTGGGTGCTGGTTGAAGATTAAAAACCGGAAAAAATCCAAATCAAAACAAAAGACCTGTCAGATGAAGAAATCCGACAGGTCTTTTTTGATGAATAAGTTTTATGTTTGTACACAGGAATTAATCCAATCATAAATGAAAAAAACAGTTTTGCTGACAGCCTCGGTCTATGGGATGACCGCTGTGATTTTGGGCGCATTCGGTGCTCATTTGTTCAAACAATTTCTTGCACCCGAAAAGTTGGTCGGTTTTGAAACCGGTGTCAGATATCAGATGTACAACGCAATCGTGCTTCTGGTGCTGGGACTTTTTTTAAAATTTGAAACTGCCTATGAGAAAAATGCGGTAAGCTGTCTGATTATTGGCGGTTTTCTGTTTTCGGTCAGTATCTATTTTTTATCCTTTTCAGAATTCTGGGGCGTGAATCTCAAATTTCTGGGACCTGTCACACCGCTGGGCGGACTGCTCATGATCGTTGGCTGGTTGCTGCTGTTTTTGTATTTCCTGAAGAATAAATCAAATGTGCTGAAACTATAAATTTCAGTCTGTACCGATGTTTTCCGATTCATCGCTTCCGCCTTCTGAATGGCCGGATTTTTCGATTTTTGAATCATTTTTTGACATCGAATCTGAATCCAAAACTTCACCATCGGGCTGTGCCAGTTTCAGCGAATCTTCTTTTGATTCGGGTATCGGAGCCGGAAACGAATACTGATGAAACAGACTGACCAGACCCATGCTTTCATAAATCGATTTGTTCAGCCGATTGCCAAGCGCAATCACACAGACTTCATCTTTGTAATCTCTGACATAAGTTGATCTGTTGCCGTGCCACAGACCTTTGTGATAGAGCAGTTTGTCGCCGTTGTCCCATTCGAGAATACGAATTCCAAAACCGTAATTTTTGATTCCCTTTTTCTCGTAACTGTATCCTTTCCAGGCGATTTCCTTTATTTCATTTGGCAGAAATTTGGGAGAATACATCGCGATATCCATTTTTAATAAATCTCTCGGTGTGGAGTAGATATTTTTGTCGCCATATGTTTTGTCCAAATGGTCATAGCCCCATTCTCTGCCGTTATTGTAATATGATTTTGAAACCCGGTTGGCGTCTTTGTCAAATTCCATTACAAAAGTATTGGTCATTCCGAGCGGATCAAAAACCATTTGTTTCATCGCCTTTGGATAACTCATGCCGGTCACCTTCTCAATGATCATCGCCAGCAGCAGATAATTTGTATTGTTATATGTGAACTTTGAACCTGGCAGAAAACTGACCGGCGGTTTTTTGGTGATCAGCAGATTGAGCACATCCTGATTTGACATCATCTTTGAATTGTCCCAATAGGTCTTGTCATCTGACAGACTCAGATAATTGGGCAGTCCGCTGCGGTGGGTGAGCAGATCGATCACTTTGACATTTTCGTAGGGAAACCCTTTCAGATAACTGCTGACTTCTGCTTCAGGATCCAATTTTTGAAACTGAATCAGTTTGAGCACTGCCAGTGCAGTCAGCACTTTTGAAACAGATGCGATGTGGATGGGTGTGTTGGCATCAATCGG
This sequence comes from Weeksellaceae bacterium, assembly GCA_041677705.1. GTDB lineage: Bacteria > Bacteroidota > Bacteroidia > Flavobacteriales > Weeksellaceae > Moheibacter. Next base: position 6,384 of record JBAYPM010000040.1, on the reverse strand, counting down.
CGTTTTCTTTTCCCAATCCGAATAGCCGGTATAACCTTCAAAGAGGATCTGACCATTCCAGGCGACGATCAATCCGCCGCTTGCATTGGTCGGAATCCATTTCTGATCAAAAAAGCGACTGATTTGTTCAAACTTTTCTCTTTTTTCTGCAGACGTTAATTTTTCAAAATGAACTTCTTTTGACCAGTCAATCGAATCATAAGCCGGAACTGAACTTTCAGCCGGCTGAGTCTGTCTGACAATTTCATTTTCAGAACTTTTACACGATGGAATGATGATAAAAAGTATTAAAAAATAAACCCAAACACCCAATTTCATTTTAACCGATAATGATTTTGCGGTCTAAATTAGCAGAATCAGTTTGGCTGACCTAATAAAGGAAGGTTAAAATTTTAATAAAATCCAGAAGCTCTTTCACCGAGTATGATACTCAGAGCCATCGCCACATTCAAACTTTCGGTCTGCTGAACGCTTCCCTGTCTTGGAATTGAGATCTTCCGGGTAATGTGCTGAAACAGTTTCTCAGAAATTCCGTTTGACTCATTTCCCATGATCATCAGTCCGTTTTCCGGAAATTTGGTTTTGTAAATATTTTCACCCTCCATAAAAGTTCCCAATACCGGATGCGGATAGTGCGAAAGAAATTGATCCAAATCGGTGTAATTCACATTCACCCTGAGAAAAGAAGCCATGCTCGACTGAAGCACCTTTGGATTGTACAGATTTACGGTTTCGTTTGAACAGATAATCTGATCAATCCCAAACCAGTCTGCCATTCGGACGATAGTGCCCAGATTTCCCGGGTCCCGGACATCGTCCAATGCAATGATAAATCCGTCGGTTTTGATTTCTTTTGGTTCGGGAATCTCACACAGCGCCAAAACAGTATTCGGATGAACCGTCTGACTGATTTTTTTTAATTCTGATTCTGTAATCAGTTCAGTAACAGATTCAAATTTTTCAAAAATCAATTCAGTTGCAAAAATTTTGTGAACTTTGATTTTGCTTTTCAGCACTTCATCCGTAATTTTAATTCCTTCAACAATAAACTTGTTGTATTTTTGCCTAAATTTTTTTCTGACAAGTGAATTGATTAGCTTGACTTCGTTATTGGTTAGCATTTGAAATGAGATTTCGTACCGCAAAGATAATATTATCCCTTTTAATCCTGATGTTCATCATCGGTTGCAGCGCAGTGAAGAAAGTGCCCGATGGCGAATATCTGCTGACCAAGAACAATTTTGAGTACAAAGGAAAGGAAAAACCGTTCAGCTCAAATCTTCCCGATTATGTGAAACAGCGACCAAATGCAAGCTTTCTCGGATTTCTTCCGCTCAAACTGATGCTTTACAATTCGGTCAATCCGAAATTTGACACCACCTTTATCGAATACAACGATTTGAGCAAAGCCCGAAAAAACCAGAGAGCACTCGACAGCCTTCTGGTCAAAAACGGTTTGGAAGAATACACAGGGAGAAGTCTTTGGCTGAAAAGATTTGTTTTCAATCAAGGTGAACCGCCCATACTGCTCGATTCGACCCTGTCTGATTTTTCTGCTGAAAATCTTGAGAATTATTTCTTTGACCGCGGTTATTTTGATGCCGAAGTCAAATCATCATCAAAAACGGACAGTCTGAATAAGAAGGCAAAAGTTACCTACACAGTGGAGCCGGGTGAAATGTCGATCATTAATTCATACAATTATCAAATCAAAGATTCTGTTCTTCAAAAAGATTATGAGAGAATGCTGAGCTGGGTACCCAACATCAAAGTGGGGCAGCGCTATGATATGGACAATTTTGTGGCAGAAAGAGACCGAATTGTCAATTATCTCAAAAACAGAGGTTACTGGAAGTTTAATGATGACGGACAGGCGATAGAATTTACGGCAGATACAACACAAACCGACAAATCACTTGATATCACACTGCTGGTTCCAGTCGAAAAAGACAGTATTTTTGTCAAACAGAAATTTGCAAAATACAGATACGGCGAAATTCACATTTATCCCGACTCGGATCCGCCAAAACGGGGCCAGCCCGAACCCGAATATCTCGTCGATACGATTTATGACGGTTACCATCTGCATTACGTCGATCAAAAAATGAAATACAGACCGAGATTTTTCACAGACGGCATTGTTTTCAAAGAAGGGGATCTGTATCAGATCAATCTGAACACCCAGACCCGAAGAAACATTTCAAAACGTGAAGGTATAACTCTGACCGTATTTGATGAATCCAGAGATTCTGCCAGGGTGATTCAGGGCGACAGTGCGTTGTATCATAAAATGTATTTCAGACCCAAAAAGAAATATGATTTCTTCTACGGTGCCGAACTTTCCTGGTCTGAATTTATGAATTTTGGTGTATCTCCAAGAGTATCGCTGGTTGCAAGAAATCTGTTCAAGGGAGGTGAAAATCTGGAAACCACATTGAGAGGAACTTTGGGAAATGTAAACCGAAGATTTTCTGATGCACACGGCTTTTTCAATGCATTTGAAATGTCGTTTCAGTCCAAAATGACATTTCCGTATTTGTTGTTTCCGATCAAAACCGGCGGTGTATTTCCAAAAAGATTTTACAAACAAACCGATTTCAGGATCGGATCAACGCTTCAGCGAAATATCGGTCTCGGTCGTATAACCTATTCCACCGGATTGGATTACAATCTGTCGCTGAGTGACACCCATTCGCATATGTTCAGTATTTTCAATACCGAATTTGTGAGTAATCTTCAGAAAGACAATTATTTCACAGTATTTGACGGTGACAACAACATCAAGAATAATTTCTTTGACAATTATTATTTTATATACAATCCAACTGCGGCAATTCTGCATTTCAACGGTACATTGTCGGATGATGAAGTGATCGAAATGGCGCTCAACGACCCGCTGTTTTTGCAATCATTGGACAGTCAGGGATTGGAATCACTGTCTGTATTTGAAAATATGAATTTCAGAAAACAGACCATCACCCAAAACGTGCTGATTTCTTCAATGATCTATCAGTACACACTGAATCAGAGCGAAAAAAACTGGCTGAAGAATCCTTGGTTTTTCAGAGGAAGAATAGAACTGGCCGGAAATCTGCTCAGTATACTCGATCATGCCTTTGGTTTTGAAAAAGTGAAAAGCTCGACAGGCGAAGAAATGGGAACAGTGTTTAGCATTCCATATTCACAGTTTGTAAAACTCGATTTGGATTTGAGAAAATATGTAAGTGTCGGATCCAAATCGACCTTAGCAGGAAGGGTATTTGTAGGCGCAGTTCTTCCATACGGAAACACAGATTTTATTCCGTTTGTGAGAAGTTACACTGCTGGAGGCGCAAACGATATTAGGGCATGGGCACCTGCAACCTTGGGTCCTGCCGGAATTCCGAGATATGAAGGCGGCGACGATGTATTTGCAATCGATCAGCTCAAGATACTGATAAATGCCGAATACCGTTTCAATGTGTCAGGAAGGATTAACGGTGCATTGTTTGTTGATGCCGGAAATATTTGGGGGATCGACAAAAAAGATGAGTTGTCTCGCTTTAAATTCGGAAATTTCTTTAACGAGTTAGGGGTAGGAGCGGGCTATGGTTTTAGATTTGATTTCACTTATTTTCTGCTGAGGCTTGATCTTGCCTACAAAATGCATGATCCCAGCTATGCTCAGGGAGACAGATGGCGTTTTCAGGATTTTCATCTGTTCAAACCGAGACTTGCATTTGGTATAAATTATCCGTTTTAAACATAAGTTCTCTATATTTGTATATTCAACAGGGATAAAAAAAAATAATATTATGGGAAGAAAATTTCCAGCCGGTGTAGCTTCCGGCTCTTTGATTCAGGAGATTATCAGAGATGCAAAAGAAAATCAATACGCACTTCCTGCCTGCAATGTAACCGGCTCAGACACGGTCAATGCAGCAATGGAAGCAGCTGCCGAAGTCAATTCGCCACTGATTATACAATTTTCAAACGGCGGTGCTGCTTTTAATGCCGGCAAAGGTCTGAAAGGTGAAAATCAGTTTTCTGCCGTCAAAGGAGCTGTTGCAGGAGCGCTTCATATTCACGAACTGGCGGAAGCTTATGGCGCGACCATCATACTGCATACCGACCACTGTGCAAAAAAACTGCTTCCCTGGATGGACGGAATGATGGATGCAAATGAAGCTTATTTCAAAAAGACAGGCAAAGCACTTTACAGTTCACACATGCTCGATCTTTCTGAAGAACCGCTGAAAGAAAATATGGAGATATCAAAAAGATATCTCGAAAGAATGTCAAGAATCGGGATCACCCTTGAGATCGAACTCGGTATCACAGGGGGTGAAGAGGACGGAGTTGACAACACCAATGTGGACAACAGTCTGCTCTATACCCAGCCTGAGGAAGTTGCTTATGTGTATGAACAGCTGAAAAGTGTGAGCGATAATTTTTGGGTGGCTGCAGCATTCGGAAATGTTCACGGTGTGTACAAACCCGGAAATGTGGTGCTGACACCTAAGATTCTGGACAATTCACAAAAATATATTGAACAGAAATTCAATACCGGCAAGAATCCTGTTGATTTTGTATTCCACGGCGGTTCGGGCTCTTCGCATGATGAGATCAGAGAGGCAATCAGCTATGGAGTGATTAAGATGAACATCGATACAGATTTGCAGTTTGCATTTATGGAAGGCGTCAGAAAATATTTTGATGCCAACAAAGACTATCTGCAGTCACAAATCGGTAACCCTGAAGGTGATCATTCGCCCAACAAGAAAAAATACGATCCGCGTGTTTGGCTGAGAGAAGGTGAAATATCTTTCAAGAAAAGATTGATTGAAGCATTTGAAAACTTGAACAATGTCGGACGATTGGGATAATTCGGAACAAATAACGAACGAAGATTTAGAAAAAATGGCTTGGTTTAGAAGAACGAAGAAAAATATTACAACGGAACACAAAAAAGATGTTCCAAAAGGCCTCTGGTACAAATCACCAAGTGGAAAAATTGTTGAAACAGACGAACTCAAAGCAAATCTGTATGTAAGTCCGGAGGACGATTTCCATGTTCAGATCGGCAGTCAGGAGTATTTTGAAATCCTTTTTGATGATGCAAAATACAAAGAGTTAGATGTAAAGGTAGTCAGCAAAGACCCGCTGAATTGGGAGGATACAAAGAAATACAAGGACAGAGTCAAGGAAGTGAAAAAATCCACCGGACTAAGTGAAGCAGTACGGACCGGATATGGCAAGATGAACGGTGTCGATGTGGTGATCGGTGCTATGGATTTCAAATTCATCGGAGGTTCGCTCGGATCTGCGATGGGCGAGAAACTGGTTCGAGCCATTGACCATGCAGTCAAAAACAAAACTGCATTTATACTGATTTCACAATCGGGCGGTGCAAGGATGATGGAAGCAGCGATTTCGCTCATGCAGATGGCAAAGGTTGAAGCCAAGCTGGTCGAATTGTCAGAGGCAGGACTTCCCTATATTTCTCTGCTGACTAATCCGACTTATGGTGGTGTAACCGCATCTTTTGCTTCGGTCGGAGATTTGGTGGTAGCAGAACCCGGTGCTTTGATCGGTTTCGCAGGGCCAAGAGTGATCAAAGAGACCATCGGAAAAGATTTGCCAGAAGGTTTTCAGACTTCAGAATTTCTTCTGGAAAAAGGATTTGTGGATATGATTATCCATAGAAAAATTCTGAAAAACCAACTGTCTGAGGCAATTGAGATGATGATGTATGCAGACGCCGAAAAGCCGGCTGATAAAGTTGCAGAAAAAACAAGGACAAAAAAGTAAAAATTATTTGTTCAATAAAAGGGATTGATTATATTTGCGTCCCAATTGCGAGAATAGCTCAGCTGGTAGAGCACGACCTTGCCAAGGTCGGGGTCGCGGGTTCGAGTCCCGTTTCTCGCTCTTTTTTTTGAAATAAACTTTCCCGCCCTGGTGGTGGAACTGGTAGACACGCAGGACTTAAAATCCTGTGGCCATTATGGCCGTACGGGTTCAAGTCCCGTCTGGGGCACAAAAAGTCTGATGATCTTTATAACCTGATGTCAGTCTTTTTTTGTTTATAAGCTAATCAGTCAAATGAAATTCAATTACTCAAACAAAAGACTGTTCACACTTTTTCTGATCAGATTCCTGCCTTCACTTGTCTTTTGGTATTTTGCGCTGCTTTGGGGAGAAATCTTTTGGATCATTACCATCCTTATGTGGATTGAAGCTGTCGCTGAGACCATCCTTTGGAAGAGAAGAGGATATCTCACTGTCGATGAAAATCAAATCCAAAAACATCTTCTTTTTTTGACAGACAAACTCAATTCAGATGAAGTGGATGAAGTTTTTGCCTACGGAAATGAATGGACATTCACACCAAAAAATAAAAAT
>JBAYPM010000039.1:0-24620 GCA_041677705.1 Weeksellaceae bacterium | reverse complement strand
AGATTACTCGGTACGATATAATCCGCCGGCATCACATTTTTGAAGAAAAAACTGCAGGCTTGTGCCACACTTCGACATTTGGCTCGCCCTACTTTGTGGTTCTCTTTGATAAAAATCAAATAACGTTCGATGTGTTCTTGCTTCAAATCTCCTACCTCCAAATCATTATAATGCTTGAAAAGTAAAGTAAGCTCTTGCATATAGTTTCGCACACTGCCTTTGCCGTATTCCTGTACTTGGAGCAGTTGCAAGGTTTTTTCTAACCAAGTTTTCCCACTTTCATTCAGCGGTTTTACTGAAATCGAATTTCCTTTCATATCTATAATTTTTAATTGAAAGGTAAAGTTGAATGTTTATCAGCAATTTACTACTTTTGGTGCGTAAGAACGCTCACCGAAGGTGTCGCTTGAACAAGCGTTTGGCAAAAGTGGCAGTTTTGTATTTCGTTTGGAACTTTTTCGTAAGTTTGAATTTCGTGCTTCGTTTGAAGTTTGGTGATAAAAGTCGCCACCTTCGCCAAGCGCCAAACCGTTTATGCCTCATGCTAAGACGATCATAACCAAAACGAAAATTGACAGTAAAAAATAGACATATAGTAAAGACTCTTGGTTCGACAATTGATATAAACGGTCGACCAGAAACTATTTGGGAAAATATAACCAATGTAAAAATTGAGCAATTTTCTGATCCGACTATTTTTAAACTTCTTGACATACCAAAACCATTAAGAGCAGAAATTATTTCTGAAGGGCAAGGCGGTAGAAGAATTGCATATTTCGATAGTGGGAAAAAATTTATGCAAGAAATATTGGTGTGGAAACCTTTGGCAGAATATTCATTTTCATTTAATCCAGAAAAAGGGTTTAAAGTTTTATACTTTTTTGAACTTTCAGAAGGTGTTTTCCAAATTCCTACGGGCGCATATTATCTGACAACAAATGGACAAACAACAAGTTTAAAATTAACAACAACCTATAGTATTGATAGACGACTATATTTTCTGTTCAATATTCCTGTAAGGTTAATTCTCAAAGCATTTCAACGCTATTTGTTGACTTCAATTAAGAAAAACTCTGAATAAATGAGAATCGAAAAATTTACAGAGACAATTTTAATTGACCAAAGACCGGAACAGGTTTTTGATTTTACGCAAGACTATAATAAACGTCTAAAATGGGACACTTTTTTGAAAAAAGCTGACTTAATTGACGGAGCAACAAAAGCGGAAAAAGGAGTTAAAGCATATTGTGTAGCTAAAAATGGACTTGGCATGGTGACAGAATACGTTACTTACAATCGACCAAAAGTAACGGCAGTTAAAATGACAAACGGACCATTTATGTTCAAATCGTTTTTAGGTTCGTGGACATTTAAGGAAATCTCAAACGATAAATCAGAAGTTATTTTTCTATATTCGTTTTCGCTTAGGTTCCCATTTAACTTATTGACAAAGTTTGTTAAACACAACTTGCAGACAAGCGTAAAACAGCGACTCATTGACCTTAAAATGAACATCGAGAATGAAAGCACGAAGGCATAACAAGGTATTTCCAAAAGCGGGGCTGAACGGCTTCGATTGGACATTTGTGCAAGGTTCAACATTCGTTCTTCGATTGAAATTTTGTGCTAAAAATCCCCGCCTTCGGCAATACCCGAACCGTTAGTGGCAATTAAACGACAACGCTCACGAAACAACAAAACAGTAACATGAAATTTAAACGAATGAGAAACGTAGTACTATTATCGATTGGCATTTTCGCCTTGACAGCTTGCAACAATCAAAAAAGCAATTCTCCGGAAAGTAAAGAAGAACAAACCGTAACAGAACAATCAGCCGTTGGCGAAGATAAAGACGAACACGGCTGTCTTACTGCGGCTGGCGAAACCTGGAGCCAACTCAAACAAAGCTGTATTCAAATTTTCAACATAGGACAACGTTTAAACCCTATTGAGACCAAAGACGAAGAAGCTGTAATCAGTGCTTTTGTGCTGTTTAATGACGACAAATCAGAAGCGGAGTTGTTTTTGCCAAATACTCAAAGCAACACAATTTTAAAAGCAACCGATAATCAAAACTATGAAAGTGGAGAATACAAGTTTAACGCCAATGAATCCACTTTGTACATCAATAATGAAAAGAAATATAAGGCAGAATGATTAAAAAAATAGAAAATGATAAAAAGGTAGGCAACGCCCATATTAAAATCCTATATCCTGGAAGTGTTATTAAAAACTCAACTGACAGCGGGATAGCAAGTATCGGAAGAATTGACCATGCCTACATCGGGGGAAATGTAACTATCAAAATGCACCCACATATAAATGATGATATACTTTCCTATTTCCGCACTGGACACGCTGTGCATACCGATTCGGAAGGATTTCAGGCAACCGTTTCCAGAAACAAACTAATGCTAATGAAAGCGGGAAAACTCTTTTATCACGAAGAAACAATGCCTGAACCTTTGGAAGGACTTCAGATATTTATCCGACCAAAATCCAAAGACCTGAAACCTGAAGTTGTATTTCAAGACCTGAATGAAACGGATAGTGTTGATTTTTGGAGATTGCTTGCTTCGCCTACTGAACAGACACAATTACAGTTTTCAAGCGAAACGTGGATATACGACACGAAACTTACAAACGGAAAAACAATTGAATTGCCCGACTTGCCAAAGAATGAGCTGACTGGTTTGCTTTATGTTTTTCAGGGAAAGGTTGTGCTGAACAATGACATAAATCTTCTAAAGGGAGAATCTATACTTTTCAAGAACGAACAAATTGACATAAATGCTTTAGAAACATCGGAATTGGTTTTATTCCTCACAGACGAAAATTCCGAATATTATGATGGCGGAATGTATAGTGGAAACAAACATTAACTGCCACTAATAACCAGAGTTTCGTTGGGCTTGAAAAGCCAACAATGAAAACCCTGCCGAACGGAAGCTTCGGTAGTTTTTTCAACCGGTTATGGGTTTATTGATAAAAATGTCGAGGAAGCAAAGAAGATTTTCACCAAAAGGAATTATAATTGGATGCTCGTTCGGTTTAATGTATAAGACCGTGAGTGCAAGGTTTAAAACGATGAATGACTGACCTTTCAGATGGCAGAGCTTTTGTTTTTTTGGGATGGAATTCAAAATGGTTTTTGGGCATTTGGGCAAAATCTGACAGAATACAGAAAACACATAAACTGTCTGACGTAATCAGTAAACGGAGTACTGGATAAGAAAGTGAGCAGACAGGAAATTGACGAAATTTATACCAACTTAGACGGCCAAAAAAAGTTAAAGATTTATCAAAACACAGTGCACCAAAACTATTTGAAGAAATACAAAAATAAATGAGCCGAAAATGTGCAACAATTATTAACAGCCATAAAGTAAACAGAATTGTTTCCTGTACCAAACATTAAACCAATCTCTTTTAACCTTTTCGCTTGATAATTTTGTTTCAATTTGAAAAATACCAAATACTTGAGAACTGTGTAATTTATTGTGCAAATGAATAGTACTCAAAAGCATAAGCCGAATTTTATGAAAATCGTATTGAAAACCATATTTTTTTTAATTTTCATTATTTCCTGTAAAGAAGAAAGATATAAAAACGAGATTTCAGATTTTAGAAAAGAATTACGTCCGTCTTTGGAAAGTCTTTCAAACGAAGAATCTCTACCGACAAATGATACGGTTGCCAGAAATTTTCTTGAAGAAAACGCAACAAAAGATGAATTGATAAAACTGATGGATTCCAAAAACCCCTTATTGAGAATCATCGCATATAAATCTATTGTCAATAGACAGGAACCTGAATATTTTGATTTGCTGCTGGGACATTTGTCAGATACGGCAAGAGTGAATTTCTGGGTGTTTGAGGATGAACTGCAATACAAACAGGCTTCTGATTTGATGATAAGAATTGCTCATTTCCAAAATGGATTATCGCCGATTCAAAAGAAATATCTGGTTGAAAAAGTTCTGTTGGAACATCCATATTTGAATATTTCAACCTGGATGATTCAGGATATAAATCCGGATGAAAAATATTATAATTTGATAAAAAGCAGAGCGCAAACCAAGCGGGAATTTTGCAGAGATCAGCTGTCAGCCTGTTATGCCTTGAGTAAATTCAAAAAAAATGTTGATGTGGATTTGCTTTATAAAATATTTGACGAGAATTTGAAAAATTTCGAATGTATAAAGTTGATTTTCAGAAGTATCGAAACTTTTCCCAACGAAAAATTTTATTCTCTTCTGGAAAGGTATTTTGAGATGAAGATAAAAGGAAAACTGTCGTCAAAAGAAAATATTAATGATGAAGTTTTATATTTTTCAAGAGCTGTTGCCTCTTACAAAAATCAAAATGCAGTATCTATTCTCAAATACATTGAACGAAACAATACCTATATAAATCATCCTTACTGGCCACCGGCCAACAAAAAGTATGTTTATAAAGCCATGTTAATCAATTACGACCCTGTTTATGATGATCTGATTCAACAGTTACAAAAAGAATTTGATAAGGAAGAATTAGACAGAATTGGATATTTAAGAAGAGATTTAATTGAACCTAATGAAAAATTGGAATGGTAAAATTTTGGATTTTATTTTCGTGTCTTTTTTATTCGTAATCTGGCAAAATCCTTTGAAAACCCTGACAGTAATTCGATTTGCAAATCAGAAAAATCATTTTTCTGTTTCTTTCTGAAAAAATCGCTGAATCAGAAGCGAAAGCCACACACCCGCAACAAACGGAAAAGTCAGTACCCCGCCAAAAGCTTTCAAAAGATCGGTTTCAACCAAAATCAGATTGATTCCAAAAGTGATCAGTATCGAAATCAAAACCCAAAAACCGTCCTTTGGTCTGATGCCCGCAAATACAATCGCAGTCAACACAGGATTGAATCCGTACAATCCCAGGTTTACACTTTCAGGATTTTGCCCGATTAGAAGCGCAAGAAATGAAATCAAAAAAGCTGAAATCAGCGCATAAATTCCTGCTGCCCGACTGCTGATCAGCACACCGATAAAAAACAGTATGCCTGCCAGTGTATTGCTCTGAAAAATTACCTGACCGTAAGATTTGGTACCGATCAACAGACGATCGGTTGAAAGACTGAGAATTTCTTTGGTTTCAATTTCAGAAGCTGGTATCGAGTCCATATCTCGAATTAAAAAAATCAAAACCCATGAAACCAAAATAAACGGAAAGGTATAAGCAGGAAAATTTCGTTTGATCAGAAATTGCTGCAAAATCGCTGAAATCACAGATCCGACTATAATCAGCAACCAAACTGCAAAAACGGGTTTGAACAAAAATACAAGCACCACGCCGGTCAATGCCGGGCTGAAACCATAAAGACCGGAATCAATTTCTTTGGTATCGAATTTTAAAATTCGGGCGGTCAGCGTTCCGCACAATACCGCCAGCAATGCAGCCAGACCATAAATCCAATGACCGATAAACAGTCCTGCCAAAAACAGGATTCCGCACAGCCGGTTTTGCTGAAGCATAATTTGGCTGATGCCGTTTAAAACCTGATTAGACAGACGCAGCATAGGATTACAGATTCTTTTGAGAATCGGCAAAAGTACAAAACTAAACGACTGTAACCCTTTTTATTCTTTCTCCTTTTTGTTGGTTCTGATGCCGAGCAAAGTGTAAACCGGACAAAATCCGATAAAAGAAGTAATGAAAAAAATAATTGCAAAAATACCGAGCACAATCGCCCAAAGTCCTGAAAGCTGATTTGTGAAATACAAATAAATAACCAGTACGCCCAGCAAAAAGCGAAGGATACGGTCAATTTTCCCCATGTTGATTTTCATGATCTTATGATTTAAATGAAACAATCAATTCTTTCAGGTTCCGCAGTAGGTCTGGTAATTTTGGTCAAAACCGATCGGTTCAAACAGTGAATCATCCATTTCGGGATCGTACCAATAAGGCATTTGCAGATTGTAAATCAGTGTTTTCAGTTTTTTCAATTCACCTTCAACCGCCAGATCCAACGCTTCTTCCACAAAATAATTTCTTGGAATAAACAGCGGATTGTAACGCTCCATAATCGAAAACGAATGACCTTTTCCTTCTCCTCGACTGATTCTTTCGGTCCATCTTTTTTGCCAATCCAGAAATTCAGCACCCAGCACAAATGGTTTGTCACGATAAAGATCGGGCAGTCTGAGTGAATTGAAGCTGTGTGTATAATCCTTTCTGTGAATCCTGATCAGTTTCAAAAATTCCTCAGCCAATTCGACATCTCCTTTTTCGGGCTCGTCAATTCCGATTTTTGAAAGCATCATTTCATCAAATTTCATATCGAAAATTGAATCAAATTCATTCACTTTTTCGGTTGCAATTTCAACCGCTTTGTCCAAATCATCATCAATCAGCGGCAACAAAGCCTCTGCAAAACGGGACAAATTCCATTTCAGGATCGATGGCTGATTGCCAAAGGCATATCTTCCGTTTTCATCGATCGAACTGAAAACCGTTTTCGGATCATAAACCCCCATAAAAGCACAGGGACCATAATCAAACGAATCGCCGCAGATCGAAGTATTGTCGGTATTCATCACGCCGTGAATAAATCCGACCCTCATCCAGTTGATTACCAAATCGACCTGGCGTTGCATTACTTTTTCAAACAGCAAAAGCGCTCTGTTATCAGCATCATCCGGAATTTCAGGAAAATGATTTTTGATCGTATAATCGCATAATTGCAAAAGTTCTTCTTTGGTTCCGTAAAATCTTGCAAATTCAAAAGTTCCGACCCTCAGATGACTTGGCATCACCCGACAAAGAATCGCACCGTCCTCTACCCTTTCCCTGTACACATTTTCGCCGGTTCTCAACACTGCAAGACTTCTCGAAGTCGGAATCCCCAAACCGTTCATTGCTTCGCTGTACACATATTCTTTCAGCATTGCTTTTAGAGTCGCCTTTCCGTCGCCGCCTCTTGAATAGGGCGTTCGTCCGGCGCCTTTGACCTGTACTTCAAATCTTTTTCTGGTTTGATCGATATGTTCGCCAAGCAAAATCGCACGACCGTCGCCAAGCATTGTGAAATAGCCGAACTGATGACCGGCATAGGCAGTTGCAATCGGATCTGAACCGACTGCCATCTTGTTTCCCGACAGAATTTGGGTCAGTAATTCAGGGTCGGAATCATCAATATTCAATTCTTCTGCCAATTCATGATTAAACAAAATCATCTCGGGACGGTTCGCTTTGTCGGGAGTTACACGGCTAAAAAATCGTTCGGCCAGTTTTGTATAGCTGTTGTCAAAATTAAATACAGATGGATGATCGCTTTTCATTACAAAGAATTTTCGGAAATTAATTCCACCCACAAAGTTAGCAAAGATTGAACTTCGGATGAAATCAACAGGTTAAAATCAACAATCGGTTTAAAAATCAATCAACTGCAAATCATTAAAATTTGAAAGCCGAACATTTAAAGTGGAAACGCCTTTGAATTCAATAAAACAAATTCCCGCTAAAATTGAATTTATTCAAAAAAAGATTTAATTTTAACCCAATATGACAAAAGTCATCAATTCTTTATCTTAAATTAACACTTTATGAAAATATTGAAAATACAGGCGCTCAGGGGGCCGAACATCTGGAGCATCAGAAGAAAGAATTTAATCCAAATGAGACTCGATCTGGAAGAATTGGAACAAAGACCTACGAATAAGATTGACGGTTTCAGGGAAAGACTTGAAGCGCTTATGCCGAGTCTGATCGAACACAGATGCTCTGAAGGTGTGAGAGGCGGTTTTTTTATGCGGGTGGACGAGGGCACCTGGATGGGACATGTAATTGAGCATATAGCACTTGAAATTCAGACGCTTGCCGGAATGGACACCGGTTTCGGACGTACCCGAAGCACCAAAGATGAAGGTGTTTACAATGTGGTTTTCAGTTATCTCGAAGAAAACGTTGGTCTATACGCCGCCAAAGCTTCGGTTGCCATCGCACTGGCATTGGTGAACGGAACCGACTATGATTTGGAAGCCGATATTCAAAAAATGAAAGAAATCAGAGAGCGGGTTCGCTTGGGTCCGAGTACGGGCAGCATCGTTGAAGAAGCGGTTTCAAGAGAAATACCATGGATTCGTTTGGGTTCAAACTCATTGGTACAGTTAGGTTACGGTGTGAACCAGATGAGATTTCAGGCGACCATCACCTGCAATACTTCAAATATTGCGGTCGATATTGCCTGTGACAAAGAAGAAACCAAAAGATTTCTCGAAAATTCGTCGGTTCCGGTTGCAAAAGGAGATATCTGTGTGGATCAGGAAGATTTGGAAAGGACGATTGACCGAATTGGTTTTCCGGTTGTAATCAAGCCGCTGGACGGAAATCACGGAAAAGGAGCTTCGATCAATGTCAAGACGCTGGAAGAAGCAATCGACGGTTTGGCCCATGCCAAGAAATACAGCCGTCGGGTGATCGTAGAGAAATTCATTACAGGTCACGATTTCAGAATTTTGGTCATCAATCACAAGATGGTGGCTGCCGCACAAAGAGTTCCTGCTCATGTGATCGGCGACGGTCAGCATACGATTGCAGAACTGATTGAAACCGAAAACAAGGATCCGAGAAGAGGTTACGGTCACGAAAATGTACTGACCGAAATTGAAATTGACAGGGATTCACTTGATCTGCTGGATAAATTGGGTTATAACGAAACTTCAGTTCCCAATAAGGGTGAAATTGTATATCTGAAATCAACCGCCAATCTTAGTACAGGGGGCACTTCTGTGGATGTAACCGAAATGGTTCATCCCGAAAATATATTTTTGGCCGAAAGAATTTCAAGGGTGATCGGTTTGGACATCTGCGGAATTGACGTGATGGCCGAAAATCTCACCCAACCTCTTCAGCAGAATGGAGGTGTAATCCTCGAGGTCAATGCAGCTCCGGGATTCAGAATGCACCTCTCGCCTTCCGAAGGTCTGCCGAGAAACGTGGCTTCTCCGGTGATCGATATGCTTTATCCGCCCGGAAAGCCCAGCCGTATTCCGATTATCGCTGTAACCGGAACCAACGGTAAGACCACCACCACCCGTCTGATTGCACACATGGTGAAAAACAAAGGCTATCGGGTTGGTTTTACAACTTCTGACGGGATTTATGTTCAAAACCATCTGCTTGAAAAAGGTGATACGACCGGACCCTACAGCGCAGAATATATACTCAAAGATCCGACCGTTGAATATGCTGTACTCGAAACCGCCAGAGGTGGGATTTTGAGAGCAGGACTTGGTTTCAGCCAGTGCGACATCGGTGTGATTACCAATATTCAGGCGGATCACCTCGGTCTGAGCGACATCCACAATCTTGACGATTTGGCGCGTGTGAAAAGCGTGGTGGTAAGAGCTGTCAAACCCGAAGGATGGGCGATTTTGAATGCCGACGATGAAAACTGTCTGAAGATTGCAAAAGAGCTTGACTGTCATGTCGCTTATTTCAGTATGGATGAAAACCAGCCGAATGTCAGACGACTGTCAAAGGACGGAAAGATCGTCTGTGTGTATGAAAACGGGTATGTCACCATTAAAAAAGGAGACTGGAAAATCAGGATCGAGAAAGTTACGCAGATACCGCTGACCATTGGCGGAAAGGCGAAGTTTATGATTGCGAACACACTTGCAGCAACACTTGCCGGTTATTTGGCGGGATTCAATTCAGAAGACCTGAGTCTGTCGCTGCAAACCTTTATTCCGGGCGCTGCACAAACACCGGGCAGAATGAACATCTTCAATTTCAGGAACTTTAAGGTGATGATCGACTTTGCGCACAATCCGGAAGGATATCTTGGCATTGAGGATTTCCTGAGCAATATCGAATCGCCGCACAAGGTGGGAATCATTGCAGGCGTGGGCGACAGAAGAGATGAGGACATCAAGGAATGTGGAAAAATTGCAGGCAGAATGTTTGACCACATCATCATTCGTCAGGAAAAACATTTGAGAGGCAGAACCGAAGAGGAAATCATCAATCTGATATTGGAAGGAATTCAGGAATCGAACAGCGAAATCACTTATGAAATCATTCCAAAAGAAATTGAAGCGATAAAACATGCAATTAATATCGCAAAAGATGGTACCTTTATCACCGCATTGAGCGATGTGGTCACAAATGCGATCGATATCGTTCAAAGCTATTTAGACAGAGAGAACGAAGGCGTTCTCAAAGATTAAATACTTTTTTCATTTTTAATGGTTTTTATTTGGAAGCCTTACAGATTCAGAATTTGTAAGGCTTTTTTTGAATTGATTTTTTGGGAAAATGTATATATTTGAGAAGTAAGATAAGTTCCTGCCAACAGTTGTCCGTACAAAAAATGAAAATTGAATTCCACAAAATCCTGACTTATCTGATTGCAGCAGTCTGGTTTATCAACGGATTTTTTTGCAAGGTTCTCAATCTGGTTCCCAGACATGAGCAAATTGTCGCGAGAATCTTGGGATCTGAATATTCGCAAACGCTGACAATTATGATCGGTCTTGCCGAAACAGCAATGGCAGTCTGGATTTTAACAGGATTCAAATCAAAACTGAATTCAATCGTACAAATTACAGTTGTGGCAACCATGAATGTAATTGAATTTAATGTTGTGCCTGACTTATTGCTTTGGGGCAGACTGAACATCGTTTTTGCATTTTTGTTTATCGGGATTGTTTATTTCAATGAATTTATTTTGACTCACAAACGAGCCAACTGAGCACAAATGGTTTTATTCTGTGTAAATTTGTCAGACCATGAAAGAAAAACAATATGAAGTTTTTAAAGAATCATCCTTTTGCAGTTGAGGCGTATTTTGAAAGTTCGGTTGTGCTGACATTTGCAGTTCCAAAAGATGAACTTCAAAATCTGATTCCGGATGGTTTGGAATTGGACATATTTCAGGACAAATGGGCGTTTCTGGCAATTGCAATGGTTCAGACTTCGGATTTTCGGCCAAAAGGTTTTCCAAAATTTTTGGGCAATGATTTCTTTCTGATCGGATATCGGATTTTTGTTCGTTACACCAACAAAGCTGGAAAGCGATTGAGAGGATTGTACATCATCAAATCTGAAACCGACAAAAAGAAAATGGAATTTCTGGGCAATATTTTTACACATTACAATTATACAACTACTGATATTCAGCAAAAAACAAACGGGAATTTCAGAACGATCAGATCGGAGCAATCAGAATTTCAGCTTACGATTGAGCAAACCGACAATGAAATACAGTTACCTGAAAATTCACCATTTACAGATTGGAAAGAGGCACGGAAATTCGCAGGGCCTTTGCCGCATACTTTTACTGTGAATCAAAAAGATAAAACCATACTTATCATTTTGGGTGTTCGTCAAAACTGGAAACCCGAACCGGTCAAAGTGAAAAGTTATCATTTCGAATTTTTAATCCAACTGAATCTTCAAGACGCAGTGCTGGCAAATGCTTTTGAAATTAAAAATGTTTCCTATCATTGGAAAAAAGGCAGAATTGAAAATATTGTTTACTGATGAAACAGCGTTTTTATCAGTGAAATCTGTGAGAAAAAAAGTGGCTCACAGATCACACGGATGACCACCGATGTTTTTGAAATTATAGACTCTATATTTAAATTTGGAATCATAAAAAATAAAGGCTGTGAAATTAAATTTTTGAATTATATTGATATTATTCATTTAATTTATCTGTGAAAATCAGTGAAATCTGTGAGAAAAAAAGTGACTCACAGATTACACAGATGACCACAGATGTTTTGAAGTTTGAAAGAGAAAAAACAAAAATGAAAAATAGAAAACCATTACAGGGTGTTCTCAACATCATCCGATTCAATTGGCATTTTTATCTGATGGCATTGATCGTTTTGATGGTATTTTCACTAATCAGAAATCAATTTCCCCAACCGATTCAGACGATATTGTCGGTCGGAATTGTCATTTCATTTTTCACGCTGCTGACTTCGCTGATGGTTTCGTTTTATATTTATGATCTGTCGGATTTGTATCGGCTCAAATGGATTGAAAATACCGACAACAAAAAGATTCTGAATATCAATGCAGGATTTGACGAAACAAGCGAAATCATCATTTCAAAATTTCCGCAAACCGATCTGACGATCTGCGATTTTTATGATCCTGCCCAACACACTGAAATTTCAATTAAAAGAGCAGGAAAATTATTTCCGCCAAAGTTAAAAACAATTTCAGTTGCAACCGAACAGCTTCCATTTCCGGAAAATTCTTTTGATCGGTCTTTTGCGATTTTATCGGCTCATGAAATCAGAGATGAAAACGAAAGAATCCGATTTTTCAGAGAATTGAACAGAGTAACAAAAGATCAGATTTTTGTCACCGAACATTTGCGTGATTTCAATAACTTTATGGCCTATACGATTGGGGTGTTTCATTTTCATTCACGTAAGACTTGGCAAAAGACCTTTGAGGAAGCCGATCTGACCATACAACAGGAAATCAGAACAACGCCATTTGTTACAACATTTGTATTGGAGAAAAATGGAAATACACTATAAGATAATCGGAAGTCTGTTGATGATTCTGTCGCTGATTCATATCTTTTTTCCCAAATATTTCAATTGGAAAGAAGAACTGAAATCGCTGAGTCTGATGAACCGCCAAATGATGACCGTTCACACATTTTTCATTGCATTTATTGTTTTTCTGATCGGTCTGCTCTGTCTGACTTCTGCCGAAGAACTTACGCATACCAAACTCGGCAGAACAATCTCACTCGGATTGGGTATTTTTTGGACGATTCGCTTATTTTTTCAGCTTTTTGTTTATTCGCCAAAACTTTGGAAAGGCAAAACCTTTGAAACCATAATCCACATTGTGTTTTCACTGTTCTGGCTCTATATGAGTTTTGTGTTTCTGTGGTCTGCATTTCAAAATCATTAACTTGGTGGTCTTGGGTTTGAATTTAAATTTTTAAATTGAATGGAATTTGAATATAAAAAAAGCAGGATTTCTGCCGATTTAATTTTCGGAGTTCTGTTTTTAATTATAACAGTCTTTATTGTGGTTATGATTTTAAGAAAACTGATTTTGGATTGGGACGAAATAAAAATTTTCAATTTGATTTTTATCACAGGATTCATCCTGATTCTTGCTGTTCTGAACTATCAATTTCTGGGAATTGCAATGATCAGGAATTCCTATTATCAACTCAATTTGAGACAGGAAGTGAAATTGGATATACAAAACAGAAAAATTATTCTGATCAATAAAAACAACAATACCGAAAAACAAATAGATTTCAGCAAAGTAAAATCAATTGAATTGTATTATTCCTGGAATACCGCATCAGTTTCTTCAGATTTGGGTTTCAGCAAAATTGACCTTGAAAACAGCGAAAAACCGATTATTGTCACCCAGAACAATATCAATCAATATCATATTTTCGAAGCTTTTAAGGATAAAGTCATCAAAAGCGAATCAAGATATGCGAACAGATTGAAAGTGAAAATTGAAAACGATTCAAACAGTTAAACCACCACCAAAAACTGTCATTTACATTTTCACATCCGCAATTGTTTTACCGCTCGTAAAACAGTCAAAGTTTGACCATAAATTTCCTTGTGATCCGAGTGATTTTGTTCATTTCCGTAAGCGTATAGGAAAAAATGGGATTGAGGAAACCTTTGCATACAACGTAAAAATTCATGATGCAAAGATGAATACTTCGAAATTTGTTTTGGCTGACACAACAGTTCAGAAAAATAACACCACTTTCCTATCGATTCGAAATTGTAAAAAAAAAGTGATTGACTATTGCAATAAAATAGCCGAGAAAGAAAACGTAAAACAAAGACAACGCAACACGAAAGTCAGCAAACAATTGGTTCTCGACACTTACAACAGCAAACACCCTAAGCGAACAAAACAAGCAAGAAAATCCGGAAGGCATTTGAAAACAATTGCCATGAGGCTGATACGCGAATTGAAACGAAACTTTAGTCCGGCACAAAATGAAACATACAAAGATTTACTCGAACTCTACACCAAAGCGGTTACACAAAAAAGAACAGACAAGGATAAGGTTTAAAGCCCACACAAACCTTTTACACGCTGTATTGCCAAAGGAAAAGCAGATAAACAATATCAGTTCGGCAATAAAGCAGGCTTGATAAATATTGCCAATAAAGGCAAAATAATGATTCTTGGAATTAAAGCATTATTACAAACACCGTATAATGGACATACCATTGAACCGATTTCAGAACAGATGGAAAATATTGGTCAGAAGTTTCCCAAAGAACTCGTTTACAATCGTGGAGGCAGAGGAAAACCGGAGATAAAAGGAGTGAAAATCTCTATTCCTTCCACCGCTGGCTCAAAATTACTATCACGGCGAGATTGACCAGCAAATCAACGCATTATTATCAGCAATCGCTTGGAATTTAAAGAAGATGATGGAAATCAACATTTTAATAAAATATTTTAAATTTTCTTTGATTGTTTTAAATAATATTTAATACCTTTACATCGGAAAATAGGAATGCTATTTCCATTAGGTTTAAGTTGGTTAGGGGAATTCCCTCACTCTTTAAAGAGTGAGGGATTCTTTTTTTTCGCGTTTTTGTAACAAAATATTATTTTATACTACCTATTTGGACAGAAAACTGTGGAAACGAGAGAAACAAAATTTACAAAACTGATTGAAGACAATCAGGGAATTGTGCATAAGATTTGCCGGATATATACTGACAGTCCTGAGGCACATGAAGATTTGTTTCAGGAAATCGTACTTCAGCTATGGAAATCATTTGATTCTTTTCAGGGAGATTCAAAATTCAGCACCTGGATGTACCGGGTCAGCCTGAATACAGCAATCACACTGATCAGAAAAAAGAACAGGACAATTTCAACTTCTTCAATCGACAGCGAGCCGTACTTTGATGTGAAATCAAATGAGGAAGACGAAGAAAAACAGGAAAGACTGAAATTGCTGTATGCATCGATCAAACTGCTCAATGAAGTTGAAAGAGCCTTGGTGCTGTTGTATCTGGAAGATCTGCCCTATCGGGAAATTGCTGTTACACTGGGTATTACAGAGGTTAATGCAAGGGTGAAGATGAATCGCACCAAGGAGAAATTAAAGGAAATAATGAACCGAAACAGATGAATGATCTAATAAACAACAATTCGGAGGAAACTGACGAGCTGAAATCTTTGTGGCACAGCCAGAAAGAAGACAAATCTTATGATTCCAAAAAAATATTCAAAATGATCCACCGCAAATCGATCAATTCGGTTCAATGGCTTTTTATCATCAGTTTGGCTGAACTGCTTCTGGGACTGGTTCTAACGGTCTGGTCTTATTTTTCCGGAGGTCATTATTATTTGAATTCATCGATTCAATTGATGGGTGAAGCAAACATTCAAAAACTCGAAACTTTTTCAAATGTCGGAATTGTATTCTCGCTCGCACTGATCGGAATTATTTATTATTACTATCGAAAAATTTCTTCCAATTCATCGGTCAACATGCTGATCAAAAATATCATCCAATTCAGAAGAGCGGTCATCCTTTGTTTGGTTCTGATCGTTGTAATCCTTCTGATTGTGATGTTCCCGATTTATTTTGACCTGGGAAAAAATATTGCAATTCAAAATGCAATGAATCGTACGGACAAAGTGGTCATGTCACCCGAAGATTTAAAAACCGCAAGTGATGCAGCCGGTTGGATTGTGGCCGGTTCGGCAACCATTGTGATCGCTGTTTTTTTCTTTTTGTATTATTTTGTGATCTATGGCTTCTTTTTGAGAAAATTAAAGAAAAACCAAAAAGAATTGAAGGAAATCAACCGTTAAGTTTTATTTTTACAAAATGGATTTGACTTTGAGAAATATCGGCAGAATTTCAACCGCAATGCTGTTTCTCTCTATGCTGCTGCTGAAGCCGGTTCACCAATTGAACCATCTTCGGTTCCATTCAGAAAACTGCAAACAGCAGCATACGAAAGGAAATTCTGTTATACACACTTCTGATGTCTGTATGATTTGTGATTTTCCGATTTCACCAAGTCTTGAAATCAGTTTCAATTCAATTGATATTCCGGTTGAATATGCTGAATTTCATCAAACCAATCAATTTGAAGTCAGTAAAAAACTTTCCACTTATTCGGGTCTGAACAAAAACTTCAGGGCACCACCTTTCAAAGCATAGTTTCAATTTTTTCTTTCGAAACCATACTGCGGTTTCAAACAATTTTACAATCAATAAAAAAAAACTATGTTTAAATATATTATTACAACAGCTTTGCTGCTGTGTTTTACTACAATATATGCCCAAAATTTTCTGAAAGGAAAAGTTGTTGATAATTTTGGTCATCCGCTTGAAGATGTCAGAATTATTCAATCAAATAATAAGGCAACAACCGATCACAAAGGCGAATTCAGACTGAATACCGATCGTGAAAAAGACATCCAAATCGAATTTCAGCTCGAAGGCTTCGAAACATTAAATATTACAATTGATCAGCTTGAAAATAAGATTTATGAATTTGAAATGAATTTTGAAACCGTTGAACTCGATGCTGTACAACTTCATCATCATCACCTGAAATCGGTTCAAAATTCGGAAAGAATCACAGCCGAAACCATCAAAAACAATTATTCGGGTTCGCTTGTCCAATCGATAGAAACGATTCCCGGAATCCAATCTTCCGAAATCGGATCAGCTGCTTCAAAACCGATGATACGCGGAATGGGGCTGAACCGGGTTGCAGTTGCCGAAAACGGTTTGAAACAGGAAGGTCAGCAATGGGGTGAAGAGCACGGTTTGGAAATCAGCAGCTGGAATATTGACCGAGTCGAAATCCTGAAAGGAGCTGCCACACTTGAATACGGCAGTGATGCAGTCGGCGGGGTGATCGCTGTGAACAGCAGCCAAAAACCTTTGAATGAAGGTTTGAACGGTGAGCTGATTTTTTTTGGCAGGACTCAAAATGAAAGTTTGGGTACTGCACTGAAAATCAGCGACAGCAAAAATGGTTTTTATTACAAAGCTTCGGCAGATTACAGCGATTATGCAGATTTCAGCGTGCCGACTGATCATATAGTTTATCAGGGTGAAGAGATTCAGCTTTATAAAAAAAGACTCCAGAATACCGCCGGAATAAATCATTCGGTTTCTATACTGGGCGGTTTCTCAAAAAATAATTTTGAGACTTCAGTTTACACAAGCAATTATTATCAAAAGATCGGTTTCTTTCCGGGTGCAGACAACGATTCGGATGAAGAGTTTGAAGATGACAACAAACCAAGAAATGTTGATGATCCGTATCAGAATGTCAATCATTTCAAACTTCAGAGCATCACCAATTACAAAACCGGAAAAGATCGTTTCAGTCTGATCCTCGGATACCAGAACAACCACCGTCAGGAATGGGATGATTTTCATGAACATCATGACGGTGACCATCCCGATGAAGAGGGAAATGATGGTGAAATTCCGGAATTGGATTTAAGACTTTCAACCTATGACGCTCAATTGAAATACGAAAGAAATTTTTCGTCAAAAAATAAATTGAATCTGGGAATTCAGACTCAGATTCAAAACAATCTGATCGGAGGTTTCGGTTTTCTGATGCCTGATTATGACCGTTGGAATTATTCGGCTTTTGCAATCAATGAGATTCAAATCATTCCGAGTCTGACGCTCAATTATGGTTTGAGATTTGACTACAGCCGGTTGAAAATAGCCGAGTTTTTTGATTGGAATCAGTATGAACAACTGATTGAAAACGGTTACAGTGACTCAGAAGCTGAGCAGCTTTCGCAAAAGAGTACAAAGATTGACAAAAAATTCAGCAATCTGAATTATTCTGCAGGTCTGCTTTTTCAGCCCGATTCAAACTGGGATCTGAATCTGAATCTCTCATCGAGCTTCAGACTGCCCACTGCGATAGAACTGGCTTCAAACGGTGTTCATCACGGTTCATTTATTTATGAAATCGGAAACCCGAATTTGAAAACAGAAAAAGGACTGACCGCAGATTTCAAAACCGTATTTCATAAAAATCAATTTCAAATCGGTTTGAATCCTTATCTGTATTATTTCAGCGATTATATTTTTCTTCAGCCGACCGATGAAATTTCACCGTTACCTGACGGAAACCGGATTTATCGATACAATCAGGCAGAAGCATTAATCAGCGGTTTTGAATTCAGCGCCGAAAAGAATTTTGGCAGCAGGTTAAATGGTCTGTTTTCGATTGAATACCAGTACAGTTTTCAAAAATCATATGATAAAAAACAACCGCTGCCGATGAGTCCGCCAACGGTTTGGTATTCGGAATGGACTTATCAGCTGATTCAAAACAAAAAGAAAATTGAAAAACTTGAATTATCGTTTAATTTTAAAATCGCTGACAATCAAAACCGGGTTGCCGAAAATGAAGAGCCGACCAAAGGTTATTTTCTGATCGGTTTGGGCATCAGATCAAAGTTCAACTTCGGAAAACTGAATCCGACATTGATGTTCAGAGCTCGGAATCTGACCAATGAAAAATATTTCAATCATTTGAGTTTTTACAGAAATCTTGAAATTCCCGAAGCCGGAAGAAATTTCCAGCTGATGCTGAGCATTCCGTTTTAAAAAAATCAATCCAAAATGAACCGATTTTGGGTGCTGCCGAATTTGCAGAAATGTATTCATTGGTTTAATTTAGCAGACCTTAATATCTTAATTGAGACTAGATGATAGCAATTGCAGACAGCGGATCCACAAAGACGGATTGGGTAATACTGAACGATGATCTGACCGAAAGGTTCAGAACCAATACCATTGGATTCAATCCTTATCACATCAACTCTGAATCCATTCACAAAGAAGTTTCAAAAAACGGTGAATTGGCTGAAATCGTTGATCAGATTTCCCATGTTTACTTTTACGGAGCGGGTTGTTCTGCCGATTTTTTGCACGAAATTGTAAAAAATGGTTTCCGTCCGTTTTTTAAGAATGCCGAATTGTCGGTCAATCACGATTTGCTTGCTGCCTGTTATGCGGTTTATAGAGGTACACCTGCGATGGTCTGTATATTGGGAACCGGTTCGAATGCCTGTTATTTTGACGGAAAAATAATCAAAGAGGCAACTCCTTCTCTCGCCTATGTGCTGGGCGACGAAGGCAGCGGAAATCAAATGGGAAAGAAACTGCTGCATGCATATTTTTCAAAAAAAATGCCTGAGCATCTCGCCAAGATATTTGATGAAACTTATCATCTGACCATCAGCGAATTGAATGTGAATGTATATCAGAAACCGCTGGCAAATGCTTATCTGGCTTCATTCAGCAGATTTGTTCATCAGCACAAAGAGGAACCTTTTATCGAAAATTTGATATATACTTCGATGGCTGAATTTTTCGAAAATCAGGTTTTGCCCAATCCTGAAGCCCGATTTTGCGAAGTGAATTTCATTGGTTCGGTGGCTCATTATTACGAAGACATCATTCGTGCGGTTGCGCCGGTTTATCATCTGAATGTCGGTCATATCGTTAAAAAACCGATTGACAATCTTGTAGAATACCATAAAAAATATATCATCAAATGATTTTTAAATCACAGGAAATAGCGGTGATTACTTATGATACACCGCACAGAAAAACACAGGATGTTCTGTTTCAGCTGAAAGCAAAAGCTTATCAAAATGTAACTGTTTTGGCTCTTCCGTTTGTAAACCGTGAAAATCCATTCAAACCGATTTATTCACACCGACCTTCAAAAGCAATCGATGTTTCACCCAAAGATTTGTGCGAAAGACTGGTTTACGGTTTTAAAACTGTTAATGTGGATCAAATCAAGCCCTGGCTGGATGAACACAAACCCGGATATATACTGATTGCAGGTGCAGGTCTCCTGCCTGACGATTTGGTTGAAAGTCACAAACTGATCAATGCGCATCCGGGCTGGCTGCCGCTTGTCAGAGGCTTGGATTCGCTGAAATGGGCGATTCATGATCAGAAAAAACTGGGTGTAACCTGTCATTTTGTGGATTCAACTGCTGATGCGGGATTTCTGATTGAACAGAGAGAAATTCCGGTTTACAAAAACGATACTTTTCATTCGGTTGCCTTCCGTCAGTACGAAACCGAAATTGAAATGCTGATAGCGAGCATCGAGCTGATTCCGGAAAGAACAACTTTCCTTCCGCTCAGTTCCACAGAATCAGAGCCGACACGAAGAATGCCAAAAGCAATTGAAGAAAAACTGATGGAGGATTTTGAAGTTTACAAAAATAAATTTGCAGCCGAATAATTTCAGATGACCACAGAATCGGTTCTTGCACCGAGACTGATCAGATCTTTTGTGATTTCTTCTGTAAAATCAAGTGGTCCGCAGACATAAAAAAGTCCGCCGAAATAGCTGATATTTTCAATCAGAAATTTCTTGTCGATTCTTTTTTCTTTGAAGCCAATCACACCTTCCCTGGTGAAAACATTCATATAGGCAGGGCCGAGCATTTTGACCAGCTCGTCGTGAAGAATGATGTCTTCCTGAGTCCGGTTTGAATAAATCAGACCAATTTTTTTTAAATTTCCGCTGAAATACAAGGCTCTGAAGATCGATATAAAAGGTGTGATTCCAGTTCCGCCGGCAATAAATATTCCGGGCCCTTTGTATTCGATGGTACCGAAAACATCATGCAGAAAAATTTCAGAACCCGCATTCATCTTGCCCATCTGTTTGGTCACGCCTTCGTTGTTGTCATGAATTTTCAGAATGAATTCGAGATATGGCCAGGCGTTCAATGAAGTAAAACTGAACTTTCTGATTTGATCTTCCCAGCCGGGCAAATTCAGTGAAATATGCGCTGACTGTCCGGGACGGTAAATGAAATCTGCAGGTTTTTCGACCAGAAACCTCTTTACGTTGTGGGTGACAAAATTTGAATCAAGAATTTTAAGTTTGTACATGAATTTGTACTTTTAATCATTGTAAAGTTAGCAAGTATTTGGAGATTTAGGATAAAGAACTGCCGAAATCATCAACGGTTTTCCAAAACTTCTCTCACCGTCATCCGGTTGTCGTTTGACAGATTTCCTCTGAAAGTGATATTTTCCCCCTCTCTGAATTCTCTGTACTGTTTGTGATTTTTGCCCAAATTCGGAATACTGATCACACAGCTGTAATCGATTCCGTCTTTTGCTTTTAATGTAATGGTCTGGCCATCCTTTTCCTGCACTACATTGGTGATCGTCCCTGTCAATGTGGTGATTCCTTCTTCCCAAATTTCAGGTGTCGAACCATCCTGATTCTGCGCGGTATCCTTAACAGATTCACACGAAAATGCAAACAGGGCAATAAAAATTCCAAAAAATATATTCTTCATAAGAATTTTTTTTTCAGCTCTAAATTTAAACAAAATGATTAAAGTCTGGGTGAAGTTAATATTTATTTTCACTATTGTCCGATTAAAAATTAAGAAATATTGAATATATTAATCAAAATCAATAAGTTATGTTTTAAACCCGATAATCATATCTTGAGATGGAGTAATTGTTGTTTTAAATGAAAAAAAATTTACTCATTCCTTAAATTAGTATGATTAATAAGGTTTTACAAAACTATCTCATGTCTTTTGTCTAAAAGCGAAGCGGTCTTAAATCTTTGTCGGACACGACTGATTTATTTTGATCAATAAGTTTGTTAATGTATGCCGAATTGATCTCATTTCCAAACAGTTCATCCAAACCATCCAAATTCTGAAGTTTTTCTGCCATTTTTTTCATCGACTGCAAAGCGACTTTCATAAAACCGCCGCCCAGGCTGATTCTTTTTACACCCAAAGACACAAGTTCTTTCAAATCCGGAATGCCTGGGAACGCCATCACATTCAACGGAAGTTCAACTTCATCGATCAAAGTTTTGACATGGCTTGAGTCTGTAATTAAAATCGGAAAAATACAGTCTGCACCGGCATTTTTGTATGCTTCTGCTCTTTTGATGGTTTCTAGTAATTTCTGATCCGATGTCAGTTGGTCACAATTTGAATAAGTATCAATCCTCGAATTGATAAACAGCGGAATATCTCTTGCTTCAGAAATTTTTCTGATCAGATGAATCCTTCTGACCTGGTCCTCAATCGGAACCAATTCTCCTGTCTTTTTATCCGAATCTTCATAATTGATTCCCGCAATCCCAGTGTCCAAAATCAAATTGATATTTTCTTCTAATTCACTTTCTGTTGATGCATAAGCGCTTTCCACATCTGCACTGACCGGAATTGAAACTTTGTGAGAAATCAGTTTCAGACATTTGAGCAGCAAATCAAATGGGAGTTTTTCACCGTCTGGCCAGCCGAGCGTTTGTGAAATGGCAGAACTCGACGTGGCTACGGCCCGATAACCCATATCCTGAAGCATCAGTGCGCCCAGCGGATTCCATATATTCGGTAAAATTAAAGGCGTTTTTTGATGATGCAATTGGCGAAAATTCTCAGCTTTCTGAGCCTGATTATTTACAGAAGACATATTGTTATATTTTCAGCGAAGTTAGCCAATTCAAAAAACAAGAATCTCATTTTCTGATTGAAATTCAAAATAATCTTGGTGATATTTTTCACCCGGAATTATTAATTTTTAGCTTTGAAGAATTAAATATAACTCAATGAAAACAAAAATATTCGGACTGATTCTATTGCTTCAGTTTCTGTCCTGTGGCAAGCAGGAAAAGGGTGTTCAAACTAAAGAAATCAGAGAAGTCGGGGCAGGATTCGATACGATTGAAAGCTCGGGTGCATATGATATTTTAATCGAAGAAGGTGATGCCGACGGAAAAATCCAATTGGAAGGTGATTCCAATATTCTGAAAAAAATTAAAGTTTTGGTCAAAGGAAATTCACTGAAAATCAGTCAGAAATCCGGTTTTTACAAAAGCAACGGCAAGTCGGTCAAAATCAGTTTCAAAGCTCAGAATCTGAAAGGGCTTGTGCTGACCGGTTCGGGAAGTATCACTGCTGACGGGATTCAGCGGGTGAGTGATTTCAAAACTGTGCTTGACGGATCGGGCGATATCAATGTTTCGATTGCTTCAAAAACAGCAGAAATTCAATTGAACGGAAGCGGCGACATCTATGTGGCCGGAACAACCGATAAACTGGAAGCGGGCGTAGCCGGTTCGGGTGATCTGCATGCTTATAGGCTCAAAGCAAATGAGGTCAATGCAGGAATGACCGGTTCCGGCAATCTGGAAGTTTATTCGGATATAAAACTCAATGCAGGTGTTTCGGGTTCGGGAAAACTTTATTACAAAGGAAATCCTGCCGATACCGATTTGAAGACTGTCGGTTCGGGAGAAGTCGTCAAAGCGGATTGATCAAAAAATTTAGAAGTCAAATCCAAAACCGAAATTACACCAAACTACAATTTTTTCTTATTTTTATCGGCTAAAATATTACTATATGGATGAGCATTACGAAAACCTTGAATCACAGTTCAGATATGCAGACGAACTGATTTCGAACGAACAGTATGAAGATGCGAAAAATGCATTGTTCAAGATCATTGAGGTAGAGCCCGGATTTGGAAAAGCATACAACCATATTGGCTGGATATATGAAACCAAGGAAAAACGGTTTCGTGAAGCTGAAAAATTTTATAAACAGGCTATGGAATTTTCACCCGAATATGCGCCCGCCTATATGAACTACATCTATCTTCTGAATACAGAATTGAGAGGTTCTGAGGCTGAGGCGATGATCATGAAAGCAAAAGATGTGGTCGGCATCAACAAGGTTTCACTGTTTGGTGAATGGGCATATATGCTTGAATATACAGGCCGTTTTGATGATGCGGTTGCAAAATACAAGGAAATCATTCCGATGCAAAATAATTCCGAAAAACTTGAACAAATCAAATCGGATATAGAGCGTTGCCGTCAAAAACAGGAAATGCAAAATCTGTAAGCTTTGGTTTCAGTTTGGCTTTATTCTTGTCCAAGGTTGAGAATTCAATTTTGCACTAATTCATTTTAAACTATCTTTGAACCAATGGGAATCGTACTGAGAGGACAGAATCTTTTTAAGGATTACGGAAAAAAACATGTGGTTAAGGATGTTTCACTTCAGGTGGAACAGGGACAGATTATCGGTCTGCTCGGTCCGAACGGTGCCGGCAAAACAACCACCTTCTATATGATCGTTGGTCTGATCAAAGCCACTTCGGGTCATGTATTTCTTGACAAACACGATATCACCGGTGATGCAATGTACCGTCGGGCTCAAAAAGGAATCGGTTATTTGGCGCAGGAAGCATCAGTATTCAGAAAACTTTCGGTTGAAGAAAATATACTTTCCGTACTTCAGTTCACTAATCTTTCAAAAAAAGAGCAGCGGATGAAAACCGAGGCGCTGATCGAGGAATTCAGTCTTGAACATGTCAGAAAAAACAGAGGTGATCTGCTGTCGGGCGGTGAAAGAAGAAGAACCGAAATCGCGCGCTGTCTTGCAACCGAACCAAAATTCATATTGCTTGACGAACCATTTGCAGGCGTTGACCCGATTGCGGTTGAAGACATTCAGAAAATCGTAAGATCGCTCAAATTTAAGAACATCGGAATTTTGATTACCGACCACAACGT
>JBAYPM010000038.1:0-24923 GCA_041677705.1 Weeksellaceae bacterium | reverse complement strand
TTATTTGGATATCGTCAAAATTAAATATGAAATTGTTATGCTCAATTATGATCGAAAGAAAAAACTGAAATCAGCAGTGATTTCAAAGCCTGTCGGATGAACAATTTAATTCTTTTCGATATTGGATCAGCGACTTTAATTGAATGCAAATGCATATCTTACTGAATATCTTTAAAACATATTCAAAAAATGTTTGCTTGTTTGAGGGTATTTTATATATTGCGGCCAATTAACAATATATGGCGAGAGTAAAGTTTCAATCTGAGTTTGTGATCAATTCATCACCCTCGTTGCTTTATAATTATATTTCGAATCCGTCCGGATTATCGGAATGGTTTGCCGACAATGTGAATTCAAGAGGAGATAAATACACTTTTATTTGGGATGGCGAAGAGGAAGTCGCTTTTTTGATGAAAAGCAAACAGGATTCTTATGTTCGTTTTCAGTGGGAAGACGACGAGGATACCAAATACTTCTTTGAACTCAATATAATCGAAGACGATCTCACAGGCGATGTCGCGCTGATTGTTACCGATTTTGCAGAAGATGACGAAATAGAGGAATCAAAACTGCTTTGGGAAAGTCAGATCGATGACCTGAAAAAAGTGCTCGGTTCGTAGTAAGTGCAGCTGACAGGGTTTCACTGTCAGTTGATTCATCAAATTTATTGAAATAAACGTCCGTCAATTCATATTGGGGTCAGCAGGCGTATTCAGCCAAATCAGATGTTCGCCGCCCAATTTTCTCATCTGCTGTTTCCAAAGATTGTTGCGCCATTCACCAAAAACATCGACCATTTCATTGACGATAATCCATGCATTGTCGTCAACTTCGGTCTGAAGCTGGTTTTCGCCCCAACCGCTGTATCCGAGATAAAATCGGATTTCATTGTGACAAATCAGCCCGCGATTGATCGACTGTCTGATGTCGTCATAATTCCCTGACCAGTACAGATTTTCGAATATATGCTCGCTTTCAGAAATCAGATCGGGGCGTTTGTGAACATAGTAAAGATTGTCGGTATTGACCGGCCCGCCCTCATAAACCGGAGAATCAGATTTCAATTCCGAAACATAGCTGTTCAGCATCTGGTTTGTGGGTTTATTGAGTATGAAGCCTATTGAACCCGATTCGTTGTGGTCAGCCAAAAGAACTACGGTTCGATTAAAGGTATAATCAAAAAGTGCGGGCTGTGCAATCAGCAAATTTCCTTTTGTAATCGTATTTATTTGCACTACTTTTGAGTTGGAATAAAGCTTCTGTTGATAAAGATAAAAAAAAAATTGAATGAAACAAGACCTGAGCGATAAAAGAAGAGATTATAAAATATCTGAAATTGATTTCAATTCAATACTGCCAAACCCGATTGAATTGTTTAAAAGGTGGTATGAGGAAGCTCAAAATTCAAATCTGATCATTGAACCTAACGCTATGAATGTTTCGGCAATCGGCCAAGACGGTTTCCCGAGAAACAGAGTGGTTTTGCTCAAGGAATACAACGACCAGGGTTTTGTCTTTTACACCAATTATGAGAGCCAGAAAGGAAAAGCGATTGAATCAAATCCGAATGTCTGTCTTTCTTTTTTTTGGGACAGATTGGAGAGACAGGTGATTATTAAAGGGATTGCTGAAAAGACAAGTCAGCAGCAGTCAGAAGAATATTTCAACAAAAGACCTTTTGAAAGTCGGGTGGGCGCAATGGTTTCACATCAAAGCAGTGTGATCGGATTGGATGCTGATCTGTTGGATGAGACTCGTAAACTCGAAAAAGAATTTGAAGGAAAGCAGGTGCCGAGACCCGATTATTGGGGCGGATATTTGGTCAGACCGATTGAAATAGAATTTTGGCAGGGAAGACCAAGCCGGCTTCACGATCGTCTGAGATACCGACTTGAAGACAACAGTTGGATTTCAGAAAGACTGGCTCCATAAAATAAAAAATCCCCCCGATTTGGGAGGATTCCTTTTTTGTCTAATCTCAAAGAGATTATTTTTTCTTGTCAACAGCTTTTGCCAATTCAGAACCTGCTTTAAATTTTGCAACGGTTTTGGCAGCAATTTTCATGGTAGCACCGGTCTGAGGATTTCTTCCTGATCTTGCCTTTCTTTTGGATGTAGAGAAAGTTCCAAATCCAACCAAAGAAATTTTGTCTCCTTTTTTCAAGGTTTTGGTTACATTGTCTGTGAATGAATCCAAAGCTTTCTTAGCTGCAGCTTTAGTGATTCCTGAGTCTGCGGCCATTGCGCTGATCAAATCATTTTTGTTCATAACTTTTAAGATTTTATTAATTAAATTTTCAACGCAAATATAGCTGAATCCCTGACTCACACAAGCTTTGAGCCGATAAAATTGCAATTTTGTTGAAAAAACAGCCGATTTTGTTAATAACCACGACTAAAAACGTGTAATTTTCAGGCTGTTAGTCAATCCTCCATCCGCTTTTGTCATGCAATCCGTTGATGAAATCTGTGGAATTCATCCTCTTTTTTCCCTCAGGCTGCAATTCTTCCACCTTATAATTTCCGTTTTTCAATCGAATAATCATACTGTTTCCTTCAAAATCGATGGTTTTGTGCAGTTCATCCGGATTTGAAACTTTTTCAAAATTTCCTTTGAATAGTTTGATTATTTTTGATTCTCCGTCTTTTTCGATCATCGTCCAGGCAGCCGGATAGGGACTCAGCCCTCTGATCAGATTATGAATTTTTTCAATCGGCTGATTCCAGTCAATCCTACAGTCTTCTCTGAAAATTTTTGGTGCAGGTTTGAGTGAATCAAATGTCTGCTGCGGTTTGGGACTGATCGAATCATTTTCTAATCCGTCCAGTGTTTTGATAATCAGTTTTTTTCCGATTTCGGCAAGTTTGTCGTGAAGTTCTCCTGCATTTTCATCCGGACCGATTTCAACTGTATCGGTCAGCAGTATGTTGCCGGTATCAATTTTATCATCAATCAGGAAAGTGGTGACTCCGCTTTCTTTTTCACCGTTGATGATCGCCCGGTTGATCGGTGCTGCGCCTCGATATTGCGGAAGCAGCGAAGCATGCAGATTGAAAGTTCCTTTTTTTGGAATCTTCCAGACTTCCGCCGGCAGCATTCTGAAAGCGACCACAACAAATGCATCGGCATTCAGAGATTCAAGCTCGGAAATAAATTCGGGATCTTTCAGTTTTTCGGGCTGAAGCAGTTTCAAATTTTTTTCGACAGCCAGTTTTGCAACCGCAGACCGGCTGATTTTCTGTCCTCTGCCGGCCGGTTTATCCGCCACACTGACCACGGCGGTCACCTGATGACTGCTCTCCAGAATTTCTTTTAGACAGATGGCTGCAAACTCGGGTGTCCCCATAAAAACTACTTTCATCCGATAATTTTAACTGCAAAAATAACCGATTTTAACCGATGCAGCTAAAACTTATATTCTTTTGTAGGAATCGATTCCGGTATTCGCAATCATCCCTTCGTCAATCAGTTTTTCGACCGCTTCTGTGATGGTTTCCTTTTTGAATTTCAGAAAATGATCGATGATTTCAGTGATCGTCTTTGAATCATCGCCCATAAAATCAAGAATATCACTGATTTTTATTTTTTCGGCTTTGTTCAAACACAAATCGCATTGTCCGCATTTTTCTTTTGGGTTTTCGCCAAAATATCTGAGAATCAGTTTTTCGCGGCAGACATCTTTTTGTACCGCGTAATAAATGATGTCCTGAAGTCTCTTCCAACGGACGATCTGATATTCTTCAAACGCTTTCCAAAGTATATTTTTGATATAATCCGATTCTCTCGGTCTTTTGAATTTTACGGTCAGTATATCATTTCGGCGATAATAAATATAACCCGAATCGCTCATTTTCTGAAGCTGTTTTTTTATTTTGCCGGTTGTTTTCTGAAGTTCAGATGCGATATTGAATTCGACAATCCGTTTTTCATCGGTCATAATTCCCGGATATTTTCTGACCAGTAATTCAAGAATCTGATATTGGATTGATTTTGAAAAACGAACGTTCTTCGGATTTGAATAAACCCTGACAACGCTGTGTGCAGAATGATCTTTGATCGAAATGACTTCTTTCCGTTCCAAAAAACTCAGAATTTTTTCGGTTTTCTTTTTGTCCAGATTGAATCGTCTTATAAATTCAAAATAATCAAATTCTCTTCTTTCGATCGGTCTTTCATTTTCACCGATTTCAAAGAAATTATAAAATGATTTCTCGATTTGTTCAAATTCTTTTCGATTGGGCAGTGAAGCTTTAAAAATTGCTTCCATATCTTCAACTTCATGCGGCTGCACAAAAAGAATGGCTTCAGAATGTTTTCCGTCTCTGCCCGCTCTTCCTGCTTCCTGTACATATGCCTCCAGACTGTCGGGCAAATTCAGGTGGATGACCGTCCGCACATCGGGTTTGTCGATTCCCATTCCGAATGCATTGGTAGAAACCATGATTTGATCAGGACTTTCAGTCCAAATCTTCTGTCTTTTTGTTTTTTCTTCTTTTGGAATTTTCGAATGAAAATACTGCGCATTGAAACCTGCCTCGATCAAAAATCTGGCAACTTCAAAAGTCTGTTTTCTGCTTCTTACAAATACGATTCCCGGCCCTGACAGCCTTTTGAGCTGATGAGCCAAATCGTCCAATTCGTTTTGTGAATAGAGCACACGATAGGCCAGATTTTCTCTTTTCAGAGATTTTTTAAAAACCTTTGCGTCTTTCATTTCGAGTGCCGAAATGATTTCATCTGCTGTCTGTGCCGGAGCGGTTGCAGTCAGTGCGAGTACATTGACATTTGGAAATAGATACCTTATCAAATTGATTTTCAGATAAGACGGTCTGAAGTCAAAACCCCATTGAGATATACAGTGAGCTTCATCCACTGCAATCAGTCTGATCGGCAGGTTTTGAAGGACTTCTCTGAAAAATCTGCTCTGCAGTCTTTCGGGGGCAATATACAGCAGTCTGATTTCGCCCAATGCGCAGCGGGTAACGATCAGTGCGATTTCGTCCCTGTTCAGCTGTGAGCTGATGGCAGCAGCCGGAATTCCTCTTGAATTCAGATTTTGAATCTGGTCCTGCATCAGTGCGATCAGTGGTGAAATCACCAGCGTGATTCCGTCCAGAACCATTGCAGGGAGCTGATAACAGATTGATTTCCCGCCACCGGTGGGTAAAATAGCCAGTGTATCATTTCCGGCCAAAACAGAATCTATGATTTCTTTTTGCGGATGAAGGAATTCGGAATAACCCCAATATTTCTTCAGTATCTCTTCCGGGATTTGCAAATCGCAGTGTTTGTGTAAAAATACAAAACGATTTTGACTTGGATTAATTGTATTTGGAATTGGGTGTTAAATTTATTTCAGCAGACAGCAGGGAAATTATTCCCTGCTTTCCGCCAAACTCTCTAAAAACGGTTGGTTAGATTTTTGGAATTCTCGGATAGAATTAGAATGCAATATCCGAACTGTGATTTCAAATTCCACTGCGAAAATACCATCGTTTTGATTCAATTGCAAGCGCTGTATTTATCGTTTTATTGAAAATGATAAATGAAGTTCGGGTCGTATGATTTTGATTTTCAGTTTATTCCTTCCTCCCCGCCCAATTGTTTGATAAATGCAGAAGGAGTGATTGAAGTGACCGATTTGAATATCATTGAGAATTTATTTTGTGAAGAAAAACCTGCTTCTTCTGCCAAAGTTGCAATTTTATATTTTTTGTAAACCGGATCGTTGATCAGTTTGAGAATGACGTATTCGACCCTCAACTTATTGATATAATTGTTGAAATCTTTTCCTTTGTGTTTGTTGATGCAAAACGAAAGATATTTGCTGTTGGTTTTGCAATAGGCTGCCAGCCACGAAAGAGACACATCACTTTTTAAAAATTATTTTGACTCTTCAAATTTCTCCAGATGATTTAAAATCTTTTCCTCTGATTCTGCCGACATAATATTGTCGTCAGTCTGATTCTCAGAAAGCTTTTTGGTTTGTTTTGAAATTTTTTCAGCTTCCGATTTTTTCAGTTCTTCAATGTATTGTTTGAATCGAATAATCTCGTTTTTCTTTTTGTTTCTGTACAATATTATAAAGCCAGACCCGCCAGTATAACCAGCGATCCGCCGGCAAGCGCATAATTTTTTAATTTTTGATTTTTGGAATTTTTCAGATTTTCCTGAGAAAGTTCATTGAAACTGTAATCGAGAAACAGATTCTTTTGTTTTTTGATTTCGTGGTTGATCGAATCACGTCTTTCATAAGCTGTTTTCAGCAGATCGAATTCATTTGCAGCCTTATAGTATTCGATCTTTGCATCCCACAATGCTTCCAAAACTTCGAGATATTCAGAACCTTTGAGGGTTTTGTCCGCAAGATTGAGACTTTCTTTTGCCAAATTCAGCCGATTTGTTTCCGAATATGCCTGTGACAGACCGATATAGCTCATTCCCTTTATGTAATTATCTGGCATATCGCCCCACAAATCCAAAACTTTATAAAATTCAGGAATCGCGTCGTCATATTCATTCAGACCCAAGAAAGCCTGACCTTTGAACTGATGATTTTGAGCGATCAGTAGGGTTTCGGCCTCTGACTTTTCAAAATACTCACCAGCTTTGTCAAAATGTACAATGGCTTCACGAAAATCACCGCTTTCTGATTTTCCCATTGCCTTTTCCTGTTCGAGCAGTCCGAGCGTAACTTCGGCACGTTTGGAGCTTTCAATCTTTTTTGCGGCTTCAATCGCACGGTTTACATATTTTTCTGATTCATTGTAGAGCGACAGTGATCGATGCTGTGATGCGAGAAACCCCAAAATCCGGGTCTTCCAGGCGTAATCATTTGATTTTTTGAGTGCTTTATCGGCCCTCTTTCCGTATTCGATTGCTTTTTTCAAACCACCCGCCTGCTCATAAAGAGAAGCGCTGAGCATCAGACTTTTTGCTTTGAATATATCCGTTTCGGAAACATTGTAAAGTGAATCAGCAATTTCCAATGCCTTTTTGAAATCCTTGTGAGAAATGTCAACCTACACCCTGTTGAAAATTGAGTTGTATTTTTCAGGGTCTTGAGCTTTCAGGATGACCGAAAATTAAATATAGCCAGAATAAGAAAAATTAACCTATGCAATTCTTTATTGTCCTTAATAGTTGGTGATTCAAAAGTATTGATTAATTCAGCGCCGACAAAATTTACAATCAATCAGTTGTTGACGAAAATTGAGGATTTAAAGAATTATTTCAAAAAAAAAGACCGTCACAATGAAGGCCTTTTAATTCTTTATAATTTGAATTTATTTTTGGGTAATTCTGATGTCAACCCTTCTGTTTTGTGCACGGCATTCATCCGTATCGTTTGCTTCACACACAAAATGATTTGCACCGTATCCTTCGCTTGCCACTCTTTCAGAATCAACTCCTCCGTCGGTCAGC
This sequence comes from Weeksellaceae bacterium, assembly GCA_041677705.1. GTDB lineage: Bacteria > Bacteroidota > Bacteroidia > Flavobacteriales > Weeksellaceae > Moheibacter. The sequence goes on along the minus strand of JBAYPM010000038.1, from coordinate 17,497 downwards.
ATTTTTGAAACGGTTGCAGCTCTCTCACCCGAGACTTTCATATTCACAGCCTCTGCACCGGTGTTGTCGGTATAGCCGCCCATTTTGACTTTGATGTCGGGGAAAGCCTTCAAAAGTGTGATGATATTTGAAATTTGAACTTTTGAATTTGCAGTCAGTTCGGCTTTTCCGGTTTCGAAATAAACTCTGTCCAGTGTCACCCAGCCTTGGGTTTTGTCATCGCTTACTTTAAATTCGGGATTGTTCATCATTCCGAAAAGTTTGTATTCTGTACTGTTTTCGCCAACGGTCATTTTTGTTCCGTCAGGCAGTGTGATGTCGGTATTTGCACCCACATTGTACACAAAGTTTCCGTTTTCATCCAGATTTGATCCGGTTTGTCCTTCATTTTCCTGAGCCGCAACCGGTGTTTCTGTTGCTGTGTTGTCAACTGCATACTCACCTTTTCTTTCGCATTTGCAGGCAGTCAGAACAAAAGCGCTGCCCAGCAGTACGGCTGTCAATCCTTTTTGTAATTTCATAATCAATTAATTTCTGTTTTAAGATTCGGATTTTTAATTTAGTGGTTATTAATCCACTGCAATTAATTTCGGGTCGAAGTTAATAGAAACAATCAAAAAAGAAAAAATATATTTGCTCAAATTTAATAATCACCAAATATGAAATTTCCAAGAATCCATACTTTAAAAGAAATTGCGCAAATCATCGGTTCCGAATTTGTAGGTCCCGAAAATTTTCAGGTCGAAGGAATCAATGAAATCCATGTGGTTGAGCCGGGCGACATCGTATTTGTGGATCATCCCAAATATTATGATACCGCGCTGAACAGTGCGGCAACAGTGGTTTTGATCAATAAGAAAGTTGATTGTCCGGAAGGAAAGGCTTTGCTGATTTCTGATGATCCGTTTCGTGATTTTGTAAAAATCGGTCAGCAGTTCAATTCATTTCAGCCTTCGAATCAGATGATTTCGTCAACCGCAAAAATTGGTGAAGGAACTGTTCTGCAGCCCAATGTTTTTGTCGGACACAATGTGAAAATCGGAAAAAACTGTCTGATTCATGCCAATGTGAGCATCGGCAACGATTCAGTAATCGGAGACAATGTGATCATCCATTCTGGTACTGTGCTGGGTGGCGATGCATTTTATTACAAAAAGAGAGAAACCGGTTTTGACAAATTGAAGTCTGTAGGCAATGTAGTGTTGGGGGATCATGTTGAAATTGGAGCCAACTGTACCATCGACCGTGGCGTAACTGCATCGACTACAATAGGCGAAGGAACAAAGATCGACAATTTGGTTCAGGTGGGACATGATACCATAATCGGAAAAAAATGTCTGATTGCTTCACAATGCGGAATTGCAGGGTGTACGGTGGTTGGCAATGAAGTAACGCTTTGGGGTCAGGTTGGTGTAAAAAGCGGAATCAACATCGGCGACAAGGCTGTGGTGATGGCCCAATCGGGTGTCGGAAACAATCTGGAAGGCGGAAAATCATATTTCGGCTCGCCGGCAGAAGATGTCAGACAGATGTACAAACAGATGGCGGCAATTAGGATTCTGGCAAATGAATTCATCAATAAAAAGAGAAAAGACTGATTGATCCAAATTGAAAGCTAACTTTCGGAATTTAGAATTATTAAAGACGAACTAATTAGCCTAAATTTTGTAGTTTTGTAACCCGCAAAAAAGAGTTAAACAAAAAAATTAGAACAATGAACATTAAACCAAATACGGAGATTCACTCAAATGTGCAGCAGACAGAAACAGTAAAGGAAAGATTGGGCAAACATATTCTGGCAGACGGTTATCCGCTGGTTATGGATATGGTCAAATCACACGGTTCTTATATTCATGACGATGACGGAACCGAATATGTGGACATGTTCAGCATGTTTGCATCGGCTTCGATCGGCTACAATCATCCGTATTTACTGAAACATATAGATTTGCTTGGGAAAATGGCAGTCAACAAACCAACTGTTTCTGATGTTTATTCTAAAGAATTTGCGGATTTTGTGGATACTTTTGCAAGAGTGGCCATGCCAAAGGAACTGCAGTACGCATTTTTTGTTTCGGGCGGTGCGCTTGCAGTTGAAAATGCATTGAAAGCATCTTTTGACTGGAAAACCAGAAAGAATCTTCAAAAGGGAGTTCAGAAAGAAGCCGGAAAAGTTATTCATTTCAAACAGGCATTCCACGGGCGTTCGGGCTATACGCTTAGTCTGACCAATACTTCAGACCCCAGAAAATATATGTATTTTCCAAAATTTGACTGGCCGAGAATCATCAATCCGAAACTACATTTTCCGTTGACCGAAGAAAGTCTGACAAAAACAATTGAAGTTGAAAAACAGGCGATTCAGCAGATCAATGATGCACTCAAAAACAATCCGGACGAAATTGCATGTCTGATCATTGAAACCATTCAGGCAGAAGGCGGCGACAATTTCTTCAGAAACGAATTCCACAAAGAATTGAGAAGGATTTGTGACGATAATGAAATTCTGCTGATTTATGATGAAGTTCAGGCAGGAATGGGAATCACAGGCAAGATGTGGGCTTATCAGAATTATGATGTAATTCCAGATATCATCGCTTTTGGAAAGAAAACCCAGGTATGCGGAATCCTTGCCAACAAAGAGAAACTCGATCAGATACCGAACAACGTTTTCAAAGAGTCAAGCCGACTGAATTCTACATTTGGCGGAAACTTTATCGACATGATTCGTTTCAAACTGATTCTTGAAGTGATTGAACAGGAAAATTTGCTGGACAATGTGAATACACAGGGTGATTTCCTGAAATCTGAATTGGAAAAACTTCAGGAAAATTCAAACAAAATTTCAAATGTCAGAGGAATGGGACTGTTCGTTTCATTTGACCTGCCAACCGGAGAAGAAAGAGACGCAGTGGTTAAAAAAGCATTTGAAAATAAACTGATACTTCTTTCATGCGGTGATCAGTCGATCAGATTCAGACCACACCTGAATGTGAAAAAGGCGGACATCGAAAAGACAATCGAAATTCTGAAAAGAATCACAGCATAATTTTCAGTTGATTTAAATAAAAAAGAAACCGGTTCAAATGAGCCGGTTTTTTTGTGTAATTATTTCACTTGATGTCAGCTCACGGGTTCCAATCCCGGAATCTGAATGTGAAGAATATTCTTTTCCCAATGTTCGAGCGATTTCAATGCTTTTGCCCTGTATTCATCGGTTTCGGCCTTCATTTTTCTGAAAATCACTTTGTAATGATCGATTCCTTCAAGCAGCGAATTTTTGAAATTTTCATAATGTCTGATTTGTTTGGCTGACAATTCGTCTATGCTTTTTCCGATTTCTTTCTGAAAATGATCAACATACATTTCCAATTCGTTGATAAACATATTTTCTCTTTTCAGTGAATTCAGAATCGTGTTTCTGCCATAAATATGATCGATCATTTCCTTCAATGAAAACACACCCGAAAAATAAGCCAGATTGGGTCCGGGGCAGATTGCAACCGCTCTCAGCTGCTTCTTTTTCAGCGCATTGTTGACAATCACTGCCGGAATTGCAAGACCTTCGCAAAGACATTCTTTTTCGAGAATCTTTTCTGCTTTTTTGTCAAATTCCTCTTTTGAAAGCGACTGTTCTCCCAACTGTTTCAGTTTCAGATCCTGATACTGTCTGGAAGCGGTACAAATGCTTTTCTCTGTAAATTCAGTGTCGAATTCAAGATATTTTTTCAGACACGGACTGCCCGGTCTTTTCTTTTCAACTCTCTCGTTCAGAAGTTGCTGTGATGATGTATTTCTAAAATTGTTAAAAGGCACACCCAATGGCGAGGCATCGCTCAAATAATAATCTTCTTTTTTTGCATTTGCCAGCTGATGGAGCGTTTTCTCATCCACATTGGTCGCTTCGGGCACCAGCAAAAAAGGACTTCCCCAACCGGTTGAATCGACTTTGAAATATTCGATCAGAAAGTTACTTTCGTTTGCAGTTCCAATCCCGCCCTGAACCGTAATTTTCATTTCGGGAATTTCTTCAAACGGATGATGGTTTTTTTGAATCAATGACTGATTCGCAACTTCAAAAAGCTCCGTAGCCAGTGATTCTCTCTGGTTTTTAAATTCTTCCAAAATCGTTCCGAGCAGTTTTCCGTCGGTTGCAAAAGCATGACCGCCGCAGTTCAGACCCGATTCGATCCTGAATTCGGAAACCATCAGACCTTTTTTTGCAAGCATCTTTCCCTGAATGGCGGCCGATCTGTAATCGCTGACTTTCAGAATGATTTTCTTTTTGACAAATCCTTTTTCGTCCGGATAGAAATCGGCAAACTGTTCAAAATATGCATACAGTCTCGGATTCAGACCCGCGCTCAAAACGATGGATGAATTCAGCTCGCTGTTTGCATATCCTCTCAATGCGGCCATTGCATCATTGTAAATTTCGGGCAGTTGATTTCCGGCTTTGTCAAAATTCGGATTGTCCACTTTTGCCATAATGTTGACATCAATCGAACCGCATCTCATCGCAGCTTTTAATTCCTGCTGAATGATTGATTTTTCAGAATCATCGGTTTCGGACAGCATCCCAAGGTATTTTTTTTTGAGTGGTGAAGCATCGGGCAACAGAAGAAAATATTTTGAAAGCTCTGAATCTTCATCAAAATTCTGTGCTTTGATTTCTTCAAATTTCCGAAGAACCATTTGGTTGACAAGATTCAGATAATCGGCAATCCGTCTGGCTCTGAAGTCTTCGTCTCTTTTTCCGATCGGATTAAATTCAAGACCCAGTTCGGCATAATAAAATTCTCTCAGCTGTTCGATCACGATATCGTCTACAATCGAAATTACTGAATCAATACCAAAATGTGCAACTTTGACCGGCGTGTCGATCGTAAATCCGATTCCCATAACCGGAATGTGAAAAGAGTGGAAGTCCCGATTTTTCATAAAAATAATTTAGTCTTTTGGAAAAATTTCCTGTCAAATCAGGATTCGGATTTTGCCGTTTCAACTGATTCAGGGCCAAAGATAGTTGATTGAAAAACAGTAAAAGACCTAAATATATTTTATTTAAAAGATTTAAGAAAAATTTAGGATTCCTGATAGGGTGAAACACCTGATAAAAATTCAGTGCTTTTTTCTGTCGCCCTTTGTTTGAGCGCAGTCACCACTTGTGGAATTGGATCACGAACCGGAAAGGTCAATATTTTTCAGTTCCGTCTTACTTGGCACAACCGTATGAAAAATCAAGGATGTCATTGATGAGATGCAATAAATATTCGGATGATTTTTTTCTGTTTGTTGTTCATCGGATAACCGAGCAACAGATTGGTCATTGCAGATGATGACATTCTTCGGTGTCCTGATTTAGTAATTCATATTGGATTGAAACCGTTGTTTGTATCAGTTTTTAAATTAATTAAATTCAAACTCAATCAATTCCGAAATAAAAAAAACCGGAACAGATTTTTGAACTGTCCCGGTCAATGATAAACTAATTAAAATAACACACAATTTATTTTATGGATAATCATTTTATTTTTTAATAACCTTAAAGCTCTGGCTGCCGTTTGGTGTAACGATTTTCAAAATGTAAACACCCGCTGGTTTTCCGGAAATATCAATGCTTGCCGAATTCCCGTTCATACTGATTTTATCGGTTTGAATGATTCTTCCCGAAATATCCATCAGCGAAACTGAGATTTTGTCAAAGTTTTCTTTGGTCAGGATATTGATGAGCCCGGTGGTGGGATTGGGATAAATCTGTGCGATTTTTTCAGGTATATCACTGACAGACATGTGAGTACAATCCAAAATATTTGTGGGCGGCATGTTAAAATCAGCTGTTCCATCCAGGCGGTCGTTGGTGTCTCCCTGGTCGGCATAATACCCCAGGCCTCTTTTGCTGAAAGCTTTCCAGATTTCACATTGATTTTCACCATCGTACAAAAGTTCATCGGCGGCCAAAATGGCATCCCTGCCATCCACAAAACCGGGTTCGCAGGCCTGAAGCTTCAAACCTTCAATCACCAATTGCAAAGCTTTGTTGTTTCCGCCGCTTGTAGCCATAACATTGGGATTGAACCCGTATTTATTGATTAAATTCCAGTTCATTTCCCAAAGCATGGTTGCCCAGACATAGCCCAGCCTGTGTGGAGATTCTTCGTTGGTATAAGTAGAAAGTGTCTCGTAAGTAGAAGGATTTATCGTCATGTCGGTAGAGTAAGCTGTCGGTCTCAAGCCGGCGCCTCCCGAGGTATGATAGGTCAAATAATTACCAAGCCCTCTGGCATCGGTTCCCTGATCGCCTGGTTGCATGGTAAACATCATTCCGAAGAAATCACTCCATCCTTCTCCCATCTGTTCCAGGTTGCCCAGACAAAAGGTAAAGCCTCCGCCGGATAATCGTGCGGAAACGCCATGGCCGTATTCATGCGATATAACGCCATTGTCGAGGGAGCTGTCCTTTCTTTGCAAATCAGGATATTCAAAATCCTGGGGTGGTATTGAACCTTCAAGTGAGCCGGTTTCCAATGCTGAGATAATCTGGTCGCCGTCTTCCTTTGAAATAATGATGGAAGATATGTTGATATCCGAGTTCGCATCACCATATCCGGCCATGCCGTATGTACCCGTCTCTGCTCCGATTTCTCCCGGAACATTATTCACTATTACAACGCCCAAAGCACCGGCCGCCTGAGCGTTTGAGGTCTTTTGGACAAAATCACAACTTCCTCTCCTTATAACTGCTATTTTGCCATTGATTTCCCCAGGATTGGTCGCGGCATCACAGCCATCATAAGTATCATTCCCAACAGTATTGGTATCTTCCATTATGGCCAGTTCTGCCGGCATGGGTGTTGGAGGCAAAATGGGACCGAATTCGGCAAAGCCGCCTTTGTAAGTCCCCTGTAAATCTCCTTCGGTAGTTATTTCCAATAAATCATGGATAGGGGCACCCTGGGTGGCAGGTGTAAACAGATAGAACAGCATGACTGCGCTTTCTCCTTCAGGCCAAACAAGACAATAGGCGTTATCCAACTCACCAAGTGATTCTCCGGTTTGTCCCAACACATAAATTCCGTCACCCCCCAGTCCTTCTCCTGTAAAATTATATCCCTGTAAATTAGCGGAAGCCTCGTCAAATCCGTATCTGTAGAATATGTCATGCAAAAGGTTGGTAGAGTAAAAAAGATTGGTAATGGAAGCCTCCATGCTTTCATTGGGATGAGCCGATAAATCCAATGGAAAATCAAAATTCATTGAGCTTCCGCCATCAACGAAATCTTCCACAGCGGGAGTGGGATAACCTCCGTTCATCACTTCTAATAATTTCTCACTGTCGTGGTCATACATTACGGCAACATTATTTCCTCCGGTAATGGTATAATAATTTTCCTGTTCACCTTCCGAATGCCATCCGGCAGGCGAATATTCAGGGAAATGAGGATCGATAAGCAACTCGCGTTCACCGCCCAAAGGTGAGTCTTTGGGAAATGCAAAGACCCTGTACTGAGGTGTTTCTGAGGTTGACAGGCTCTGCTCGTGAACCAAAGTCCTGTCTGCTTCCTGAAGGTTTTTTCTTATTTTCCTGTCGGGATTTGAGAAAGCTTCGTGCGAGAAATCACATTTCAACAGCAAATCATGTTTGTGAAGAACTTCTCCTGTAGAAGCATCTGCAACAAGCAACATGATTTTTTGGTTTCCGTCTGCCGTTACATGGGCAACCAACTGGTAACTCAGGATAAGTTCGTTGGAACTGGTTAAGAAATAAACCAATTGCGGTTCATCATGTTTCTTGGGTTGCGACCAACTGCTGTTTGCAAATTTTCCGTCAACTTCACTTTGGTTTTCTTCGAGATGAATAAGAACATAACCGAGTGTATTTGTAGCGATTTCGGCAATCTGATTGGCTGCAATCCCAATGTTGCTTTTGTGTGTCATTTGATTCAGCCCGTCAATAAATTTGCCCTGAACGGATTTTATTTTTCCATTTTTCAAAGCCACCGAAATGTGGCTGTTGTAAACAGGAATTCCATTATAAGTTTGCTTGAAATAATTGTACGTAATGTCTGAATTCTCAGATTTGAATGCATCTGTGTTTTTTAAATTTCCAAAGTCAGAGAGATTTACTTCCCGACCCGAGTTCCTCATGAAATCATAAATTTCTGAGGGCTCGGCGATTTTTAGTTGCGCAAAACAAAGAGTTGTGCCCAACATAAAAATCAGCAATTTTAAAATAGAGTTTTTCATTGTTTGTAAGATTTTTGATTAACAAAGCGAAATAATGGATTAATCAAAAAAATCACTTAAAAATTGGAGTGACAAAAAGGTGACAATTGGATGCAAGGCATGCAGTCAATTGATATTGTGTTGATTGCAAAAAGTAAGCTTTTGTGTTTTGATTTCTTGATTGATAATAAAACAATGAAGGGAATTAAGCATCAATAGACTTCTGTGGTAACTTTTTCAATTTTGTTTAGCAAAGATTGAGGTGTATCGTCTTCAGAAGCGTTCAGTTTGTCTTTCACCCGTCGCCAGGTTACTCTGACCGAATTGGGTGAAACGCCAAGCGTGTCGGCCATTCTTTTGGTAGAAAGTCCAATTTTTACAAGCATCAGGAAACGCAGTTCGGAGGCAGTGATTTTGGGCTGCATTTCCCGTATTTTCAGGATAAATTCAGGATAGAGTTTATCAAATCCCGAGAGAAAATGAGACCAGTCTTCATCGGTCAGAATGGAGGTATTCCTGAGTTCAGTAAGCGTTCTGGCCAATTCGGTTTTTTTGTCATCATGAAATTCCTGCAGTTGCTGCAGTTCGGTGACAATCCTGTTTATCAGTTGATTTTTTTCATTGATCTTAGTGAGGAATTGTTCCACGTCTTTTCGTGCCTGCCTGAGCTCGGCTTCCACTTTTTCTTTTTCGAGTTCCATGATCTGACGGTTGGCAAAAAAGATCTGTTTTTCCTTTTTCTTTTTCATTCGTGTGAAATACAGCAAAAGAAATCCGGTGAGCGCAATAACAAAAATGGCAGAAATCGCTATGCCGTATCGTAGTTTCATTTTTTCCTTTTCTTTTTCCCGCATGGCTTTTGTCTCAGCTTCCTTTTTATCAAACTCATACTGCATTGTGGTTTCGGTAAGTTTCCGGGTGTTTTCTTCGTTGATCAAACTGTCTTTGTACACTGTAAACATTTTGTGGTTTTCATATGCTTTTTTAAAATTACCCAATGCACTGTCTGCTTTTGAAAGGTATTTATAAGCATCTCTCATTCCATCTTTAGCACCTGTTTCCTTGTGCAGCAAAAGACCTTCTTGCAACCATTTTTTTGCTTCTTCAGCCTGGTTTAGTTCAATATAAACTGCTCCGATTCCGTTGTCACAAGAAGCAATTCCACCCTTGTCTCCTATGGTTTCAAATATTTTCAAGGCGTCAAAATAGTATTTCAGTGAAGAGGTGAAGTCAGACTGTGCATAATAAACAGTTCCAATACCCATATTGCTATAAGCAATTCCAGATTGGTTTCCTATTTCTTCAGCGACTTTTAAAGCAGCCGAATAATTCTGGAGGGCATTTGGAAAATCATTTTGTTGTTTATATGCATCTGCAATCATGCGGTGTGCAAATAAAATCACTTCTTTGCTCTTAAGTTCTTTGCCGATATTCAGATAAATATTCAGATTTTTTAAAGCAGCTGAAAAATTACCCTGTGTTAAATATACCTGGCCTATTTTCAGGCGACTAAAACCTATACTTTTTTTGTCATTTATTTCTTCAGATATCTTTAGTGATTTATAAAATTCATTAAGGGCTTCAGGATAATTCCCCAGATAACCATAGACATCTCCAATGAGAGTCAGTGCATTGGCGATATAATGTTTATCATTTAATTCTTTAGCCGTTTCCAGGCTGTTTTTATAATTTTCAAGTGCCTTTGTTGTATTGCCCTGATAGATATACACTTCTCCTATATTCTGATAAACCCTTACTACTTCCTTTTTATTGCCCATATTTTTATAAAGATTTATGGCTATGCTATCGTTTTTTAACGACTCGGTAAAGTTGCCCTGTAATTTGTTTATCTGACCGATTCCGCTGTAAATCCCTGCCAATCCAAACTGGTCACCTGCTTCTGTTGCCGGTTTTATTGCAGTTTCATAATATTTGACGGCTTGGGGGTAGTTGCTCATATCCGAATAAGTAATCGCAATATTGGCATAAACCCTGCCTTCCCATTGTTTATTTCCTGTTTCTTTATAGATTTTCAGAGCGGCAAAATAACTTTCCAGCGCTGATTCTCTTTCAAGTTTTTGTGACTGTCCGTTCCCCATATTATTGTAAGACCTTGCCATCCCTTCTTTGAAACCGATTTTTTGTGCCAATGCCAATCCCTTTTGGGCATAATCTATACAAGCGTCATTTTCGTTAATCCGCCAGCCGGCATATTCGCTCAAGCGGTTGAGTGTCATCACTCTGCCGGTATCTGTCTTGGCTTTGGATAATTCAAGCTGCAGTGAATCAATGCGTTTTTGCTGTAAATTTTGGGCGAAGGTCAGCCCGATGACAAAAAATGCAAATAACAGAGTTAACGGTTTTGTTCTCATGATAGAGGTTGATTGATGCCAAAATTAAACATTCTATATTCATTCTGAATGAGTTGTGATTGATTTTTTTTGAATTTATTTTAAAATCATTCTTGTTATTTGCCGGAAAAACTCCTCATACTCGAGGCGGATATTTTTAATGGTTAAAAATAGAAAACTTCGTGCTTTGTTTGGATAAAACCTAATCCCGGTTACTGTTGGTTTGAATTGGGCTCATTATGGTTTCACACAATTAAGAAAACCCACTGTTTTCTATTCTTACAATTCAATAATCTTTAGCATCAATCCTATTCGTTTTCGATTATCGAAATGTTCACAGAACGCCGTTCGGATGCGAAATTCGCTTTGTCCGGTTGGCCTGTATATCTTATTCATTTAGCGATTTTAAGGATTTCACCTTTATAATCCGGTACGGTTTGAATTAAATTATCATGCGAATCATAAGTATATGAGAAATTTATGTTTATTTCTCAAAAGAGCATAATTCAAAGCATTCATTTTATTTTTTTCGTGTTTTTAATTTATCATTCAACCAACCTATAATTAATCCTGTGGCGTTGGGTTTATTTTGAATGTACCGGTGACCTGCCTTGCCTCGTTCTTCTCTCATTACTTCATTTTGAATCAGTTCGTCCATTTTTCTGAAGAAATCATTTTTGTCCGAATAAGCCATGGCAGCACCCGAATAAACCAAATCTTTTGCTTCAAAATATTGTTTGTAATTCGGCCCGAAAATCAGTGGAACGCCAAAAACAGCCGGTTCCAAAGTATTGTGAACACCGGTTTTTGTGAAGCCGCCGCCCACATATGAAATATCGGCATAGGCATAAATCTTTGTCAGCAAGCCTACGGTGTCCACAATCAGCACTTCGGCATTTTCCAATTCATTCTCATTCATTCGGGTGTAGCGAAGTATTTTTTTCTTCAGTTTCGAAATCAGCTGTTGAATTTGTTTTTCGTCAATATTATGCGGTGCGAAAATCACTTTCCAGTCCGGTGGAAGTTGGCGGTTGATGTAATCCGCCAGAATTATTTCATCTTCCGGCCAGCTGCTGCCCACAACGATTAAACCTGAATTCGCTTTGAATTTTTCCACAAAATCCAATTTGGGTGCCGAATCCAGAATTTCCTTCACCCGGTCAAAACGAGTGTCGCCCGAAACCGTAACCTGATCGACATGAATTGAATTCAGTAATTTTTTGGAATCCTCTTCTTGTACGAAGAAATGAGAAATTCCACAAATGATTTTTCTGAACCATCCGCCGTAACTTCTCAAAAATAAACTGTCCTCCTTGATGACCGCAGAAATGACAATCACCGGAATTCTGTTTTTTTTCAATCGGTTCAGCAGATTGTACCAATATTCATATTTGACCAAAATCAAAATTTCGGGATGAAGCGAGCGGATCAGTTTTTTTGAATTTGAAATTGTATCGATCGGCAGATAAAAAATATAATCTGCGCCTTTGTAATCTTTTTGAACTTCATAACCCGAGGGCGAGAAAAAACTCACCGCCAGTTTGTGGTTCGGATAATCGGTTCTGATTTTTTCCATCAGCGGCCGGCCCTGTTCAAATTCGCCCAAAGAAGAGCAGTGAACCCAGATGATGCGGTCGTCTTTTGAAACCGACTTCAGCATTTTTGATTCCCAGTTTCGGCGGCCGTCCGAAAACAGTTTTGCCTTCGGATTGAAGACAGATGCAATTGAAACCGCAGTTCCGTATATTGAAATGAACAAAGTGTACAGGTATTGCATTGGGAATTTATTCTTTTTTGTACAGCATTTTTTTTAGTTCTTCGGTTGTGATACAAATATCGAAACCTTTGTTCAGCAAACCTTTGATAAGAATTTTATCGCCCGTCCATATTTTATGACCGGTATGGAAATGAAGTGAAACAAAAGGCGCATCATCAATGTCGTATATAAGTTCAATTGATTTAGGCTTATTTTCCAGGGAAACACTCTTTGAGCAGATTACTGAAATCTTTGCTGTAAGTTTATTCAATTCTTCGTGAATGTATTTTTTGGATTTATCTGTGTAGCGCATTATTTCTGAATGATGTTCTTCTATTTCTTCAAAAAGATAATCCGGAGCAAGAAATTGAATTTTACTTTTTGTGTTCAGGATTTTTGAAATTGCTCCTTTGGGATTGTAAAGTCCACTGATAAGTATATTACTGTCGGCTATAACGATCATAATCCAACCCCATTTCTTTAAACCATTTTTTTGTAATGCTTTTGTTCACCTTTTTTGATAATTTCATAATTGCTTCTTCTATTTCTTCTTCAGAATAATTTGCATTTTTCGCTTTGGGAATGCGCTGTATATCCATTCCCATTTTTTTGGCAATGTTTAGAAGCAATTCCAAATCTTCTTTTGAGGCTTTCTTTACAATCAGGGTTTCCATACCGAAAGATTTATCCCAACAAAGATAGTCAAAAACCCATAAATTTTTTACCATTAACACTGATTCACTACATTTGCTCAAAATTTGTTTGGCAATGCGTAAATTACAAATGGTTGATTTGGGGGCTCAGTACCGAAAAATCAAAAATGATATAGATGAATCGATTCAGTCTGTGATTGATTCGTGTGCATTCATCAACGGACCCGAAGTGAAAAATTTTCAGGCCGAATTGGAAGAATATCTGAATGTGAAACATGTGATTCCCTGCGGAAACGGAACCGATGCGCTTCAGATCGCTCTGATGGCGCTTGATTTGAAACCCGGCGACGAAGTGATCACTGCAGATTTTACATTTGCAGCAACCGTTGAAGTGATTCATCTTCTCGGCTTGAAATCAGTTTTGGTCGATGTGGATTATGATACTTTCCTGATCGATCCGGAACAGATCAGAAAGGCGATTACACCAAAAACAAAAGCGATCATTCCTGTCCATCTTTTTGGTCAGTGCGCCAATATGGATGAGATCATGAAGATTGCAGACGAACACAATCTTTTTGTGGTGGAAGATACCGCACAGGCAATCGGAGCGGATTACAAAGGAAACAAGGCGGGCACCATCGGACATATCGGTGCGACTTCGTTTTTTCCGTCAAAAAATCTGGGATGTTACGGTGACGGCGGTGCGCTCTTTACCAATGACGATGCGCTTGCACACCGTTTGAGAGGAATTGTCAACCACGGCATGTACAAAAGATATTATCATGACGAAATCGGTGTCAACTCAAGATTAGACAGCATTCAGGCGGCCATACTGAGGGTGAAACTTCCGCATCTGAATGAATACAATACGGCAAGAAGAAAAGCAGCCGAATATTACAACCGTGCGTTTGCAGCTGTTGACGGATTGAAAATTCCGGGAATGGCGGCTGATTCAAACCATGTGTTTCATCAATATACTTTGCGGGTGACCAACGGAAAAAGAAATGAACTGAAAGAATTTTTGGAATCAAAAGGAGTCCCGGCGATGATTTATTATCCGGTTCCACTCAGAAAACAAAAAGCATATGACACCGGCGGTTATCACGATGAAGATTTCCCAAATACCAACAGGCTGATTGATGAAGTTCTCTCGCTGCCGATGCATACTGAATTGGATGATGAGCAGCTGGAATTTATCACCGCTTCGGTCAAAGAATTTTTTAGTTAAAACAGTTCAAATGAAGTTTCAATTTATATCGGTTATGATTTTCCTATCCGTCCCGATATTTGGACAGAAAGTACATTGCCATACCGATATAATGAACGGCCAGGAATTAACCGAAGAGAATAAAATTGATTCATACTTGAAATATAATTTTTCGGATTTATGGCTGAAGACCGACGAACAATTTGTTTATGGAATCATTGGAGATGAATATGAGAGAATTTCAATCAAAATAATTAGTGTCTCAAAAAATTTATCTCACCCCGACGAATACTATGTTTACGGGAAATCAATGGTAAAAGCAAATGTTTGTGAATTTGTCGGAAAAATTTCTATTTCAAAAATTCAGGAAACAGAAAATCAGCATTTCGGTGTTGATGATGAATACAAAGGAAGGACCGATAAACAGGGATTGCTGACTGCCGAATATGAATTTTATGAAAATGACAAACAGCCGCATTCCGGAGTTTTTAAGGGGCAACTGCAATCCAAATGGAATCTTTCGGATGATATCATAAAATTCAATGATTTAGATTTGGAATCTGACGGATATTTTAACAATGCTTTTGTTGGAATCTGGAAAATGTATGATTCAAAACTTGAAAAGATTTGTCATTGGGGAGATTACAGAGTGCCAAATGTGGATTGTGATTTTGACATTGGTACGGCTGAATTTAATGTCGCCGAAAAATATTGGGGAAAAGGCTGGGTAGATTTTGCACTGAAAAATATGGTTTCATCGAGAACGAATATTGAATCCAAATTGCAAGAACCCGTTAAGCGATGGTGGGAATAAATAATTGATAAAATACAGTTTTTTCAAAGTTATAAACATAAGAAAAATAAAAAAACAAAAGCAACTTGAAACAAAAAATCTTAGTCACAGGCGGTCTCGGCTACATCGGATCACACACGGTGGTCGCTTTGCAGCAGTCCGGTTATGAAGTAGTCATCATCGATGATCTGTCAAATTCAGAACTTTTCGTTTTGGACAGAATTTCTGAAATCACCGGAATCCAGCCTGATTTTCATCCGATCGATTTGAAGGAAACCACAGCGATCAATGATTTTTTTGAAACCACCGAAATTGACGGAGTCATCCATTTTGCAGCACACAAAGCAGTGGGCGAAAGCGTAGAAAAACCATTGATGTATTTCAGAAACAATATTCTTGGATTGGTCAATGTGCTGGAAGCGATGAAGAAAAATTCGATTGACAATTTCATATTCAGTTCATCCTGTACGGTTTATGGTCAGGCGGACAAAATGCCAATCGATGAAAGCGCACCGATCAAAAAAGCAGAATCGCCTTATGCGAAAACCAAACAGATGGGTGAGGAAATTTTGGAAGATTTTGTAAGTGCATATAAAAAAAATGTGATTTCGCTTCGGTATTTCAATCCGGTGGGTGCCCATCCTTCGGCTTTGATCGGGGAATTACCCAAAGGAATTCCCAACAACTTGGTTCCCTTTGTGACCCAGACGGCAGCCGGCATCCGAGAACAACTTTCGGTTTTCGGAAATGATTATCCGACCCGCGACGGAACTGCCATCCGCGATTATATCTTCGTTTGCGACTTGGCGGATGCGCATGTGAAGGCTTTGAATCGTCTGCTTGAAAAGAGAAACAGTGAACCGCTTGAGGTGTTCAATCTCGGTACCGGCGTTGGTTCCACGGTTTTGGAAGTGATCAAAACTTTTGAAAAAGTTAACGGGCTCAATTTAAATTACAAAATTGTCGGCAGAAGGGCAGGCGATATCACAGAAGCCTTTGCAGATAACCGGAAGGCCGCAAAAGAATTGGAATGGAAACCAAAAACCCCGCTTGACGAAAGTATGAGGACTGCCTGGGAATGGCAGAAAACACTTTGATGCTAATTTGCAAAAATTCGGAGTGTTTAATGGGTTGTTTTTGTATTCTTATAAGGAAACAATAATTACTTTGTGAATAAAATTGAAAATCTTTTGTGAGCTCAGGGCAATATAAGATACAAAGCAGAGAAGGCGGAAACGACGAAACAGAAAATCTGAAGGGTCTTTCCCGATAATACATATTATGATCGTTGAGTTTATGTATGGACAATTTGTAGGGGCTACAGTTGAACGAATGCAATCATTCTTACCCGGGACAAGAGACAGTGCTTTTAATGCCCAAGATTACGATTCAAATTATCTTGGTGCGAAATACCATAGTTACAGGTTTGGGGCATTGGGATTTGGAGCAGAAAGATTAAAAAATAATTTTGCTCAAGGTTTTTCAAATTGGTTGTATCATGAAAGTAAAAAATAATGACTTATGAAAACTAAAATATTTGTATTTATTTTCACTCTTAGTTTATTGAGTTGTAACCAGAAAAAACCGAATGAAAACTTTGAGAATCAAAAAAAAGTTGAAAAAGGGATGACAACGGATGAAGTATTGGAAATTATGGGTCCCCCGGATTATATAAAAGAATTAGGTTATACAGAATCTCGGGGAGATAGTATCTTCATCTATTCTTATGAACCACCTTTTGGCTTTTCAGGTTATATCCAAGTTTGGTTCAATCATTCAGATAGAAGGGTACGATCCATTCATGATGGATTGTAAATTGTAAGGGAAATAGTAGTGACTACGCTATTAGGCTATTAAAACTATAAGAAAGTGACCAACGGTACAAACATAAAAACAACCGATTATTTGGACGGGTTCCAGTACAATGATAATTTTCTGGAATTTTTTCCCCACGCTGAGGGTTATGTGAAAGCCACTAACTTCTCGCTCGGAGGCAATCCGAATTATGCATTTAATTATGTTTATCCTGTCAAATAATTTTAAATTTGAGTTAAAATGTTTTACTATATTTAAATTTTGGAAAGTGAATCTGACGGAAAGTTTTATACAGGTTATACCTCAAATTTAAAATTAAGACTTGAGCAGCACAACAAAGGACAGGTAGAATCCACAAAATCGAGAAGACCATTAAAGTTAATATATTTTGAAGGATGTATCAATCAGCAGGACGCCACCAAACGGGAAAAGTATTTGAAAACCCATTACGGAAAAATGTTCTTGGGAAACAGGCTCAAGTCTTATTTGACGGGGTGAACAATTATACTGATCACCTTGGTAATGTAAGAGTAAGTTACACCAAAGATCCTCAAACCGGAAACTTAAAAATTCTGGATGAATCTCATTATTATCCTTTCGGTCTGAAACATCAGGAATATTCCACTTTTGGCTTTGTCAGCAATCCGATTCAGGGGGTGATCATTGCGCCGATTGCCAATAATCCGTATAAGTATA
>JBAYPM010000037.1:0-25929 GCA_041677705.1 Weeksellaceae bacterium | reverse complement strand
GCATGAACTTACAGATTTGAACAAACTAAAATCAAAAGTCAGAAAAATAATGTTTGAAAACGGAAAACGTTTTGTGAACAATTGGCTGGCCGGTAAAGCCGGGGCGGTTTAAACTGCAGGCTGCTGACCAAAAAGAAGCCAGAGCAGCAGAAAAACCGGAATCAGATAGACAACTATGGTCTGTGCACCCACATAATCCTTTGCCAAACGCTGACCTGTAAACAGACTGCCCAGTGTGACAACAGACAATACGGCTGCAGTTTTTGCCAGACTGATGTCACCGTTTGCAAAAATAATCACGGCTGAAATCAGTGAAAGCGAACCCGAAATCAGTTCAAGGATGAGCACAATAAAAAGATTGGCTTTCACCATACTTTTGAATGGTGATTTCTCAAAATGTTTGGTATGAAATTCAAGATTCCCTTTCCAGTCAGATATTTTGTCGATGCCCGACTGAAGAAATGCAACTGCGAGCATCAGCAGTATAAATATTTCGGCCAAGTGTTCCATAGTTTGTTGTTTGGCTCCAAATTTAATTGATATTATTGAGAAATGTTAATTTTTAAATCAGACGTGAGACGATAAGATGTGAGACTTGAGACTTTTTAAAGTTTGAAATTAGAATTTTTAATCATTGGCAAAGTTTGATTTCCCACAGATTTCACAGATTTGCAAAGATGAAAATACTACAGTTTGTGTCAGCCGATCAAAAAAAATTAAAAAACGTCCAACAGAAATCAGAAAAAAAGATATTCTCCTTGTAACAAACAAAAACAATGGCAATTGGCCTTTTTTAATCAGAAATGAGATGTGAGACTTGTGACTTTTTAAAGTTTGAAATTAGAATTTTTAATCATTGGCAAAGCTTGATTTCTCACAGATTTCACAGATTTGCACAGATGAATCATTAAAAAACAAATTGAATTTGATTGTATATTGCATCGATGAAAATATTTGTTGAAACAGAACGATTGATTTTAAGGGAAATCCTTTTGTCTGATGCGAAAAAGATGTTTGAGCTTGATTCTGATCCGGAGGTTCACAGATTTCTTGGAGATGATCCTGTGAAAAGTATCGATCAGATTACTGATGCAATACAATTTATCAGAAAGCAATATATTGACAACGGAGTCGGCCGCTGGGCGGTGGTCAGTAAATCAACAAATGAATTTATCGGCTGGGCTGGATTGAAATTTGTAACTGAAATGACAAATCATCGCAAAAATTATTATGATCTCGGCTATCGGCTGATCAGAAAACATTGGGGAAAGGGATATGCCACCGAGGCTGCCTTCGCTTCGCTCAAATATGCATTTGAAAAAATCGGTACAGCAGAAGTTTTTGCAATGGCGGAAACTGAAAATATCAATTCGATAAATATTCTGAAAAAATCAGGTTTCAGATGGATTGAAAAATTTGATCTTGAAGGAATCGAACATCTTTGGTTTCAGATTAAAAAAACTGATTTTGAAAGTCAAAGTGCGAAAAAATGACAATGAATGATTAAATTTAAATCCGAAAAACCAAAATCATCAATATGAAATACAGTCTGTTTCTAATCATTTCTTTGGCGGTCAGTGCGACTTTCGGCCAAACAGAAAATCAGTCAAATCCAAATTACGACAAAGCACTTGCCGAAAAGCTGGGCGCTGACGACTACGGAATGAAAAGTTTTTTTCTGGTCATACTCACTTCGGGTGACAACAAAACAGATGACAAATCGTTGATTGGCGAGAGTTTCAGAGGTCATCTTGAAAACATAAACCGACTCGTTGAGAATGGAAAAATCATTGTTGCCGGGCCTCTCGGAAAAAATGAAAACAATTACAGAGGTATCTTTATTCTGGACAAAATCGGGTCAATCGAAGAAGCTGAAGAATTGCTGAAAACCGATCCGGCCATAAAAAACAGGCTGCTCGATTATGAAATTTACAATTGGTACGGCTCTGCTGCATTGTCAGAATATCTGCCGTTTTCTGATAAAATCTGGAAAATGAAACCCTGACAAAATATCACAAAATGAAAACAGACAATTCGAGAGTTTACAAAATGTCTTTTGCATCTGTCTATCCGCATTATATTGCAAAAGCAGAAAAAAAGGGACGTTCAAAAGAAGAAGTGGATGAAATCATCTGCTGGCTGACCGGATACAACAGTGAACAGCTTCAAAAAATCATTGATGACAAATCCGATTTTGAAAACTTTTTCTCAAATGCACCCAAAATCAATCCGAATGCATCAAAAATCACAGGAGTGATTTGCGGTTATCGGATAGAGGAAATCGAAGAAGAACGGATGCGCCAGATTCGATATCTGGACAAAATGATTGATGAACTGGCAAAAGGAAGACCGATGGAAAAGATTTTAAGAAAATAAAAAAACAAAACATGGCCGAAATCAAAACCAAACAGACAGATGCTGATGTGAATGAATTTATCAGCTCGTTTGCAGACACCGAACAGAAAAAGAAAGACAGTTTTGAACTGCTCAAAATGATGCGGGATTTCACAGGATATGAACCCAAAATGTGGGGTACTTCAATCATCGGGTTTGGAAAATATCATTACAAATCCGAGAGAAGCAGGCAGGAAGGAGACTGGCCGCTTGTTGGATTTTCGCCCCGAAAAACTGCACTGACGCTCTATGTCAACTCAGGTTGTGAAGATCAGAGAGATCAGCAGGAACAGCTTGATAAACTCGGAAAATTTAAAATGGGGAAATCATGTATTTATGTCAAAAAACTTTCGGACATCGATCAGGAAGTTCTCAAGAAAATTATGAAATCTACCATTGATTTTTTGGAAAACAAATATGGGAAGGTTTAAACTCAATCGGGGTTTTTGACCTATTTAAGTCAGAGATTAGAGGTTAGAATGTTTTTTTGCTTTTCGTTGGAAAGATATAAGAGTTTGATTTCTCATAGATTTCACAGATGAAGCTGTAAATATTATATCTGATTCTGGCAGTAAGTTATACTCATGAATCAGGTTTCAAATTGCAGGTTTTCATCCTAAGCTTATCGAAGGCAGGGTTAAAGTCATTATTATGAAACCTTATAATGATATAAATTATCAAGCTACATTGAGAAAACGCTTCCAACATCCTACATCCAACATCCAACATCCAACATCCTACATCCTACATCAGACCAAGCCCTACTTCTTCCCTTTCTTTCTCTGTTCCTGAAGCTTCTGCTGCTCCTGTGCCTGTGTCATCAGTTCCTGCATTTTTTTGCTCCATTTGCTCTGTTTCTTCGGTTTTGCTTTGTTTTCCTGAATTTTTGCGTGAATCTTTTCATCGTTGATCAGTACATTTTTGATCACCAGTACAATTCCGATGTTGATCACGTTTGACACCAGATAGTACCACGAAAGACCCGAAGCATAATTGTTCAGGAACACAAAGAAGAAAATCGGCATCAGATACATCATGTATTTCATCATTCGCATATCGGGCATTCCCTCCTGTGGCGGCTGATTGAAACTGTCCATCGAACCTGAGATTTTGAAATAAATCACCATCGCAATGATATAGGCCAATGCAAAAATACTGAGGTGTCCGTTCATAAACGGTATCCAATCCGGAAGCAAAACCGCAGAATCATAAGCAGTCAGGTCGTCTGCCCAAAGGAAGGACTGTCCGCGAAGATTGATCACGTTCGGGAAGAATCTGAACAGCGCATAGAAAATCGGCAGCTGTATCAGTGCCGGCAAACAGCCCGAAAGCGGGTTGGCTCCGGCCTTTCGGTACAGTTCCATGGTTGCCTGCTGTCTTTTGACCGCATTCTCTTTCCCTTTGAATTTTTCATTGATCTCATTGATTTCCGGCCTGAGAACACGCATCATCGCACTCTGTCTGTACTGTTTGTACATGATGGGCGAAAGCACCAGTTTTACGATGATGGTCATCAAAAAGATTACCCAACCATAAGTCATTCCCATTTTTGCAAGCCAGCTGAAGATGACCAAAAAGAAATGGCGGTTGATCCAACCGAGCAATGACCAGCCGAAAGGAATGATTTCATCAAAATCTTTTCCTTTGTATTGGGGTTCGGTCAGTATTTTATAATCAAGCGGTACAAAGTCCCACTGCATCTTGTAATTCAGTTCGCTGCCCGCAATCGGAAGCACGGATGTGAAATGATAATCGCGGCTGTGAAGCGAATCCACCTTTTCGTCTATCTGTTCTGATCCGCCGACCGGATTTGGGAAACCTTCGTCAAATGACAAAATCGATGAGAAAAACTGCTGTTTGAATGCGATCCAGTCAATGCTTTTGTCTTCGTTCCATTTGTCAGAACCAAAAAGTTCATATTCGACTTTGTCGGTTCCCTTGAAACGATAATAAGTCTGTGACCAGTATCCTTCCTGCTGTTTTCCCTTTTCAATGCTTCCGGCTTTGAATTTCCAGTCGAGTTTCAGATCCTTGCTGTTGGTCAGCTCGTGAATACCTGATGATTTGATTTCAAAACCGACCGTATAATCATTCCCAACGGTATAGACATAATCAAGCCGTCCGCCGCCGCTGACCGGTGCAGTCATCGTCACAACTGTAACTGAATCGTGTTTTTGAACAGTCGGTGCGAAAGAAAGTTCAGATGTATTGATTGTCTTTCCGTCTTTTCCGCTCAATTCGAGATTGAACTGATTGTTTCCTTCATTGATTAAGAAAAGCGGTTTTTTGTTGTCTTTTGATTTTTTGGAATAAGCTGTATAACCTTTTAATTCAAGTTCTGAAATATGACCTCCTTTTCCTGAAAACTTAAGATTGAATTTCGGACTTTCGAGCTGATAGTCTTCTGCTTTTGCAACCGTGAATGTTGAATCAGCCGGACTTTGAACGCTTTGTTCCTGCTGAACCTGCGCCAAATCTTTTTTGCCGTCATCAGACTTTTTTGCATCGACTTGCTCCTGTCTCTGTTTTTCCTGCAGTTCTTCCTCGCTCGGTTTGTTTATGTAGAAGTACCCCAACAATAGGGCACCCATCAGCAGCATTGCGATAAAAGTATTGTTATCCGGCTTTTTTTCCTGTTGCATGAATTTTTTTGTTTTGATTTTGATTTAATGCAGCCTCAACAAAGCTGACAAAGAGCGGATGCGGGTTGACCACGGTGCTTCTGTATTCGGGATGAAACTGTACGCCCAGATAGAACGGCCGGTCTTTGTATTCCATGATCTCGACCAAACCGGTATCCGGATTTTTTCCGACCGCTTCAAAATTATTTTTTTCAAAATCGTCCAGATAATCGTTGTTGAATTCATAACGGTGTCTGTGACGTTCCTGAATGGTTTCTTTTTTATAAATTTCGTATGCTTTTGAATCTTTGTTGAGTGTGCATTTCCAGTTGCCCAGTCTCATCGTACCGCCTTTGCTGGTGATATTTTTCTGGCCTTCCATCAGATTGATAACCGGATTTGTGGTGTGGCTGTTGATTTCAAGCGTATCCGCATCCTTCAGACCGAGCACATTTCTTGCAAATTCAATCACCATGATCTGCATTCCCAGACAGATTCCAAAAGTCGGAATCTTATTTCTTCTTGCATAATTGGCGGCTGTAACCTTACCTTCGATTCCTCTGTCGCCAAAGCCGGGCGCAATCAGTATTCCGTCCGCTCCGCTCAGCATAGAATCGGCATTTTCAGGGATAAGATCGCCCGAATAAACCCATCTGATTTTTACACCTGTATCGGTAGATGCGCCTGCGTGAACCAATGCTTCTGCAATTGATTTGTATGAATCCTGAAGCGACACATATTTTCCGACCAGAGCGATTTCAATCTGATGGGCCGGATTTTTAAATTTATCTACAAAATTGATCCAGCTGTCGAGCTCGGGTGGTTTGTCGTATGGCAGATCGAGAGTTCTCAATACTACTTCGTCAAATTTCTGATCGTGCAGCAGCAGAGGAACTTCATAAATCGAATCTGCATCAATGCTTTCTATCACATTTCCTTTTTTCACATTGCAGAACAATGCAAGTTTTTCTTTTACATCTTTTGGCAGATGATATTCGGTACGGGTCACCAGTACATCTGCACGGATACCGCTTTCCATCAGCGAACGCACCGAGTGCTGAGTCGGTTTTGTCTTCAGTTCACCGCTTGCCGCCAGATACGGAATCAGTGTTAAGTGAATTACCATTGAATTTTTTTCACCCAAATCCCAGGTCATCTGTCTGACGCTTTCAATAAACGGCAGCGACTCTATATCGCCGACCGTTCCACCGATTTCAGTGATTACGATATCAAATTCGCCGCTGTTGCCCAGCAGTTTAATTCTTCTTTTGATTTCGTTTGTGATGTGCGGAATGATCTGAACCGTTTTGCCCAGATAGTCTCCTCTTCTCTCTTTTTCGATCACCGTCTGATAGATTCTTCCGGTAGTCACACTGTTGCCTTGAGAAGTCGGATGGTTCAGAAACCTTTCGTAGTGTCCCAAGTCCAGATCGGTCTCGGCGCCGTCCTCGGTCACATAGCATTCGCCGTGTTCGTACGGGTTGAGCGTACCGGGATCCACATTCAGATAGGGATCAAGTTTTTGGATGGTTACTGAATAGCCTCTTGACTGCAGCAACATGCCGAGTGAAGAAGCGACGATTCCTTTTCCCAGCGATGAAGTAACGCCGCCGGTGACAAAAATGTATTTAACTGAGTCGGGTTCCATTGATCAAAATTCAATGGGTGCAAAATTACAACAAATTATTGAGTCGGGCCTTTTAGAAATCGTTTGTCTGAGATATTTTTTTAAACAGCGGTGTATAAAATTCTGTTTCAGGATTCAACAGCAGACTTGGCTGACAACAGGGCACAAAAAAAGGCAAGCTGACTACATCACACCGCTACGACCGGATACCCTTGCTGTGTTCCCACCCTGGGGGATTGACCAGGAGCTGGTTGTGTAGGACTTGCCCGCTGCAAAGGTAAGATAAATTTACAGTCCGCAAAAATTTATTGATCCGACGGGACTGAGTTTTGTCAGTTCAGTCTTTTGAAGACAACTCTAAATCATTAAAAAAAATCATCTTTTCAATATCCGTAATTCGTCTAACTTTGTGCACATGTTGAAATTCATTACCGCTGCCGTTATTTCTGGTCTGCTTCTGGCATTGGGCTGGCCGTCCCACGGTTTTCCGATCCTTCTGTTTTTTGGTTTTATACCGCTGCTGTTTTTGGAACACCAAATTTCAAAAGATGAATCCGTCAAAAAAAAAGGAAGAAAGATCTTTTGGCTTTCATTTCTCGCTTTTTCGATCTGGAACGGAATCGGCATCTGGTGGCTGCACAATGCACAGGAAACAAATGCGGCGGGTGAACTCCATGATTCGTGGATATCATTCGGCTTTCCGTTGCTGTTCAATGCCACACTGATGAGTCTTGTGTTTCTGATTTTTCACAAAGTAAAAACAAGAACTTCAATTTGCGTCGGTCTGATTTTTCTGACCGCAATCTGGATGTCATTTGAAAAACTTCATCTGTGGTGGCAGATGACCTGGCCCTGGTTCAATCTGGGAAACGGTTTTGCAAATTACCCGAAATGGATTCAATGGTACGAATACACCGGAACTTTTGGAGGTACACTATGGATACTCGGCGGAAATCTGATTATGTTTTGGTTGCTGAACCGAAGGATTGAATCAAAGAAAACAAAATACAGCAAACAATTCGCGCTGTTTGCGCTGCTTTGGATCGGTATTCCGGTCGGAATTTCGTTTTTGATTTTTAACAATTACAAAGAAAAAGGCGACCCGATCACAGCCATAGCACTTCAGCCGAAACTCGATCCCTATACCGAAAAATACAGCATTGATTCGTTTGATATTGTGGATGATCTGATTGTACTCGCCAGACAGCGGATGACACCCGAAGTCGATTTTGTGGTAGCACCCGAAACAGCATTTCCGGGCTCGGGTCCGGGTCTGAATGTTGACCGGCTGCCTGCCGATATGCTGGTTCAGAATATTCAGATGGGATTTGCAGAATTTCCAAAGCTTTCATTTGTTTCGGGTGTTGAACTGATGCGTTTTTATCCGTACGAAAAATTAGCCACCCAAACTGCAACCCGTTGGGGAAATTCGGATACCTGGTATGATGTGATGAATGCCGGTATTCAAATCAACAAAAGAGACAGCATCCAATATTATTACAAATCAAAATTAGTAGCAGGCGTTGAGCATTTTCCGTACATGACGGTGCTCAAACCTGTGCTTGGCGACCTGATGCTCAATTTTGGCGGAACGGTGAGAACCCATCTGACCCAAAAGGAAAGATCTGTTTTTGTCAATTCATTCAATCCTGCAAAGGTGGCGCCTATCATCTGTTATGAATCGGTTTACGGTGAATTCACTACAGATTATATAAAGAAAGGCGCAAATGTTCTTTTTATTATGACCAATGACTCCTGGTGGGGTGAATCTGATGGTCATGTTCAGCTGTTTCTGTATGGCAATCTGAGAGCGATTGAAAACCGAAGAGATATTGTCCGTTCTGCAAATTCAGGAATTTCGGCATTTATCAATCAAAGAGGCGAGGTTGTGTCTTCACTTCCCTATGATACTAAGGGTGCTCTGATTGGCAGAGCCTATTTGAATGACGATATCACCTTTTATGCAAAACACGGTGATTATCTGGCAAGACTTGGGCTCATCGCAATGGCTATTCTGCTGATTTACAGCATTGTTAAACCTACATTAAACCCACAAAAAAAGAAAGATGAAATTTAAGATTAAAAGTTTTGCTTTTCTGAATTATAAATTCCTATCTTTGCAGTCCGAAAAAAATCAGGAACAAATGTCAAGAATTTGTCAAATCACCGGAAAGAAAAGAATGGTGGGAAACAATGTTTCTCATGCAAACAATAAGAGCAAGCGTACTTTTGAAGTTAACCTGTTCAAGAAAAAATTTTTTATGCCCGATACCGGCGAGTGGATTACATTGAATGTATCTACCCGAGGACTTAAAACCATCAACAAACTTGGTATTGAGGAAGCGGTAAGGAGAGGACGTAAAAACGGATTAATCGATTAAATGTATTCATCATGGCAAAGAAAGGAGTAAACAGAGTACAGGTAATTTTGGAGTGCACCGAACATAAAGAGAGCGGTATGCCGGGTATGTCAAGATACATCACCACCAAAAACAAAAAGAATACACCTGACAGAATCGAGTTGAAGAAATACAATCCGGTTTTGAAGAGATACACAGTTCATAAAGAAATCAAATAAAAATAGGATACCATGGCAAAGAAAACCGTAGCAACCCTGCAGACAGGTTCAAAAAAGATGACCAAAGTGATCAAAATGGTAAAATCGCCAAAAACAGGTGCCTACTATTTTGAAGAAAAGGTTGTGAGCGCTGATCACGTGAAAGACGAATTCAAATAATCAGCATTCAGATACAATAACAAGGTCGCATTTTGCGGCCTTTTTTTATATCCGTAAATCGTATCTTTGCACCAAATAATTATTTTGTGAGCTGGTTCAAAAAAATATTAGGCAAGGAAAGCAAAGAAAAACTGGACGAAGGTCTTGAGAAATCAAAGAAATCATTTTTTGAAAAACTCGGCCGTTCCATCGCCGGAAAATCAAAAGTGGACGATGAGGTACTCGACAATTTGGAGGAAGTGCTCATCACTTCTGATGTGGGCGTTGAAACAACACTGAAAATCATAGAAAGAATCGAGGAAAGAGTGGCACGCGACAAATATGTCAATACAGCTGAACTCGATGAAATCCTGAGAGAAGAAATTGCAGGTCTGTTGTCAGAAAATGAAGATACGGATTCGGCAGGATATGAAATTCCGGAACAGGATGAACCGTTTGTGATTATGGTGGTCGGTGTGAACGGTGTCGGCAAGACCACCACCATTGGCAAACTTGCCAACCGTTTCAAACAGGACGGCAAGAAGGTTCTGCTTGGCGCTGCAGATACTTTTCGCGCAGCAGCTGTCGATCAGCTGGTGATCTGGTCAGAAAGAGTTGGTGTACCGATTGTAAAACAGGCGATGGGATCAGATCCGGCTTCGGTTGCTTTTGACACGCTTCAGTCTGCAAAATCGCAGGGAGCGGATGTGGTTCTGATCGATACTGCCGGCCGTCTGCACAACAAGGTCAATCTGATGAACGAGCTTTCAAAAATCAAAAGAGTGATGCAGAAGGTTTATCCGAATGCACCTCATGAAGTCCTTCTGGTCATTGACGGATCGACCGGACAAAATGCTTTTGAACAGGCAAAACAGTTCACCCAGGCGACCGAAGTGACCGCACTGGCTGTCACCAAGCTGGACGGAACCGCAAAAGGCGGGGTGGTAATAGGAATTTCTGATCAGTTTAAAATTCCTGTAAAATATATCGGCGTCGGCGAAGGTGTCAACGATCTTCAGCCATTTGACAAATTTGAATTTGTGGACAGTTTCTTTAAAAAGGACTGACAATTAACGAACAAAGAAAAAGCCCGGGCATTCGGGCTTATTGATGGGTTACCAATTGAATTTATGATTTTAATTTTTCTTGGGCGTGAAGAAATCTTCTTTTCTCCAATTCATTCTGAACTGGCAGTTGTCATAATCTTTGTCGATGCTGATAAAAGTATCGTGAATTTCACTGTTGACCCATTTCATCAGCATATCCTGACGTTTTGAATTGATGGTCAGGTTTTTCAGGCGTGCATAATCGGTTTCGAGATTAATCTTGTGCGCCGGAATGGTTTCATCAAGTCTGACAATTCTGACTACTGTCTGGTTGTTGAATTCATCTTCAAACGATCTTGAGATTTCGCCATCTTTCAATCCAACGATTGCAGATAGTGTTTTTGCAGGCAGTTTGCTTCTGTCCATACGGTCTTCTTCCGTTTGATTGTCCATCAGTTTTCCACCGTTGTATTTGGTGTATTTGTCAACAGAATATTTGAATGCGGCTTCTTTAAAAGTCAATTCGCCCAAATCAATCAATGAAACGATTGAGTCCAGTTTTGTTTTGGTTTCCGCCAATTCATCAGCAGTCGGCTTCAAACGAATCAGTATATGTCTGATGTCGAGCTCCTGCCCTCTCCGCTTTTCAAGCATTGCGATGTGATAGCCAAAATCGGTTTTAAAAGGTTCTGAAATTTCGCCTTCCTGAAGATTGAAGACCACTGCATCAAATTCGGGCACCATCTGTCCGCGTTTCACATTTTTGATCAATCCGCCGGCAGAGGCAGAACCCGGATCATCTGAATACAGAATCGCTTTGGTTGCAAAACTCGCTCCCTCTTCTACTTCTTTTTTATAACGTTTCAGATCATCAATCACCTTTTGTTCATTTTCGGGTTTGATGATCGGATTGATCACAATATGCGAAAGACTGACCTCTTCGGGCACATCCGGCAGTTCGGTTTTGTATTTTTCATAAAACTCTCTCACCTCTTCGGGTGTCGCATCCAGACCTCTGGTAACCAGTCTCTGTTTTTCATCCGCATAAGCCTGATCTCTGACGATTCCGCGCAAATCCTGTTTGAGTTCGTTCATGGTATTGAAACCAAAATAATCAAGGATTTCCTTTTCGCTTCCCTGAGTAAGAAAACGCTGAATGGTCGCATCCACCTGACGGTCCACCTGATCGTTTGTAACCGAAATCAGTGTGTCCTCTTTTGCTCTTGCCACCAACAGCTTTTCAATCAGTATGTTTTCAAAAAAATCACAGTTGCTCTCCACTTTGAATCCCTGAGCGATCGCTCTCACATAGTCACGCTGTATATCCGAATCCAGAATAACTTCGTCCCCCACAACTGCCGCTACTCCGTCAATTTTCTGCTGATTCTGCGGATTGTCTGTCGGCTGTGCATTCAGACAGATTGAAAATCCGAATACAGCCAGTACAGTCAAAAATATTCTATTTCTCATTAATCTTGATTTCGTTTTTATTGATTACTTCTTTGTACAATTCGTTTTGCAAATCACCGAGCAAATTTAACTTTCTTTTGTTAAGTAATAGATTTTTTATGGTAGGTTTAACAAATTCATAAGGCGCCTCACTTCCTTTTGGCTTTAATTTTAGAATTCTGATCAGAATTGCAGTCGAATCAGTGGTCATTTTCAGCCTCCTTCTGTTGAGCAGTTGACTGAGGTTGTCAGCATCACCAAGCTGCGGATACTGACCGGCCAATGATTCGACCGAATACCAGCTGCTGTCCTGATCGTGATACGGCAGACCAGACGCCAGCGAAAGTTTGAGCGCTTCGTCAAAATCTTCATCCCTGCCGGTATTGAACAGCTTTTCGGCTTTTGATTCATCGTTTTTGTATACCGTAAGTGCACGGAAATTCACAATATCCTTATTGAGCGGAAAACTCTTTTTGTTTTCTTCGAAATAATTTCTCACCTCAGAATCAAGAATCGAATCTTTGATCGTCTTGTCGATCAGATAATTGTTGTAGGCATTGATCAGCAAATCCTGACGGTATTCAACCATTTTGTTGTCGATTTCTTTGAGCGTCAGTGCATCTATGTTCTCTTCTGCTTTGTCAACGATCGCCTTCTTCTTTACCCATTCTTCTATGTAGGCACTGACCAATTTTGTACTGTCTTCTTTTGAAACATCTTTGGGCAGAATCAGCAGTATGTCTCGATCGGTCAGAAAATGGTCTTTGTACTGGACAATGATCTTTTCGTCCTCTCCTTTTTGTTTAGAAAAACTCAATTTATTTTTACAGCCGGTCAGTCCTGCAATAACTGAAAATACAATTATGATTTTTTTAATAATTCTAACTCTCATTCAATTCTTTTCAATTGTTTTTGTCAACTTTGTATTCAAACGGTTTGTTATTTTGATTATTATAAACAGGCTGCAATTTAAAAATGTTTCATGAAACTGACTAATTGGACTGATAATCTTCCAGTGTTCTGTTTTCTTTGAAATCGGTACTGATCCAATTCAAAGATCCGTCATTAAACTCAAACACGGTTGTGTAAATCACCGAAGGACAGCATCTCGGGTCATTTTCAGTCATGCACTGTGATTCTCCGATCAGTTTTCCATTGGAAATTTCCATCAGCACAAATCTTCCGTAGCCTTCTTTGTCGCATTGACTCGGAATGTCCCAACTGTCGGGATTTGCAAGTTCATATTTTCCGTTTTTCGAAAGAAACAGATAATAATTTGTGTATGAAGTATTTCCGCCTGAATTGGATTCCACACTGACCACTATGTCATCAACTCCGTCGGCATTCAAATCTCCAAATAGCTGGTCTTCTTTCTTTTTTGAAAAATAATATCCGCCATAGGGTGCGCCATCGAATCTCAGATCAAGGCTGAAATATTCGTTGTTTTCAAAATTCTCAACTTCAAAATCCGGATTGTCTCTTTTTACATTCTTGATCAGATTGTCCTTTAGGATTTTAAATATTGAAGAATAATCGGATGCTGAATCCGTGGCTTTCGTGTCTGATTTCTTGTTCTGCCCGTTGCAATTCAGGAAACAGAGCATACTGATAAATAAAATAGCGGTTCTCATTTTGAATAATGTTTAGGTTGAAACAAATTTAGTTAAAATTCAATTAGGAAATTAAAAAATCATCACAACACCCATTGATTCAGCCCATTACTTCCATTGCAGAATTATAGGCTGATTCAAATGCCATCAGATCCAATCCGTGGTCTGCTTTAACGTTTTCTGAATAAGTAATCAGCTTTTCGGTAGCCGTATTTCCGACCAAATCATTTTTTGCCATCGGGCAACCGCCAAAACCTTTGATCGCGCCGTCAAATCTTCTGCATCCGTTTTTGTATGCGGCATCCACTTTTGGAAACCATTGATGATATTCTGAATGAAAATGAGCGCCGAATTCAATTTCGGGATATTTCGGAATCAGCGATTTGAACAATTCCTCCACATCATCGGGATGTGCCATAGAAGTAGTATCAGAAAGATTGATCCGGGTTACCCCGATATCGGCAAAACGAACCGCCCAGTCTTTGACCAGATCAACACTCCAGTGATCTCCGTACGGATTCCCAAAAGCCATTGAAAAATAAACCAAAAGTTCTTTGTCCGTATCTTGGATCATTTTCAAAATATTTTTAATGCTCTCAAATGACTGTTCAATGCTTTTGTGTGTATTGTCTTCCTGAAACTGTTCAGAAAGCGAAAACGGAAAACCGAGCAAATCCACATTTGAATGTCTGAGCGCTCTTTCTGCACCTCCTTCGCTTGCAATGATCACAGACAG
Source organism: Weeksellaceae bacterium (assembly GCA_041677705.1). GTDB lineage: Bacteria > Bacteroidota > Bacteroidia > Flavobacteriales > Weeksellaceae > Moheibacter. The sequence continues at coordinate 11,730 of JBAYPM010000037.1, read as the reverse complement.
TTTGGACGAATGCGGAATATCTTTTACGGCTTCCATCAGCTCGGCAGTGTCAGCCATCTGAGGAATGATTTTGGGCGACACAAAACTGCCGCTGTCGATGGTGTCAAAACCGACTTTCAGCAATTTGATCAGATGGCTGATCTTTTTATCGGTCGGAATAAAATCATGGATTCCCTGCATTGCGTCTCTCGGACATTCGATAATCTTGACTTTCTCCATCTTAAATTTTCTTCGCTTTTTGGAAGCCGAAAGATATAGAATTTCCTACTTTTACAAAAAAAATTTAGAGAAATGGACAAAATTTGGAACGATAAGCTAAAACAAAGATTTCTGAAATATGTGAGTTTCCATTCGACAAGTATTCCTTTTGTCGAAGACTTTCCGAGTTCAAAAAGACAGTGGGACATTGCTAAATATCTGTTTGAAGAACTGAAATCGATTGGTCTTGAGGATGTATCAATCGACGACAATGCCTATGTGATGGGCTTTCTGCCGTCAAACATCGTTCATCGGGTTCCGACCATCGGTTTTGTGTCTCATTTTGATACTTCGCCCGATTTTTCGGGTGAAAATGTAAAACCGCAGATCATCGAAAATTATGACGGAGGCGACATCAGACTGAATGACAAAATGGTTTTGAGCCCAAATGAGTTTGCAGATCTGAAACAATACAAAGGTCAAACCATCATCTGTACCGATGGAACCACACTGCTGGGCGCCGACGACAAAGCGGGTGTGGCCGAAATCGTGACAGCAATGGAATATCTGATTGCAAATCCGCAAATCAAACATGGAAAAATCGCAATCGGATTTACACCAGATGAAGAAGTCGGAAGAGGCGCGGATTTCTTTCCGGTTGAAAAGTTCGGTGCAGAATGGGCGTACACCATGGATGGAAGCGAGATTGGAGAATTGGAATATGAGAACTTCAATGCGGCTTATGCACATATCAAATTCCACGGAAAAAGCGTCCATCCGGGTTATGCAAAAGGTCTGATGGTCAATGCTTCAACCATGGCAAGAGAATTTGCTGACGGTCTTCCTGCAGATGAAGTTCCGGAATCAACAGAAGGCAGAGAAGGATTTTTCCACATGACACAAATGAAGGGAAATGTTTCTGAAGCCGAATTGCAGTACATCATCAGAGACCACGATATGGACCATTTTGTCGCAAGAAAAAAACTGATCGAAGAAATCGTTGTGGAAATGCAGCAGAAATACGGAAAAGACAGTATCGAACTCGATATGGGCGATCAATATTTCAATATGATGGAAAAAGTAAAAGAAAAATTCCGATCGGTTGAAATCGCTGAGCAGGCATTGAAAGATGTTGGCGTTACACCAAAAGTACAGCCGATCAGAGGCGGAACAGACGGTGCAAGACTGAGTTTTATGGGTCTGCCCTGTCCGAATATTTTTGCGGGCGGACATAATTTTCACGGACCTTATGAATATGTTCCGCTTGAATCCATGCAAAAAGCTACCGAAGTCATCGTGAGAATCGGTGAACTGGTTGCGGGAGAATAATTTTTCATTAACACGACGGCGATATAACGATATTTAAAATTGAGTTGTCACGCTGATAATATGTTGAATAGTGTTTGTGAAAATCACTTTATAAATTTAAATAAAAAGTAAAATGAAAAAGAGTTTATTGATTGGAAGTGTTCTGTTTTTGGGTCTTTCGGCTGCAAATGCACAGAACATAATTTTTGAAGATGATTTTGAATCTTATGATGATTTTATCTATGAGAATGTCGGCGACTGGACATTGGTGAGCGAAGACGGAAACAGTGACAATACCGGTTTTGCGGATGTGACTTTTCCAAATCAGGATGAGATGACTTCCTGGATTGTTTTCAATCCGCTCAATACCACACCGCCCATCGATGAGGTAACGACCTACAATTGGGATTTTTCTGCTGAAAACGGCGAAAAATATATGCTATCAAAATTCTCTTTTCAGGGACCCAATAAGGATTGGCTGATTTCGCCTCAGATTGAATTGCCCGCAGATGGTGTACTCGACTGGCAGTTCAAAGTGAAAGCACCCAGCGGATTTTTTGAAAATGAATCTTTCAGAGTTTTGGTTTCGACCACAGATACCGATTTGAGCAGTTTTACAGAGATCGGTTCTGAGGTTACGCCGGTCGCAAAAGAATGGCTTACCTATAACTTTGATCTGAATGAATATTCGGGTGAAAGCGTCTATCTGGCAATTGAATATACTTCCAACAATCTTTTTGCGCTTTTGGTCGATGATTTTCTGGTGACCCAGGAAGTGACTGCGGGTACAAATGACATCAGTCTGAAAAATCTATACATTTATCCGAATCCGGTGAATGAAGATTTCAGCATTGTGTATCCGGAAGGAAAATTCAATTCTGCAAATCTGAAAATTAAAATCAGCGATCTAAGTGGCAAAACAGTTAAGGATTTTAATTCTCAGGAACAGTACAATGTGTCTGATCTGGCAAAAGGAATCTATGTGGTTGAAGCCACCGACGGAAAACAGACAATGAGCGGAAGAATCATAAAAAAATAATTCATATCACAAACCGGAACTTTGTTTGGGTCAGAGTTTCGGTTAATCTAATTGACAATTCAAATGAAAAAATTAATTCTCTTACTGCTGATTCCGATTTGGGGATTTTCGCAAAATGATAAAACCAACAGGGACAATCAGCCGATTTCGGAAACTTCTGTAAAAACCGACAAAAGCCTTGGAACTGTTAAAAATGCAGATCCGATTTATGTAATTGACGGAAAAATTGTTGACAAAGACATGCTTGAAAAAATCGATGCGAATGAAATCGATTCAATTCAGGTGTGGAAAGGTGAAAAGTCAGTTGAAAAATACGGTGAGATAGGAAAAGACGGCGCGGTTGAAATTTATATGAAAAAGAAACCGGTTTCGATTTTCAATTTTGCCAACAAAAAATTTGATATTTCGCTTGTCTGAACACAATAAAGAGGCAAAATTTTCATTTCTAAGAAAACATAAATCTGAAATTTGGCTTAATCTTTGCCCGATTCAGACCAAAAATTATTAAAAAATGAAAAATATATTTTTGCTGCTCTTCAGCCTCTTCTTCGGATTTTCTTTTGCACAGAGAAGTCAGAATCCTGGTGATTTCAATTCGATCGAAGTTTATGATCAGTTGTCGGCAGAACTGATTCCGTCCGATAAAAACCATGTGGAAATCGCAGGAAGCAATGCGCAGAATGTTGAAATCGTCAACAAAAACGGAAAACTGAAAATCAGAATGAAACTCGATCAGTTTCTTCAGGGCGACAAAACGAATGTAAAAATATATTATCGTTCGTTGAATTCGGTAGCTGCAAAAGAAGGTGCAAGCGTAACCTCAAAATCGGCTGTCAACACTTCTTCGCTATCGCTGAATGCCAACAAAGGCAGCAGCATCAGTCTTGAGATCAATTCAAATTCGGTAGATGTAAGACTTGATTCGGGCGGATTTATCGAAACTTCAGGCAAAGCCAATTCTCAGAATGTGGTGTCAAATTCGGGCGGGAATTATGAGGGTTCAAAACTGATGACAAAAACCACAAATGTAACAGTCAATGCAGGCGGAAATGCAGAGATTTACGCCACTGAATATGTCAGTGCAAAAACCAGAGCAGGCGGAAACATAGATGTTTTCGGCGGTGCTGAGGTTGATCAGAAAATAATTGCCGGCGGAACAGTCAACATTCGTTAATCAAATATGAAAAGACGGGATTTTCTCAAAAAAACTTCGCTGATGGGCGGACTGTTGATCATCAGTCCGAAATTTCAGATTGGCAGTTTCAATGAATTTCCCGAAGATGAACTGATTGGAAAAGGGAAACCTGCACTCTACGGCGAAGGATTCCGGCTGAGAGATGAAGCCCGTCTAAATTTCAATCTGATGAAAAAAGCTGCAAAGGAAAATGGATTCAATATCTATGTTGTTTCAAGCTATCGCAGTTATTCGCATCAGAACGGAATTTGGGAACGCAAATACAAAAATTACAGAGCGCAGGGATTTTCACATCAGAAGACGATCGAAAAAATCATCCGATATTCCACCATTCCGGGAACTTCCCGTCATCATTGGGGAACCGATCTGGACATCATAGATTCAACAAAGGGAATTCCGTCCAACCCATTGAGTGAAGTTCATTTCAACGAAGGTGGACGTATGCGGAAATTCAAACTCTGGCTCGATGAAAATTCAGAGAAATACGGCTTCCATCTGGTTTATACCAACAAATCCGAAAGAAAGGGTTTTGAGTATGAACCCTGGCATTTTTCGTACAAACCGATTTCGGTCAAAATGCTGAGGGATTACAAAGAATTGGACATCAAAAAAATTCTTCAGTCAAACAAACTGATGGGCAGCGAGAATTTCACGGATGAATTTATTAAAAAATACAAAACCGAAAATATACTGGATATCAACCCGTCACTTTTGCCTTAAATTCTTTATTTTAATACCTTTTTATCTTTTATTTTATTTATTTAGAATCACTCTAAATATCTTAGCTTAAAATTGTGTCTTTCGGCTTTCAGAAAAGGAAAGCGCTAAAAAAAGACAAAAATATCTTCATTTTGAAACCATTGAATTACAAACCTTAATCAAAACACAAAACTGACCTGCATCAGTTTTTAACATGGCATAATTCATCTTCGATTCTGATATTGGCTATTTTGACTGCCCGAAAATATCAGCTATTTAACATTTTTTGTACTAATTTTACCAAAAATTTAAAAGAATAAAACTTCAGATTATAAGTTGTAAATATTGCTATTTGGTATGAAACGAACTGTTATTCAATCAATTTTACTGTTTCTTCCGTTTGCCGGCTCAGCTCAGTTCAAGAGCATCAGCGCCGAAAATTGGTCAAGCAGTCCGGGTGTGATCGGGACACTCATTTTGATACTGATTGTGGCACTGGTTGCAGTAATCATTATGTCCGCAAAAATATCGGCTTATGCCGAATCACTACGAGCGCGGCAACTGCTCAAAAGAAATAAGGCCTTCGACGATGAAATCATCAATTTAGACGATGACGAAATTGACAATATTCTTGAAAAAAGAAAGTCAGCGCTCAAATATCAGCTGCCTGAAAAAGAACTTTCGGGCGAAGGTGAGGCAGTCGATGAAAAAGGACTGGTTTTCAAAGCAACCAATCATCCCAAAAACGAAATTCTGTTTGCAGACAAGGTGAGCCATGAATTCAAGCTCGAGGTTTCGCCCGAGCTGAAAAAAATAGTATTTAATTATATAGGTGCATCCGTTTTCTGGCTGATCTTCGGAACCTTCATCGGACTGTATCTCAGTTTGAAACTGGTTTACCCTGAGTTGGATTCACAATCCTGGCTTGCATTTGGAAGATTGAGACCTGTACACACCAACACTGTATTCTGGGGTTGGGCTTCGCTTGCAATGATCGGCTTGGCTCAATTTGTCATTGCAAGAACTTCGCACAGAGAACTCTACAGCAACAAACTTGCAATGGTCTCATTCTGGTTGATCAATTCGAGTTTGGTGATCGGGAATCTCTGTCTGATGTCGGGTATCAACAACGGAGGCGGAGAATACAGAGAATACATCTGGCCGGTATTCGGACTTTTCCTTTCAGGACTGATTGTCACTTTCTATAATTTTTATATGACGGTTGCACACAGAAAAATTTCTGAAATCTATATATCCAACTGGTACATACTTGCCGCTCTGATTTGGACCACCATACTGGTTTCAATCGGCTATCTGCCTTTTTATCAAAACGGATTGGGTGAAACCGTAATCCAGGGATACTATATGCACCAGGGTGTGGGCATGTGGTTTATGACTTTCACGCTCGGTCTGATTTATTATTATCTGCCGTCGTCGGTCAACAAACCGATTTACTCCTATTCATTGGGTGTGTTGGCGTTCTGGACACAGATGCTGTTCTACACCATGATCGGTACTCACCACTTTATCTTCAGCCCGCTGCCATGGTGGCTTCAGACCGTTGCCATCGTGTTCAGTATGGGTATGTTTATTCCGGTAACTGCGGGTACCACCAACTTCCTGATGACAATGAGAGGAAGCTGGAGTCAGATTACAAGAAGCTACATACTGCCGTTCTTTTTGGTCGGAATCATATTCTACTGGGTCGGATCAGCTCAGGGAAGTTTCCAGGCATTCAGATTTACCAATTATGTATGGCACTTTACCGACTTTAACGTGGCTCACTCACACATGACCATGTACGGAATCATCTGTTTTATACTTTGGGGTGCAATCTATTACATCATTCCGAAAATGACCGGTGTACAGCCCAAACAAACCTGGGTGGGCGCTCACTTCTGGCTGGCATTTGTAGGTCTGTTCATTTATATGACTGCACTGATGACCGGCGGAACTTTGAAAGGTCTGAGCTGGATCGAAGGAAATCCGTTTATCCAGTCGGTTGAATTGATGAGAGAATATTGGATCTGGAGAGCAGTCGGCGGAACGCTGATGTTTATTTCACACTGTATTTTTGTTTATAATTTCTATGTGATGGTCAGGGCAAAAAGACCGGTCACAGATAAGGAACCGGAAAAAGTAATTGTAACCGCATAAGCTATCATCTCATGTTGAATCTAAGTAAAAATCATAAAAATTTAGTACTCACATCATTTTGGGGGTACTTGATATTGAGCTCGTTTGTTTCAATCATTCCGGCTATACAGATGCAGAATGTAAAACCGCTTCCGGGTCAAAAAGACTTGACCGTTGAGGAAAGAGACGGTCTGCACACTTTTGTTGCCGAAGACTGTATGGCGTGTCACACCATGCAGGTGAGAAACATTGAAATGGACAAAATGTGGGGAAGCCGCCCTTCCATTCCTTCCGATTATTATTACACCAAAAAAAGAATCGATATCTGGAGGCAGAGTCCTTCATTTCTCGGAAGTGAAAGAACCGGGCCCGATTTGACAAACATTGGTGCAAGACAGCCGTCAGACGACTGGCATCTGATCCATCTTTACAATCCGAGACTGGTGGTGAAAGAATCGGTGATGCCGTCATACAAATGGCTGTTTGCCGAAAAAGACAGCACCAAGATTACAGACAAAGATGTGGTAATCAAAGTTCCGGCTGAACAGCTGAAGGATAAAAAGAACAAGGTGGTGGCGACCAACAAAGCGCTTCATCTGGTTGCTTTCCTGAAATCACTGAAACAACCCGAACTGCCGGGCGCACCTACAGTTACCTTTATTCCTGCAAAACCAAAACCTGCCGCTCAGGGAGGCGGAGGAGATGCAGGTGCATCAGCACTGCCTGACGGTGAAAAACTGTTTATGAATACCTGTGCGGTTTGTCACCAGGCAGACGGTAAAGGAATCCCGGGTGCATTCCCGCCGCTTGCGGGCAGCTCGGTGGTCATTGATGAAAACTTCCGCAAACAGGCAAGCATCATCATCCTCGGGTACGACGCAAGACCCGAATATTCGGCTATGCCGCCGTTTGGAGATCAGCTGAGCGACGAAGAAGTTGCTGCAATTATGAACCACGAGAGAACCAGTTGGGGCAACAATTCCAAAACGGTTACCGCGGAAGATGTAAAATCTGTTAGAGATTCGTTGAAAAAGTAAAAAAGTGATTAATTTCAGAATTATGAAATCAAAAATTATTTCAAGTCTGCTGCTGATGATGCTGATGGTATCACCCATTTTCGCCTGTGAAGTGTGCGAAGCAGAGCAGCCAAAAATATTGCAGGGTGCAGTTCACGGACCAGGACCCGAATCTGGCGTTGATTACATCATCACCATTGTTGCCGCTGTGATTGTACTGTTCACATTGGTCTTGAGCATCAAGTATCTGGTCAAACCGGGAGAAAAAAATCCGGATCATATCAAAAATATTATTCTTGAACAAAATTGGGAATCATGAAAGACAGCAGCCACAAAAAAGTAAGGGTCTTTATGGACAATGACCCAAAGCCGTTTGCAGAATTTGATTCACCCGTCAAATTTATACTGGACACCACAAAAATTCCTGACGGCAAGCACGAGATGAAGATCGTTTCGACCTCTACAAGCGGCAAAGAAGGAATCAAAATTATACCGTTCGAGGTGAGAAACGGGCCGATGATTTATGTACTCGGACTCAAAGAAAACGATTCGGTAAGCGAAAAGATTCCAATCACCATCAATGCATACGGAAGTGAAAGACACGATGTATTTGAAATCGTAGGTTCGGAAACACCGAGGGCAATTCCGCAATTTATTTGGATCATGATCCTCGCATTCATCGCATTCGGATTGTTTTATCTGGCGATGTACTGGAAACCTGATTTCTATACCTCATTCTTCTGACAGAAAGTTATTGTAATTTGATTTAGTTGAAATGGCTCGTATAAACCTTGATTTATACGAGCCATTTTTGAAAAGCTTCTATTTAGACCGCTCTACTTTTCACCCAGAAAAGCCTTCAACATCCATGCCGTTTTTTCCTGAAAAGCAATAAAATCACTCATCATTGCATTGGTACCTTCGTCGTTCAGTTCCCCTGATTTTTCAAGAATTTCTCTTTCGATCTTCAAAAGTTTCTGAATTGAATCCAAAACCAGTTCCACTGTTTTATTTCCGTCTGAAACATTTTTTCCTGCTTTGATCAACGATTCTTTGATATAATCTTCAAAAGTATGCAACGGCGTACCGCCAAGTGTCAAAATCCTTTCTGCCACTTCGTCCACTTTTTCCTGTGCATCGAGATACAATTCCTCAAATTTCGAATGAAGCTGAAAAAATTGAGGGCCTCTTACATTCCAATGTACACCTCTTAAGTTCTGATAGTAAAGCTGCAAATTTGCAAGCAGTACATTAAGATCATTTGATAAATCTTTTGATGTGGATTTGTCCAATCCGATTACTGTTATTGCCATAATATTTAGTTTATTAATTTTCTGATATTTGAATCAATTTAATGCGAAAACCAAACCAAACTATAAAAAACTTTTTGTTAAATTTAATACCTTTATAACAAAAATCTATCATGACGCTGATCCAACTTGAATATGTTCTTGCTGTAGCCGAACATCAGAACTTTACTCTTGCCGCCGAAAAATCATTTGTCACCCAACCCACACTGAGTATGCAAATTCAAAAACTTGAAAAAGAACTCGGAGTCGAAATTTTTGACAGAAGTTCTCATCCGATCCGGCTGACTCAAATTGGCGAGATTATCGTCAATCAGGCAAAGTTGATACTGAAAGAATCCAAGAAGATGGAGCAGATCGTCAATGAGGAAAAAGGAATGCTCGAAGGTGATTTCATCATCGGTGTACTGCCAACCGTACTGCCCACACTGGTACCTATGTTTTATAAAAATTTTCAGCGGTCGTATCCAAAAGCAAACCTGATCATCAAAGAAATGCAGACCCATGAAATCGTTCAGTCGCTCGAAGACGGCAGCATCGATTTTGGTTTGGCTGTTACGCCGCTCCATGAAGAGCAAATTATCGAAAAAACTTTGTATTTCGAGCCGATGGTAGCCTATATCCCGCCATCACATCCAATGCACAAACAGATGACTGTCAGCGCAAAAGATCTGGATATCGATTCAATACTGCTGTTGAAAGAAGGAAATTGTTTCAGAAACAATGTCCTCAATCTCTGCGATCCCAAACACATCAGAAGCCAGACAATCAAACTGGACAGCGGAAATCTGGACACACTGGTGAAACTTTCAAACGAAGGTTACGGAATGACCGTTTTGCCGTTGCTTCATGCCGAAGATCTGCCCGAAGAATTCAAAAAGAATGTAAAATATTTTTCAGAACCGGTTCCCACCCGTCAGGTCAGTCTGGTTTATCATCAGTCAAATCTGAGGATTTCTTTTGAGGAAAGTCTGGTCAGATCGATTCAGGGAGTCATCAGAGGAAAAATATTTCTTGAAAAAAACAACAATGTGATTTCGCCGCTGATGAGTCTGCCGGGTTTATAATTTTTAATCTTTTAATTTTAGCTGATTCATAATCCGTTCGCTTAAGCGAGCGGCAATATCGGAATTAGCATTCTGTTTTTTGCTTAATTTCAATTGACATCGGTTTCAACCGACGGAATCATAAAACTGCAGAAGATTGGTTTTGGCACCTGTTTTTGAATAAAAACCGTGACAAAACCTTTTAAGAAATCAAATTCTTGAAATCCGATCCATCAAAACAAAATCAGCCAGAACCATCGCAGCCATTGCCTCAACTATCGGCACCGCCCTCGGCACCACGCAGGGATCATGACGACCTCTGCCCTGCATTTCCACGGTTTCTCCCTTTGTATTGATCGACTGCTGTTTCTGCATAATCGTTGAAACCGGTTTGAATGCCAACCTGAAATAAATATCCATACCGTTTGAAATGCCACCCTGAATTCCGCCCGAAAGATTGGTCTTGGTGCTTCCGTCCGGATTGAACAGATCATTGTGTTCGGAACCATTCATTTTTGCACCGCAAAATCCACTGCCATATTCAAACCCTTTTACCGCATTGATCGAAAGCATTGCACGACCCAATCCGGAATGCAGTTTGTTAAATACCGGTTCACCCAGTCCCACCGGAACATTACGAATCACACAGGTTACCGTTCCGCCGATGGTATCTCCCGCCTTTCTGACTTCCTGAATTTTTTGGATCATCTTTTCTGCGGTTTCATCATCAGGACACCTGACAATATTTGATTCAATTTTTGAAAAATCTAACGACTGATAGGGTTGTTCCAAAAACAAATCACCAACCGACGATACAAAAGCATTGATTTCAATTTCTTTTAAAAACTGTTTGGCAACCGCACCGCCGACCACCCAGTTGGCAGTTTCTCTTGCCGAACTTCTTCCGCCGCCGCCAACATCTCTCAATCCGTATTTTTTATAATAGGTGAAATCAGCATGTGAAGGTCTAAAAATATCTTTCAAATGTTCATAATCTTTTGACTGATGATTTTCGTTGGGAATCATAAATCCGATCGGTGCGCCGGTAGTGGTTCCGTTGAGTATGCCCGAAAGGAACTGAACGGTATCGCTTTCTTTTCTTTGGGTAACAATTTTGGACTGACCCGGTTTTCTTCTGTCAAGCTCGGTTTGGATTTGATCAAAATCGAGTTTCAGTCCCGCCGGACAGCCGTCTATGATTCCGCCGATTGCTTTGCCGTGGCTTTCTCCAAAGGTAGTCAGTCTGAAAAATTTCCCAATCGTATTCATACTGTAAATTCTGTTTGCTCCAAAGTTAAAAATAAAGAATTTGGAAACTGAATTTTTCTGAAATCGATTGAATGATGAAAACCGGATTGATCCATTCAAAAATTATAAACCCAAATTCATTGAATATATTCGACCAACTGATTTCTTATTTCTAAATTTGCGAAACGATGAAAAATTATCTGGACGAACTGAACGAACCCCAAAGAAAAGCGGTTGAAACAACCGAGGGTCCGTTGATGGTGATTGCCGGTGCAGGGTCGGGAAAGACCAGGGTATTGACATACAGAATCGCGCATCTGATCGAAAAAGGTGTGGATCCGTTCAATATACTCGCACTGACTTTTACCAACAAGGCAGCACGCGAAATGAAAGACAGAATCTCAAAAGTTGTGGGTCCGTCCGAGTCAAAAAATATTTGGATGGGTACCTTCCACTCCATCTTTGCAAGACTGCTCCGGGTAGAAGCACCAAGACTTGGCTTTCCGTCTGATTTCACGATTTACGACACTCAGGACAG
>JBAYPM010000036.1:0-26655 GCA_041677705.1 Weeksellaceae bacterium | reverse complement strand
GATCTGCATACGCACATTCACCTCGAAAACAACATCCTGTTCCCCAAAGCAGCCGAAATGGAAAAGCAATTAGTCTAAGTCAATGATATCCTGCGGTCTCGTCAGAACTGACGGGACCGGGGATTTCTGTTCCGATTGGAAATTCCTCTAAAACTTTTACCTAAACACAATCCGCCGGAAAGAATCATTGTTCTGACCGCCGGTTTTTTGTGTAATTTGAAAACTGAAGAATCAATTTTAATAACAGTGAAGTTCTGATGTATTCAAACCTTCAAATCCGCTTTGAATGATTAAATTTACCATCTAAAAATATATTTTATGAAACTGAAATTAATCCTGCTGAGTTCGATCTTTGCTTTTTTTATGTCCTGCAAAGATTCAAACCAAACTCCTGAAACCGCAGAAACAGAAACCGAACATCATCACGATCACGACAGTGATGAGATGCATTCGCATGACGAACACGGAATGGAAGCCGGAACCGTGCTTGCGCTGAACAACGGCGAAAAATGGAAATCTGACGATCCGACCAGCAAACATGCACAAAATCTGATCGGTTTGGATCAGGAATTCAGACCCAGAGCAGCCGATGCAAATCTGGAAATGTTCAGAAATTATGCAGATATGCTTCAGCAGGAATTGAACGGAATGATCAAAGACTGCAAAATGGACGGACCCGATCATGATGCACTCCATCTGTGGCTGGAACCGGTACTCCACGGAGTGAAAGAATTAAAAAATGCAGAAACTGACGAAAAAGCAAAAAAAATCGATGCCGATCTGTCAGAAAAAATCATAAAATACGATCAATTTTTCAACTGATGCGAATCAACGAAAAAACAAAAATAGCAAAACTGCTCAAAGAAAATCCGGATGCGCTGGAGGCAATCATCACCATCAGTCCCGATTTTAAAAAATTGAGAAATCCGATATTGAGAAGACTGATGGCAGCAAGAACCACCATCGGTATGGCAGCAAAGATCGGCGGCGTAAAACCCGAAGATTTTTATGAAGCGCTCGCACCGCTCGGTTTTGAAGCAGACACAAGCACTCCCGCAGAAGAGGAAGCTATCGAAAGAAAACCGCTGCCCGAATATCTGAAAACGCTTTCAAAAGATCAGATCGTGATTCTGGATGTCAGAGATATGATTTCCGGCGGTCAGGATCCTCTTCGTCCGATTCAGTCAAAAGTCAAAGAACTCGAACCCGGTCAGGCGCTGAATGTGATCAACACCTTTGAGCCCGCACCGCTGATCAGCCTGCTCGAAAGACAGGGATTCAAGGCATTTGTGGATCAGGTGGAAGACGAAAGATTTGACACCTATTTTTATCGTGAAGACGGAGGCAGTTTTGAGGAAATCAAAACCGAGGATACTTCAAATGCGGATGATTGGGATGTGATGCTCAAAAAATTTGAAGGAAAAATGAGAGAAATCGATGTCCGACATCTGGAAATGCCGATGCCGATGATGACCATACTCGAAAATCTGGAAACACTTCCCGACAATCAGGCACTGTATGTCAATCACAAAAAAGTTCCGGTATTTCTGCTCACAGAACTGAAAGACCGCGAATACGAATACAGAATCAAAGATGTTCAGGAAGGCGAGGTCTATCTGATCATTTTCAAAAAGAAATAAAAGATGGCAGTCGGAGGAATGGCAGGATTTCAGCAGACCACAACCTACAGGGTGGTGCTGCCGTTTTATGCCTACGGCGCACTGTCATTTCTGGTCGCCACTGCCCTCCTCTTTTTCCACACCGATCTGGTCGGCGAACATCATTTCAATCCGATCACACTGACCATCACCCATATCATGGCTCTCGGCTGGGGAACCATGGTGATTTTGGGTGCATCACATCAGCTGTTGCCGGTCTTGATTTCGGGAAAACTTCAAAGCGTTTTTCTGGGTCATTTGGCATTTGTTTTTACCGCCGTCGGGATTCCTTTTCTCGCTGCCGGATTTTATAATTTCAGATTTGACTGGGTACTGAAAACCGGTGCCATACTGGTCAATCTGGGTGTAATCTGTTATCTGATCAATGTGATCATCAGCATCAGAAAAAGCGAAAAACAGGAAATCCATGCCTGGTTTATGCTGACTGCAACCGTCTGGCTGTTTACCACCACACTGTTTGGTCTGCTGCTGGTTTATAATTATCACGGAAACCAAATTTTCCCCGAAAGCTCGCTGGCCTATCTGTCGCTGCATGCGCATATCGGCATTATCGGCTGGTTTTTGATTTTGGTTTTTGGCGTAGGCTCAAGGCTGATTCCGCTGTTTCTGATTTCAAAATATACCGGTCCGAAAACGCTTTGGGTAGTTTTTATTTTGGTGAATTCCGGTTTGATTTCATTTATCATTTTCAGACTGGCGGGACTGTCTGAATATTCATATTATATTTCCATACTGCTGATTATGTCGGCAGTTTTGGTTTTTGGAAATTACTGTCGGATGGCCTACAAAACCAGAATCAGAAAAAAGGTGGATATGCAGGTCAGACTTTCGCTGATTTCGATTATCGAAATGATGCTGCCTGTTTTCACTTTGATTATCGTGATTGCATTATTGCCCGCGGGAAATTATAAAAATCTTGCAATCCTTTACGGATTCTGCATTTTCTTTGGCTGGATCACTGCCATCATACTCGGAATGACTTTTAAAACCATGCCGTTTATTGTTTGGAACAAAGTCTATCAGAAAGGAAGAAGAACCGCAACCAGCACACCGCCGGCGCCAAAGGAACTGTTCAGCGAAAAATTGTACCGAGCCACCATGTTCGGCTATCTGACCGGGTTTGTGCTCTTTGTTTTGGGAATCATCATTCTCAATCCGATCTTGTTAAAAATTGCAGCCGGCATACTGCTGATCGCTGCAATTTTATACGTTACCAATGTTAGTAAAACTTTATTTCACAAAGCATGAAAATATTAAATACAGAGACAAACGACGAAGATCTTTGTCTGAAAGCATTTGAAGATCTTTACAATGTGGACGACCCCGAAGTGGGTCTGAATGTTGTTGATCTGGGTTTGATTTACAAACTCAATTTTGATAAAGAAAAGAAATTTCTGGATGCGGTCATCACCTTCACCACCGAATTTTGTCCGATGGGCGAAAGCATATTCGAAAACATCAGCATTTCACTGACCGATACTTTTCCGGATTGGGAAGTGGATGTGAATGTTGAGTTTGATCCGCCCTGGGAAATGTCCATGATTTCGGAAGCAGGACAGGAATTTTTAGGCTATTGATATGTTCAGCACCACCACAAAAACGGCGATCAAAGCGGTGATCTTTATTTCGAGCAGATGCAGCGAATGTCAGAAAGTCAGCGTAAAAGAAATTGCCGAAAAGATTGATGCCAGCGAGCATACCGTCGGCAAGGCGCTTCAGAAACTGGTCAAATTCGGAATTGTCAACAGTGTAAAAGGTCCGTCGGGCGGTTTTTCAATCACCAACAGTCAGCGCGAAACACCGATTTTTGATATCGTTGCAGCCATCGAAGGAAGAGAGGTTTTTGACGAATGCGGTTTGGGTCTGAGCAAATGTTCGCAAGATCACCCCTGCCCGATTCATGACGAATACAAAGAAATCAAAGAAAGGGTGAAACTGATTTTTAAACAGAAAAAAATCAAAGATCTCTGTGATCCGGTCACCCACGGAATCACCTATCTGGTGGGATAATTTGGGTTTTGAACCAAATCTTTCACTGACAGCCTTTCTTTTGCTAACTTTGTCATTCATCCGCCAAAAAATACAATTATGGAAAATAAATCAAACGACGCAACTCCGCTCCGACCCGAAGGCGACAGAATCCTGAATGCGCCTTTGGTGGAAATGGATTTGAATAAATTCATCGAACAGCTCAAAAGCGAAGTGACCTGGAAAGACAGTGATCGAAATACGATTACTGTTTTTAAATCTGACAAACTCAGGATCGTGCTGATCGGTCTCAAACCAGGCGCCGAATTGAAAAAACATACTGCACCCGGTTTTATCAGCGTTCAGGTGATCAAAGGTCACATAGAATTTACAGCCGATCCGGATGGTGTTCAGCAAAAGGCGGATTTACAAATCGGTCAGATGATTGCGCTCCAGCCGCAGATTCCGCATCAGGTTTTGGCCATCGAAGAAACTTTCTTTCTGCTGACTTTGGCAGTCTGCAAATAATCAGTCCGGTGTTTTGTTGAAACGCACGCCTCTCTCCTGCAGATAAGCCATTACAAATTCATAACAGCCGTTCTGCTTTCCGATCAGTTCGGGCGGCCAGATTCCTTTTTCATTGAAATTTCCTTCCAAAAACCAGTTGGCAGCAGCGGTGGCGGTATAGCCGGTTGTCCTTGCCATCGATGAAGTCTGGGTTTTCGGATCGTATTCGTCATAGAGTTCATAAACAACGGTCTGCTGATTTCCGTCGCTGTCCAATCCTTTTAATTTGATTTTCATAATGGTAAATTCATCTTCTCCTTCTTCAAGTTTCCATTCATGAAAAAGAATTTTTGAAGTAAATTCAATCGGGCTGATGGACTGTCCTTTTATATCAATAGGTTTTTTGTCAAAAAATCCGACAGCTTTCAGCGCTTTGACCGTATCGACATGACCCGGATAACGAAGCGTCTTTTCCTTCATGTTTTTGATATGCGGCATGGTGAAAATCAGAGACCGCAGACCGTCTGTATTGAAAGCTTCAAGTGTTCCGATTTTTTCAAATTCAATCAGTTCGCAGTCAGACAGCGCTTCTTTGATTACAGTATGTCCGTTTTCGACATAGCGGGCCGGACGTGTATATTCCTCGATCACATCCACCGGCGAAAAAGGTGCTTTGTAATAAAACGGCCATTTTTTAATCTTTGGCAGACCGCCGACCAGACATTCAAAATCTGTGATTTTCATCCGTTCGTTGTGATGACCGAGTATGATATTTCCCAAACCGGGCGCTACACCGCAATCGACAATTACAGTCACCTCGTTTTGAACCGCAAGCTGACTCAGCTCAAGTGCATTTTCGGAAAAAAACGAAATATCGACCACATTTTTTCCGGCTTCGATCAGTGATTTCAAAACATTGAAACCCAGAAATCCGGGAACAGCACAAACCACCAGATCAAACGGTTGAACCGCCTCTTTCAGACTTTCGCTCCGGGTAACATCGAGCTGAATGGTGTTGATCAGTCCGGTTTTTGATTTGATTTTCTCAAGCGAATTCAGATTCAGATCTGCCAGTGTCACTTTGTGATTTTCGGAAAGGTCAATCGCCATTGCGCTTCCGACCATTCCGGCTCCCAATACGATGATTTCAGCCATTTTCAATATTTTGATGAATAATTTCTTTGATTTTATCGGTGGTGATCTGACCTGTATGTTTCCACAGCAGTTCTCCGTTTTTGAAAAGAATCAGTGTGGGAACAGACCGGAGTTTAAAAGCAGCTGCAGCCATCTGATCCTTGTCCACATCAATCTCGACGATATTGAGTTTTTCGCCCATTTCGTCTTTCAGTTTTTTCAAAACCGGTTTCATGTGATCGCAGGGTGCGCACCAGTCGGCGAGAAAGTAAGCCAGTACCGGCCCCTGGTTGATATTGACTTCTGCGGCTGTCATATTTTTACTTTTTAATCAGTTCGATAAACAGTTCATTGCCTGCCCTCGGCGGTATGCTGTTGTAGCAAGCTTCCATCTTTTTGATTTCAAAATAGGGCTCAAAGACCTTACGGTACGAATCTTCGGTTCCGCCAAAAGGTGGCCCTTCAAAATCAAATTCAGAGGCAAACAAAACACCGGTAAGAATTCCACCGGGGTTCAAAAGTGAAGATGTTTTTTCTGCATATTTCTCACGGCGCCACGGATAGTGGGTACAGAAAAATGTCTGTTCGATCATCACATCAAAACTTCCGCTGAACTCAAAAAAGTCAGAAAGAATAATTTTAATATTTGGATTGTTTTTAAATTTTTCTTTTAGAATTTCAACTGCTTTTGGTGCAATGTCAACCAGTGTGATATCCGTAAAACCTTTGTCAGACAGATACTCGGCTTCATGCGCATTTCCGCACCCCGGAATCAGGATAGCTGCCTGCTTGTTCGGATATCCGTTCATAAATTCGGCAATCGGCGGAGACGGATAACCAATGTCCCAGCCGGTATTGCGGGTTTCCCATCTCAAATTCCAAAACGAAACATCCAGAATTTTTTTGTCGTCATCCATTTTCTTCTATTGTTTTTAAAATGCTGCTGATTCCGCCTCCGTTGAGCACATTTTCAATTCCGTTTTGTTCGAGTATCCTTTTTGCCTGTCCGCTTCTTGCGCCACTGTGACAAAATACCACGATCTGATTTTTACTTTTGAATTTTGCAATATTATCCGCAACACTGTCGAGCGGAATATTAACTGCACCGTCCGCACTTCCTCCCTCAAATTCTGGTTTTGTCCTAACATCAACCAGAAATGCACCGTTTTTCAGCGCTTCCTTTACTTCGGAATTGACTGCACCCAAAAGATTTTTCAGAAATTCGATCATTGTTTTATTTTTTTGGTGTTCAACAAATTTCGGAAAATAAAAAAGAGCCTGCAAACACAGACTCTTATTTTATTAATGATTATTTCTTTGGAATTTCTTTCAAAATTTCGAGCAGATAACCCCAGAATTTCTGAACAGATGGAATATTCACCCTTTCTTCGGGCGAGTGCGCACCGATGATGGTCGGGCCAAATGAAATCATTTCCATACCCGGGTAATTCGAACCGATGATACCGCATTCCAAACCGGCATGACAGGCTGAGACACCCGGCGCTTCGCCAAATCTTTCGGTATAAACTTTTACAAGCACTTTGAGGATTTCAGAATTCGGATCGGGTTGCCAACCGGGATAACCGCCTGTAAATTCAACATCCATTCCTGCGGTTTCAAAACATGCTTTCAGCTGATTTGCAACATCCATTTTTGTGGATTCAACAGACGAACGGCTCAGATTCAGTATTCTCGCCAGACCGTTTTTAAGTTCTACCCTTGCGATATTGTTGGATGCTTCCACAAGATCTTCAACATCGGGGCTCATTCTGTACACACCGTTGTGAGCGGCTTTCAGTCCTCTGATAAATCTTCCTGAATCTTCGGTTGAAATTGCATCATTAGACAGATCAACAACAGAAATACTGATGTTCAAGTCCTTTTCAATGCTTTTGAATTCATTCATGATATCTGATTTCAGCGCTTCAGCTTTTTTCAGATAAGCGTCCGGGTCATCGATCAGAAAACTCGCCAGTGCCTCTCTCGGAATTGCATTTCTCAAACCGCCGGCATTGATTTCGATCAGTCGGATACCGTCATTGACACCCAAATAAAGAAAACGGCTTAGCAGCACATTTGCATTTCCTCTTCCCTCATGGATATTGATTCCGGAGTGTCCGCCCTGCAGACCTTTGATTTCGATTTTGATTCCTTTGCCCGTAGTTTCTTCAGCAATGTACTGAACGATTCCGGTCACATCCAGACCGCCTGCACAGCCGATGGTGATTTCGTCGTCTTCTTCAGAATCGAGGTTCAACAGAATTTTTCCACTGAGTTCACCGGCCTTCAGTCCGAAAGCACCAGACATTCCGGTTTCTTCGTCTATGGTGAAGAGTGCTTCGAGTTGCGGATGAGGAATATCGTTGCTTTGGAGAATACTCATGATAGATGAAACACCGATTCCGTTGTCTGCGCCCAGGGTTGTACCTTTTGCTTTCAGCCAGTCACCGTCCACATAGGTCTGAATACCGTCTTTGTCAAAATCAAAATCGACATCATTGTTTTTCTGACAGACCATATCGAGGTGTGACTGTATAACAACTGTCTTTCTGTCCTCCATACCCGGAGTTGCAGGTTTTTTGATCAGTACGTTTCCGGTTTCGTCAACTGAGGTTTCCAAACCGAGAGATTCACCAAACTGCTTCATAAAAGCGATGATTTTTCCTTCTTTTTTTGAAGGCCTCGGAATTGAATTCAGTGAAGAAAAATTCTTCCAAATCGATTTGGGTTCCATATTTAATATATCCATAACTGTATAATTTATTCAATGTTCAACCGGTCATTCTCTTAAAACCGAATGTTTAATCAACAGAAAATTAAAAGAAATCCGATCGGTAGGTTATTCTTAAGACTCAACAAAGCTACAAAATTCAACATTAAAAATTTGCAAAAAACAAAAACAGCACTGACTTTGCCAATGCTGTTTTCGATTTTAAATTACTTTAAAATAACACTTAACTCTTCTGATAGAGCAATGTAATGCCTTCCTGTTCAGGCAAAATTTTGCGGGCCTCGAGTACCAGTTTTCCTTTTCTTTCTTTGGCTTTCATATTGAGCCAGCCAAAAATCCACGGAGTCAGTACAGATGCAAAAAACATCACGCCCCAAAATCCTACGGTTGCCATAATAAGGAAAAATAAAAATCCTAAGAACTGTGCCATATCATCTGATTAAGTTTTACAAAAGTATAAATTTAATTTCAATTACAAAATGAAAATGAAAATTATCAGTTTAAAAGGTTTTTCGGCTAAGCTTTCTTAACTTTGAGCTTAATTTTCAAACCATCAAATAATGGAATACAGAATAGAAAAAGACACTTTGGGTGAAGTGAAAGTACCGGCAGACAAGTACTGGGGTGCGCAAACCGAAAGATCACACCATAATTTCAGAATCGGCCCCGAAGGCTCGATGCCAAAAGAAATCATTCACGCATTTGCGTTTTTGAAAAAAGCAGCAGCATACACCAACTGCGAACTCGGTGTGCTGCCCGAATCAAAAAGAGATTTAATCGCCAAGGTCTGTGATGAGATACTCGAAGGAAAGCTCAACAGTGAATTTCCGCTTGTGATTTGGCAGACCGGATCGGGTACCCAATCCAATATGAATGTGAACGAAGTCATCTCAAACCGTGCACAGGTACTGTCGGGTGGAAAGATTGGAGAAGGTGAAAAAGTACTGGCGCCAAATGATGATGTGAACAAATCTCAATCTTCAAACGACACCTTCCCTACCGCAATGCACATTGCCTGCTACAAAATGCTGGTCGATAAAACCATTCCGGGTGTGGAACAATTGAGGGATACACTCAAAAAGAAAGCAGAAGAATTTAAGGATGTGGTCAAAATCGGTCGAACCCATTTTATGGATGCAACACCGCTGACTCTGGGTCAGGAAATTTCGGGTTATGCCGCACAGCTTGACCACGGATTGAGGGCATTAAAAAATACACTCTCCCATCTGTCGGAACTCGCCTTGGGCGGAACTGCAGTCGGCACCGGACTGAATACACCAAAAGGATATGCAGTAACGGTTGCAAAACATATCGCACAGTTTACAGGTCTTCCGTTTGTGACCGCCGAAAATAAATTTGAAGCTTTGGCTGCGCACGATGCTGTGGTTGAATCTCACGGAGCATTGAAACAATTGGCGGTTTCACTCAACAAAATTGCAAACGACATCCGTATGCTGTCATCCGGTCCGAGATCGGGTATCGGAGAAATTCATATTCCGGAAAACGAACCCGGTTCATCGATTATGCCCGGAAAAGTCAATCCAACCCAATGCGAGGCATTGACCATGGTGGCTGCACAGGTGATGGGAAATGATGTTGCAATCACCATCGGCGGCGCGCAGGGTCAGTTTGAACTGAATGTCTTCAAACCGGTGATGGCTTATAATTTCCTTCAGAGTGCAGAACTGATCGGCGATGCCTGTGTATCGTTTGACATCCACTGTGCTCAGGGAATCGAGCCGAACAGAAAAAGAATCAAAGAACTGGTTGACAATTCGCTGATGCTGGTGACCGCGTTGAATACAAAAATCGGTTATTACAAAGCAGCCGAAATTGCACAGACCGCACACAAAAACGGAACCACCCTCAAAGAAGAAGCTGTGAGACTTGGTTATGTGAGCTCCGAGGATTTTGACAAATGGGTCAGACCGGAGGATATGGTTTAGTGATTTTTTTAGAATCAAATAATTTATTCGGCTGAGGTCTTTGAGGAACTTCGGCCGAATTTTTTTGATTCTATTAATTTGAATTTGGGAAACAATCAATAATCAGGATTTTAATTACATCGAATTCGGGGTAATTAAAAAGCATGCAGGCCAGCCAAAAAAACGAATTGAAAAACTAAGTTTTTAAATGTTTAACTTTGATGTATTAAGACTTTAAACCATGGCAAAGAATAAAAGAATCACTGTTCAGAATGTTGACATAGTCCTTTACGAAAACAACCAACAGGATTATATTTCGCTGACGGATATTGCAAGATATAAAGATGCTGAGCATACTGACAGTATTATTCAGAATTGGATGCGTAACCGCAACACGGTGGAACTGCTTGGTTTTTGGGAAACGATTTACAATCCTGATTTTAAACCCCTCGAATTCGAGGGGTTTAGAAAACAGGCGGGATTAAACAGTTTTGTTTTAACTCCAAAACGCTGGATTGAAAGTACGAATGCCGTTGGCGTTGTATCCAAATCTGGCAGATACGGCGGAACTTTTGCACACAAGGATATTGCTTTGGAGTTTGCTTCCTGGATTTCAATTGAATTTAAGCTGTTTGTCATCAAGGAATTCCAACGCTTAAAAGACGAGGAAAGCAACCGTAACCAATTAGAATGGAGTGTTCAGCGGACAATTTCCAAAATCAACTATCGAATTCACACCGATGCCATCCAAGAAAGCCTAATCCCAAATGAAATTACCCCAAAACAAGCTTCTATTATTTATGCCAACGAAGCCGATTTGTTAAATGTTGCGCTATTCGGAATTACAGCAAAGGAGTGGCGGGAAGCAAATCCAGAAACCAAAGGAAATATAAGAGATCAGGCTACTATCGAACAATTGGTCGTCCTGAGTAATATGGAAAGCATTAATGCTTTACTGATCAAACAGGGACTGACACAAAAAGAAAGACTGATTCAGTTGAATCATACAGCCATCAGTCAGATGAAATCCTTATTAGCCAATAATAATTTGAAGAAATTAAAATGATTTTTGGATAAAATATGGATACAATACGGATATTTGTTAATTGAAAAATCGCTTTTACTCAAAATATTCCTATTGTCAGATTGAAGATTCGATACACTAAAAATGAAAAGCAGAAACATGAAAAAATTAATCTTACTGATCGTCCTTATTATATTTACTCCAAAACTTTTTTCTCAATCAGATTATTTATTGGGCCACAGGACATACTGTAAATTCCCGGATAGTGAGCGGGTAAAGGAAATCTTCCCACTTGGTATCGAGTGTGCTCAAAGAAACATTTATTTGGGTTCGGCTGCCCAGATTTTTGCAGAGGTAATAAAAATAGATTCCACATTTTGCGATGCCTATTTTTGGGGCGGTTATGTCTTTCGATTAAGCAATATGAATAAAGAAGCTGCCGCCATGTACTATATGGCTGACAGTCTGGCCCAAAACAAATCGATTGAATTCAAACAAAATTTAGCTACTGTGAGTATGATCATAGGGGCTGACAATCTGGCCAGAAGGAAATTTGAAGAGATGAAGGAGTATTTTCCTGAAAGTCCGGAAGGTTTTTACGGTGTGGCACTGACTTCTACAGTAATTGGAGACGTTGAATACGGTTTGGAGAATATAAATACAGCAGAAGAGAAACACTATGGGCCAAATCCTGATATCCAACTGCTAAAAGCAATTCTTTTAACCCTGAACGAGAAATTTCCTGAATCAATTCCTTATTACGAAAATGTAGAGCGCAAATTCAGCAAACTGGATCAGTTTAACGGGAATTATGCCTTAAGCCTCTATGAGACAGGCATTCTAAATAATGATGAAAAAATGTTGAAATTAGCACGTAAACACTATAATAAAATCAAAAACAAAGATGAACTCACAAATGAAATGCGAAACAGGTTTAAGAAATAAGCACTCTCGATAAACTGAATCTGATAAAATTTGAAATCAAAAACTTGTTATAAAAATCAAATCAGGCCGCCTGATAAAGGAAATTGTATTTGAACATATGAACGGAAAATGTCTAATTTGGGTCTTAAACACATCTGCAGAACCGAAAGCCGTGATTGGCTCCTTGTACCTAATAATCTCAATGTTTTTTACCATGAAGGCATGAAGTTCATTAAGATTTTCATTAAGAAACTTAATTACCTTAATTCGTTATTATCATAATCATTTGAGATTGTTCACTGTTTTTTCGCTTTCTTTTGAGTATTGACAATTTGGTGTAAACGATTTTGAAGATTCATTACAAAGTAATTACTTTGTAATTATAATTCAATACAAATGGAACTGCCTGTTATCAATATCGGAAATTCAAAGGGAATCAGGATACCAAAAGCAATACTGGAGCAATATCAGATCAGCGATACCATAGAACTGATTTTGGAAAAGGGAAGAATTATCTTAAAGCCAAAATCAAAACCCAGAAAAGGCTGGGGGAAATCTTTCAGACAAATGCACGAAAGCGGAGACGACACCCTGCTGATACATGATGTTTTTGAAGATGAAATCTATGTCGCATAATTTTCACATCTTCAGCTTCTCCCAGGTATCCAAAAGACTTTTTGCAAACTCATCCAACCTTTTTTCGTCTTCTTCGCTTGGGTTCAGCTCGATTTTGAGCGGTTCGGCACCTCTGACCGCGCCGGTTTTTTCAAACTGTTTGTCAAAATCATCAACCGATTTGCAGAAATATCCGTAAAATTCTTCACCCGAACCGGTGGCACCAAATACCTTTCCGGTCAGATCGATTTTCTCCAAATCAAAATAAAATCCGACAATCTCATCGGGCAGATCTCCGCGAGAACCAAAAGTGTAAGTCGAAACCACACAGATGTCGGCATCCAGAAAATCTTTGGCATCAATCTGCTGACATTCGCTCAGTCTCACTTCAACATTCAGTTTTTGAAAACTTTCGGCCAGATATTCCGCAATTTCTTCAGAATTCCCTGTCCAGCTTGCATATATGATGGTTGCTTTTGGCATAAATTCGGTTTAAAAACAATCTGCAGGAAGTAAATTTCACAGATTTGAAATCAGTTCAAATTTAAGCTTTTTAAAAACCGAAAAGAAGGACTTTTGACAGAATTGTCGGTAGGAAAATCGATTTTTTAATTCCCCAATTTATAAAAACGGGTCGGCCGGTATTTGTTGTCGATGGTCATTTCCTTTTTCAGATTTCCGTCATGGTCAAGCGAATAAACACCGTTGAAATTTCCGGGAACGCTGTTCGGGACTGCGATAAAAAGTTTGTCGTCAACAATCGAAAACACATTGATACGCGAAGCCGGATTGGAAGGCGGAATGTCGAGCAAATGGTATTCGTCCGGATGATTCGGATCAAATTCGTAATAAAACATTTTCAGACCGGTCAAAGTGCCGGTTTCCTCGCTCGAATCAAACAGATAAGGTTCTTCCGAAATATGAAGATAGATTTTGTTGTTGTACGAAATGATCGACTGAGCCACTCTGCCCGGGCCGAACAAAGCTTCCACATCGATCATCCAGTCCTGATCAAATTCGGTTTCATTCTTTTTGATTCGGAATATTTTTGACGGATTGTGCGGATAAAACTGATTCCAGCCCCATGAACAGAAATACAGATTTCCGTCTTCGTCCTTTGTGGTCGGATTGTTTTCGGAAACAAAGAAACCAACTGTTTTTGCACCTTCGTACTGAATGATTTTTTCAAACGTAAAAGTCGGAATATCAATCACTGCCAGATAGAAATTATTTTCGGACTGACTGATCAGATTGAAATTCGCAGTTTCAAGAAAAACCACGCTCACATAGAGTTTGTCGTCTTTGTAATCCAGTACCAGCGAACCGGTTCTGACCAGATTGTTTCCGTACGGATCCTGAAATTCGGCATCGGGTCTGAATGCTTCGATATAAGGTCTCAAATCCAAAGTTTCCTTGACCATCATCGTGGTCGGATCAAATTTCTGTATCGTCTGCTGACCCAGATCTTCGTTGTAAAAATAGCCGGTATGCGCATCGACCAGACAGAGTTTTCTGGACGGAAACAGATTGTTTTTTCCGATAAAGATTTCGCTGTCTATAAACATCCGATTGTCTGTATTCAGCGTCAGCCGATAGATGCCGGGTGTTGAAGAATAACCTTTTTTATCTTTGGCCATGCTGAAAATATAATTCTTGAAAAAATGGTGACCCGACGAAGTTGAAGGATCAGAATTCACAAAAAGCGAATTGTTGTCGATCAGATCATATTTCATATCGGGATCGATTTCGCTCAGATTGAAACTGAAAAATCGGGTGATATCGGGCGTGGTCGAATCTTCGGTTGCCAATACATAATTGAAACTTGAAAAATCGGTTTTCGGCAGATTGTTTTCATCATCGATATTGTCCAAAGTACACGAAAAGAACATCAGTGCAGTCAGAACAGAAAAGATGCGATATGAAATTTTCTTCTTCATTTTTCTATAATTTTTCATCAGAATCCGTAAGTCAATTTTACCCTGAAATTCCTGCCCGGACTCTGCATTTTGAATTCATTGTAAATCTCGCTGTTGAACAGATTCTTAACTTCTGCACTCAACGAAATATTGTTTTTGCCCAAATCTCTTGTGTACACAAACCCCAGACTGTGCAGATGCTGAACCGGTATGATCCGGCTGGTATTGATCTTCGAATGACCCCACAGACCGAGGAAGCCGTCGGGTTCAAACTGTTTTTCGATAAAATCGAGATAGTATTGGTGTACATAAGAATAATCCCAAAAGAACGACAGGTCGGTGCTCAGGTGCAGCAGATCTTTCAGATTGTACGAAAAACTGAGATTGGTATAATAAAAAGGCATATTTGCAATTCTTGCCTTTTTGTAATGCTGTCCGTTCAGCAAATTGTCTTTTGATGATTCCAATCTGAAATCATTCCAGGTCAGATTTCCTGCCAATACAAAATTTTTGGTCGGACGATAGGTTACTTCCAATTCAACGCCCAGACCTTTGACATGATCGAGATTCAGAAATTTTGCCTGATACTGATTGATGTCCTTCAATCGAATCAATTCTTTTGTGTTTCTGTAATATGTATTCAGTTCCAAACGCAGCATTCTTGAATCGTAAACATAACCCAGATTCAGATTCCGGCTTTTTTCGGGTTTCAAATCATAATTGGCCAGAATAAAATTGTTGTCACCAAAGATTTCATTTTGTTCAGGAAGTCTGTAAGTGTTTTCATACGACATTCTTACAAAGTTTTTTGAATTGAAATTGTATTTCAGTGCCTGTGAGAAGCTGACACCCGAACTCGAAACATCTTTTGTACTGATTACTGCATTCGACGGATCATCTGACGAATTGTAATGACCCGACAAATAGCTGCGCAAATATTTGATCTGTGTGTTCGATTCCAATTTTCGTTCAAAAAACCGGCTGTTCAGTGCCAGATTACTGATCAGTTTGCTGTAATCGGTTCCGTTCGGATTGAAATCATCGCCGTTTGTTTTTCGGTTGTAATGCGAATAAACGGTATTGCTCTCGATCTGAAAATCATTATTAATCAAATAATTCAAATTGGTTCTGGATGTGAATTGACTCAATTTGTGGAGCAAAGTTCCGTCCTTGAGTTCCAGGCTGCCCATCTCAGATCCGGAATTGGTCTGATGGTGCTGCCCCAACCAATCGTAGGAAACATTTTTTGCACGGTCAACCAACTCATAATCAATTCGGCTGTACACCAAAAACTGATTCAGACTCAGACGGTTGTCAAGAAAATATTTTTTGTATTTGACAGACGGAATGAAATTTCCCTTTTCAGTTCTGTAAACTTCTCCAAAAGCTCTTGCTCTTGAATAGGGATCATTTTGAATTTCTTTTTTCAATCCGTAGGAATTCACCTTCAGCTCGATCAGATCCGCCCATTTCAAATCTCTTCCCTGCACAAATAATTCAAGCGAATGCTGTTCAAATGCATTGTGAAAAAGCTTTGCTCGGATGTAATCAGTTTGTCCGGTTTCGGGATTTCTGTACGGCAGATGATCGACTTTGTAATCGTTTTTTGAATAATTGTAAAAGCTGGTGGTGCCGACAAACAGATGTTCTTTGAGCTTCACATTTGCGTCAAACGAAAGGATGTGTGTGCCGTACGAACCGGTTTCGTAGGTCGCAGAACCGGTGGTTTTGTTGGCAGTCATCGGAATGATGTTGACCGCACTTCCCAGTGCATCGATTCCAATTTTGGTCGGCAGTACACCTTTGTAAACTTCGATTCGGTCAATGGTATTGGTCGGAACTTTGGTCAGTCCGTAATTTGAACCGAGATAATCGATCGGAATGTCGTCGTACAGAAATTTAATCGAATTCCCGCTGAAACCGCCAATCACGATATTGTCAAGCGAACCGAGTCCGCCTGCATTTCTGATTTTCACACCCGGCGTTCGATTGATGATTTCTTCAACCGAACTTGCTCTTTCAACTTTTTCTTTGATGGTGACCACATCTGCTTTGATCGCATTGTTTTTTAGTCTTTCGCTTTCTGTCTTTGCCTGTATTTTTGCAGTTTCCAAAGTGATGTTTCGGCTCTGATCGTCTATAAAAACTTCAACCGGATCAGAGTTTCCGTTGATGATTTCAGAATAAAACGGACCGAATCTCTCGTCGTCCAGAATTGCATAAATCTCATAAAACCCGTCTTTCAGGTTTTTAAAAACAAATTCACCCTGTGCATTGGTCAGTGTCTTATGATGACCTTCTTCCAGTATGATTTCTATATTTTCAACTCTTGTGTCCAATCCGTTGATCAGCACACCGCTGATGGAACCTTTGTTCTGTGCGTTCAGAATTGCAGTTGTAAAAATCATTAAAAGGACAGTCAGTTGTTTCATAATAATTAATTTCTCAAAGACAAAAAACCGGCTCTAAAATTAATTTTTCAGGCAGCCGGTTTTCGTATTTGAATTTTGAACGGTTAATTATCCGCCAAAGAAATCACAAACATAAGGATTTCCCTGTTCATCTGTTACCGCAGGTTTCAGACTCAGGTCTATATCTTTTTTCTTGATTGTAAATTTCGCTTTTGAACCGTTAGACAGATCAGAAGTAAATGTAATGGTCCACTGTCCGTTTGCTTTAACCGCGCTAACATTTGTCGGATGGATTCCGAAATTATAAGGAGGCGACATCGGGTTGAGCTGAGTTACATTGAAATCAGTTTCATCACCTGTCCAATTCCAGTATTCGTTTGCATAAGGATCAAAAATTGGAGGTGCAGTATCGGTCAGTAAATAATAAAATTTACCGTCAGCTTTGAATTCATAAAATGAAACCAGTTCCCAGATGCATGCATCACTTGCCGGAAAACCGCCTTCTTCCATATGTATAAAATCAATATTGGTCAACTGCCAGGTACCCACCAGTACATCCTCCTCCGGCGGAGTCGGTCCGTCATCATCACTCGAACATGAAAATCCTATTGTCAGCATGGTTGCTGCAAAAAGGAAATAAAACAAGTTTTTCTTCATTTTTGGTTTTTTAAAATTTACAAGCAAATATAAGCCGAAATCCAATCTTCAATTGTCAATGACACAATGACTTTTCTTAGGTTATTTGACAACAATCAGAATCCCAATCCAAATTGAGATCCTGATTTTTAATTCGTTATTCGTCTATTAATTTTTTCCGTAACGGTCATAAGCCAGTCTGACCGCTTTGTTCACATCAATCACACCGCCGGTAACCGAAAGATCGCTGAATTTTCTCGGTTCTGCTTCAGACCCAACTTTGACTTCGGCATCAGAAACATTCACGGTTTCAAACAAAATTTCTTTTACCTGATTTGCAGTCAGCTGAGGGAAATATGACCAGAGCAAAGCCGCGCATCCTGCAGCAACCGGCGAAGCCATAGAAGTTCCCTGAAGATATCTGTATTTGTTTTCCGGAATGGTCGCATAAATCTCAGCACCCGGAGCAAACAGATCCACTTTTACCGCACCAAAGTTTGAAAATGATGCTTTCAGTTTTTCATTGTATCGGGTACTTGCGCCCACTGTAACCATAGTGCTCACCATCGGCACCATTTCATCGTCTTTGTAATTGCTTGGATAATTGTAATTGAAATCCAAATCCTTGTTGTCATTTCCGGCTGCATGAAAGATCAGCACACCTTTGCTCTCTGCATATTTGAGCGCATCATAAACCAATTCTTTCTTGGGTGAAAAAGCTTTTCCAAAACTCATATTCAGAATTTTCGCGCCGTTGTCAACCGCATAATGAATTGCATTTGCAACATCCTCATCTCTTTCGTCACCGTCCGGAACCATCCGCACCGACATGATTTTCACCAGTCCGCCGGCCACACCGTCCATGCCGATTTTGTTTCCTCTGCTTGCACCGATGATGCCCGCCACATGAGTTCCGTGAAGCGCATCAGGCCCCTGAACCTCATTGTTTCCGTATCCTTTGACATCAAATTTTCCTTTTGCAGGATTATAATTCAAATTGTAGGCGTAATTCAGATCGTTGTCGTCGCTATTTGACATTTCGCCAAATTCCTTTTTTGCTTCTTCGATGATCTCACCCATCGTCAATCCTTCAAATTCTTCATTGTTTGAAACGATGAAACGTATCTGATCCTTCATTGCTTTTTGGTCTGAATCGCTTGCCGAAAGATTTTCAATGTTTTCTTTGGTCAGTTTTACATCCTTTGAATAAGCTTCCAACTCAGCAAGCATCGCCAGAATTTGCTGCGCCTGGTTATCGTTTTCGCCACTCTTTACACTTGCTTTGGCTGAATAATATTTGTCTGCCCACACCTGTCTGGCTCTCAAATATTGCTTGTATTCGTTCGGCATGTTTCTTCTGTTCTCTGCATTTTTATTTTTGTCTGCCGAATTGAAATAAGATTCGTATAGAACAACCATACGTGTTGCTTCGTACGAATCTTCGTTGTAATCAACTCCCTCTGCAGTGGTACAGAAATCCCAGCCGTTGATGTCGTCTATATATCCGTTGCCGTCATCGTCCTTTCCGTTGCCAGCTTTTTCGTTCTTGTTCACCCAGATTTCATTTTTCAAATCTTCATGGGTGATTTGAACACCACTGTCAAGCACGCCCACCACAACGGGTGTCGGTTTCATACCTTTTGATTTCAGAAATTCAAGTGCAGAATCTGTACCCACACCATAAATTCCTGTTTTTGAAAAATCACTGTGAAACCAGTCTCTTTTTTCCTGCTCTGCCTTGTCAACAACGGTTGTTTGGGCAAAGGAATACAGGCCAATTGCAAATACAAACAGCGAAAAGATTATTTTTTTCATTTTCAATTAAATTTATTACAGTTTAGAAAGCACGAAACTACGACATTTTAAAAAATTCATATCACTTGCAGACCCGAATTTTTAAAAACAAAAATCACAATTCGATTCAACAAGGAGACTGTCTTTCTATTCAATTGTCTTTGTATGTCCTGAATCGGTCAGATTTGATTGAACACCATCAAAATAAAATGATTAGACCGGAATTGCTGATGGCTTCAATAAAAAAATTGGCTGAAAAAAATTGATTCGGGAAAAACAGATTTTGGTTTTTGTGGACAAACCGTTTACAATCAAAAATATATTCAAAGTCACTTTATGCAATCGGGCTGTTCAACAAAAATTCGGATGGTCGTTCAATTTCGTATTCATTTTTTCTTGATAACTTCTTTGATTTGATCTTTCTTTTATTTGCTGCTCCTTTTGGTTTGAATTACTTTTGTACACTGAAACTGATTTTTTAATACAAACAGCGAAAATGGCAACTTATGTAGTAGTCGGTCTTCAGTTCGGAGACGAGGGAAAAGGGAAAATCACCGATGTGCTTTCAGCAAAATCTGATTTTGTGGTCCGTTATCAGGGCGGCAACAATGCCGGTCATACGGTTTATGCTGGCGAGGACAAATTTGTTCTTCATCTGCTGCCTTCGGGTGTATTGCAGTCAAAGGGAAAATGCATCATCGGAAGCGGTGTGGTCGTAAATCCCCAAAGTTTTTTGGATGAGGTGGAAAAATTGGAAAGTCGTGGTCTGTCGAGCAAAAATATTTTTATCGACCGTCGTGCGCATATCATCATGCCTTATCACATCCAGCTCGATCATTATCGTGAAGAAGCAGCCGGAAAAGATTCGATCGGAACAACAAAACGCGGTATCGGTCCCTGCTATGAAGACAAGGTGGCAAGGGTCGGCATCCGTGCAATCGATCTGCTGAATCCTCAGGTATTGGCTGAAAAATTAAAAATCAATCTCGAAATCAAAAATGCACTGTTTGAAAAATTGTATGACAAACCTGCATTGGATTATAATGAAATTTATAACAACTATATTGAATACGGCGAAAAGATCAAACACCGAATCATTGATGCTGTGGTTGAAGTCAATGATGCAATCGACGAAGGAAAAACTGTGCTTTTTGAAGGTGCGCAGGCGTTGATGCTCGACATTGATTACGGAACATATCCGTTTGTAACCTCATCTTCTCCTTCGACCGGAGGAGTTTGTGTGGGTGCGGGAATTCCACCGACCAAACTTGAAAATCTGATCGGTGTTTCAAAAGCATACTGTACCCGTGTGGGCAACGGGCCTTTTCCGACCGAACAGGAAAATAAAATCGGTGAACAGATTCGTAAAGTCGGAAATGAATACGGCGCTTCGACCGGAAGACCGAGACGTTGCGGATGGCTTGATCTGGTGGCGCTGAAACACGCCTGCCGAATTGACGGGATTACCCATCTGGTCATCACAAAACTTGATGTTCTGAGTGGTTTTGATACCATCAAAGTTTGTACAGCATACAAAACCGAAGACAATGAGATTAAACAAAATTTCACTGCTTCGACCACAAAACTGGATGATTATGAACCGATATACGAAGAATTGTCGGGCTGGAAAGGCGACATCTGCGGAATCAGCAGATTTGAAGAACTGCCAAAAGAGGCTCAGGATTATATCCATTTCATAGAAGAATATCTGGGAATTGAGATCTATCTGGTTTCAGTTGGTCCGGATCGATCGCAGAATATCATCAGAAAGGAATTGTTTTAATTGAGTATTATTTTTTAAATATTAAATCCGTTGCAGTTTTGTGGCGGATTTTTTTGTTTGATTTCTTTATGAAAAATTTCTTCAATTGTTTTGTCACAGTTTTTGGTTTGCTTCGCGCCAAAAACAGCGCCAAAACAAAATCTTATTTCACATTTAATCACCGGGTTGCACTCCGCTGCGTTTACCCGGCGCTATTAATCGTTCAATCCGCCAAGACGGATTGAGATTTCGTTCCAAAATCCGGACTTCAATTGCCGTCTGCTGATTCTTGAGATGATTTAAAACTGAACCACAAAGGGATTCAACACCTAACAGCATCCGATAAAACCGGCGGAAACAATTCAACGACGCAAACCAAACCACGACAGCGGGTTGAACCATAAAAATCAAATTTGGAATTATTGCAAAAAAAAATCGCCTCCGAGATTCGAAGGCGATTGATTGTTTCATGAAAAACCTGATTATTTTTTCAGAAATTGTCTCAATACGTACTGGAGGATTCCCTCATTTTCGTAGTATGCAATTTCGGCAGGCGAATCCAATCTTGCGATCGCTTTGAATTTCACTTCTGTACCGTCCTGTTTTTTGGCGGTCACATCCAGATGTTTCAAAGGAGTCAGATCGTTTGCGATTCCTGTAATTTCAAAAGTTTCTTTGCCGTCCAGGCCGAGTGAAGCCGCATCTTGGCCGTCGAGGAACTGCATTGGCAGTACACCCATCATGATCAGGTTGCTTCTGTGAATACGCTCATAGCTTTTTGCAATCACAGCTTTCACACCCAGAAGGAAAGTTCCTTTTGCAGCCCAGTCTCTTGAAGAACCGCTGCCGTACTCTATACCTGCAATCACAACCAGCGGCGTACCGTCAGCTTTGTATTTTTGTGCAGCATCAAATATGGTCATTTCCTCACCGGTCGGCAGATATTGGGTATAACCGCCTTCTTTCTCAGCCAGTCCGTTTTTGATTCGAACGTTGGCAAATGTTCCTCTCACCATCACTTCGTCATTTCCTCTTCTTGAGCCGTAGCTGTTGAAATCTTTTCTTTCCACACCTCTTGATTTCAGATACTGACCGGCAGAAGAAGTTTCTGCAAATGCACCCGCAGGTGAAATATGGTCAGTGGTCACACTGTCACCCAGAATCAGCAGCGTTCTTGCACCTTTGATATCAGACAGTGCTTTTGGCTCAGCCGGCAGATTTTCGAAAAACGGAACTTCCTTGATATAAGTTGATTTGTCATCCCATTCATAAAGTTGTCCGGTTGGAACTTCAAGCTTTTTCCAACTGTCGTTTCCTTCAAAAATGGTGCTGTATTCTTTCTCAAAATCTTCGGGTGTCAGCACCTGTTTCATGGTTTCAACAATTTCCTCGTTGCTTGGCCAAATATCTTTCAGATAAACAGGTGTATTGTTGCTGTCATATCCCAGAGGTTCGGTCGTCAGGTCTATATCTACTCTCCCCGCCAGCGCAAATGCAACAACCAGCATCGGTGACATCAGGAAGTTCATTTTAACTTTCGGGTGAATACGGGCTTCGAAGTTTCTGTTTCCGGAAAGCACCGAAGTTACAACCAGATTATCTTCGTCCACTGCATCCTGAATATCAGCAGGAAGCGGACCGGAGTTACCGATACATGAAGTACAGCCGTAACCCACCAGGTGATAATCCAAAGCTTCGAGGTCTTTCATCAGATCAGCTCTTTCCAGATAGTCAGTAACTGTTTTGGATCCGGGAGCAAGTGAAGATTTTACCCAAGGCTTTTTGTCGACACCCAATGCTCTTGCATTTCTAGCCAGAAGTCCGGCACCCAGCATCACATAAGGGTTTGATGTATTTGTACACGAAGTGATGGCTGCAATAACAACCGCACCGTCAGACAACAGGAATTTTTCCTGTCCGCGTGTAACCCAGGCTGATTTCAGTCCGTTTTCTTCAACAGTTTCAACATTCGGATTGTGTTCGCGTTTTTCGGGTTCACCGTTTTCTCGAATGCTTCCGCCTTCATTTTTCCAACGGTTAAGCATTGCTTCTCTAACAGACGGCTCAATGTATTCACGACCGAAGCTTGATTGTTCAAGTTCGATGAATTTATCTTTCAGATCTTTCAAAAGAATTTTGTCCTGCGGCCTTTTCGGACCGGCAACACTCGGTTCAACTTTTGAAACATCCAATTCAATGATATCTGTATATTCGATTTCGTGTTCGTTTTCTCTCCACAGCATATTTTCTTTGCAATACTGCTCAACCAGCCTGATCTGCTCTTCACTTCGGTTGGTTCCCTGCATATATTCCAAAGTCTTGTGGTCAATCGGAAAATAAGTAATCGTACATCCGAATTCAGGTGACATATTCCCCAAAGTCGCACGGTCAGGCACGCTCAGGAAATCAAGTCCAGGTCCGAATACTTCAACAAATTTTCCAACCACTCCGTATTTTCTCAAAGTGTTTGCAACGGTTAGCACCAGGTCGGTTGCAGTTGTTCCCACAGGCAGCTGTCCGACAAGTTTCAGACCGATTACCTCAGGACAGATAAAGTAAACCGGCTGACCCAAAATGGCCGCTTCGGCTTCAATTCCGCCAACACCCCATGAAACTACTCCGATTCCGTTCACCATTGGTGTGTGGCTGTCGGTTCCGACAAGTGTATCCGGGAAAGCCATACCATCTCTTGCGATCACGCCTTTAGAAAGATATTCGAGGTTCACCTGGTGACAGATCCCCATTCCGGGAGGCACCACGCTGAAATTGTCAAAAGAATTCTGTGCCCATTTCAGGAAACGGTATCTTTCATTGTTTCTCTGATACTCCATTTCCATGTTTTTCTTGTATGCGTATTGTGCACCAAAGAAATCCACCTGTACACTGTGGTCGATCACCAGATCCACCGGAATCAGCGGATTGATGTCGGTAGGTTTTTTGCCTTTTCTTGCTGCTTCGGCACGAAGAGAAGCTATATCCACAACAGCCGGAACTCCTGTGAAATCCTGCATCAGTACACGTGCAGGTTTGTATGCGATGTCTTTTTCAATTCCCTTTGGTTTCCAATTCAGAATGGTATCCAAATGTTCTCTGGTCACCGAGAAATCGTCATAACCGCGGAGTGCATTTTCAAGCATGATCCGGATTGAGAAGGGAAGTTTTTTGATGTTGTGTCCCTGTTTTTCAAGTTCGGGCAAGCTGTAAAAGTCCAGTTCACCCATCGAAGTCTTTAGTTTCCTACGGATGTTAAAAATATCCTGATTCATAATTTCTTGTATTTATTTCTAAACTCGTGTAAATAAAGCGCAAAACGAAGAATTTTTGCTTTTGAGGTAACAAATTTACGGCAAATAAGTCAATTAAGCCCCATTTTTTTGAGCCATCACACAAGAAGCCAATATTTTGAAGGGTTCTAAACAATGGGAGATTGACTGAATGATTAAGTCGCGGATTTTGGATTTGATTTTGGAAGGGATTAATCATCAGAGCCAACGCAATTAATCGGGCGGGTAAAATATCTGAGAATCATTTACAATGCTTCGCTAAAAAATTTTATATTTATTTGACTTTCTATAAAATACGTGTTGAAAAATAAAAAAACTCGAAACATACTTTCAAAAATCGAAAATCTTGAATTGAAATCTAACCCCTCAATGAATTCACCGAGTCGAAAATCAGAGAAACGGAAAGGAAACAGGGCAATCAGATTTGAAGGTATCCCAAAAGGGAAGATGTCAAAGGCACAACAACACACAGCAAAGCTCAAGGATTGATTTTTCAACGTGTTAGTTCTTTACTGAGTGTCATGAAGTGCGAAATAAAGTACCGAACGGAACTACTTTTATTTCCCGTTCCTTCTATCGTGACTAAGAATTGGAAGTTTTAAAAAGATTATACGGTTTTCGGTAAATGAAATTGCGGAAGGCTTCCTCCTAAATACCCAATTTCATTTTTTTACAAGGCTTCTGGTTAAAACCTTTGCACAGGAAAAACAGAGTGCTTTAAAATATTTAGAAAAAAATAAATTTAAACTTTTTTATGTTGATACTTAATCAGATAAAGCTGTATAGGTTTATGAAATAATAGTTAAGTTTGTTAAAATCTATTTTTGAATTTTTTATTCAAACGACGTGTTTTGGCGTTTTAAATTAATAGTATTGATGAATTATAATTTAAAAATAAAAATCTGTGTGATATTTTCAATTTATTGATTTTCTTAAGTAATGCAATAAAAAATTAAAAGATATATGGAGTTTCTGTTAAATTTAAATCTTAAAAGCAATAGTAAAAATGTTTTACCAATCAATTATCAATACCCTTTAAGTTCTTCCATTTATAAGATATTAGCAAAGGGAGATAAAGAGTATGCCCAATTTCTTCATGAAGAAGGATATGGTAAAAAAAAAAGTTACTTTATTCGCTTTTTTAATCTCTTAATCGAACCATTTTGGAATTGAAACAATGAATTAATATAGACTGTAAAATCAAAAGCCTTTCCCAACACAGACGTCTTCTCAGCCATAAAAGTAAGTCCGTCAATCGGCACACCGGCAGCCGCCAAAGAAGCTATGATATCAGCCACCTCTCCTGATTCAACTCCCAATTTGACTGATAAATCCAACGCCTGTTGACTGATCTGTACAAATTTTGCGGTACCCAACTCAGCGCCGTCTGCATATTTTGCAACGCACGACATTGACGATTCGAATGGAAATGATTTATCAACCAGCTCCTTCATAGGATTAAATGTCTGATTCCCAGCAATAATACCTATTTTACCGCCTGCCATTATTTCATTTGATTTTT
Source organism: Weeksellaceae bacterium (assembly GCA_041677705.1). Taxonomy (GTDB): domain Bacteria; phylum Bacteroidota; class Bacteroidia; order Flavobacteriales; family Weeksellaceae; genus Moheibacter. The sequence goes on along the minus strand of JBAYPM010000036.1, from coordinate 823 downwards.
TTGCCATGCCGGCCAGCCTTTCCGATGCTTTATTGGTGAACTTTTCTATTGCCTGAAATGCCAGTCCGGTTCTTGCCGTAATAGCAAGAGCAATTGCAACTGATGAAGATTTGGCCATAATTAAAATTTATAGTTATATTAGTTTCATGTTCGAATTAACATTCATATTAATTGCGTTAATCGCAAGTTCACTTGTCAGAGGAGCGCGCTCGAAACCGGACAAAAAAGAATTTTATGAGATGAAAAAAACAAAGCATTCTTTGGTTACTTTTCAATGTTTCTTTTCATCGTTTTTGTTATTTCTTTTGTGGCATGCGGTAATACTGAAGACGAGATTACAAGTCTTTTGATATTATCTCCGGGCGTGATTTCGATATATTTTCTCCCAGAATGTTTCATCACATTTCTAAAATGCTTTTTTACGCAAAAGACACCCTAATCCTCCATTCTGTTTATCTCATTGTGAAGCTTTATAGCTCATTGTATTACTGGGATTATCGAAGAAAACAAATTTGGCGGGTTGTCAATAAAAAATGCGTTCAGAAGTTTCACGGTGGAAATTCGGCGGGGATATAAATTAACTTCAAAAATAAAACCTGCTGAAAATCAATGGGCTTTATTTGCATTTCGCAGAGAGTAAGGATTAGCTGTCGCTGATCCCATTTTGGGAGATGCTAAATCAAACAAAAGTCAATGCTATGCATTGTTTTTTTTCTGTCAAACGCTTATGAAAGCAGGCTTTCAACGCAGTACAATTTTGTTTTGAGTATAGATTTAGACACAAATATTCTTATTCAGAAACCGGTTTAAAAACGAAAAGAGG
>JBAYPM010000035.1:0-27253 GCA_041677705.1 Weeksellaceae bacterium | reverse complement strand
TACTCTGTCAATAGCGGACTGGACTACTCTGTCAATAGCGGACGTAACTACTCTGTCAATAGCGGACTGGACTACTCTGTCAATAGCGGACTGGACTCCTCTGTTTGTGCCGGAAGACACAATTCAGAGATCAGATTGGAAGGAGTCAATTCATTTGGAATAGCTGGAAAAAATTCAAAAATAAAAGCCAAAAAAGGCTGCGCGATATGCCTGGTTGAATTCGATAACAACGGGGACATTATAGACGTGAAATCAGCAATCATCGACGGCAAAAAGCTTAAAGAAGATACCTTTTATTCATTAAAAGACGGCGAGTTTGTAGAAACAAAATAAATAAACAAATTATGAAATTAAATCTAAAACGCCCGATCTGTTTTATAGACCTGGAGACAACCGGACTCAACACCCAGGAGGACAGAATCATTGAAATCGCAATTGCAAAACTGCATCCAAACGGAGATATGGAAGTAAAAGACAGTTATGTAAATCCGATGATCCCGATCTCACCGGAAGCGCAGGAAGTACACGGTATTTCTGATGAGCAGGTGAAAGACTGCAAGAAATTTCATGAAATAGCCGGAAACATTCTTGAATTCATAAAAGGATGCGATCTGGCCGGATACAATGCCATTTACTTTGATTTTCCAATGCTGCTTAATGAATTATACAGAGCCGGATACAACTGGAATTACAGAGATCATGAACTGATTGACGTAAACAATATTTTTAAAATATCAAATCCCCGGAATCTGACTGCAGCTGTTCGTCATTACATGAATGAAGATCATGAAGGAGCGCATGACGCAAGAGCCGATGCGGTCGCTACAATGGGTGTATTTCTGAAGCAGCTCGAAATTGAAGATCTTCCGGAGGACATCACAGAGATAGCCAAATTCAGCAATTACGGAAAAGAGATACTGGATTTGTCAGGAAAATTCACTTACAACGAAGAGGGTGAAATCATTTTCAATTTCGGACCGCACAAAGGAACAGTCGCAAGAAACGAACCCGGATTTGTAGGCTGGATGCTCAAAAAGGATTTCGCAAACGACACCAAAAGCATTTGCATGCAAATTCTTAATGAAAAATGGTAAGAGAGTTAAGACCATACCAGAGCAAAGCAATAGACGAAATTGCTGAAAAATACGGAGCAGGCAAAAGGCGGATTGTCTTTCAGGCTGCAACCGGATCAGGAAAGACAGTGACCTTCTCCGGGCTCACAAAAAGATTTATTGAGAACACAGGAAAGAAGGCGCTTATTTCGGTCCATCGTTTTGAATTGCTGTCTCAGGCACGGAAGACGCTCTATGACTGGTACGGAATAGTAGCCGAACCGATAACAGCCGGAGCCAAATACAGAAACCCGAATGCGGATGTATATGTGACCATGGTGCAAACCGCCATTAACCGCATAAAAAGAAATCCCAGATGGTTTGGAGACATAGGAATGCTGATCATTGATGAAGCTCACCTGAAAAATCATGATTCACTGATTTCATCATTTGAAAACGTTTTGACGGTCGGATTCACGGCCACCCCAATATCAGCATCCAAAAAACACCCGATGAATGAGACTTATGAAGACATTGTAAGTGCAATCGGAATACCCGAGCTCATTAAAGCCGGTGCGCTCTGCCCAAACAAAACTTATCATATAAAAGGAGGCGTGAATCGTGCCGGACTCAAAATAAGAAACGGCGAATTTGATGCAAAGGAAATGTTTCACGAATTCAGCAAAGGAAAACACGTTGAAAACTGTCTGAAGGGATATGAAGAATATGCCAAAGGAAAAAAGACACTGATATTCAACTGTTCGGTCGAGCATTCTGAAATCGTGAACAAATTGTTTGTCGATCACGGATATCCGTCAAAACATTTGGACGGGGCTACAAGTCAGGCTGAAAGAACAGCCATTCTGGAATGGTTCGCAGAAACACCCGGCGCGATTCTGCATAATGTAGGCGTGCTGACCTCCGGATTTGACGAACCGTCTGTTGAATGCATCATTATGAACCGGGCAACTAAGAGTCTTCCGCTTTGGTTACAGTGCACAGGCAGGGGGGCAAGAACTTATCCGGGAAAGGAGTTTTTTACAATCATCGATATGGGAGGCAACGCCCTCGAGCATGGTGACTGGTCAAGTCCCAGGGACTGGAAGGACATATTCATGAATCCGGATACACCCAAAGGTGAAGGGGACGGCGTTGCACCGGTGAAATTATGCCCTGAATGCGACGTGATCATTCCGGCACAGGCAAGAGTCTGTTTTAACTGCGGACATGAATTTCCGGTGACAGATGATTTTCAGGAAAATGAAGATGAAGTTGAATTTGAGCTTCTTTCTGCCAGCATAGACCTGAAGTCAATCAACAAGATAAATCATCAGGCGGGCAGAAATCCTTACTCAACCTTACACCAAATAAAAGGAATTCTGATCGCACAGATCAAAGATCAGATAACAGAGATGAATGACAAATGTGCCTATGAACTTCTGAATGTATTTCAGGAAAAAGTAAAACAATGGTGTGCCGATGAACACAAGAATTATGACGAATGGCACAAACAGACTACAAGCGAATGGTTTTTCGCAGAATTAAAAAACCAATTTCAATACGAACGTCCAATTTTAAAATTAGAGCTGTGAAAATAGACGGATCATTACCAACCCGCGTGCTGACCGGTGTGGTGCTAAACGGAAAGACATGGAGAGCGGTAGGCGCTTATGCGCTTGACGCCGAGTTTCCCTACTGGGCGAAAAGCGTCTGGGAAACAATAGACGAACTGAAATGCGATGAAACCGGTGAACGGGTGTATCTGTACCGGCTCGATTTGCTAAAAAAACTGAAACAATACAATCAATTGTAATGGGAATAAAAACGGATGATCTGACGCCGGCCGAACAAAGCAGGATACTGAGAAAGATGAACGCGCTGCTGAAAAGAAATCCCGGCATGACCGTAGGGGAATATTACAAACATTACTGCAACATCAAAAAGAGTGTAAAAAACAAATGATCAACTCGAACATATCATATTACTCAAACGCGAAGTCGGTAGAAAATGAAGGAACGCTGCCGCTTGATTTCTTTCTTGACGGCGTGCAAAACGGAAAATGGCTGAACGAAATAATCGACGTCAATTCGGGCAAAAAAGACAAAAAACTGCTTCCGGCCGTCACGATATCGGGCGAGTTTTCAAAAAGAAAGGCAAGCCAGCTGATCAAACATTCGGGTTACATCTGCATCGATATAGACAATCAGAAAAATGTGGATGAAACCAAGGATATGCTGAAGACGGACCGGTTTGTAACAGCTGCCTGGAAGAGCGTATCCGGAAAAGGACTGGCGGTGCTGTTTAAAATAGATCCGAGAAGACATCTGGACGCTTTCAACGGGCTGGGTGAATATCTGCTGAACAATTACGGGATCGTAATCGATCAGGCCTGCAAGGATGTATCCAGACTTCGATTTGTCAGTTACGATCCTGATCTGTACATCAACGAAGCCGCGCTGAAATTCACAAACTACCCGAAACCGCAGCCAAAGGCATTAAAAAAGCTGCCCAAAACAATCTTTGTAAAGAATGATTTTGATGAAATCATCAGTCAGATTGAAAACCGGGGACTGGATCTGGTCGATGATTATAATATGTGGCTGGCGGTCGCATTTGGTCTGGCAGATCAGTTTGGGTCCGAAGGAATGGAATACTTTCACCGGATCAGCAGAATAGGCAGCAAATACAAATATGAGAGTTGCGTAAAACAATACGAAGTCTGTCTGAAGAGGCGGGAATCGGGTGTTACAATTGCGACATTCTACTGGCTCTGCAAACAGGCCGGAGTTCAAACGATCAGCGAAAAAACAAAGCTGATTGCCACCACGGCCAGCCAGGCAAAAAAGGGAGGCAGACAGGCAAAAGACACAGTGAATCTGCTCAAAGAGATAGAAGGGATATCGGAACTGGAGTCCGCCGGCATCGTGCAGCAGGTATTTGACAACGATATTGACTTCAGACCGGATGACTCATTTGTTTCGCAGCTTGAAGTATGGCTCAGACAGAATTATGACATGCGCAGGAATGTTCTGACCCGAAAGATTGAAAATAACGGTGAGCCCCTTGAAGACAGGGAAATGAATTCGGTCTATATCCAGGGAAAGAAGATATTTGAAAAGGAGCTGACCTTTGATGTTTTTTCACGACTGATCTATTCTGATTTCTCGAGAAATTACAATCCGCTGACAGAATGGTTTGAACAGAATAAAGACAGAAGGCCTTCAGGCAATATTGACAAACTCTGTCAAACAATTAAAACCGATATGTCTGATCAGTACGTCAGAACATTTGTAACCAAATGGCTGATCGGCATCATTGAAGCTGCGCATGGTGAAGTATGCGCGCTGATGCTTGTGCTGGCCGGTGAACAACAGTCAACGGGAAAGACAGAATGGTTCCGCAGACTGCTGCCGCGTGAGATCAGACAGTATTATGCAGAATCAAAAATGGACAAGCCAAAAGATGATGAGATACTGATGACTCAGAAGCTGATCATCATGGATGATGAAATGGGCGGAAAATCCAAAACAAATGTAGCGAAACTCAAAGAACTGACTTCAAAGAAATGGTTTTCACTGCGTGAGCCCTACGGTCGGCAAAATGTGGACTTGCGAAGATTGGCCGTTTTGGCCGGCACATCAAACGAGTTAGGTCTTCTTTTTGACCCAACGGGAAACCGCAGGATCCTGCCGATTCATGTGCTGGATATTGACAAAGAACTGTACAACAGTATTGACAAAACCGATCTGTTTGTAGAGGTTTATAATCTGTGGAAAGAACAGGAGATGACCAGCGAGCTGAGCCGTGAGCAGATCAATTATCTCAACGAGCAGACCGATCAGTTCAATGCGGTATCGATTGAAAAAGAACTGATTCAAAATTACTTCTCGCCGGCCGAAAAAGGGAAAGGGGTGTTTATGACCACTACCGGAATCAAAGCGTTTCTCGAGAAATCATCCATGCAGCGGGTGCAACTCAATAAGCTGGGGCAGGAACTGAGAAATCTCGGGTTTGAACAGAGTTTCAAATGGGATAACGGATCATCAAAAAAGGGTTACTGGGTCTATTTTATAACAGACTTAAATCCTGATTAAAAATTATTTAAAACACATAAAAAAACACTAAAATGAATGCAGTACAAATCCAAAGAATCCTTTTTGAGATTCACTCAGAAAGAAAGAAACAGTTTCAAAAATGGGGAGATCAGAACAAATCCTTACCTGAGTTTGTTTCAATCCTGACAGAAGAAGTGGGAGAAGTGGCAAAAGAAGCCAATAAATTCCACAACAGAGAACCATACGACAGCGGACATAAACCCAAATACGATTATGAACACGGTCAAATCGAAAGGCTGAAGTGGTACAGAGAAGAATTGATCCAGGTAGCAGCTGTTGCAGTACAGATGATCGAAAATGTAGAATCAATGATTAAAAAATTGGAAGAATGAAATTAAGAAAATTTAAATGTGTGATCGATGAAGAGGGTTTGGATGACTTCGGGGCTTCAGGAATGGTATTCAGAGTTACATCCCTGGTGAAAGGAAAAATCTATACCCAGGAAGACACAACCTACTATGATGAGAACGGCAGAAACGCCAAACCATTCTTTGTAGATGATAACGGATGCGCTCGGGATATAGAGGATTCTCTCAGAGCAGGAATAATAATCGAAATAAAATAAACGCAATGAATCTACTTGACAAGCAAATACCGGGCAGAAAAAGGTACAGAATGATCCAAAACGTGCTGGATCAGAACAACTGTGTTACTCACATCTGCAGAATAAAAAAAAACCATTATGAACTGATTAAAAATGGTGAAATCATCAAACGATACAGATGCCGGCAAAGCGCAAATCGTTATTTGATGAAACTGTACAAAAAACTAAAAACATGAGATATACAAGAAACATTCACAACAAGCTTCTTCAGGAAGGTTTTAAGTTTGATTACGAGCATGTATCCGAACCGGGTGAAGATCCTTTGTTTTACACCGTTTACAGAAAAGGAGTAATCTCTGTAACGGTATGTGATTCTCACAAAGAAACAACAATTGATCTGGAGGCAGATTTGAATCTTTCCGATTTGAGTTTAGCACAGCTCAGAAAATTGGATAATTTAATTAATAAATGAAATGACAAAAGGTGAATTCAAGTCCGGAGGAAAAATGTATGTTGTCAGAATAGATCATTTTGTCACCATCAGGGTATTTACCAAAGCACTGACAGAACATTTTTACAATAAAAATGAAGATTTCCCTTCTAAATTAATCAGAAAAGAAGCCGAGAAAATATTAAAACACCGTTTGTTCTTTCATGGGATCAACGGAGAATATGAAGCCGGGTATTTTGAAGTTTCTTTTGAGGAAAGTGAGAAATTCAAAAAGATTTGGAATCACGCTTATGAATTCGTCAGCTCAAGATACACATGGTTGAATAAATAATTTTCTGTAAACTAATGAATTTTCATGGTATCTGAAAATTTCGTAACTTTGCACAGTCCTTGACGTAAAGCGTCAGGGACTTTTTTTGGTGGTTATAGAATCGCGAAATGTTGATATAATGTTGATGCCTACATTTTGTTTTCATGGTTTTTTTAATTTTTACACAGTACATTTGTTGTATTACACGAGATAATCAATTTAACAAACCATGGGTAAGCTGAATGAATCAAAAAAAGGAAATCAGAGTCAGACTAAAATGAAGACGATGAGATTGAGCACCGAAGCCATTAAGATCGTGAACACAATGGCGGAGAATGAAAACAGAAATTTCACGAATATGGTTGAAACGCTTATTTTCAGAGCGGGCCAAAGAAAACAAAAAATGATCCGGTAATTCCGAATCATTTTTTAGAACTTCCAAATTGCTGAGTGCGAATCAGCTTTTTGGATATTGATTTAGAGAATCCGAGGGTTCTGAATAATTCTAAATCAATTGTAAGGATTGTATTTAATTAATTTTTTTTAAACGAAAAAAAATTATTTTTTTATGTATATAAATTACAATAAGCCGCCTGAGGGGTATAAATACATTTTTCGTAGATACATTACAAGAAATGGAAAAAGGATATATCCAAAGAACGGCAAATGTTTCAGGATTTTGATTAAAATTTAATTTTAATTAATTTCCGTAAACGTCCTGCAGATTATTCCAGGGCGTTTTTTTATTCTTTAATTAAAATAGGGAAATGGTCAATTTTCAATATCTCTGTGTCAATAAAAATATTGACCGAGATCAGGAGGTCAAAAAATAGATTTCTGCCTTTCAGTTCATTTGTCTTCGGGTTAAAATAAGCAGGAATTCTTCGATAATAAGCAATTTTAAAATCAGAATTAGACTTCATGTTTACAGATATTTTTGATTTGGTTCTTTTAAAAATGGTACCACAAATGTAATACATTTTACCAATATGAAATATGACGGCTCAAAACTTTAACAACTTATATCACCGTTTATTAACTTTCTACTGTCCGATAAAAAGCCGTAAAAGATTATTACAGCAGATCATATATGAGAATACCGGCACTTCCTTCTTCACCGAAAGTGGCTTTCTTATTTCGCTTGTCTATTCTCAGGATCATCCCTTCATCTGGACCCGCTGTTACTCTGAATGACTCAATAAGCTCACTGTTTTTCGGGATCTTCTCCAGGGTGTCTGCCGGTGTGAGCTGACCGTCCAAAAATGAGCCAACGTGATAATATTCATCTCCTTTTCTGTAAACAAAGTTTTTTATGGTTTCACCCGGAATCAAATATTCGGCAATTATATCTTTTTCCGGTACCCCGTCAAGTTTTAAGTTTTTCGCCCTCATTATGTCTTTGTTCGATTTGGAATATATCGAATGGTAAGGTATCGGATTCCCCTTTTGGAATGAGACAATTTGTGCCGGTGTTCTGTTTGTGTCGGACGGATAAAAATAAAGGGTAATTTCCCCGTCTGCAGATGTTTTCCTTCCTTTGATTTTTTCCGATATACCAAGTGCATCATTCTCCGATAAAACACTGTCAACAATAATTTTGAAGGTGTAATTACCCTTCCATTCTTCATTTTTTACTATCTCATAATCCGGAAGGCCATCAGAACAGGAGATAAACCCTAAAACAAGGAAGATCATCACACTTCCTAAAATAACGAATGTCTTTTTCATTTTTAATTTTTGATCTAATCTAATTATTTTTTTGGCTAAAAATACTTTTTATAAATTTTTAAAAATCACTTGTTAAAAAATTTAACTCTATGTTAAAGAAATTTAAGATAATTTTAAGATAAATCAGAAAACCTTGTAACTGCCTTGTAACTTAAAAAATAAAGTAGTTACAAGGTGCAAAGCCAACGCAGGTAAGAGTTTTATAAAATCCTTGTAACTTGTAACTAAAAAATAAAGATTTCCGCAGAATTTTTTTGAAAACATCGTTTTTTAAAAAGGATTACTTTATATAATTTCATTATAAAGCTGAAAAACATACATTTATAAAAATACATGATTTTTCAAACCCTGATTTTTGCGATTTTTTATTTTTTATTTCTGTAAAGTCCCGAAAAGTGGTTACAAGGCTTACAAGGTTACAAGGTTTTTAAATAAATGTTTGTGTAATTCAAACTTTTAATTTATCTTTGTATCAACAAAGGGGCTCATTGAAATACGAATAACAAAAAAAGTTGAAAAAATGGATAAACTGATCGACAGAGTCTGGGAATACTCAATAAACAATCCCGACGGATTTACACTCAATTTGGAAAGCTTTAAAGAAATAAAGTTTGGAATTGCAGTCGCTTTTGAAGAAACTCAAAACAGTTTTGGAAAAGAAAGCTTACAGAAGGTAATCAGTCATGCGCTCGAAAATAATAAAACAGTTGGAGGATGGCTGAATGTGGAAAATGAAAAATTCTACTTTGATTCGGTTCGAATTTTTGAAAATAAAGACCTGAAAACAGCAATAGAGTTTGCAAAACAGCAAAAACAAATTGCAATATTTGATTTGACTAACTTAAAAGAAATAACCATAACAAAGGGGTAAAGAACCCCGCCCCTTTGTTTTTTTTAATTAAAAAGATGATGGAAACAATAAATTTGACAAAACAGCAATTACTGAGCATCAGTAATTACAAAAAAGTAGGCATTGAAATCGAATTGGACGGCGATATCGTGAAAATTACCCAAAAAAGACTGTTCAACGGCTATATTTTGAACCAAAAACAGCTGATAGAACGCGCCAGAGAGATTTTCCCCGATATGAAGGTTCACCCTGTAGCATTTTCACTCGATGTGTCTCAAATTACTACAGAATGGATAGAAAGTCGGATGAAAGAGTTTGGAATCAAAAGGAATGATCTGATCAAACAGCTGGCTCTCGATAAGTCGTATCTGAGCCTGCTCTTTGCCGATGAAGACAATCCCCGGAAGATCAACCTGTCCAGACAGGTAAGATCCATGTTCTTTTACTATTTCCTTACATACGAACTGAACAGAGATTTCAGATCCTAATTTGTATATTTGTGCTATGTCAGAAGATAAACTGCAGGCGCAATTCTTTCAATACACATGGAACACATACCCGCAACTCAGGCGATGCATGTGGGCAGTACCTAACGGCGGATACCGTAATATACAGGAGGCTGTGAAACTGAAGGCTACCGGTGTGATACCCGGCGTGTGGGATATCCATGTTTTCTATAAAGGGAAGTTTTATATTATTGAGACTAAGGTAGGCCGTAATACTTTATCGAAAGATCAGATAAGATGGAGAGATCTGATGGAGGCTCAGGGGGCTGTGTCCTTTGTGTATTATTCTATGGAGGAGGGAAAGAGAATCATCGAAGAGATTTTAAAATGATCAGCTGCTCAGTGGCCGATCATTCTTTTTTATAATCAAATTTTTATTATTATATTTTCAGATGTAACAGTGTGTTAGTTAAGTGCTTAGTATGTATTTAATACGTCTTTAGTATAAAATTCATAACTCACACATTGATAGGTTCTTTGCGGAATTTTTTCTCTGCGGAGCTCCGACCCCCGAAAAAGCGTTAGTTATAAGCTTTTTTGACGGTTACCAGGTGCGTTAACAATAACGAATGGAAAAAGAAGAATTATTATCTATTAGATCGTATGCGAAATTGAGAGGTGTCTCTCATGTTGCTGTCAAAAAAGCAATTGACACAGGTAAGATTGTCAAAGGTTATGATCTGAAAAAAAAGAAAGTCATTCCTTCAATTGCTGATCAGGAATATGGATTTGAGGTTTCAATTAAAAAGATAAACGAAAAAATAAAAGCCCAAATTTTCCAAAAGGATTTGGATGCTTATTCGGGTGTTGATGTGATTGAGATTCAAATTCAGCCTGATGATACTGCTCCGGAAGCTGACAGAAAAGGAAAAATTATCAAAGCTCAGCTTGATCTTTTAAAATTGAAAACACAAAGTAAGGAGCTTATCAATAAAGAGGAATCCTATAAAGAAATGTTTGCATACGGCAAAGAAATCAGAATGAGTCTTCAGGCAATTCCTGACCGAATCATCGATGAATTGATTTCACTGCCAAGAAATGAAGCACACAGATTATTGTCTGAATGCATAAATGAATCACTTTTAAAACTTACTTCGAATGCTGATTAATGGATTTTTAGATGGTCTGCGTCCGGATCCCATTCTCTCGGTCAGTGAGTGGGCGGATAATCACCGGCTTCTTGACAGTAAGAGCTCGGCAATGCCGGGACCGTACAGAACGTCTGTCACTCCCTTCTTGAAAGAGATTATGGATAACCTTGGTGAATATTCTGATGTCGAGGAAGTAATTGTAATGAAAGGCGCTCAGCTTGGGGTTACAGAAGCCGGATTGAATTGGATTGGCTACACCATTGATGTTTCTCCGTGTCCTATGTTATTTGTTGAACCGACAAAAGAGGTGGTTGAATTGGTATCGAAGACCAGGATCCAGCCGATGCTTGAAAGCTCTCCGAGCCTGGTCCAAAAAATAGGGCCGGCAAAAAGTAGAGACAGCAGCAACACGCTCACGAAAAAAGAATTTCCCGGCGGTGTATTGAGGTTGGCCGGTGCGAACTCTGCTGCCGGACTCAGAAATATGCCGGTAAAAAGATTGATGCTCGATGAAGTGGATGCATATCCGATTGATTTGGATGAAGAAGGAAATCCGATTGATCTGGCAAAAAAAAGGACATCGACATTTGCAAAAAGAAAAATATTCATTCTTTCAACACCAACTGGCAAGGGGACATCTGTAATCGAACCCATGTTTGAAAGTACAGATCAGAGATATTATCACATCCCCTGTCCGCATTGCGGAACTTATCAGCGGTTGAAATGGGAGAACCTTTGTTATGAATACAATTCAAAGGCGAAGATTGCAACTAATGTGTATTACAGATGTGATCATTGCGGTGATCCCATTTTTGAAAAAGAGAAAACAAAAATGCTGGCCGCGGGTCAGTGGATTCCGGAGGCACCGGAAAACCAAAACAGAAAAAGAGTAGGTTATCATTTGAATTCAATGTATTCACCATTGGGCTGGAAGAGCTGGGAGGATCTGGCGGTTGAATTTGAAGAAGCTCAGGGCGATATCCCTAAAACGAAAACCTTTGTCAATACATCACTTGGACTGACTTATGAGGAAAGCGGCGACAAACCCGAATGGGAATCTCTATACAGCCGCAGAGAAGACTATCCTGTAAACAGAATACCAACCGATGAAATCGTGTTTCTGACTGCAGGCGTTGACATACAAAAGGATAGGATCGAGCTTGAAATAGTCGGATGGTGCCGGGGTAAAATTTCATACAGCATAGACTTCAGAGTGTTGACCGGTTATGTGTCGGGTGATGGATCCTCGAAGGTTTGGCAAAAGCTTGACGCCGTATTAAATGAAACCTGGGAGACGCCGAATAAAAACAGACTTCCGATCAGGATGATGTGTGTGGACAGTGGGAATTGGGCGTCGGAAGTATATTCGTTCTGCGGAAAATATCCCCAATCGAGAGTAGTGCCAATAAAGGGCCGGGATAATCAAAGTACGATCGTATCAGCGCCGAAGGCAGTCAATGTAAGCCGAAAGAATAAAAGTATTGACGGCATGAAGGTTTGGCATGTCGGAGTTAGCATGCTGAAGGCCGAATTGTACGGATGGCTTCGTCTTGAACATGGAATGCCGGGCAGCTGTCATTTTCCTCAGTATGATGAGAATTACTTTAAAGGACTAACAGCTGAAGAACTCATTTTGACCAAAAATAAAAACGGACACACTGTAGAGAGATGGGTAAAGAAATTCAAACGAAACGAACCTTTGGACGCAAGGATCTATGCCCGAGCAGCTGCGCACATGGTGGGGATGGATTCTTTTACAGACCGGCATTGGGATATATTAAGCGGTAAAGCAGCTGTTTCCGGATCATCGAAAAAGGGCGCTGCAAAATCAAATTCAAAAAGAAAATCAAATTTCTGGTAGCATGGAAAAAGAAATAAAAATAGCGATCATCAAATTATTGCCATCCCATGAACTTGCTGTCAATGCCTGTTTGTCTTATTTTGATCTGACAAGAGATGAATTGGTTGGGAAAACGTATATCCGGAGTCACTCTGAGAAAAGAGCACTTTTGTTCACATTGCTGAAAAGCGAAGGGAAGTTTACCCCCAGTGATATCGCGAATTTATTTGGCACGACGCGTCAAAACGTCGCTTATTCGATAGAATCATTTGAAATTAAGAAAAATATATACTTGCGTAATACTTGCGATTACAGAAATGTAAAGTCTATCTTTTTACATTTGTTAAAACAACAGGAAGAATGCCTTCAGAATCTTTCACAATAGAACAATACAACGCGCTGAACAGATCAATCGCCCAGGGGACACTTACCGTTACTTATGGGGATAAGACAGTTGAGTACAGATCACTTGATGAAATGCTTAGAATTCGAAATCTCATGATGGCCGAGCTCGGACTCGCGAAGCCGGGAGGAAGAAAGCTTGCTGCATTCAGTAAAAACTGGAAGAAATGAAAAGAAACGACGTGAATTTTATAGATCGAATCATCACATTTGTAAATCCTGCCTGGGGTCTTTCCCGGATTCAAAACAGACTGGCCGCCGGAACGCTGATGAGACATCAGTCATACGAAGGAGCCAGAAGGGACCGGCGTACAAAGGGCTGGAATGTGAACGAATATGAAGAAGCCGCATTATTGACCGAAATTAAAACGCTCAAAAACCGCAGTCGCGATTTATACAGGAATAACACATATTCTCACAGGGCTCATAATTCAATTGCCAATAATACCACCGGCACCGGTATTGTTCCGGCCATCAAAGACAACCGGTTAAAGAAAGCATGGAAAGACTGGGCCAGTGAAACATCCGTTGATTTTGACGAAAATCTGAACTTTTACGGAATCCAGAATCTTTGCATGAGAACAATGAGCATGCATGGTGAAGTATTGATTTTGCGAATAAAAACAAACAAAAGCAAGGCACAGGAAATCCCGTTGGAACTGAAAGTCATTTCTACAAAATTTCTTGACTCGGGTAAAGACACCTCATTGTCAAAAAACGGATACATCAGCGGCGGTATTGAATTTGATCAAAACGGAAAGAAAAAGGGTTATTGGATATTTCCGGTAGATCCTTCCGTGGATCACAGCACAAGCAAATTTTGGAGCAAAGAAGATGTTATTCATTTGTTCTTTCAGGACGAACCGGGACAAATACACGGAGTCCCGTTTGGCTCTTCGGCAATCATAAGTTTACGCGATTTCGATGATTATTCTGACGCTCAATTGATGAGGCAAAAAATAGCCGCCTGTTTCTCAGTTTTCATCACCAAGACAGACGGAGAAATGATGGGCGGTTTGGAGCCTTCGGACGGGGATCAGCATTTGGAAAGAGTTGAACCGGGTATAATCGAGCACCTGGAACCGGGTAAATCCGTTACTTTCGCTTCGCCTCCTCCTGCAGAAGGGTATGGTGAATATTCCCGAAACATCTTAACCGGCGTCGCGTCGGGTTACGGAATGAGTTATGAGGCCATGACCGGAGATTTGAGTAATGTCAATTATTCGAGCGGCCGGATGGGTTATCTGGAATACCAGCGATCGATCGAGGCGTGGCAGCACTTCATTCTGATTCCAAAGCTCTGCAGAGGTGTTTGGCGATGGTTTGTCAATGCCGGAATCATAGCCGGTGTGATCAGTAAAGATGCTGATCTTAATATTGAGTGGACGGCTCCGGGAAGAAAAATGATAGATCCTGTAAAAGAAGTAAACGGATTAAGAGAACAGGTGAGAGCCGGTTTCATGAGCTGGCAGGAAGCTGTCCGTTCTTTGGGTTATTCTCCGGATGAAATTCTGGAGGAATTAAAAACAGCAGCTGCTGAATTCGACAAAGCTGGTATTCAGCCAAAGTGTGATCCTCGTTTTGACGCTGTGAATTTAAGAGCAGCTGAAGGAGCTGAAGCAAGTGAATAATGGCCGGAGATGGGATTCAGGTGCAAATTGACGCCGATCAGGCGATAAGGGAACTCAGATCAAGACTTTCCAACAAAGATTTTGCGAAAGCGGCTGTAAGAAGTATCAACAAAGGGATTACCAAATCAAATACCCTCTTTAAGCGGCGGATTGCTTCAAAATACAATATAAAACAGTCGGATTTAAAGGATTCCATAAAGCTGAAGAGGGCGAGCGGAAACCGTCTTGAAGGTATTATTTCCGGCCGCACAAATCCGATCAGCTTATCCAGATTCAACCCCGATTTTGTTCGAGGAGGGTCGTTCTACTCAATCAGGAGTCAGAGAAATAAAGAAACGGGCAAGCGCAGTCTGGAGCAGCGAATGAAAAGAGCTTCAAACAGAAATTCGGGGATAGTAGGCGTGTCATTTGAGATTATTAAAGGCGAGAAGAAAAATATTCCGTATGCATTCATGACCAGTTCTGAAGGTAATTCGGGTGTGGCCAAACAAATCTTTGCGCGCGGTAAATATTCGTCCAATAAATTTCAAAAGGGAAAACCAAGATACCCGATCGCAGCATTGAAAACAGTTGCTCCCTTTGGGATGATGACAAAAGAAGATGTTTCGGAAGTTGTCGCAAGAGAAGGACAGGAAACCGTGAAAAGAGAATTCGAACGACAGATAGAATTATTATTTCGCAAATAAAACGCAAGTAACCCTGTTAAAAAAATGTTTCTCTTTGTATTTGATGAAAAGAAATACAGTCAAATTGACGCCTGGTTTCATCCGGGCATTGGTGTCAGAGAACAGTTTTAACGACGCAGACAACACGATTGAGGTTGTTTTTGCCACTGAGACGCCCGTCAAACGCTACGATTGGAGTCGAGATCGTTATTTTCATGAGATTTTGGACATCTCTCATGAAGCAATCAATTCAGAACGTCTTTTAAGCGGAGCTCCACTGCTCGACAGCCATAATATATATGGTGGTGTGAAAAATGTGATCGGAGTGGTTGAAGACTTTTCGATAGACAGCGCCAAAAAAGAAGCAAGAGCGGTTATTCGTCTTTCAGATGAAGATGATGACGCTAAGATCGTTTCAAAGGTGAAGAAAGGGATCATCCGAAACATCAGCGTAGGATACAGTGTCAGTGAATATACGATTAATGAAGACAAAGAGGTGCCGGAGTACAGGGCTACCAAGTGGACTCCCACTGAAATTTCACTGGTATCGGTACCGGCTGACTTCAACGCCGGGGTAAGAAGTGAAAATCAAGAATTTCAAATTGCAAATATTACAAATTACAGAACAATGGATAAAAAAGAGAATCCGAACAAAGACGCTGAAAAGCGTGAAGAGGCGGCAGCTCCCGCAGTTGCACCCGCGGAAACCAAAAAGGATGCTGCGCCGGTAGATGTGGCGCAAGTAAGAACTCAGGCTGTCGCTGAAGAGCGTCAGCGCGTGGCTGACATTACCGAAGCTTGCCGATTGGCGGATTTGGATAATGATTTTGCCGATAAAATGATTAATGACGGGACTGGAGTCGAGCAGGCAAGAAAACTGATCATCGAAGAAATGGCTAAAAAATCAAATCCTGCACCAGGTGGTGTATCTGTTACAGGTGATGAATCTGAGAATACAAGAAATGCCATCATCGATGGTATTTGCAGTAGAGCTATTCCCGGGTCCGTTGATCTGAAAGGAAATGTAAAGGCTGCTGAATATCGCAATATGCGTCTGCTGGATGTTGCCAAAGACCGTTTGCGTGCGGCCGGTGAGAACTACAGTATGCTCAACGAACAGGAAATTGTAAAAAGAGCATGGGCAACCACTGATTTCCCTGCATTGCTGACCGCTACCTTCGACAGAACCCTACGCAGATTCTATGAAACTTCTGTGGATGAATGGCAGATGATTGCACGTCAGGAAAATGCTGTTGACTTCAGACAGAAAACAGGCATCAAAGTGGATGGCGCAGTTTCTTTTGAAGAAATCCCTGAAGGAGGCGAATACAAAGAAAGCCCGATTTTGCAGCACGATTCTGCAAACATCAAACTGAAAAAATACGGTAGAAAATACAGCATCAGCGATATCGCAATTATCAATGATGATTTGAGTGTTTTCAGCCGTCTTCCTCAGATTATGGCGCTGGGAGCCCAGCAGTTCCAAAGCGAATTGGTGTGGGCCAACATCATCGGCAATAAAAATGCTCCCGACGGGAAAAACCTTTTCCATGCAGATCACAAAAACCTTGCAAACAACTCGTCAGCGGGTAATCCGTTTGAGAAAGGAGCCATTGCGGAGCAGTTCCTCAGCCTAGCAAGATCACACATGCGCAGACAGAAAAGCCCTGCAGGCCATAAACTTGGAATCAGACCTGCTTTCCTGCTTGTGCCGCCTGAGCTGCAAACTGCAGCTGAGAAGATGGTTACATCCATCATTGCATCTCAAACAGGAGATGTGAATGTGTTCTCCGGAAAACTGAAAGTGTTGGTGAGTGATGCGCTTACCGATGCCAAAGCCTGGTATCTGGCAGCAGATCCTGCAACGACTGTCGCAGACGGTATCGTGTATGCGTATTTGAACGGTCAGCCGGGATTGAGAACCGAAAGCCGTGTAAACTGGGACACAGACGCACTGGAAGTAAAAGGAAGTATGGCATTTGCAACCGCTGTTTGGGGTTGGGAAGGCTGGTTCAAAAACGTTGGGGTATAAATTTCAGGTTGGATTGGAGGTGGCGTTGTTAATGACCATCTCCTTCTTCAACTCAATATTAAAAAATAAATTTCAAAAATGGAAAATTTCGTACAAAATGGAGAGTTTCTCCACACCGTTCTCGCGGATACAGTAGCAGGCGGAGATTTGGTTATTGTTGGCAGCGTAGTCGGTGTTGCTGTTTCCAACGGCGATAATGTCGAATTGAAAGCTGTACAGACAAAAGGCGTGTTCACTCTGCCAAAAGAAGCTGCTTTAGCTGTTTCTCAGGGTGATACTGTTTATTGGGATGATTCAGCAAAAGCTGTGACCAAAACAGTAGGAACAAATACCATTATAGGTGTTGCGTGGGACGCTGCTTTGTCAGCGGACGGAACTGTAAATGTGAAGATCGGCTAAATTGGAAAATGTTTTTGACGAATACAAGGCGCATACCTTCTCCGCGATAGCCACAACAATGGGATATGATGCGGAGTGCAGAGGAATGACCGCCAGAGTATTGTTTAACCAACCGTCAAAAAATGAAAAAGTAGCAGATTATGAATACTCGTATGACCGGCCAACCCTTGAATTTAAAATTGGCGATTGGCCCGGAATACGAGAAGCGATAGACGCAAAGGAAAATGTGATCATAAATGTACGCTCGAAAGAGTATTTGGCACTCCGAATTGACGGCGAACGGAATGCGGCCAGAGATGGAGAAACTTATTTAGTTTATCTGCAGGAAATATAAAGGAATGAATT
This sequence comes from Weeksellaceae bacterium, assembly GCA_041677705.1. Taxonomy (GTDB): domain Bacteria; phylum Bacteroidota; class Bacteroidia; order Flavobacteriales; family Weeksellaceae; genus Moheibacter. The sequence goes on along the minus strand of JBAYPM010000035.1, from coordinate 9,292 downwards.
ACGAACTTGTAGAAGATCAAATTACGAATCATCTGATCGAAGATGCAGAGCTGACAACTTTGGCAGACGTAAAACCTCTGCCCGATGCGGTTGATGATTACGGAACACCAACCATCAAAGGGTTGGTTACAGTGGCTTTTATGGGTGAGAAATTTCAGAAAAATCAAAGCCTTGGCCAAAGTTCGCAGCATTCAAACGTATCGTTTGTGATTTCTGTGCAGAGCAGAAAACTGAGAGGTGAAAAAGGAGTATATGTTATTTCGGAACTGATCAAAAACAGACTGATAGGATTTGCTCCTTCCGATTGTGGAATTCTGACCATCGACAGTCATGAGTTCGCCAATTATCAAAATGATGTTTGGGAACACAATCTGATATTCACCGCAAGCTCTCTGAGAACCAAAATAGATTACGATCCTATACCGGCTGATATCATTATTGAAGAAGAAGTTTATTTTAAAAATCAAACCACAGATGAAAACATTCACGTATAAAGGACAAATTAGAACGACTGCGGGCGGCCAGATGCTGATTCCCGGAAAGACAGTCAAATTGCCGGAAAATGACAGCCGGGTAAAGAGTCTTATCGCTCAGAAATTACTGGTGCCTTCTTCGTCCGGAGAAGGTGAAAAAACTGAAGAGCCTAAAAAGACAAAATCAAAAACAAAAACAAAAAAATAAAGAATAATGGCTGCAAACTTCCTTCATGGTGTAGAAACCATAGAGATACAAAAAGGTGCGAAAAGCATCAAAGTTGTGAAATCAGCGGTAATCGGTCTGGTCGGCATTGCTCCTGAGGGCGAGGCCAATAATCCGATTCTCGTAACAAGCGAAAAAGATGCTGCTCAGTTTGGAGCGCAGGTTCCCGGTTTTAGTATTCCTCAATCATTGGATGCTATTTTCAAACAGGGGGCAGGAACTGTAATCGTGGTGAATGTATTCAAAGAGGACGAACATACGCTCCTGGTTGAAGACGAATCTCACCAGATCACAAACGGAAAAACAAAATTGGCGAATGCTCCGATCGGAGATATTGAGATCAAAGAAGGCGGTAATCCCACATCTTATCAAAAGGATGTTGATTACTCAATTGACGCGTTCGGGAATTTCAAAACAATTGGAAGCGGGATTTCAGAAGGCGCTACTTTGACATTTAATTACAAGAAATTGAATGACGCAGCAATCACTGCACCCGTGATCACAGGATCCATTGATTCGGGAACGGGAGTAAGAACCGGATCCAAATGCTTTGAATTGTCCTTCAATATGTTTGGTTTCACACCCAAGATCCTGATTGCTCCTACCTTCTCGGATGTTCCTGCTGTATCTGCAAACATGATCAGCCTGGCTGAGAGTCTGAAAGCAATTGCTTATATAGATGCGCCATACGGCACAACCGTAAGCGATGCAATCGAAGCTCGGGGCCCGTTGGGAACAATCGGATTCAATACATCGAGCAAAAGAGCCGAGCTGCTTTATCCGCATTTAAAGGTTTCAAATCCTGACCCGGCGGAAACCGGAGAGCTGCTTTTTCCTTACTCTGCGTTTTTGGCCGGCGTTCGCGCTGCAGTCGATAACGACGAAGGGTATTGGTTCTCTGATTCAAACCATGAGATCAAAGGGATCATCGGCGTTGAACGACAGATTACAGCCGGTATCTCGGATGCGAACACAGAATCCAATCTTTTGAATGAAGCCGGAATTACAACTTTATTCAACTCGTTTGGTTCAGGGATCAGAGTCTGGGGAAACAGAAGCGCCTCATATCCGTCTTATACCGGACCCGATAATTTTGTCTGTGTTCGAAGAACTGCGGACATCATTCATGAATCGGTTGAACAGGCGTGTCTGCAATTTATTGACAGACCGATTACCCAGGGTTGGATTGATTCTGTTCGTGAAAGCGTGAATTCGTTTTTGAGAACATTGCAGGGTCGCGGTGCGATTATCGACGGGGTATGTAAATACAACCCTGATGACAATCCGGCTGTCGAGCTGGCACAGGGTCATGTTACCTTTACGATTGACTTCATGCCGCCTACACCGGCAGAAAGGATTACTTTCAATTCATTCATCAACATTGAATACTTAAATAACTTAGCGTAATGGCACAGAAAATAAAAATAGGCAGACTGACAAACGCAAACATCTACATAGATGGGGGCAGCCTTTTGGGCAGAGTTGAGACTTTTAACTGTCCTACTCTTACTTATAAGCAGGCAGAACATAAAGCCCTCGGGTTGAACGGTACAATTGAATATTATGCCGGTATTGACAAACTGGAGGGTACAATCAAATGGACTTCTTTTTATCCGGAATTTCTGAAGAAAATGGCGAATCCGTTTCAGCCGATCAGGATCCAGGTAAGAGGAAATTTGGAAGAGTACCAGGGAGGCGAAAGAGTCGGACAAACTCCGGCCGTCGTGTTCCTGACTGTTCAGCCAAAGAACTTTCCTCTCGGAAATTTCCAGCAGCATGACAATGTAGAACTTGAAACCAGCTACGGCTGTACTTACGTTCGTCTCGAGATTGACGGCGAATCGATCACTGAAGTTGATGTTGAAGCAAACATCTTCAAAGTGGACGGAGAAGACCTGCTGGCTGTTTACAGACAGAATTTAGGAGTTTAATAGTGTGTTGTTGTGAATTGTTTGTTGTGAATTGTTTTTAAATTTTTTCTCATTCAAAAAGAACGCAGGCCCGGCTTGCGTTTTTTTTATAAACAAAGAAATATGAATAAAATACTCTTTTTTTTGATCATTCTTTTTTCGGTTGCTTCCTGCTGTTCCCGGAAACCGATATCCGCCTCCAAAACAATTCATGATACAATCAGGGTGTCAGAATTTGTTAAAGTCAGGGATACTGTATTTGTAACAAAACCGACCGGCACATCCATTGATATCCCGGTCAGCAAGATAACCGAAATCAAGAATCCGATAATCAGCAAAAAAGACAATTCCACATTGACTGTCCGCAGGGAAAAAGACACCGTATTCATTGATTGCGACTGCGATTCCATTAAATTAAAGGCGCAGATCAGAGATAAGATTATCAATAAAGACAGGATCAGAAGTGAAGTTGAACTCAGGGAGGTTCCGGTTAAATTCATTCCCTGGTACATAAAAATATTGGCGTGGATCGGCGGTATTTTTATCGTGGTCATAATTGGGGTCATGATAGGGAAATCATCAAAACTGATCTAAAGCAAGAAAAGCGCAAATAAGCCGCTCAATCAAATAAGTAAGTTTGTAACACTTGAAATTAACCAAAAATTAAAATTATGAATGAAGAAAAACCAGTAAAGATATATCCTTCCGAACCGGATTCGGACGGTTTTTTCTTTGTGTCTCCGGAAGAAGAAGAGCAGGGAATTAAGACAAGAGATTACAAAAATGGCAGTGCTGTAAAGCAGATGACATTGAGTAACGGAAAAATCGCGCTCATCCGAAAATTGAAAGGACGTGATTTCGTTGAGACGAAGAAGCGAATCCAAAATGATAATACGCTCGATTTTGAAACCGCTAACATGAGTGTAGCTGTTTCGATTGACGGAAAGCAGGAGCCGGTAGAATTTTACCTGGATGATCTTTGGCAGGGAGACTATGCTAAACTGATGATTGCATATTCAGGTCTAAATTTTTAGTCGGGCTGCGAGAAATCTCATTTGTAGCCCACTTCTACGGTACATCACCGTTGGAGATTGAGGAGTGGTGGTCGGAAAAGATTTACACCTATTACAATGAAGCAATAAAGCTTCACAATGAGATAAACAGAATAGAAGATTAGGATCTGAAATATTGAATGTACAGACATTTCAGAAAGAAAAACAGAGACACCGGAATCATGAACAGTGAAAACACAGCAGGGATTAAAGCCGCGAGACTGTAAATGATATTGTGTTCAAGCTGACGGCTGAACCAAAATGAAAGAATTGTAATAATGAGAGACAGAACAAACCAACCGCCAAAGAATACTTTTGAGAATGGGATCCTGTACATCTCATTCGGATCATTCCCTTCAACCGGAGTGCCTTTGTCGAATTTGTCAAGATAGGATTTAGCGAACAGTAAAACAGCTAATTCAAACATAGAACAAATATAATTATAAATTTTTAATTATGGCCATATCCTCTTCAGTTGCAATTGCTCTTGCTATTACAGCAAAGACCGGACTGGCGTCTCAGGCCATAGAAAAATTTACCAATAAAACATCTGAAAGGCTCGCGGGCCTGGCCAAAAAATCAAATGAAATAATGGCGGGCGGTATCATAGATATCGCGGTAGGAAAACAGATTCTCAGTCCCATGAAGGAGCTGGTTGATAAGTCGGTAGCATTTGAAGCGTCGATGGCTGGCGTCGCAAAGTATGCGGACGGCGCTGAATTGGGAACAGCAAAATTTGTGCAGCTCAGTCAGCAGGCATTGGATTTATCATCTAAATTAGGTACTGAAGCAGGCGAGGTAGCCGATAATATGGCTTCTTTGGCAGCTGCCGGGGTACCGGTTGATGAACTTGCTCTCATGGCAGAGAAGACATCACTACTCGGAAAAGCTTTTGATATAACCGCGGGTGAGGCAGGGGAGGCTTATAAAATGATTCAGGCAGCAACCGGCATGGACTATACCGGCATGGATAAGCTGATGGATACTCAGAACGCTCTGACCAATCAATTTGGTACTACAAAAGATGCTGCCGCCCAATTGATTTCTTTTATGAAGGCTGATGGGGCAGCGATATCATCTGCCTTAAAGATCGATCCTAAGTATATGGCGGCCATAGGTAACACTTTTCGTTCAATCGGTGTGGAGACAGGTGTTGCTGGTACGGCCATGAAGGCGTTTCAGCGGACCATACTTTCCAATAAAAATGTTGCCGCTATTTTCAATAAAGCCGGTGGCGGAATAGAAGGAACAATGGCTATTTTCGAAAAAGCCATGAAAAGCGGAAATGCCGTCAAGTGGTTTAATGCCAATAAATTTGGGCAGTATTCTTCTCAGCTCGGTCAGCTCGTTGAAAGCATGAACAATGATAAAGGTCTGAAAGCCCAATTGAATCTTGCGGGCGATGTGGAAGGAAACACAGGATCAGTAGCTCAAGAAGCTGCCGGGGTAATGGCTACCAATGAAGAAGCTATGAAACGGTTTAATGCGCAAATGGAGGCGCTTCAGATCACCATTGGGAACAATCTTTTACCGCTGTTGAATGATCTGACCAAAGAAGCAGCTCCATTCATCTCCAAACTGACCGAATGGGTGAAAGCAAATCCAAAGCTGATATCGGATGGAGCGAAGTATATTGCCATGTTTGCCGGAATGAAAATAGGGCTCGGGATTTTAAAGATCGGATTCGGCGGAATACTGGGACCCATATTTAAGACATTCAGCACCCTGGCTAAAGTACCCCGCTACATATCGGTGTTTTCGGGAGGTATAAAAACAGGTTTTGGCGCTGCTGTTAAAGCTGCCAAAATCGGCAGTGCCGGATTGAAAAACGCTTTTGACTTCACCCGGTTCTATGGTGAAGTTTACGGTCGGAAGGCTATTTCTGGCATGCAAAAGGCGGCAAGGGGAATAGCCAAAAGCGGATCAGCTGCCTTTCAGGCAACAGGCGTGGGGCTGTCAAAATTTGCAAGCATAGCCAAAACGGGTGTCACGAAAGGTATAGCCGGAATCGGTAAAGCCTTTTCTGCTGTCTCAAAAATTCTGATGGCCAATCCGTGGATACTGATCATTACCGCCATTGCTGTAGCTGTTTATTTTATAATCAAACACTGGGATAAGATAAAAGAATTCTTTATAAAATTATGGGATAAAGTCAAGGTGATCTTTGATAAAACATGGAAATGGATCAAAACCATGTTTTTGAATTACACGCCTCAGGGTCTGATCATCAAAAACTGGGATAAAATAAAAACCTTCTTCAGTGGTGTTTGGGGCAAAGTAAAAGACATATTTTCCAAGACATGGAAATGGATCAAAAACATGTTTCTGAATTATACTCCTCAGGGTCTGATCATCAAACACTGGGATAAAATAAAGGAATTTTTTACCGGTCTTTGGGATAAGGTGAAAAATATATTTTCAAAAACATGGGAGTGGGTGAAAGACTGGGCGTTGAAATTCATCACCATCGGCGCCACTCTCGTTGCTAAATTGTGGGAAGGCATAAAAGAAAAATGGGGAGATTTCAAATCAAAGCTGAGCTCCTATTTCGACAAACTGAAGGACATGCTCCCGGATTGGGTAACAACATTATTTGGCGGCGGAAAAAGCAGCGTTAAAATCGCGCATGAAATGTCAGATCGAAATACTCCCGATGATCGCAGACCGGGCGGCGGCCCTACACCCCGGCCACTCGCACCCGCGGGAGGAAACAGATCGGTGAATGCACCGTTCAGCATGACCGTTAATCTTTCCGGAGAGGCGACTCAAAAAGATGCTGATCTGTTTGGCAGGGAGGCTGAGAAACAATGGAAAAAACATTTTGACAGAATGAGTTATGATAATGATAGAAGAAAATTAAACTAATGATATTCCAGCTCGATGATAAGGTTTACAATGGGCTACTGGCCCCTACCAATTGGAGTTATTCCGGAGGCGATGCCAATATTGCCGAATATGCGTTGCTTGGCGTGAAACCAAGAATACAGCACACGGGTGAGACATTGAATGAAATTTCGCTTTCTTTTAAATTCCGGCTTGAATACTGCAATCCTGGTGAAGAAATCAAACAATTTGACACATGGAAATCGGAAGGCAGCATCCTTCCGCTCTTAATCGGCAATGGTGAATACATAGGCGATTATATTGTAAAATCTGTATCCAAGAATATCAATCAACTGTTGAATGACGGTACCATTGTTGACGCGGGAATAGATGTTTCACTTTTGGAGTTCGTTCCTTACTCTGAAGAAGAAATGCAGCAATCGGCGGACCGTCGAAATGCTCTTGCGGTTGACACGGATCCAAATGTCAATCAGCTTCCCGAACAGCCTTTATCTCCTGAAGCTATGGCGCATGAATCTCTGATGGAATCTCAGATCGCTGCCTGGGAAGCGGCTAACCAAATTGAAGATGTGGTTACGTCAGAAGAACCGGAAACGCTTTTTGACAAAGCTATGAATGAAATTGACACTGTTTTGGGATTTCTGGAAACTGCAGAAGGAATGATGGAAGAAGCTCAGCAGGGCATTCAGGACTATGGTGGTATTTCGGGAGTAATAGGACAATTAACGGATGCTTTTAATGAAGCTGCAGGTATGCTTTCCATACCTTTTTCAGCGTCCAATCTTGAAGGTCTTTTACTGTTGATTCAGGATTTATTAAATGAGCTGGATCTAAGATCATCAGATTTTACAAATGATGTAATTTTAAACCGGGTTTAAATGGCTAAAAATACTGTTCAATATGTAACCAAAGAGGGTGAGCGCTGGGACACCATCAGCTTCAAAGCTTATGGTGTTATCAGTGAGGTTCATAGAATTATGGAGGCTAATCCGAATGTGCCGGTCACTCCAAGATTGAAGGGAGGTATGGTTATCGAACTTCCTATAATCAACGGATTTCAACCTTCAATAGATCCATGGCAATTACCTCCCTGGAAGCGATAATTATTTTGCGTTCTCAAAAAAATCAAAACTTTCAACAGCTGTATCATTGGATGTTTTTCCGATGTATCTTAAAAGCATATTTTCGGAGCTGTGCCCGGTAATATTCTTAATATGTGAAGTTGGCACCTTACCATAATAATTTGTAGCGAATGATCTTCTGCCGATGTGAGATGTGATCAATTCAAATTTTGGGAATAATCCGATTTCTTTCCTGCAGTCTCCCTTTTTTAAAATTACGGTCTTTTTTCCGGCAATCACTTTGTCTAATTTTGCCAGCCGGCAGACTTCTTTTATATATTCATTGTATCTCTGACTGCTTATCCTGCGGGGAAAATTACCGCTCCTCTTATCCAATATTTTTCTTACTTCAGACAGAATCGGGACCGTCATATTCTTGCCGGTTTTAACCTGTCTGAAGTCTATAAAGAATTTACCGTCAACCTCTCTGATCATCTCTTTATTGAATCTCATAAAATCGCTTACTCTCTGCCCGGTGTAACAGGATATGATCAGCCAGTCCCTTGCGTTATCCAGGGAGTTCGTATTCAGTTCAACAGCAGCAATTGAATCAATTTCTTTGAAGGATAAATATATTTTTGGAATGATTTCGCTTTTTATATTTACCTGGAGAATGTCTAATTCGGGGCTTATCGTCACTCCTTTTGTTTTCGCATGTTTGCAGACCGATTTTATGAATGCAAAATTCTTTTTGATGGTCAATGGAGAGTAAGCATTTTCCGTCAGATAGACAGTCCAGTCTTTGACAAATGACGAATCTACTTCCTCAATGCTGTAATGTTTCTTTTTGCCCTCTTCAAATTTCTGCAGTAAATTCTTTACTGTGTTCCATTTTTGCCATGTTCTTTTTCGTGGCTTCAATTCGTATTCTCTCAGATCCAGGTAGAATTGAAAATAATCGGATAACCCGGACGGAATTTCAGAGTTTGTTTTTGGGTTATAGAATAAATGTATAGCATCATCGAGCTCGCTCTTTGAGATTCTTTTTTTACTTCCTAATCTATCCGACAGGAAAATATTTATTTCCGATAAGTGAGCATCCAGTTTTGATTTTTCTTTTATTTTTTCAAAATCTCTAAACTTTGTATTTTTTTTATAATCGTTCCAAAATGATTTTGTCGTAATAAAATTGATTTGAGATCTGACTGATTTGTATTTTTCTCCTTCCTTAAAATTAACCCTCACTTCTATGTTTGCAGGATCCCTTTTTGACCTATATTCGAATGAAATATTCATAATTATTTTTGATCAGTTGAACAAAATTGTACAAAAATTGTACAAATAAAACGATTAAACAAAAATAGATAAAAACATTTAAAGAATGTTTTTAATTTTAAAATCCTGATAAATAATTCAATATATATTTATTTATTCTCATGTGTTTTAGTGTAAACGCTTATTACAGTTCCTTCCTCTCTGCAAATCAAACAAAAGTCGTCCGCCGAAGGTGGGCGATTTTTTATTTTGGAATTTGCGTTGAAAGCTTGCTTTCAAGAGTCAAATTCCAAAATAAAAACAATGCATAGCATTGACTTTTGTTTGATTTAGCATCTCCCAAAATGGGATCAGCGGTAGCTAATCCCTCTTTTCGTTTTTAAACCGGTTTCTGAATAAGAATATTTGTGTCTAAATCTATACTCAAAACAAAATTGTACTGCGTTGAAAG
>JBAYPM010000034.1:0-28351 GCA_041677705.1 Weeksellaceae bacterium | reverse complement strand
CTGAACTGTCAGAGCTGCACATTTGTACAACAGGCATTGGTGGAACACAATAAAAAACCCTTTGATGTTTTAACCTTCAAAAAACCAAATGATGAGGAAGTTAACTATTACTTTGACATAAGTTCCTTTTACGGAAAATCCTGGTAAATAAATTGCTTTTTAAATGAATTTGACCCGTTTATTTGGCCTTTTATTGATATTAAATTTTACCCTGAATGCTTGTTCAGAAAGACAAACTGTTGACGACAGCTTGGTCTTCCGGCTGAACCGTTATGACAATATCTCATCGCTGGATCCGGTTTTTGCGAGAACACAGGCCAACAACTGGGTTTGCAATCTGATGTACAACGGCCTGGTCAAACTGAATGACCAACTCGAAATCATTCCCGATATTTCAAAAAGCTGGGAAATTTCAGAAGACGGAAAAACCTACACTTTTACATTGAGACAGGATGTTTATTTTCATAAAGATGCTGCTTTTGGAAAAGATTCCACACGAACGGTGAATGCACATGATTTTGAATTCAGCTTTTTGAGACTGATTGATCCTTCAGTCGGCGGTTCGGGCAGTTGGGTGATGAACAATGTTGAAAATTTCAAAGCGTTGAACGACACCGTTTTCCAGATGAATCTCAAACAAGCCTTCCCTCCTTTTCTGGGTCTGCTCAGCATGAAATACTGTTCGGTGGTTCCAAAAGAAATGTTCAAAAACGGCCAGGATGCTTTCAGAAAACATCCGGTCGGAACAGGTCCTTTCCGTTTTCAGTTTTGGGAAGACAACATCAAGCTGGTTTTGAGGAAAAATCCGATTTATTTTGAAAAAGACGAAAACGGCAAATCACTTCCCTATCTCGAAGCGGTCGCAATGACTTTTCTGCCTGAAAAACACAGTGAATTTCTTGAATTGATTCAGGGAAATGTCGATATGATGGCAGATTTGGATCCATCTTATAAAAATGAAATCCTGACGCCTGCCGGCGGATTAAATCCAAAATACAATGATATCCTCGATCTTCACAAATACGATTATCTGAGTACCGTTTATCTGTGTTTTTATCTTGATGATGCACAGCCTATCGATCTGAGATTGAGAAAAGCAATCAATTACGGCATCGACAAGCAAAAGATGGTCAAGTATATGATGAACGGTGTTGCCAATGTGGCAGACGGAGGATTCATTCCAAAAGGTCTTCCGGGTTACACCACTGATGCAGGTTATGCCTTCCATCCCAAACTGGCAAGAGAACTGATTTCGGACTATCGAAAGGAATTTGGGAATCCGCCCGAAATTCAGCTGACAACGGTTCAGGAATATGCGGATATCAGTGAATATATTCAGTCGCAATTGGCTAAGATTGGATTGAATATTGCAATCAATGTGGTACCCGGCCCGACGATGAGAGACGGAAAAGCAACCGGTAAATTTTCATTTTTCAGAGCCAACTGGGGGGCCGATTATCCTGACGCCGAAAACTTCCTGTCGCTCTATTACAGTAAAAATTTTGCACCCGAAGGACCCAATTATTCGCATTATCGCAATTCTGAATTTGACGAGCTTTATTTGAGTGCTTTCAGAATTACAGACGAGAAGAAACGTGAAGCCGTCTATTCAGAGATGGATCAGCTGATGATGGAAAGTGCGCCAATCGTACCTTTGTTCTACGATCAGACCAGTATTTTTCTGAGAAAGAATGTAAAGAATTTTAATATGAATCCGGTCAAACTGCTTGATTTGACAAGGGTTTACAAAATAAAACAATGATGCCAAAAACAATAAAATCAGATTTGAGCAATCCTGCGATGAACATACCCGAGATCAATCTCAAAAGAGTGGTTATCATCGGTGGCGGTTTTGCAGGTTTGAATATTGCAAAAAAACTTTCGGGCAAAGATTTTCAAATTGTCATGCTCGACAAACACAATTACCATACTTTTCAGCCTTTGCTCTATCAGGTGGCAACCGCGGGGCTTGAGCCAGATTCAATTGCACATGCCATCAGGCAGATTTTCACAAAAAAAGAAAATTTCTACTTCAGAATCGCAGATGTAAAAAAAATCGATCCGGTCAATAAGAGAATTCATACACCGATTGGAAATATCTTTTATGACTATCTGATTGTCGCCACCGGTTCGGAAACCAATTATTACGGCAACGAGAGCATCAGAAAGTATGCAATGGCTATGAAAACCGTGCCAGAAGCACTCGATTTGAGAAGCTTGATTCTTCAAAGCCTCGAATCTGCCATTCTGACCAATGATCTGGAAGAAAGACAAAGACTGATGAATTTTGTGATTGTCGGCGGCGGCCCGACAGGAGTCGAACTGGCGGGCGCATTTGGTGAATTAAAAAAACACGTATTGCCTCACGATTATCCGGATCTGGACATCAGAAGAATGAATGTCCATCTGATTCAGGCTTCCGATAAATTGCTTCCTACAATGTCAGAAAATGCATCAGAAAAAGCTGCAAAATATCTGAAGGAAATCGGTGTTCAGGTTTGGTTTAATACCATGGTTGAAAATTATGACGGTAAAATAATTACAACCAACAACCGTACATTCGAGGCAACAACCATGATATGGACTGCAGGAGTTATGGGTTCACTGATTCCCGGAATTGATGGCGAAGGAACCGTTATCGGAGGAAGATATTCGGTGGATGAGTACAACCAAATCATCGGTTCCAACGATGTATATGCGGTCGGAGATGTTGCGCTGATGATTACTTCCGATAAGCCGAAAGGTGATCCGATGGTGGCTCAGGTGGCAATACAGCAGGGAAAACTACTCGCTAAAAACCTGACCCGAATCAAAAACAATCAAAAGCCGATTCAGTTCAAATACAAAGACAAGGGATCGATGGCAACTATCGGTCGTGACAAAGCTGTGGTGGACCTGCCGCACTGGAAATTCTCGGGTTGGTTTGCCTGGTTTGTCTGGATGTTTGTTCACCTGGTTACACTGATTGGATTCAGAAATAAGGTCATCGCGCTGATGAACTGGATTGTGCAATATTTCTCCTACAACAAAAGTGTAAGACTGATTATCAGACCATACAAACGCGGAAATGCCCGGTCAGATGATGATCCGGATGTGTTTTCGTGATTGGATAAATTCAAAAATCACAATTTAGAGCCTGACTTAACACAGTAAGAAATAGAATTTATAAAGAATATGATAAGACCAATGAGTAATTGTAGCTCAAATATTTCTGAAATATAGCTCAAAATAATTCCAATTTGAGCTACAAATAAAGAGTATGGATTTTAGAGAGCAGAAAATAGTTGAATATTTACAAATCAAAGGGGCACTTTCTTCAAAAGAAATATTTGACAGGATGAGTCCCGATTACAGTTATGCCACTTTAAAAAGGATTTTGTCTGATTTAGTGTCAGAAAATTATCTTGTTTCTGTGGGGAAAGGGAGAGGAACAAAACATAAAATTTCACCTGTCTATGAAATTATTCAGCCCATTGATATGGAGAAGTATTATGAAAAAGAAATGAATACAGAAGAAATCGAGTTGCCATTGAACAAATAAAATCACCCTTTCTGAAGCCAAAAAATGAGGAAAAACAATATGCGGGTGGGAAAACTAACAACCCTGAAACCATATCCGTATTTCTCTTAAATTTATCTCAAATAATTTCTGGCTATAGTAATTAACAGAAAAGTTGAAATTCTGAACCTGTATATTGAACTTTATAAAACAATTGTTGAACCTGAATCTCTCTGATAGATATTGCGAAGTTCAATGATTGAGGAAGGCAGCACCTCAATATTTAAATCTATGATAAAACCCATATAATCAATGCAAAAATCACCAATCTTCAAACTATTTCTTTCAATTTTCCTGATCAGCTGTACTCATTCCCAAATTGAAAAATTAATTACTGAAGAAGAAATCCTGTATGAACAGGGAAATTATAAAGAAGCGATCAAAAAGCTGGATGAAGTAATCAAAAGAGATCCAAAAAACGCAGGAGCCTATATCAATCGGGGTGCGAACAAATCAGCATTGGAAGATTTTGAAAGTGCTAATTCGGATTATCAGAAAGCACTCGAATTGATTCCAAACAACAGACTGGCGCTTTTCAATATTGGAAACAACTTCAAAAAACTCGGCAAATCCGATCTTGCGGTTGAGAATTACAACAAAGCTTTGAAGGTAAAAGGCGGTCAGCAGATCTTTGTTGAATTTGTGCCAAATGAAAATACAGAATTATTTGAATTTTATGTTCCGACTTACCAAATCGCGTATGAGCGCGGAATGGCTTATTATGATTTGGGTGAGCTTGGATATGCATTTCAGGACTTTAATTATGCATTGGAAAATAATTTTGAAGCAGCCAATTGTCATTATTTTCTTGGATTGGTCTATTATTCCGGCGAACAAAAGGACAAAGCCTGTGATGAATTTAATCTTGCAAAACAGCTCAATGACAAGGATGCGGAAAAAGCTTTTCAGAGGTATTGTACCGATTAGTTTTCTTCAATACTTTTATTTCATTTATTTTTATGCATTCAAAAAATTGAAATCAGTTTTAAAGTGTCCAAATTTCTCAAAACCCCGATTGATTATCTGAAAGGCATCGGCCCCGAGCGGGTCGCCTTGCTTCAGTCTGAATTGGGAATTTACCGTTATGAGGATTTGCTGACTTATTTTCCGTTCAGATATGTCGATCGATCCAAATATTACAAAATCAATGAAATCACAGCGGCTTCGGCTGAAATTCAGATTATCGGGAAAATCACCGGACTGAATGAAATCGGTCAGAGTCGTGGCAAAAGACTGGTTGCCCGTTTTGCGGATGAAACAGGTCAGATGGAGCTGGTCTGGTTCAAATACACAAAATGGATGAAAGAAAATTTTGAAAAATTACTGAACGTTCCAATTGTCGCTTACGGAAAACCCAATGAATTCAACCGGACGTACAGCATCATACATCCTGAAATTGAAACTGTAGAAAATCATAGAACTGCACCACAGGGTTTGTATCCGGTTTATCCGAGCACCGAAAAACTGACCAAAAAAGGTGTCAGCAACCGGGTCTGGCAGAAAATGCAGATGCAGCTGCTGTCGGAGATCAAAGAGATGGATGAAAATCTTTCTGACAATATCATTCGGAAATTTAATTTCCCGGATCGTTTGACCACTTTTCGGCAGATTCATTTTCCAAAAAGCACCGAAGAACTCAAAAGCGCTGAAAACCGGCTCAAATTTGAAGAATTCTTTTTTCTTCAGATTGGACTTTTGATCAAAAAAATCAATCACCGGCGAAAATACAAAAGCAATGAATTTACGGTGGTCGGAAAATATTTCAATGAATTTTATGAAAACCATCTGCCTTTTGAACTGACCAATGCCCAAAAAAGAGTGGTCAAAGAAATCAGAGCCGACCTGGGACAACCGGTGCAGATGAATCGTCTGCTGCAGGGCGATGTGGGCAGCGGAAAAACAATGGTGGCACTGCTTTCTGCTTTGATTGCGGCCGACAACGGTTTTCAGACTGCTTTTATGGCACCGACCGAAATCCTGGCGCAGCAACATTATGAATCGATGAAAAATTATCTGTCTGAAATGAATGTTAAAATCGGGCTGCTCACCGGTTCGACCAAAACAAGGGACAGAAAGATACTGGATGAAAAACTGACTTCGGGCGAAATCCATATACTGGTCGGAACCCACGCGCTGATTGAAGATCATGTCAGATTTAAAAATCTGGGATTTGCAATCATCGACGAACAGCACAAATTCGGTGTGGCACAAAGGGCGAAATTTATCAGAAAAGGAAAATTCCCACCGCATACATTGGTGATGACTGCCACCCCGATTCCAAGGACACTTGCAATGAGCCTTTACGGTGATTTGGATATTTCAGTCATCGATGAACTGCCGGCAGGAAGAAAACCGATTAAAACCGTTCACAGGAAAGACAAAGACAGACTTGGATTGTTTGGATTTATGAAAACCGAAATTAAAAAAGGAAGACAGATTTACATCGTTTATCCGCTGATTGAAGAATCCGAAAAAATGGATTACAAAGATCTGATGGACGGCTACGACAGCATCACACGCGCCTTTCCACTGCCTGATTATGCGGTCAGCATCGTTCACGGCAGAATGAAATCTGAGGACAAAGATTTTGAAATGCAGCGTTTTGCAAAAGGCGAAACACAGATTCTGGTGGCAACAACCGTAATCGAAGTCGGCGTGAATGTGCCGAATGCCTCTGTGATGGTGATTGAAAGTGCAGAAAAATTCGGATTGTCACAATTGCATCAGCTGCGCGGAAGAGTCGGCCGGGGCGCTGAACAGAGTTACTGCATACTGATGACAAAAGACAATTTGACACAGGATGCCTTCACTCGAATCTCAACAATGTGCCGAACCAACGACGGTTTCGAAATTGCAGAAGCAGATATGCAGTTGAGAGGCCCGGGAGACATTATGGGAACTCAGCAAAGCGGTATTTTGAATTTCAAAATCGCAAATCTTGTAAAAGATCAGAAAATGCTGACCACTGCAAGATTTATCGCCGAAGAACTGCTGAAAGATGATCCCGATCTGAGTAAAGTTGAAAATCAAAACATTAAAATATTTTTTGATGCATATCATAAAGACAAAATCGCGTGGAGCAGAATCGGGTGAAATCTTTTTGAAACTTTAAAATTTGTTTCATTTCAATATGTACCCCTCATATTTGTTATTTCTAAATTATTTTTTTTTGTAAAAAATAAACAATAGGTTTGAGGGCAATTTAATTATTTTAAAACTTGAGACAATGAAAAAAACAATTTATTTATTATTGGTCTGCCTGACAGGAATAATATATTATCAAATACAATTATGAAACCTACTAATCAATAAATATTATGAATTTAAATGATTTAATGATTTTTCATTTAATTTTAATATTAACATGCACTGTTTCCTGCAATGCTCAGGAAGAAGTAAAAATAACCGTCAATAACTTTTCCTCATATAAAATTGATTCAATAGTTATTCCTGCAAATACCGAAAAAGGGCTCGATCGTTTGGTTTTCGGCAGAGGTATTGAAACAAATAAGTCGGATATACTCAAAATTATTCTGGATAAATCAAATCTATGGAATGAAGGCAGTTTCTGGATCGAAATTTATTCAAAAAATAAAATTTGGGAAAACAGCTGGGGTTTTCACGATATGGGGTACATCATCAGTGACACTATAAATGTTTATAACAACGGGCTTTCCAAAGGAAAAAATCAGTTGAAAAAACCTGAAGAATTGATTGTTTATTTTACGAATAAAGACAAAACCAAAAAAATCGATTCGATTGTTTCGCATTCGATTATAAAGCAGGAAATACAGCAGAGTTTTGTAAACGGGATTGAAAAGCGGGATACCGAAACCAGAATAATCACTTTTGATTTTGAAAAAATGAAAGAAATGCCTGAATTTCAAGTTTGGATATCCGGAAAAAATTATAACGTATTTATTGAGCATGATTTTGATGACTGGAATAACAACCTGGAGTTTTTATATTTTAAAGGAGGAACAATCAGTAAACAGGATAAACCATAAAATATGAAAACAATATTCACATTCATTGCCGTCTTGTTGGTTCACACAAATTGTATGGCACAGCTAAAAGACCTTTCTGCTGACAATTCAAGCAACTACATTCTGTCAAATATTAACAAAGTTGATTATCTGAATGATGAATTGTACAATGGAAGTTTATTTGTCAGTGTTTTTACAATGAGCGATTCCCGTTTAAATCCGGAAGGACTTTTTAATGGTACGGACGAGGTTCTGTCGAGTGTTTTGATTTCCATTATACCGGACGGAGATTATTACACAAGCAGTAAATTGTATAAAATTGAAGGATTGGTTGCGCCTGAAATTTTGCAAATCACAGAAACCCAATACCCCGAATTGGTTATTACAGTTGAAAGCGGTTTTTACAAAGATCGCAAGCAGATTTCTTATACCCTTGAAGGCAAATGATTCAAAGATTGTTTTGTGTGCAGAGATTGAGCTGCGGAATTACACAAATCAAAATAAGTAAACCATTATGATTAAATATAAAAATACCTTGATTTTCTTCCTGTTTAACTTGCTGCTGTCTTGTCAAAACACAGCGAATAAAAAGATTGAAATTATTGTAGAAAATAAAACAGAAGTTAATATAGATTCTCTTAGTGTAACAAATTGGATTGATGAGTTTAAAATCAATGAATTCAAAAAACATGATTCTGTGAAAATTGAATTGGGGTTTGAAAACCCTCATTTTAAAGGAGATGGAAGTTATGCGGTCTCCTATTACATTAAAGGAATCAAAAAGTTTAAAGATTTTGGTTACTACACAAATGGCTATCCGACAAATTCTATTTATACATTAGAGATATATCATGATACTTTAATAATCAAAGAAGAAATGAAAAAAAAGAATCGATAAGGAGTGTCAATGAAATATGCCTATTTAATGATGGAGTTGTATTTAAAATTCAAAATACAAATTCAATAATTATTTGAGGTTTATTGACAGAAATGATTCTCGGCTTCGGATCGAATGTTTGCAGCATAGAATCAGGTTTGTACCCAATTGTTTTGGCGCTGTTTTTGGTGCGAAGCAAAACAAAAACTGTGACAAAACATCAGAAAATGTTCTTATAATCCCAATTAAAAAAGCTCATTTTCAGTTTCCCAAAAACAAGCTATTGCCGTATGAGGTATTTTCAGCCAATGATTATTTCTCAAAAAAATTACCGTATTTGCCCATTTCAATCCCGTATTTTTCCATCCAATCCGAATATTTCATCATTTCATTGCCGTATTTTGACATTTCCTGACCGTATCTCTCCATCTCCGAATTGTATTTGCTCATTTCGGAACCGTATAGCTTCATTTGATTCTCAAATTCCGATTTTGCAGATTCAAATTCTTTGGTTTTCCCTTCCAATTGAAATTTCTCAAAATCAGATCTGAACTTATTGGCTGAAGCATAAATCTGCTGTGCCACCTGATAATATTCCTGTGCTTTGTCGTAAAAAGGCATCGCCTGGTCGTAAAATACCATCGCCTTGTCATAAAACGGCTGTGCATTTTGGTAATATTTTTCTGCCTGTTCCAAAATCGCAGCTTTGGAGTCTGCCGTTTTCTGATCGGATTTTACAGACGGCACGGATGGTGGCATTGGTGACATTGACGGTGTTGGAATTTTTGGCAAATTCCGCTGATTGGGTGCCATCGGATAGATTAGTTTTGCAGCCGATTTCTGTTCATCATTCATTTTCTGATAAATCGAATTCATCTGATCGACCTCTTTTTGTTTTGAATTGATTTTTTCCGAAGTCTTCTTAACTTCCTTATTGACTTTCTTGGCTGCACGGTTGAATTGTCTCATTTCCTTTTTTGAAACGCCTTCCGCCGGATCTTTCTGTTGTGCCTGAGTCGTCTGGCTGAATATCAGCATACCCGAAATAAAAAGCGGAATGCTCAATGACTGAAGGATTCGTTGTCTTGTTCTTGTTGTGTTTTTTGACATCATAATGATTCTTTTTTTTGTTGATAGATAACTGAATGAACTGCTCAAAATATTGGGCCGGCCGGCTGCACTTTCAATCAGCAGCAGTTTGTAACCGATTGAATCATAGTTTAATCGGTTAACTTCACTGTCTGCAAGAAATTCATGATTGAGCTGTATTTGTTTTTTGTATGACCAAATAAATGGATTGAACCAAAAAATAATTTTCAGAATTTCGACCAGGATTACATCCAGACTGTGTTTCTGTCTGATGTGTGCCAGTTCGTGACCGAAAACGGGTGACGAAAGAAAATCATTTTCAAATTCATCTTCGGCAACAAACATATAATTCAAAAAACTGAACGGAATGCTGCCTTTACCGATCAGTACAATTGTAAATCCGTTCTTTTTTAATTTTTTGGCTGTCCAGGTTTTTTTGAAAAGTAAATTCAAATTATTCAGAAAACGGATCATCAGCAATAGCGCAACTGAAAAATAAATGATTTGAATAATGGATTGAATATCAATTGTTTCAGTTTGGTTCCGGCTGACCGAATAGATTGAGTACTGAACCGGATTGGCATTCAGAACAACTGCTGTTGTCTGCTGCGGTTTCTGAATTGTTTTCAGCTGATAAAAACGACTGATTTGATTTTCAATTGGTTTAATTTTCTGAATCTTCATAAACGGAATTGAAACAGAAAAAATAAGAGCCGAAATCAAAAATATCCGGTTAAAAACAAACATTTTTTCATTCTGAAGAAACAGTTTGTAAAAAATCAAAAACAGACCCGAACACAAAATTATACTGACAATCATTTCCATTGTTAATCCTTTTTTTGAATTTCTTTATCCACAAGTTTTTTCAAATCTTCCAATTCCTTTTTGGTCAAATTGGTTGATGAAGTAAAGAATGAAGCAAATTGAATTGCAGAATTGTTGAAAAAATTTTCAATCAGTCCTTTCAGCTGTTTTGAAAAATATTTATCCTTTTTCACCTTTGCAAAATATCTTCTCGAATTTCCAAACGTTTCAAAATCAATAAATTTCTTATCCTGCAGTCGTTTCAATAAAGTTGCAACCGTTGTAGTTGCCGGTTTGGGCTCGGAATATTCATCCAAAATATCTTTCATAAACGAATGTTCAAGTCGCCAGATGATCTCCATCAATTCTTCTTCTTTTTTTGACAATCCCATTTCTAATTAATTAGAATTAACTCTACAAATGTAGAATTATATTTTTAATATCAAAGTATTTAAACAAAAAAAAGCACCTCTTCCGAAGTGCTTCCAAACCAAAATATAAAAAATCATCACTCATCTGCCGACGGACCGATGGTTCCGGGAACCGGAATATCGTTCAGCCGATAATATACTCCCAACTGCGCCCTGTGGTGACCGATATGTCTCGTATTCAGGTTGAAAGCCTGAAATTTTGTCATTTCAAGAATTACTGTGTCACCGTGACGCATTTGCCATTTTTTGTCGAGATTTTCAACTTCTGCACGCATCAACGCATCCATACTCCTGTTGTAATTTGAGTCTAACTTGGCATCAAATTCCTGTTCGTTTGACGGTTTCTTTTCTTCTTTTGGCATTTTTGCAAAATCAAGATGGTCTGAATCGAAAACCGCTGCCGGCCAAGCAAACAAATCGACAATATGACTGGTCAGATTCTGCATATTCATACTTTTAAGATGCGGCTGCCAGTCGTTTTTGTCTGACGGATAACGCTTCACAAACTTTTTGGTGATGTTGTATTCGTTAGTCAAATCTTGTTTTAATTCTTCTATCAGATTCATTTTAATGTATTTTTAAAATTATTTATTCTTTGCTGAATTGGAGTATTACCTTTGAGATTCGGTTACATAAAAATCAAAATATTAGAATTTCGCCGGAAGGAGTTTACCTTTAACCTCACCAAAGCCGACTCTCTTTCCTTCTTTTTCTGCCCAACCGCGCATGATGACGGTGTCGTTGTCTTCAATAAATTTTCTTTCGGAACCGTCTTTTAGCTTCAGCGGTTTGGTTCCGCTCCAGCTCAATTCAAGCATCGACCCGAAAGAATCTTCGGATTTCCCGCTGATGGTACCGCTTGCGTACATATCGCCCACTTCCAGATTGCATCCGTTTACGGTATGATGTGCCAGCTGTTGCGCCATATTCCAATACATATATTTAAAATTTGAATGACAAATCAGATTCTCTTCACCATTCTCTGGCTGAATGAAAACCTGAAGATTGACATCAAAATTCTTGTTTCCGCTAAAATTCAGATAAGGAAAAACCGGCGGATCCTGCTCGGGGCCTTCTGTTCTGAACGGCTCCAAAGCTTCGAGCGTAACCACCCAGGGAGAAATTGAAGAACCGAAATTCTTGCCCAGGAAAGGCCCCAACGGAACATATTCCCAGCTTTGTATATCTCTTGCGCTCCAGTCGTTGAACAACACCAGACCAAATATATGGTCTTCTGCCTGATCAACCGGAACACGCTCGCCCATCACAGTAAATGAATTGGTGATAAATGCGACTTCCAGCTCAAAATCCATTCTTTTGCTCGGCCCGAATTCGGGTGTTGTCGCATCTTTTGGTTTGCTTTGTCCGATCGGTCTGTAAATCGGTGTGCCCGAAATTACAATCGAAGATGCGCGTCCGTGGTAACCAACCGGAATGTGTCGCCAGTTGGGCAAAAGCGCATTGTTCGGATCTCTGAACATCTTGCCGACATTGGTCGCATGCTCAATGCTTGAATAAAAATCGGTGTAATTTGGCACATGAACCGGCATCTGCATCGAAACTTTGCTGATGTGATGAAACGCCTGTTTTTGGATTTCTTCGTCTTTTGAAAGCTCGGAACCTTCGGACAGCAGCGACTGCAGATGTTTTCTCATCGGCACGGTAACCGATTTGCCGAGTTCAATAAATTCATTCAGCGTAAAAGCATTGAATATATTTTCTTCCAATTCGAACCCGTCAAAAAATCCGTTTTCAAAAAGCACCGTCAGATCGATGACCGTGTCCCCTATCCGGCTCACACAGCCGATGGTGTCATCTTCAAAAACAGCCACTCCAAACGGAATATTGTAAATTGAAAAATCAGAATCCGAATCGTATGGAATAAAAGATTTCATAAAATAATTGTTTTAAAATTTTGAAACCAAAAATAATGATTAATCAGTTAACGAAGGAATAATCGCCCATCAAATCCAAAGGCTTTCACCTTTTTTATCTTTACTTTTTTGATTTTCGGATGTCTCGGATTGATCAAATAATTGAATTCACCCTGAACCACTGCCGAAGGAACTTTCAATACCAATTTTTCAGACTTCATTGCAAATTCATCTCCCAAATCTCTGGTAATGATGAAAGTCAATGCAGACTGCCAGTCAAGTTTATCGGTTTCCAATTCCTGAATTTCATCGTCCGGAATTTCAATCGAAATCAGTTCATAATCTTTCGAAACGATGCCCAAAGGCAGATGCACAGCCATTTCCACCATGCACAAAGAAATGTTCTGCCCGTTGTAAACCAGCGCAATGCCTTTTGAATTCCATCTTCCGCCGGCAAGTTCGGCTCCGCGACCCGAAAGGTCTTCAGAATACCGTTTGCGGCTCAGTCTGTACACCATCATGCCAAAACACCGTGTTCAATCCGGATGAGTTCTTCGTCAAGAAGTGAAATCCCAAACGAGTTGTCGAGTAGTTCTTTGGGTTTGATGTTACCCAATGCAATGCTCACCGTATTGAGCCAGGTGTCAAAGTTGTCTCGATCGCCAAAAACGTCAATGCCTCTCTGATAAAACAAAGTAATCTGAAGGATTCGCTCTGACTGCAGTGAGTCAAATGAAGTGTCGTTCTTTTTGTAACGCTGCAGGGTGCGTTCTGACAAATGAAGAAAAGTTGACCATTCTTCAATTGTAAATGAAAAATCGTCAACCACTTTTTGGAATGCGGGATAACTGATGCCGTTTCTGACCAGTTTCATCAGCTTGTCTCTGCGGTAGGCAGAAAGCAGACCGGTCTTCTGAAGCTCGAATGCTGCTTCTTCTACGATGTTGATTCTTTCTTCCATCTCATAAACATTTCTCCATAGTTAGTCATTTTTCACTGAATTAACGACAACTGTCACCACTTTATTTCTTCTTTCCCGATCGATTTGAGAAATTGGTTGGTTTTTGAAAATGGTCTGCTGCCAAAAAATCCCCTGTAGGACGAAAGTGGCGAAGGATGCGCAGATTTGATGATGAAATGTTTTGACGAGTCAATCACTGCACCTTTCTTTTGTGCATACGAACCCCAAAGAATAAAAACCAGATTTTGTTTTTCGGAAGAAAGTTTCTGAATCACCGCATCTGTAAACTGTTCCCAGCCTCTGTTCTGATGAGAACCCGCATTGGATTCTCTGACCGTCAAGGTTGCATTGAGCAGCAGTACACCCTGATCTGCCCATTTTTCAAGATTTCCGGTTTTTGGCATATCAATATTCAGATCGTCGTTCAGTTCTTTAAAAATATTCTGAAGACTGGGCGGAAAAGGAATTCCGTCCGAAACCGAAAAACACAAACCGTTTGCCTGTCCCCTGCCGTGATATGGATCCTGACCGATGATTACGGCTTTGACCTGATCAAATGGTGTATGTTCAAAAGCTGAAAAAATCTGTCTGCCCGGCGGAAAAACAGAATGGTTGCCATATTCATATCTCACAAAATCAGTGAGATTTAAAAAATAAGTTTTCTCAAATTCATCCTTTAAAACCGTTTTCCAGGAATCTTCAATCTTTACTTCCATAAAATAAAATCTGAATTCACAAATATAAATTAATTTTGCACCAATGCAGGTTTCACAACAGACACTCAAGGATCTTGAATTTCCAAAAATTCTCGAAAAGATTTCAGAATTTGCTTTTAACCGGGGTACTGCCGAGCGGATACTCAAACTGACGCCTTACGACAATCCGGCCTATTTGGTTCAGGATTTAAAAACCGTCAACGAATATCTGTCGGGCTTTCAGTCAGAAAATCAGATTCCGTTTTCAGAATTTTATTATATGAGTGAATTTCTGCCAAAACTTGAAATCGAGAATTATTATCTGGATGTTGAGAATTTCTTTCAGATCAAATCAAATGCACTTCAAATCAAAGAAATCACAAAATTCTTTAAAAAGTTCGAAGAATATTTTCCGGAACTGAATTCGCTAATTTCAGAAATCGTTTATCAGAAAGAAATCGTTGACGAGATTGACAAAGTATTCAACCGGCACGGTGAAATTAAAGACAATGCAAGTCCCGAGTTGCATGAAATCAGGAAGAAAATCAAACATATCTCGGGACGAATATCCGAACTGTTCAAAAAAGCAATCATCCACAATCTTGAATTTCTTGACAACATCAAAGAATCAATCGTCGATGACCGTCGGGTGCTTGCCGTCAATTCTGCAGTCAGAAAAAGAGTCAAAGGAAGATTTCTCGGAACTTCAAAAACAGGTTCGATCTCATTTATTGAACCCGAAAGCATACAGCGTCCCAACCGCGAACTCGACGAGCTGAAGGAAGAAGAATCAAAAGAAATCATCAAAATCCTGAAAACACTGACTACGGTAATTTCAGTCCACAGAACCTCGCTTGAGGATTATGAACAATTGCTCGAATATCTGGATTTTACCAGATCAAAAGCAATGTTTGCAATTGAGATCAACGGCTGTCTGCCCGAATTGAACGACAAGAAAATACTCGATTACAAAGAAGCCTATCATCCGCTGCTCTTTTTGTCAAACAAAGAAAAAAAGCTGAAAACCTGGCCGCAGACTTTTCGAATGGATGAAAGTCAAAGAATCATCATCATTTCGGGGCCCAACGCGGGCGGAAAAAGCATCACACTGAAAACCATCGGTCTGAATCAGCTGATGATCCAAAGCGGAATACTGATTCCGGTCAATCCGAAATCAAAAGTCGGATTTTTTGACCGTATTTTCACAGACATCGGAGACAACCAGTCGATTGAAAACCAGTTGAGCACTTACAGTTACCGATTGAAACAGATGGCGTATTTTATCAGATATGTGGACGAAAACTCGCTTTTGCTGATCGATGAATTTGGTACCGGTTCGGATCCTGAGCTTGGCGGTGCATTGGCTGAAGTGTTTTTTGAAGAATTTTATGAAAGAAAATCATTTGGCGTATTCACCACCCATTACACCAATATTAAAATTGCAGCTGAAAAACTTCCGGCGGCCATCAATGCGAGCATGCTGTTTGACAAACAAAATCTCAATCCGCTTTATCGGCTGGAAATCGGTCAATCGGGCAGTTCGTTTACATTTGAAGTGGCGGAAAAAAACAAGATTCCATTTCGGCTGATTAACCGGGCAAAGAAGAAGGTGGAGAAAGACAAAGTGCGACTTGACAAAACCATTGTAAAACTTCAGCAGGAAAAATTTGAAATCCAAAAAACAAGAGATGAAGTTGAAGAACTGAAACAGACCTCTGCCGAACAAAACAAAGAACTTGAAAATATTCAGGAAAGAATCAGTGAGAAACTGGTTGATTTTCAGCAGTTGTATGACAATGAGCTCAAAACGCTGCAGACCGGCAGAAAGATGAATGAATGGGCAGATGATTATCTGAAATCAAAAAACAAGAAAAAACTGATTGCAAATTTTCTGAAATGGGTTGAAATTGAAAATTCAAAAAAGACCGAAATCAATACCATCGAAAAAAAGAAGGAAAAAATCGTTCAGAAAGAAATCAAAAAAGAATTGAAGAAAAACCAGAAGGCCATCAATGAAAAACAGCAAAAAATTGAAGAAAAGAAAGAAAAACAGATAGAAACCGAAATCAAAAGCCTGAAAACCGGTGATCGTGTCAAATTAAAAGATTCGAACAGCATCGGAACCATCGAAAAAATTGAAGGCAAAAAGGTGACCATCAACTATGGCCAGTTTACCGCAAAAGTTTCTATATTTGATATCCTAAAGATTTAAATAAAACAATTATGAAAAAATTCTCCATGCTCGTTGCAGTTTTGACGATGACCGTCTCCTATGCGCAGGAAACTGTAAACCGCCAGGAATTGCAAAAAATCGCTTCTGAAACGGATGCGAAATATGAAGAAGCAAAAGTGATCGAAGCAGCCAAATATGCCGATCATCCGATGGGTGAAGGTGCTGCACTTCAATCAATCGATAACGGTACGCCGGTTTATTATCATATTGACAGCCGTCCGCAGCAGCGTTCGATGAATGTAGATTTTCTGAGCGACGGAACGCTTCCGGGTGTTGATGCAACCGGAAACGGTTATACGGTTTATATATGGGACGGCGGAAGGATTCGGACCACCCATCAGGAATTTACAGGCAGAGTGACCCAGGTGGAAACCTCGGGCAGCAATTCGGATCACGCAACCGGTGTGGCAGGTGTGATCATGGCAGAAGGCATCAGTTCGATGGCGATCGGAATGGCGCCTCAGGCAAATCTGAAAGGTCTGAATTTCACCAACGGAAATACACTGACAGAAATAGCTAACGAATCTGCACTACCCGAAAACAGCGATTATATGGTTTCAAACCATTCATACGGCTCGCTGACCGGCTGGTATTACAACTCCAGCCAGTCGATGTGGTACTGGTACGGTTATCCCTATATTTCTGAAACGGAATCAGTGCTTTTCGGCCTATATACCAATACCGACCGTAATTTGGACAATGTCATTTTCAATGCGCCTCAGCATTCATTCTTCAGATCGGCCGGAAACAACAGAAATGAAGGTCCGAGCGGCACAGTGGATCATTATGCCTACGACGAATCCAACAACTGGGTGTTTTATTCGGGGGTAAACAGACCCAATGACTGTATGGCACAGGGCGGATATGACTGTCTTGCGTTTTCAGGTTCGGTTGCAAAAAACACCATCAATGTGGCAGCTGTAAAAAATATGGCCGGCGACAACCGTTACAACGGCCCGTCAAGTGTACAAATCACTTCTTTCAGCAGCTGGGGGCCAACTGATGACGGAAGAATCAAGCCTGAAGTTTCTGCCATCGGTGAAAGCGTGAGATCTGCAACATACGGTTCGGACACATCCTATACCAATTGGAACGGAACCTCATTCTCCTCACCGGCAGGTGCAGGTGTGGGAATTTTGCTCGAAGAAGTCAAAAATGAATTTGACGGTGGCAATGTAAGAGGCGATATGATGAAGGCGCTGCTAATCAATACTGCAAATGAAACCGGAACCACAGAGGGGCCTGACTATAAATTCGGTTACGGTTTGATCAATGCGCTGGAGGCTGCCAGAACCATTGTCAATGCAGACGGAAAATATTATGCAGCAGATCAGATACTCCACGACGGCTCAACATTCACAATGACATTCAAAGCGGTTGGCGGCGAACCGGTCAAAGCTGCGATTTCATGGCTTGATCCGGGCGGACAGCCATTGGCCGACAGACCATTAAACGACAGAACGCCAATGCTGGTCAATGATTTGGATCTGAGAATCACAAAAGGTTCTGATACTTTTTATCCGTGGAAACTCGATCCGGACAATCCGTCGGCGGCTGCAACCCGAGAAGACAACAAAGTGGACAATACAGAGCAGGTGGTCATTGATTCGCCCGAAGCCGGACAAACCTACACACTGACTGTAACCCACAAAGGAAGTCTGGTCAACGGAAAACAGAATTTCGCATTGGTGATTTCGGGTGTCAATTCTGCGCTGGGAACTGCAGAACAGGATCTGAACCGACTGATTTCAGTTTATCCGAATCCGGTGGTTGAAAATCTGAACGTCCAGACCGGAAAAAATCTGAAAAATGCACATATCCGAATTTTCAATGAAATGGGTCAGGTGGTATATGACCGTACATTTGACAATATTTCAAAAAATGAAACCATCGATTTGAAAGCCATACCTTCGGGTGTGTATTTGGTCTTCATCAAATCGGATGAAGGCATCGTTACAAAAAAGATTATTAAGAAGTAAACCGTTAAAAAACTAAAAATAAAATCTCCGTCCGGTGCTGAATCGGGCGGTGATTTTTTTATCGGACAGTTGATTCGAAAAATAAATATTTGGGCTAAATCACTGATTGATAGACTCCTTCGCTATTTGCCAAAAGATGGTATTTATTCAAAAATTTATCTCCCTTTGAATTGAATAGGGTTTATTCCGGTTCCTTCAAATTGTTCATCAATACGAGCATTTACAATAGACCTAACCGTCATCCTATGCGTCACATGATTCAAAGCACTCACCGTCAATCCTATGGCTGCGCCTTCCCAGAAGTTGCCGCCGGATAACTTTGAGCTTATACCGCCGCTAACAGAATCAAACAGCATCGTGGAAATATCGCCTGCTGTACCGCTGAGTCCGATACTCATATTTACCGAGCTGACCACACTGCTGACCATACCGCTTACAAAAGACTGTCCCAAATCGCCGCCGCATATTCCGGTTATAAACCCCTGGCTGAAACCATGAAAAATAGCCTGAGGAGCTGCAACAATAAGATTGACCTGAGCAGCAGTTAGAGTAGTCGTGCTTGCACAAATATCTGTAAAAAGAGCAGAGGTTATTTCCCCCACACCAAATGCCACCGCCCCGCTTACCGCTCCAATCAGCGTGCTTTTGAGTAAACCACCCCAGGAAAAATTACCATAGTACAGAGATACACCTGTATAGACAATCTGCTCTTTCCTTCTATTTCAATGAACTTTATTAAAACGCTATCTCTTTTATTTTAGTATGATGTTGTACTCTAAATGATACAGAAACGATTCTAAAAACCATATTTTTGCTAAAATTGGTGTTTTTATCAAAGGCTACAAATCTTAAAAATATTGCGACATTGTAGGAAAAAAAACCGTCTTTTGGCGGGGTTCTTGTTTAAAAAGACATTATTAGTATTCCGAACCGTCTATGATATTTTTGGCTGTAACTTCGTCCAATATCTCTATTTGTCCGTTTAGATTTATTTTATACACACAATAATACATTAATTCCCTATCTGGCTGTGGTGATATATCAATGGCTAAATGATGCATTTTCCATATATAATATTCTTTTAATTGTTCTGTTTCTTCCTGAAAGCACCAAAAACCGTTACATTTATCCCCACTGACTTTAACATACGATTTCAATTCATCGTTTTTGAAAACGAAAATAAAACTACTTTTTTCAGTTAAGGCAGATTTACTTTCATATTCAAAGTTGCCTTCTAATTTGCCAATTTCATTAGTCTTACTTATATGATTTTTGCAATTTATTGATGTTATATTGAGATTGCTTTTTTCTAATTCTGCTTTAAGATTTTCTAAGGAAGGTTTTCTTAAAAACAATTCTTTATTGCAATCTAAAAAATCATCAAGTTGTAAGGAAAAATCCTTGTTCTCGTACAAAAGAAATTCTTCTGAATATATTGCGGGAACGATTGCATTATTTTGATGAATCTGTTTGCTGCAAGACACTATGACAAGTATTGAAAATAGGTATATTGATTTCATGGATTTTTAAAATTTAGTTCGTACTATGATTCCTGTTTTACGCCAATCTACTTCCGGTTTTATTCCTATATATTTTTGGAATGGAGCAGCGTAATCTTGTATTTCAGAAATTAAACTCTGATTACCAAATACATTTGCTTGTTGAAGCATCCAATCACTTATGGTAGCGTGGTCAACATTACTGTTATATGAAAGATCAAGCCTGCGGAAAACCGAGTGTATCGTTTCGTGTCCTACAGTAATATAAAACCTTGCAAAGCTATCTTCATAAGCTGCTCTTGAGACATGAACCTTTCCAGTTTTTGGATTTGTTCTACCCCAAGATGTACTACCTGTTTTTTTGTCTTCGAAAAAGCCATCATCATTTTTAAACATCCCACGAGGTGCTCTGGTTGTGTATCTAGAACGTTTAAATCCTTCTGTGTCCCCAAAGTATTTTTCTGCAAAATCCCGTAAAACCTTATTATCATACGCTCTCTGTTCAATTTTATGCGCCACGTGATTCAGCGCACTCACCGTCAAACCTATTGCTGCGCCCTGCCAGAAGTTGCCGCCGGTTAACGTTGCCCCCAGGCCGCCGCTTACAGAACCAAACAGCATCGTGGAAATATCGCCTGCTGTACCGCTGAGGCCAATACTCATATTTACCGAGCTGACTACACTGCTTAGCATGCCGCTTACAAAACCCTGCCCCACATCTCCACCGCATATTCCGCTAATTAAACCTTGTGCTGCTGCATTCATCAAGCCTTCGCTCATTACTGCCAAATAAGAGTTTTTAGCCATAAAATCGACAAATGCCTGTGTCGCTGTTGTCGTAGGTGAACATACGGTCGGGAGTAAATTGGCTGTGAGAGTTCCAACACAACAAATTACTATGAGCAAAAATAGTCATTTTTCAATCAAATCCGTTTTCGAACAGCTGATTTCATTAATTGATGATTCAATTATCAAAAGAAAAGTAGAAAAAAGCGGTTCAGACCGCTATACCAAGCGATTTAAAACGAAAGGCCACTTAATAATTATACTTTTTTGTTCATTTTCAAAGTGTACATCACTCAGAGAAGTCTCAGGTGCAATGCTTGGATTGTCGGGAAAAAGGGAAAGTTTTCAGTTGAGCCATATTCCCAAAAGAAGCACACTGTCAGATGCAAATAAGAAAAGAGATGTTTTGGTTTTTGAAAATATCTACAATGCGTAACTCCGGCAATATGGTGGATTTTTATCGGACAGCCGAATAAAGAAAGTCATTAAAAAGCAGGTAAAGATCTGTGACAGCACCACTATCAATTTGTTGAAAGACATTTTGGAAGGAGTAGGCAGAAATCCGAAAACAGGCAAAAAAAAAAGAGGCATCAAAGTTCATACGGTGGTCAATGCAGATGAAATCGTTCCTGAATTGGTGTGGTTCAGCAAAACCAAAAAACATGATCACGAGTTTTTGGACAAACTATAGTGCGA
Source organism: Weeksellaceae bacterium (assembly GCA_041677705.1). Taxonomy (GTDB): domain Bacteria; phylum Bacteroidota; class Bacteroidia; order Flavobacteriales; family Weeksellaceae; genus Moheibacter. Next base: position 6,882 of record JBAYPM010000034.1, on the reverse strand, counting down.
TGAAAACACAGTTTATGTTTTCGATAAAGGATATAATGACTACAAGGCTTTTGAGCATTTCACAAAGCAAAAAACAGGTTTTGTAACCCGAATAAAAGGCAATGCTTCTTATGTCACAATTGAAGAATTAGAAATCGGAGAACATATTCACAGCGGTGTTTTAAAAGATGAGGCAATAGAAGTTGGTGTCAAAAAACAAAAAATCGTTTTTACCGCACCGATTGCAAAAACGGTTAACGGCGAAAAGGAATGTGATACGGTCAGTTTCAGACTCGGCGGAAGATTGATCGAACTCAAAATTCTGAAAATCAATTATCAATAAAAAAAGAGGATCGTTTCCAATCCTCTTTTTATCTGTAATATTTTAATTTGAATTAAGCTGTCTGCTGATTCGGATGAATTCCCCAGCTGTTGATGTTTGCATTTGCAAAATCGGGTTTGTATTTCTCGGGAATTTCACCTTTCAGCATTGAACCTACCGGAATGGAAGGGAAAATCTCTTCATAATCAAGCATTGAATTCAGCGAAACCCTTCTGTAAATATGGTGTCTGGTCAGATTTCTCATTTCGTTCAAACCAGAAGCACCGAGCAGTTCCACAAATGCTTTGACCGCTTCTTCGTGATAATTCGCCAAACGAACTTTTTTGTCGTCAACCACCAGACCGACAGTCAGTTTCGGATCCTGAGTCGTGATACCGGTCGGACAGGTATTGGTGTTGCAAAGTCTTGCCTGAATACAGCCGATTGCCATCATCATCGCACGCGCTGAATTTACGGTATCGGCTCCCAATGCGATTGCTCTTGCAATATGGAAACCTGATGAGGCTTTTCCGGACGCGATCACCCGAATGTGTTTTCTGATATCGAGCCCGTTCAGGATGTTCACTACGAAGTCCAGCCCGTCAAGCATCGGCGCACCCACATAGTTTGAAAATTCCTGAGGTGCTGCTCCGGTTCCTCCTTCACCACCGTCAACCGTGATGAAATCGGGATAAATATCAAGTTTGATCATCGCCTGACAAATCGAAATAAATTCGCTCTTGTGTCCGATACAAAGTTTGAAACCAACCGGTTTTCCTCCAGAGAGATCTCTCAGTTTCTGAAGAAACTGAACCATTTCATAAGGCGTGTCAAATGCCGAGTGATAGGGCGGAGATTCAACGATTGTATGTGGTTTGATATGACGGATTCTTGCGATCTCCTCCGTGTTTTTTGATGCCGGAAGAATTCCCCCGTGACCCGGTTTTGCTCCCTGTGAGATTTTCAGTTCGATCATCTTCACACTCGGCAGTTTTGATTTTTCGGCATAAAGTTCAGGACTGAAATTTCCGTTCTCGTCACGACAGCCGAAATAGCCGGTTCCCACCTGCCAGATCAGATCACCTCCGTGTTTCAGATGGTGATCGCTGATTCCTCCTTCACCCGTGTTCTGCGCAAAATTTCCGATTTTTGCGCCTGCGTTCATCGCTTCAACCGCCTGACCGCTCAACGAACCAAAACTCATTGCGGAAATATTGAAAATACTTGCAGAATAAGGCTGTTTGCAGTCTTTGTTCCCAAAAACCACTCTCGGGTCGTGATTCAAAGTTTTAAAAGCCTTTGGCGCAATTGAATGACACATCCATTCGTATCCTTCCTCATACACATCAAACTCGGTCCCGAAAGGAATGGTCTGAAGTGTCTTTTTGGCGCGCTGATAGATGGTTGAACGATCCACTCTGTGAAACGGACGGCCGTCAATGTCTGATTCTATAAAATACTGATACATTTTTGGTCTCATATCCTCCATCAGATATCTGAGTCTTCCAAGCAATGGAAAAATACGTCTTACCGCGTGACGGGTCTGGATCATGTCCTGATAACCCATAAAGGTTAAAACAACTACGATACCAAAGAGAACATACCAGCTTGAGGCAAGGAAATAACCAAGCCCAAAAGTTACCAATAATGTCAAGGTCGAAATAATAACGAATCCCTTTCGATGCATAACAAAGTTATTTAGATATTAAAAATCAGTTTATTTAGTTAAATAAAATTACAATCATCTGTCGGACTGTCTGATTCAGCAAACTTTCCGATCAGTATATTTCGATGTAAATGTATGATTAATTGAGAATTTAAAAAAATCTAAAATTTTATCTTAAAACTGATATTTTACGGCTTTTTAAACTGATATTCAACAGATTAAATTTTCATTCTGAATAAACCTTTGCAATTGACCATTTTAAAATTAAGACTCAAAAAGATTTGGAACTACTCAAAAAGTCAATACAGTTCGCTGATTTTAAGTTTGATAAACTGTCTGATGTTCCATAGCAAAGTAATCACAGAAGCACCCAAAAACAGATAATTTCGGTCAATTTTTAACAGTTCTAAATAATGAGCCGGCTCAATCGGTAATTTCAAAAATCGGGCTGCCGATGCTTCCGTTTGGCTGCTGTATGTGCAGCAGTGCAGAAACCGTCGGTGCAATATCGGTCATAGCAGTCGTTCTGTGTGTATTGCCGGGTCTAATGCCCCAACCCATAAAAACCAGCGGGATATGGCTGTCATAAGGATTCCAGGCGCCGTGGGTAGTTCCCTGTTTGGAACCGTAATAGCCATACCACTGTGGTTCCAAAATCAGCTGAATATCGCCGCTCCTTTTGTAATTGTATCCGTTGACCGCCATTTCCCGGATCAGTTTGGGCAGACTCGATGAATTGAGTTTTTCCATATCGGCTGCAAATGCAACACCCTGCTGTTTTTTCATAAAACCGACGATGGTTTCTTTGATTTTTTCGGTATCCAATTTTAATGAATCAATCTTCTTATGATCCAGAAATATCTGATTGTTTGTAATCGCATAAACCAGTTTCTCCTGACCAAATCGGCTGTTGAGCTGTTGGTCGAGTTCATTCGAAATATCTTTTCTCATCCAGAATCCTGCATTTCCGCCTTCATCCCGGATAAACTGCGGATTGTGTGCCGCACCGTGGTCTGCAGTCAAAAATACCAGATAGTTTCCTTTTCCGATTTGCTGATCCAGATAATTGAAAAATTCTCCCAAATCCTTATCCAGTCTCAGATACGTATCTTCAATCTTCAATGAATTGATTGCAAACTGATGACCTATATAGTCTGTACTCGAAAGACTCACTGTCAGAAAATCAGGAACACCCTCCGGATTGTTTCCCATATTTTCGTTGGCAATGATTTCTTTTGCCAATTGCAGCGTCAGCGTATTTCCAAACGGAGTTGCTTTGATCAGCTCTCTTCCCTCCTCTTTCAGCGCAGCTTTCAGATCGATCGGAAAAGTTGAGGTTTTCTGATTTTTGTATTTTTCTTCATAGATATTGTCATCACCCACATGGTTCATATAGGTATTGACCGGATAAAGTGTTTCCCATTTTCCGTCAAGATATTTTCCGGTATAATCCGACTTGTTGAATTTTTGAATATAGTTTGGCAGTTCTTTCATATAAAAACTGCTGCTCACCCAGTTGCCGTCCACATTCCAATAGGCTGCATCCGCAAAATGACCGGCAGGCAATATGGCTCCGCGGTCTTTCAGAGAAACACCGATTACTTTTGATTTGAAATCGGTAGCCAGTTTCAATTCATCCGTAACTGTAGTCGTCAGCAGATTTTTGGGCGACATTTTACCCGCTTTTTCATCCGGATTCAATCCGATTCCGATTACCGAATCATCCTGAGCACAATACATTCTTTTTTGGGTTTCTCTGATGTAAAAATCATTTCCTGCTATGCCGTGAATCGCAGGGACACTGCCGGTATAAATTGTTGAATGACCGATGGCTGTATAGGTCGGAATGTATGGAATCAATGTGTTTTCTGCCGTAAAACCTTCTGAAAGCATTCGTTTGAAACCGTCATTTCCGTAGCGGTCATAAAATTTGTACAGATAATCCCAACGCATCTGGTCAACCACGATTCCGACAACCAGTTTCGGACGGTCGTTGTTGTTTTTGAGTTGGGAAAATGAGTGGCTGAAACTCAGAAAAATTATAAGGAGAAGAAATTTCGACAACAAAGATTTCATTTGATTTTATTTAGGAATAAATCGATTCAAAGCTATGGGTTTCGGCTTAATAATCAAACCGAATGATTTAAGTTTTGGTTTATTGAATTTCCAAAATCTCTTTGCAGAGCCTGATCATCTTCGGATCGCCGGTATGTTTTCCTTTGTCATCTGAGAGTTTGATGACATTTGTCCAAGGCAGATCGGGTTCGGCAACCGAAACGAGTTTGATAACGATATTCATTGGTTTCAAACCGGTGTCATTGGTCAGATTGGTTCCGATACCAAAAGAAATTCCGATTTTCCCCTGAGTGGCTTCCACGATTCGCTGTACTTTTTCTAAATTCAATCCATCCGAAAAAATAATGGTTTTGGACAAAGGATCGATGTCAAATTTTCTGTAATGAGCGATTACTTTTTCGGCAAATTCAACAGGGTCGCCGCTGTCGTGACGCACTCCGTCAAAAAGTTTGGCCAATTTCATATTGAAATACTGAAAAAACACATCGGTCGTATAAGTATCGGTAAGCGCAATTCCAAGATCACCGTGATAGGCATTCACCCAACGATCCAATCCGACCTGATTGGCCAGACGAAAACCGAAACGAGCGCCGTGGTACATGAACCATTCGTGTGCATGGGTGCCGATTGGTTTTACACCGGTTGTCATTGCAAAATGGACGTTGCTGGTACCCACATAACTGCTGTCGCTGAATTTTTTCAAAGCATGGTCAATCAGTTTTTGAATCTCATAAGAATGTCTTCTTCTTGTCCCGAATTCAGCAACCTTCACACCGAGTTCTTTGTATGCATTCATCTTCGCATCAAGCCTTTCAATCACTTTCAGGTCGCTTTCTCTCTGCTGTCCGGTCAGCTCATAGTACAATTCGCTGATCAGCGACAGCAGCGGGACTTCCCACAATATCGTCCGGTACCAGTGACCGTATATGCTGACTTTAAGTTCTTCACCGTTTTGAATCACATTCACTTCTGACGGATCATAACGGTAACCCTGAAGAAAATCGAGATAGGCAGGATTCAGATACGGACAGCTGATTTTCAGATATTCTTTCTCTTCCGCTGTCAGTGCAAGTTCTGACATTTGACGGATTCTTTCTTTCAGTGCTTTGTCAAATCCGGCCGGAAAACGGTGTTCGCCCCGATTGATGAATTCGTATTTTGCAAGCGTGTCGGGATAAAGTTTGACCACCGCATACTGCATGGTGAATTTATAAAAATCGTTGTCCAATATTGATTGATTGCTCATTTCTTTTTTTTGGATTTTTAATTCAAGCTGAAGTTCATCAACAAAATTAAAATAAAAAGCCCGAAAACCTGAGTCTTCGGGCAGAATTCTAATTAAAATTGAAAATCAATACAAGAGATGAAGTTCAGACCGGCATTATTTGTCGATCGATCCCAGCACTCTTTTCATAAAATGATTGGCTGCATCTCTTTCTTCCATTCCGTTTTTGATCAGAGATTTCATTTCGATCGCACCGCAGATATTTGAGATGATCTCACCGATCGCATCTCTCTCGTCCTCTTTCACAGCCGGCGATTCCGCATAAGCTTCAAGTACGTTCAGCGCATTTTCCATTTCTTCAAATGAACAGTTTTTCTGCAAATTTTTATAAACCGGCAATTTCATTGTAAAGCTCTTTTAATTGTTCTTCCTTTGATGTAACCACCTGATTTATAAACTTTCCGTCTTTGTAAATTGCAAAAGTCGGCAAATTGGTAACTTCAGCCAGTTTTCTGCTTTCCGGAAATCTCTCAGCATCTGCATAGATAAACTGAACGTTTTCGTCAGACTGAGCCATTCTTTTCAGTTTTGGTTTCATCAGTCTGCAGTTTCCGCACCATCCGGCACCAAACTGTACCAGCGTTTTGGGCTGCTGACCGATCACTTCTTTGAGATTGTCTTCTGTAATTTCAATAAACATTTTTGATCTGATTAATTGAGTGACAAATATTCAGATACACCTTCTTTGGTTGCCTGCATTGCGGTTTTTCCTTCTTCCCAGTTGGCAGGACAAACTTCACCGTATTTTTCAACATGAAGAATCGCATCCAACAGACGAACATACTCGTCAATATTTCTTCCCAATGGCAGATCGTTGATGGTCTCGTGACGAACCACACCGCTTTTATCGATGATGAAGGTTCCTCTGTAAGCAACCGGAAGTCCTTCAAATACAATTCTTTCGGTTTCGTAATCGGTTACATATTCACCTGCCAAAACACCATAATCCATTGAAATGGTTTTTGACAGATCGGCAACCACCGGATAGGTAATACCCTGAATTCCGCCATGATCTTTTTCTGTGTTCAGCCAAGCCAGATGGGTCTCTTCAGAATCGGTTGAAACAGCAACAACCACCGCATCTCTTTTCTCAAATTCTGTTAATTTTTCCTGAAATGCATGCAATTCAGTCGGGCAGACAAAAGTAAAATCCTTCGGATAGAAGAACAGTACAATATTTTTTTCGCCGATCGGCAATTTGAAGTCGCTAACGATTTCTTCACCGTCCAAAACCGCCGGAGCAGTAAATTGCGGAGCTTTTTTTCCTACTAATGACATAATTTTTATTTTAAATTCAGGCCAAAATTATATTGATTAAATCCTACAGCCGAATCATAACCATAACTAAATGCAATGATGCAATTTAAAGGATTTATGATCAATTTATCTGATTGTAATTTAGATAGTTAATAACAAACTCTTATCCGGTGATGATATCAATCATATTTTCTTATTGATATTTTAAGACTTCATTTTGTCCAATAAATTATGTTCTGTTTATCCAAATAAAAAATACGCTGAATCATTTGTTAAATAAATTAGCACTACCTTGCG
>JBAYPM010000033.1:0-29724 GCA_041677705.1 Weeksellaceae bacterium | reverse complement strand
GACGGATGGCTTCGTGTGCTTCCTGTGCCGATTTGCTTTTTGTGGTATAATTTCTCGGTTCGCTGTATTTGTTCCCGAATTCAGATTTGATCGTATTTTCTGCCGCAGCAATCGCATCCTGTGAGAGGTTGACGCTGTCGGTTCTCATATAGGTGATCAGTCCCGATTCGTACAGCTGCTGTGCGACCCGCATCGTTCTCGAAACCGGATAACCGAGTTTGAGCGACGCTTCCTGCTGAAGGGTTGAGGTTGTAAAAGGTGCTGACGGAGAGCGTTTTGCCGGTTTTTTCTGAAGATCGCTGACGCTGAATTCTGCTCCCAGACAGGATTCTACAAATGATTTTGCTTCGTCATAAGTTTTGAATTCTTTGGTCAGAACTGCTTTTATTGATTTTTTGTCTTTGGTCAGAAACTGAGCTGTAAATCTGAATGAAGACTGTGGTTTGAAATTTTGAATTTCTCTTTCGCGCTCAACAATCAGACGAACTGCAACCGACTGTACACGACCGGCGGAAAGTCCCGGTTTTACTTTTTTCCAAAGAATTGGTGAAACCTCAAATCCGACCAGACGGTCCAAAACCCTTCTTGCCTGCTGTGCATCCACCAGATCGTTGTCGATTTTCCTTGGATTATCGATTGCTTTTTGAATTGCCCTTTTTGTAATCTCGTTGAATGAAATTCTGTGGGTATCTTTTTTTGAAAGTCCCAGCACATTGTACAAATGCCATGCGATCGCTTCACCCTCACGGTCTTCATCAGAAGCCAGCCATACGGTTTCCACACCTCCGGTCAGCTCTTTTAATTTTTTGACCACATCTTTTTTGTCGGGTGAAACCTCATAGATCGGTTTGAAATTATTGTCGATCTCAATCCCCATCCCTTTCTTTGGCAGATCCGAGATATGACCGAAGCTTGATTCGACCATAAAATCGTTTCCAAGATATTTCTGAATGGTTTTTGCTTTTGAAGGCGACTCGACAATTACTAAGTTTTTGGGCATCTCAAAATTTTTGCAAAAGTAGAAACATTTTTTTTAAGTTACCAAAAGCTTAATTTTCACCGATTTCAGAAATCGGGTCATCGTCAAAGCCGACCATGTGTTTGTAAAGCATATAAACCGTCACAAAAACAAAAGGATAAGTAAACACTCTACCGACACAGCAGATCAGATAACCTGCCCAGCCGATCAGGGTTGCAACCAGCAGAATTTTGAAAACCTCAAACCAGTTTTTATTGACCAGACTGATACTTGATTTGAGCGCATCCACACCTCCTTTTCCGCCAAACATTACAAATGGACAGCCCAAAACAGCTGCCACCCATATATAGATACCCGGAATGACAAACAAAAACAATCCGATTTTTGAAAGCACAAAATAAATCAGTGCAAGCACCATCAGACGACTCCAATAATAGGGTTTAAAGCCTTCGAACAAAGTGGAGGCAGAAGAAAACCCTTCTCTGTCCATTTCTCTGCAAACCAGCATAAATCCTCCGGCAAGCGGAAAACTCAGCAAAAGTTTAAAGTCGGTTCCAAAGCGTGTAATCAGTGCAGCCACCCTATTGTCACTGTAAAACTCAATTGTTTTTTCATAAATCACCCCCAAATCCCTCACACCTTCCAATTCATGGGCAAGTCCCTGAGAAAGCGCATTCAGACCGGTTGCAGATTCAAACACAAATCCAACGACGGCTGATGCAATCAGATAGATCAGGACTGCAAGTGCTCCGATGCCAAACAGTTTTTTGTATAATTCTTTTGATTCTCCGAAGATTTCTCCAAAATCAGGCTTTTTATCAATTATAGGATTGGGACGATCAAGTATTTCCATTTTTATTCTGTTTGGGTCAAAAATAAACAAAATTATTTCTCAAAAAATCAGGCTTTGTCAAATTGAAAAAAAATTCTTGGTTGAAATCATTGATTCGATCAAAAGTTAAAAAACATTAAATCCAAAATCATCTGTCAGATTGTCAGTTATTTTTTAATAAATTTGCAGACTGTTAAATAACCGGAAATGCAATCAATTATTAAAGATACAGACGAAACAAGACAGGGCGAATCAATGGTGCTGGAAGGTAAAGAAGGCAACTCAAAAAAGCTATTTATAGAAAGTTACGGCTGTCAGATGAATTTTTCTGATTCTGAAATCGTAGCTTCAATCCTGCTTGAAAACGGATACAATACCACTTCTGAACTGGAAGAAGCAGACCTGATCATGATCAATACCTGCGCAATCCGGCACAAGGCGGAAGATACCGTCAGAAAAAGACTGACCGAGTTCAATGCGCTGAAAAGAAAAAATCCGGGACTGAAAATCGGTGTTTTGGGCTGTATGGCGGAAAGACTGAAAACCAAACTGCTGGAAGAAGAAAAAGTGGTCGATTTGGTGGCAGGACCGGACGCATATCGAGATCTGCCCAAACTGCTTGAAGATGTGGATGACGGCAGACAGGCGATCAATGTAATCCTGTCAAAGGAAGAAACCTATGCAGATCTGAATCCTGTCCGTTTGGGTGGAAACGGGGTAACCGCTTTTGTTTCGATCACCCGCGGATGTGACAATATGTGTACTTTCTGTGTGGTTCCGTTTACACGCGGAAGAGAAAGAAGCCGCGAACCCGAATCGATCATCAACGAGTGCATCAATCTGTGGAATCACGGTTACAAAGAAATCACGCTGCTCGGTCAGAATGTGGATTCGTATCTGTGGTACGGCGGCGGACTGAAAAAAGATTTTGACAAAGCAACCGACGATCAAAAACAAAATTCGGTTGATTTTGCCGAACTGCTTGACAGAGTTGCGGTTGCAGTGCCGGGCATGAGAATTCGTTTTTCGACTTCAAATCCACAGGATATGCACGAAAGCGTACTCAGAACGATGGCAAAACATGACAACATCTGCAAATCAATCCATCTGCCTTTCCAGTCGGGAAGTACAGCAGTGCTGAAAAGGATGAACAGACAGCATACGCGAGAAGAATATATGGAGCTGATTGACAAAATCAAATCAATCGTTCCAAATATTGCACTTTCGCACGACATCATCACCGGATTCTGCGGTGAGACCGAAGAAGAACACAAAGAAACGCTGAGTCTGATGGAATATGTAAAATACGATTTCGGTTATATGTTCGCTTATTCAGAAAGACCCGGAACACCGGCGCACAAAAAGATGGCCGACGATGTGCCGGAAGAAGTCAAAAAGAGAAGACTGACCGAGATCATCGATCTGCAGCAAAAACATTCAAAGGAAAGACTGGAATCTTATCTCGGAAAGGTCCACGAAGTACTGATCGAAGGAAACAGCAAAAAGAACAAAAACGAATGGTACGGCAGAACGACTCAAAATTCGGTAATGGTATTTCCAAAAGTTGAAGACACCAGACCGGGTGATTTTGTAATGGTCAGAGCTGACAGCTGTACTTCGGCAACTTTGTTAGGGGAAATGGTTTAGTTTGTTTCAAGTTTCAAGTTTCAGGTTAATTCGGCGAATAATAGTTTAAAGTTATGGCGACAATCAGACGGTTTGAAGACTTGGAAATCTGGCAGGAAGCGAGAAGGCTTGCAAAAGTCATTTACAAACTAACAAATGAAACCGAGTTTAAAACGGATTTCAAATTTAAAGAACAGATAAAATCTTCATCGGGTTCGATTATGGACAATATCGCTGAAGGTTTTGAAAGAGACAGAAATCTTGAATTCAGACAGTTTCTGGCTGTTGCCAAAGGTTCGGCCTATGAACAAGATCACAAATATACAGAGCTTTTGACTATGAATACATCAGCGAGGAAACTCTAAACGAATTGAAAAGTGATTTTGAAAATTTAAGCGGAAAAATAAAAAATTTCATGTCTGAATAAAACGGACATCAAAGGAAATAAATTTCAAAAACCTTAAAACTAATTGTTATTAACCAAACTTGAAACCTGAAACAAAAAAATTTAATGGACAACTTACAAACCATAAAACAAAGATTCTCAATCATCGGAAATGATCCGGGATTGAATCGCTCACTTGAAAAAGCAATCCAGGTGGCGCCGACCGATATTTCGGTTCTGGTCAGCGGAGAGAGCGGGGTTGGAAAAGAGTTTATTCCAAAGATTATTCATTCACAATCCCACCGCAAACACAACAATTATATTGCGGTGAACTGTGGTGCAATTCCGGAAGGAACCATTGATTCAGAGTTGTTCGGACACGAAAAAGGTGCTTTTACGGGTGCAACCGCCACCCGAAAAGGATATTTTGAAGTTGCAGATAAAGGAACCATCTTTCTGGATGAAGTGGGTGAGCTGCCTGCTCCGACTCAGGTCAGACTGCTCAGGGTTTTGGAGAGCGGTGAATTTATGAAAGTCGGTTCGTCAGAAATTCAAAAAACAGATGTCAGAGTCGTGGCTGCGACCAATGTGAAAATGGAAGAAGCGATTGAAAAAGGAAAATTCAGAGAAGACCTTTATTATCGTCTCAACACGGTCGAAATCAATATGCCGGCTTTGCGCGAAAGAAAAAATGACATACCGCTGCTGTTCAAAAAGTTTGCAGCAGATTTTGCCGAAAAATACAGAATGCCGCCTTTGGAACTTCAACCCGAAGCTGTACAATATCTGATGAATTATCCGTGGCCAGGAAACATCAGACAGCTCAGAAATTTTTCAGAGGAAATATCTGTGGTTGAAAAAGAAAGGAATATTTCGGTTGAAAAAATCAGAAGCTATCTGCCCTATCAGTCAAGCGTTCCGGTGCTGATTCCCGGGAAAACAAACAATTCAGATCATCTGGAAAGAGAACTTCTGTTCAAATTTCTTCTGGAAATGAAAAAAGATCTGAACGACTTGAGATCACTGACATTGGATTTGATCCATAACAAAGAAAATATTTCGTCAGGAAATCTGGAAACCCTTCAGCGTGTGATTCGTGAAAAAACCGAATCCGAAAGGGATTACGGCGCGATGCAGATTTATCAGAAAGACGAAGTGCCGACCCATATTGTACAGGATTACACCGAATATCCGGATCATGACTATGAGGAAATCAATGTTCAGAAAGAATCGCTTTCTCTTCAGGACAATGAGATGGAAATGATCAGAAAGGCGTTGGAAAAACACAAAGGAAAAAGAAGGTCTGCGGCAGAGGAACTCGGAATTTCGGAAAGGACGCTTTATCGAAAAATCAAACAGTATAACTTGGAATAATCAATTAAAAAATCATGAAAAAACAATTTATATTCGGTTTGCTGATTCTTCCGGTTCTGCTGGTTTTAAATTCATGCTATACCCTTTCGGGTTCTTCGATCGACCCAAACTGGGAAACCATAAAAATTTCAAATTTTCCAAATTATGCACCTTATCAGAATCCAAATCTGAGTCAACAGTTTACAGATCAGCTTCAGGATATTTTCAACAATCGTACAAAGCTTTCGTTGACCAACAGCGAGGATGCGGATCTGCTTATCGATGGTGAAATCACAAACTACCAGCAGTCGTCGGTCGCTATTCAGGCAAACGAAACCGCCGGAAAGAACAGGTTGACGATGACCGTCAGGGTGAGATATCAGAACACAAAAGATGAGACAAAAAGTTTTGACAGAACCTTTTCGGCTTATGAGGACTTTGATGCAAACCTTACACTGATGCAGGCTGAGAGCGGTTTGCTTGACAGCATACTCGAGCAGCTGACCGGTCAGATTTTTAATGCGATTGCAATGGATTGGTAAATTTGGTTGGGAGATGTGGGGCTTCGACAAGCTCTGACTGACGGATTTGAAATGTGGAGTGTTGGATGTGGTGATGGAAGCGGGAAGATGGAAGCCGGTAGGATGTTGAAAAAAACTTCTAAACTCTAACCTATAACTTGGATGAATATAAATCTGAAGATTTGAAAATGAAATTATATTTAGCCTCAATTTTATTTATTTTAAGTTTCTTTTTGGGAAACGGCCAAGCTGTTGCCGAACACTATCAAACAGAAGATTTTGATGTGGCAATTTTTTCAAAGGAATATGAACTTTACGGTTTTGGAAAAAGATTTACGCCTGCAAAAGAAGAAATAGCAATGGCTGAACAGACACTGAAAATGCAATTGAAAGAAATCAATAAAAATCAGCCGAATCAATCTTTAAGCCCCGTTATTCATAAAAACTTAAAAAAATACAAACGGCAGTACATCGGATTTTATGATGAAAACGGAAAGAAATGTCTTTTGATTAATTTTTTCTGGTCAGACGGGAAAAATGATGATTATTGGTTAAACGATTTTGTTCAGGTTGAAGACGGCGGAAGTTATTATTGGCAAATAAAATATTCAGTTGATGATGAACAATTATTTGATTTATCTGTAAACGGATGGACCTGATTTAATTATTACAAAACAAATTCTTATGGACAACTCAAAAGACATCCAAATCCGGGAAAAAATCATCGACTCAATCTACCTTGTTCGCGATCAGAAAGTGATGATGGACAGCGAGCTGGCTGAATTGTACGGGGTTGAAACCAAAAGACTGAATGAACAGGTCAAAAGAAACATCGACCGTTTTCCGTCAGATTTTATGTTTCAGCTGAATCCAAAAGAATGGGCGGACTTGAAGTCGCGTTTTGCGGCCACAGGCCCGAATTGGGGCGGCAGAAGAACCGCGCCTTATATGTTTACCGAACAGGGCGTTGCAATGCTCTCGACAGTGCTCAACAGCCCTACCGCAATTCAGGTCAATATTTCGATCATGCGGATTTTTGTCAAGATGAGACAATGGGCGTCAAATTACGAAGACCTGCTGAAGAAGATCAACGATCTGAACCGCAGCCAGAGCGATATGGGTCAGGAAATTGACCATATTTATCAGATCATCCAAGAGCTGGTTTCGCCCCCGGTTACTCAAAGAAAACCAATCGGATACAAAAAAGGAAAAAAGTAAACACGATCAGCCGATCGTATCGAATTGGGAGCATATCTCTTGAAGTCTCAAATTGCGACCTCAAGAAAAAAACGGTCAACTGACCGTCAATGGTGACTCCGAGAGGATTCGAACCTCCGACCAATAGTTTAGGAAACTACTGCTCTGTCCAGCTGAGCTACGGAGCCAAACAAAAAAGGCTGCCCATGACGGGAAGCCTTTGTTATTTCAATTATGTAAATAATCGATTTTTTTGAGCTTATTCCACCACAGGATCGATCGAAACGAATGACCTGTTGTTGGCTTTCTTGCGGAAAACCACGGTACCGTCAATCAGAGCAAACAAGGTGTGATCTTTTCCGATCCCAACATTGTCACCCGGATGGTGTACGGTTCCTCTTTGCCTTACCAAAATATTTCCGGCTTTGGCAATCTGTCCGCCGAATATCTTTACACCCAGTCTTTTTGAATGCGACTCTCTACCGTTCTTGGAACTTCCGACTCCTTTCTTATGTGCCATTTTATTTCAGATTTATTTTTTTACTTCGTCAAATTTAGCAATATTCTCAGCAATCAGACTGTCAACATCTTCATGAGTCAGTACTCTTTTGCCAAGTTTTTCTTTCAATCCGCTTCCCAATTCGGTCAGGGTCTCACGATTTCCTTTTGATTGTGACAAACCGTGTTTTTTCAAATGATAATTCAATTCGTGATTTTCGCCGAAATTTACAGTAGCATAATCAGAATTTGGGTTGGCAGCTTTCGCCGTTTCCATGGTTTCTTCTGATTTTTCATCTTTCTTAGCTTCCTTTTTGATTTCAGCTTTTGGCTCTGCTGCTTTGCTCATCTCTTCAGCGGGAACATCGGCCAATTTTGCCGGTTTTGCTTTGGGTGCTTCTTTTTTCACAGCTTTTTTTGCGGTACCGCTTCCGGCACCGATTGATACCACTTCGATCTTGGTGAAAAGCTGACGGTGTCCGTTTTTGACTTTGTAACCTTTTCTTCTTTTCTTTTTGAAAACGATTACTTTGTCACCTTTCACATGCTCGACGATCTTTGCCACTACCGACATACCGTCTATAACCGGGGCGCCAACCTGTACTGAACCGTTGTCGGTCAGAAGCACACGGTCAAAAGACAATTCGTCTCCCGGTTCTCCGCCCAAACGGTTTACATACAACTGCTGGTCTTTCTCAACTTTGTATTGAAGCCCTGCTATTTCTACAATTGCATACATTATATAAATATTATTTTGATTTTCGGACGGCAAATGTAGCAATTATTCTTTTAAAATACCCAAATTCATTTGATAATTTTATTCTCGCCAATCTTCGTCGTTTTCTTTTTTTTGTTTTTAATCAATTATTGATTGGTTTGAATTTGCTGTCCGCCGCTTTTCAGCAGAAATTACCAGCCGAATCTGACCAAATCCACAAATTCCATATAAAATAATAGATGAAAAAAAATATTACAATTATAATCTGTGATTTTTGATTTGAAAATTCACAAAAAACACAAAGTCAATTTAAAATCAGTGACATGAAATTTTTAAAACAATTCTGTATCAGTAAATTCGATTTTTCGGTTCAATCCGCAACAAATTAACAAATGACAATTAATTATTTATAATCGATATAAATTAAGCGTTTTCAACAATATATACATTGGTTGGGCTTTTTGAGCACTGAATAGTTCTTAAATTTACCACGCATATTTTTTTTGTAAAAATGGACACATCTTTTAATTATTTACCAATCCTCATACTATTTGTTCTTTCAGCCGGATTTGTGGTCGGAACCATCATTATCACCCACATGCTCGGGCCAAAAAGACAAACCAAAGACAAACTTGAGAACTTTGAAAGCGGTATCGAGCAGCACGGAAATGCAAGACAGCCTTTTGCTGTGAAATATTATCTGGTAGCGATACTGTTTGTGCTGTTTGATGTTGAAGTTGTATTCTTTTATCCCTATGCCGTGAATTTCAAAGAATTGGGATGGGAAGGATTTGCAGCCGTCAGCCTGTTTGTTGGTTTGTTTCTAGTTATGTATGTTTATGTCAGAAAAAAAGGAGCGCTGGATTGGGAAAAATAAGAGCGCCTGATTTAAAATTTTAAAAGTCTAAAAATGATTTTCAATAAAAGACCGGTTACTCACAATACAAATGTGAAATTAGTTGAAATGCCCGATATGTATCAGGGTGAAGGCTTTGGCGCAATGCAGCTGTCAAAGGTAGTCGGACTGGCAAGAAAGAATTCGATCTGGCCGCTGCCGTTTGCCACTTCATGCTGCGGCATTGAATTTATGGCGACCATGGCTTCACATTATGATCTGGCACGATTTGGCAGTGAACGATTGGCATTCACACCCAGACAGTGTGATCTGCTGATGGTGATGGGAACCATCGCAAAAAAGATGGGTCCGGTTGTGAAACAGGTTTATCTTCAGATGGCTGAACCCAGATGGGTGATGGCTGTCGGTGCCTGCGCAAGCAGTGGCGGAATTTTCGATACCTATTCGGTACTTCAGGGAATTGACCAGATCGTACCGGTTGATGTTTATGTGCCCGGATGCGCACCAAGACCGGAAGCAATTCTGGACGGAATTCTGAAAGTTCAGGAACTGGTCGGAAACGAAGACATCAGAAGACGAAATTCGCCGGAGTATCAGGAAATGTTGAGAAGTTACGGAATCTTATAATTGGGTTGGTTATGTTGGAAGATCAATTTATTTTGGAAAAACTGAATTCGAAATTTGGTGAGTCAATCATCGGATACGAGCAGAATTATGATATAATGGCGGTTTACGGCGATAAAGAACAGAATCTGAAAATCCTTCAGTATCTGTATGACGACGAAGAACTCGGATTCAAATTTCTGACAGATCTGACCGCAATTCATTATCCGGACAATAAAGGTGAAGAACTGGTTGTAACCTATCTGGTTTACAATATGCGGAAAAGAAAGCATCTCCGGTTAAAATTCAAACTCAATATTGAGAAACCGGATATCTATACACTGACCTCTCTTTTTGTCGGTGCCAACTGGCTTGAAAGAGAATGCTATGATTTCTTCGGTGTCAATTTTGTGGGTCACCCAAATCTGATCCGTGTGATGAATGTCGAAGAAATGGATTATTTCCCGTTGAGAAAAGAATATCCGCTCGAAGATCAGGCCCGTAAAGACAAGGACGACGATATGTTCGGCCGCGGCGATTCTCATTTTAATCTGGGAAAACTCAATATCTAAACTGTTGGTTGAGATGAAAGAAATAAAGGAAAAAGAAAGAAAAAATATAGAACTCCCCGAAGAGTCACTCGAAAAAAAATCGAGGACACTCAATCTGGGTCCTACCCACCCTGCCACTCACGGTGTGTTTCAAAACATACTCGAAATGGACGGTGAAAAAATTCTGAGTGCAGAGGCAACCGTGGGCTACATCCACAGGGCATTTGAAAAGATCGCAGAACAAAGAGCATTCTACCAGGTCACCCCATTGACCGACCGTCTGAACTACTGCTCGGCACCGATCAACAATCTGGGATGGCACATGACGGTCGAAAAACTGCTCGGTGTGGAAATGCCGAAAAGGGTTGACTATATGCGTGTCATCATTATGGAATTGGCGAGGATTTCTGATCACCTGATCTGCAATTCTGTCATCGGTGTGGATGCGGGCGCATTTACCGGTTTCCTCTATGTGATGAAATACAGAGAACTGATTTATGAAATTTATGAGGAAATATCGGGCGGACGTCTGACCACCAATATCGGAAGGATCGGCGGTTTTGAAAGAGATTTCAATCAGATCGCATGGGAAAAAATCGATAAATTCCTTAACGAATATCCAAAAATCCTGAAAGAGTTCGAAGGTCTGTTTGACAGAAACAGAATCTTTATGGAAAGAACCCAGGGTGTGGGTGGAATCAGTCTTGAAAGAGCACTTCATTACGGATTTACAGGCCCGAACCTAAGAGCTGCCGGATTGGATTATGACATCCGAACCGCAAAACCGTATTCGAGGTATGAAGAATTTGATTTCAAAGTTCCGGTCGGAACCACAGGCGATGTCTATGACAGATATATGGTCAGAAATCAGGAAATGTGGCAGTCTCTTTCGCTGATCAGACAAGCGGTTCAAAAAATCAATGATCTGAAGGGAGAAGAAGCAATTCCCCATCATGCGGATGTACCCGATTATTATCTGCCACTGAAAGAAAAAGTATATACCAAGATGGAAGAGATGATTTATCACTTCAAAATCATCTATGGTGAAATCGATCCTCCGGTCGGTGAAGTATATCACGCAGTGGAAGGTGGAAACGGAGAACTCGGATTTTATCTGGTAAGCGACGGCGGACGCGCGGCGTACAGACTTCATTTCAGAAGACCATGCTTTATCTATTATCAGGCTTATCCCGAAATCATCGTTGGTTCGCTAATCAGTGATGCGATCCTTACAATGAGCAGTATGAATATGATTGCAGGCGAAATGGATGCCTGATTGAATGAATTGAATGAATTGAATGAATTGGATTCAGACCCGTGTTTGAATCAATGATTATAAAAACAAAAAAAATGGCTGAAGTTAAATTTTCAGAAGAAGCATACAACAAGATTCAGGAACTGATCACCCGTTATCCGGAAGGAAAACAAAAGAGTGCACTGATTCCTGCTCTGCATATCGCTCAGGCCGAATCGGGCGGCTGGATGGATGTTCCGGTATTGGACCATGTGGCCGAAATTCTAAACCTCAACCCGATTGAGGTTTATGAAGTGGCAACTTTCTATACCATGTTCAATCTGAAACCGGTCGGAAAATATGTACTTGAAGTCTGTCAGACCGGCCCCTGTATGGTTTGCGGATCTGATAAAATCATCAACCATATCAAACAGAAATTGAATATCGAAGTGGGCGAAACTTCAGCAGACGGACTGTTTACACTCAAACCGTCAGAATGTCTGGGCGCCTGCGGTTATGCTCCGATGATGATGCTCGGTAAAAATTACAAAGAACATCTGACGGTTGAAAAAGTAGATGAATTAATTGAAGAATTAAGAAATCAGGCGTAATGGGAGAGACACTATTATTATTAAAACACAGAAATGTAACCGGTATACGCAAATACGACGTGTACAGGGAACATGACGGATATAAGGCAGTTGAGAAAGCTTTCAATATGACGACCGATGAAATCCTGGAAGAAGTCAAATCTTCGGGATTGAGAGGACGCGGAGGCGCAGGATTCCCAACCGGACTGAAATGGAGTTTTATTGCAAAACCCGAAGGCGTACCAAGACACCTGGTCGTCAATGCGGATGAATCGGAACCCGGAACTTTCAAAGACCGTTTTCTGATGGAACACATTCCTCATCTTCTGATTGAGGGAATCATCATTTCGTCCTACTGTCTGGGCAGTAATGTTTCTTACATATACATCAGAGGAGAATACGGCTGGATCATCGATATACTCGAAGAAGCGATTTCAGAAGCAAAAGCAAACGGCTGGCTCGGAAAAAATATCAAAAACAGCGGATTCGATCTTGAGATTTATGTTCATCCGGGTGCGGGTGCATACATCTGCGGAGAAGAAACCGCATTGCTCGAAAGTATAGAAGGAAAAAGAGGAAACCCAAGGATTAAACCGCCATTTCCGGCTGTAAAAGGACTTTGGCAGAGACCCACAGTGGTCAACAATGTTGAGTCGATTGCATCTGTGGGACCTATCATCAATATGGGCGGAGCCGAATATGCAAAAATCGGTGTCGGCCGCTCAACCGGAACCAAATTGATTTCTGCCTGCGGAAACATCAACAAACCGGGCGTTTATGAAATTGATATGACACAAACGGTGGAAGAATTCATCTATTCTGATGATTTCTGCGGCGGAATTGCAAACGGAAAAAGACTGAAAGCCTGTATTCCGGGTGGAAGCTCTGTACCAATGCTGCCTGCCAACCTGCTGCTGAGAACTGCAAAAGGAGAACCGAGATATATGAATTACGAAAGTCTGTCTGACGGCGGATTTCAAACCGGAAGTATGCTGGGCTCGGGCGGATTTATCGTTCTGGACGAAGATCAGGATATCGTATATCACACCTATACCATTTCAAGATTTTACAGACACGAGAGCTGCGGTCAGTGTTCGCCCTGTCGTGAAGGAACACACTGGCTTGAAAAAATCCTGAAAAGAATGTCTGAAGGACACGGAAAGATGTCTGACATCGATCTGCTCTGGAGGGTACAGGGAAATATAGAAGGAAACACGATTTGTCCGCTGGGAGACGCTGCCGCATGGCCGGTTGCATCTGTAATCAGACATTTCAGGGACGAATTTGAATGGCGTGTACTCAATGGTGAGGCTGCGCTGAATATGAGATACGGACTGGCTCATTATGCCGATCCGATTGAATCAAACAAAGAAGCTGAATAATCATGGCTGAAGAGAAAGAAATTAAAATGTGCAAAGTAACCGTTGACGGCGAAACCATAGAGGTTCCGGAAGGCACCACCATACTTCAGGCTGCCCGAAAAATCGGAAAGCATGTGGCACCGCCTACCATGTGTTACTATGAACCACTTGAAGATACCGGCGGATACTGCCGCACCTGTCTGGTCGAAGTCACCCAGGGAAGTGAAAGAGATCCGAGACCGATGCCCAAACTGATGGCGTCATGCAAGACCGCCGTTCAGGACGGAATGGTCGTTGGCAACAAAACATCACAGCGTGTACTCGATGCGCGCGAAGGTGTGGTCGAATTCTTACTGATCAATCATCCGTTAGACTGTCCGGTCTGTGACCAGGCGGGAGAATGCAAACTGCAGGATTTGAGCTATGAACACGGTCAGGACGAATCAAGACTTGATTTCAGAAAAAGAACTTTTGAAAGAATCGACATAGGCGATCAGATTCAGCTGCACATGAACCGATGCATCATGTGTTACCGTTGTGTAAAGTTGGCAGAACAGCTGACCGAACCAAGACAGCACGGTGTATTGTACAGAGGTGACAAATCTGAAATTGCAACATACATTGAAAAAGCACTGGACAGTGAATTTATCGGAAACGTAATAGACGTTTGTCCGGTAGGTGCATTGACAGACAAGACTTTCAGATTCAAAAACCGTGTATGGTTTCTCAAACCGGTAGATGCACACAGAGACTGCCCAACCTGCAAAGGAAAAGTAAGACTGTGGTACAGAGGAGACGAAGTTTTCAGGGTAACCACCAGAAGGAATGAATGGTGGGAAGCAGAAGACTGGATCTGCAACACCTGCCGTTTTGACAAAAAGAAAACATCAGACTGGGTGATCGAAGGTCCGTCAAGAGTTTATCAGGGTTCTGTGATCAGCAACAACCATGCTTCAGGAAACAAGAGAACGACAAAACCTAAAAATGTTTTGCCCGAAGTGATGAAGTGGGAACCAAAATTTACATTCGACATCCACGATCAGAGCGATGTGAACCGTACCGATAAAGACATCAGTAAGATTTACGGTCCGCCGACCTCAAAAGATTATCTGGATGAGAACCCGAAAAAATCGACAGAAGGAAAAGAATTAACAGACATCAGAGGGAAGGATCCCAAAAAACGAACACCATAAAATATGAACCCGGATTTGTACAGTGAAGTAATGGAAAAATTGGCGCTCAGCGGTGTGCTTATAGTAATGGCGCTTGTTGTTGCTATGTATTCTACCTGGGCTGAACGCAAGGTTGCAGGTTATATTCAGGACAGACGGGGGCCGGACAGAGCCGGTTGGGGCGGACTGCTCCAGCCTTTGGCAGACGGAGGGAAACTCTTTTTCAAAGAAGAGATTACACCTGCACATTCAGAGAAATTTCTATTTATACTCGGCCCTACCCTTGCGATGACGCTTGCACTGATGACAGGTGCTGTCATTCCGTGGAGTTCAGAATTCAGCTGGGGAGATTCTGTCATCAATCCGCTGATTGCAGATGTTAATATCGGCTATTTGTATATTTTGGGCGTTTTGAGTCTGGGAGTTTACGGTATGCTGATCGGTTCATGGGCTTCCAACAACAAGTGGTCGCTGATGGGCGGTGTTCGTGCGGCTTCTCAGATCATTTCCTATGAAATCCCGTTGGGAATCACGCTGATTGCAGTGTTTATGATCAGCGGTTCACTCAAACTCGATGTGATCGTGGCCGAACAAATGGACAGTTATTGGAATGTGGTACTGCAGCCGCTTGGATTTATCATTTTTCTGGTCTGCTGTTTTGCAGAAACCAACAGAACTCCTTTTGACCTGCCCGAAGCAGAAAACGAACTGATCGGCGGTTATCATTCGGAATATTCATCAATGAAACTCGGATTTTTCCTGTTTGCAGAATATGTGAATGTGTTCATCACTTCGGTTATCCTGTCCACACTGTTTTTTGGCGGTTACGACATACCTTTTGTAAACGACTCAAATTTGACTGAAAGTCTTGGAATGAATGCGATGTCGATTATACATTTCATCGTTTTGTTCATCAAGACCTGTTTCTTTATATTTTTATTTATGTGGGTGAGATGGACCCTCCCGAGATTCAGATACGATCAGTTGATGGATCTCGGCTGGAAAAGATTACTGCCGTTGGCCCTGGTCAACTTGTTAATTACAGGATTTGTAATACTTTATTTTTTTAATTAAAACAAAATGAAATTTCTAACAGATAAAGCACAACCGGTCAACAGAAAGCCAATGACTTTCTGGGAGAAATTATATCTGGTCAATATATTTATCGGAATGTGGATTACATTAAAACACTTCTTTAAAAAGAAAGTGACCATCCGTTATCCCGAAACCGAACGTCAGTTCAGTGAAAATTTCAGAGGAATGCACGTACTGAACCGAGACGAGGAGGGACGCGAAAACTGCACCGCCTGCGGATTGTGCGCACTGGCTTGTCCGGCCGAAGCAATCACAATGGAAGCAGGTGAAAGACTGCCGGGCGAAGAAAATCTGTACCGCGAAGAAAAATATGCAACCAAATACGAAATCAATATGCTGAGATGCATCTTCTGCGGACTCTGTGAAGAAGCCTGTCCAAAAGACGCACTCTATCTGAGCCAGTCTGTGGTTCCGGCAAGCTACAAGAGAAAGAATTTTATATATACCAAAGAGGATCTGCTGATTCCATTTCCAAAAAAAGAAACCAAAGAGACTGAAGCATGAGTACAGCCGAAATTTTGTTTTTCATATTGGCAGCTTTGACTGTTTTGAGCGGATTGCTGACCGTAGCGTCAAAAAATCCGATTCATTCCATACTTTATCTGATCATCACATTTTTCAGCATCAGTGGTCACTATGTGCTGCTGAACGCCCAATTCCTTGCAATCATCAACATCATCGTCTATGCAGGCGCCATCATGGTCCTGTTTCTTTTTGTGGTGATGATTATGAATCTGAACAAAGAGGACAGAAGCTTCGGCAAAACCTTTGTAATCACAGCCGCATCACTGATTTCAGCCGTATTCCTGCTGCTGACCGTCAGAATATTTATGCAGTCTGATGTCGAATCCAATCAATTGCTCACAGCCGAAGGAGACATCGGTCTGACCGAAAAGCTGGGAACCGTCCTTTATTCGGACTATGTGATTCCGTTTGAACTGGCGAGCATACTGTTTATGAGTTCGATGATCGGAGCAGTGATGCTGTCGAGAAAGACAAAAAAAGAAAAAAAGGCGGAAGCATGATGATTGATAATGAATTAAAAATTTTGAAAATAAAAGAATGATACCGATTAGTTACTATTTATTTCTGTCACTGACACTCTTCGCCATCGGAATGGCGGGTGTGATTATACGCAGAAATATCGTCATCATGCTGATGTGTATAGAATTGATGCTCAACTCTGTCAATCTGCTTTTGGTTGCATTTTCAAAAATGCATTATGCCAAAAATCCGGGTACCGAAGCCGGAATCGACGGACAGATGCTGGTGCTCTTCATCATGGTCGTTGCTGCAGCCGAAGTAGCTGTCGGACTTTCAATCATGATAATGTTCTACAGAAAGACCTACAAAACCGATGTTCAATTCCTAAACCGTTTAAAGCATTAGATTTATGGAGAATTATATTTGGCTCATTCCGCTTTTACCATTCATCGGATTCGTTATCAACGGACTGGGAAGACATGTACTGCCCAAAAGTCTGATTTCAATTTTGGGTCCCGGCGTGGTATTCGTCAGCTTTGTTCTTTCGGTGATGGTGTTTTTTGCAGTTCCGTCGGGACCTGATGCGGCACCACAAATCTTTCATTTCTTTGATCTATTTAATTTCGAAACCATCCAAATCCCGTTTGCATTCCAAATCGATGCATTGACCAGTCTCTTTATGCTGATCATCACAGGTGTCGGATTTCTGATTCATGTGTATGCGGTTGGTTATATGAATGAAGACGAAGGATTCGGAAAATTCTTTTCATTCTTTAATTTATTCATTTTCTCAATGCTGATTCTGGTGATGGGCAGCAACTTCCTGATGATGTACATCGGCTGGGAAGGTGTGGGACTCTGCTCTTACCTGCTGATCGGATTCTGGTATCACAACTGGGATTTTACAATTGCGGCAAGAAAAGCATTTATCATGAACCGTATTGGTGATATCGGTTTTCTGATTGCAATGTTCTGGATTTATAAAGAATTCGGCACACTCGAATACAGAGAAGTATTCAGTATGCTCACAACAGCAAATGTTGCCGAAGGTGCACTGATCGGAATCACACTCCTGCTCTTTCTTGCAGCTACCGGTAAATCTGCTCAGATTCCGCTGTTTACCTGGTTGCCCGATGCGATGGCCGGACCAACACCGGTTTCTGCATTGATCCACGCTGCCACCATGGTAACCGCAGGTATCTTTATGCTGACCCGATGCAACGAACTCTTCGATATGGTTCCGTTTACAAAAGGAATCGTCGCCTGGATCGGTATCATCACAGCACTGATTACAGCCACCATCGCAATGCGTCAGGACGATATCAAAAAGGTGCTCGCCTATTCAACTGTTTCCCAACTGGGGCTGATGTTTGCCGCAATCGGAATGGGCGCCTATGTAGCAGCGGTTTTCCACGTGCTGACACACGCATTCTTCAAAGCACTTCTGTTTATGGGATCAGGTTCTGTCATCCATGCAATGGGTGGCGAACAGAATATGAACAAGATGGGTGGGTTAAGAAAACTAATGCCCAAAACAAATATCACAATGCTGATTGCCTGTCTGGCGATTGCAGGGATTCCGCCGCTAAGCGGTTTCTTCTCAAAAGACGAAATGCTGCTCAATATGTTTATCGGTAGCAAAGCAGTCTGGATCATCGGATTCATCGTTTCGGTGCTGACTGCATTCTATATGTTCAGATGGTATTTTATGACTTTCCACGGTGAGCTGAGAAACAAAGAAGTTCATCCGCATGAAAGTCCTTCAAGTATGACCATGCCGATGATGATTCTTGCCGTATTGTCACTTTTCGGCGGATTCATTGGAATTCCTGCAGTATTTGCAGCCAACGGACACAAACTAAACAATTTTCTGTCGGGTGTGACAGGTGTTCATGAAGGTGAACATGCGGTTTCTGCTTCGGTCGAAATCATGCTGATGGTTGCTTTGCTTGTATTTGTAGTCGGTGCAATCATACTGACTTATAAAATGTACAACGGCAAAACCGACGGTGAAGCTTCTGGAATTATAAAATTATTTAAAAACAAATGGTATGTGGATGAAATCTATCAGTCGGCTGTCATTACACCAACTGAGAATCTGGGTACCTTTTTAAGAAAATATGTGGAGAAAGCAGGGATTGCACAGATCGTATTTGGTGTGGGCAGTCTGTCTGTGTTTCTCTCAAAACAGACAAAGTCGATTCAGACAGGTCATATCGGCACATACGTATTGCTGATGGTCCTGGGAATCGTAGCGGGAATTGGATTTTTCTTTTTTGGAATATTATAAAAAGCGGAAAGAATGTTTTTAGTATTACTGATTTTATTGCCTTTGATATTTGGAGTCGGTCTGGCGGTCACTTCTTACAAGAAATCGCTTGGTTTTATAGGCACAGCCATCAGCGTTTATCTGTTCATCTTCTCACTGCTTGCCGCATTCAACGGCGAGGGTGCGATTCAGAAAGAGATCACTCATCCCTGGTTCAAAATGGGAGATGTACAGACATATATTTCATTGGACTTTTCGGGTCTGGGCGCCATCATGGTAATGCTCACCACCTTTGTTTATTCGCTTTTGTTCCTGTATTTTAATTCGGTTAAAAAGAATTACAAAAATAATTTTTACGGTCTGTTACTGATTATGTTTGCGGGTCTGAACGGTGTATTTCTGGCTCAGGATCTGCTGCTGTTTTACTTCTTTTGGGAAATCGTTTTGATACCGATTTACTTCCTGATCGGAATCTGGGGCGGAAAAAACAAAGTCAAAGCAAATACCACTTTCTTTATTTACACAATCTTCGGTTCGTTCCTGATGCTGGCCGGAATCATCTATATCGGATTCCACCTCGGGCCCGAAAGTTATCTTTTGAACGACATCAAAGCTTTGACCACACACTACAAGGATCTGGAGCTATTGCCGATTCTATTTCTGATCGCATTTGCAATCAAAATCCCGATCTTTCCTTTGCACACCTGGCAACCGCCGGTTTACAAGGCTTCGGATACTTTTGTGACCATCATCCTCAGTGCATTGATGGCAAAGATGGGACTCTTTGCAGTGGTCAACTGGTTTATCGGAATGTTTCCGGTCAAATCACTGAATTTTGACTGGCTGCTGTATGTCGTCGGATTCGGCCTGGTATATGCATCACTGATTGCGCTCAGGTCAAATCATCTGAAAAGAATTATCGCATTCAGCTCGATTGCCCACCTGGCGCTGATCTTTATGAGCCTCTTTACTTATTCCGAAATCGGAATCAAAGGTGCTTATTTCCAAATGTTCAGCCATGGAATCGTGGTGCTCGGCATGTGGTTGAGTTATGATTATATGCACAGAAGATACGGAGTGACCGATGTGAAATCTGTCAGAGGGCTGGCAAAGATTGATCCCGCGATTGCGGTTTTCTGGACGATTTTCTGTCTGTCAAATTTGTCGCTGCCGCTGACTTCAAACTTTATCGGTGAATTCTCGATGCTCAACGCATTGTTTTTTTACAATCCGATCTTGTGTATCATGGGCTGTATCGGCGCCATCCTTTCGGCTGCTTACACCTGGAGAATGAACAATGCGATACTGCTCGGTTCGCCCGATCACATCAAAGACAAGCCGAAAAGAATGTCCGCCATACTCTATCTGGTATTTGGTCTGTTGTCGTTTGCAGTAATTTTATTGGGTACTTATCCGTCCATCATATTTAATCTAATTCAAAATTAATCAGAAGCATCCACTATGAATATTATATTGACATCAGCTTTATCCGGTATCATCTTTATGTTCAGCGGATTTGTTTCTAAAAAGAAACTTCACCAAAGTATTCTGGCTGCCATCCTAATGATTGTCATCATGATTTCAGCTGCCTGTCAGCTGAGAGGAAATGAAATCTGGGCGGGCAAATACCCGAATATGATTGTGACCGACAATTACAGAATTTATTTCTTTATCGCGCTTTGTACCGTAGGACTCTACTATGTATTGGTCAACCGGAACAAAATCAGTCAGCCCGGCAAAATGGTTTCAGATTATTATGCTTTGATCTTTATTTCGCTCACCGGAATCGCGGTGCTGGCAACTTTCAATAATCTGCTTCTGCTGTTTATGGGTGTTGAAATCCTTTCCATTCCGGTTTATATACTGGCAGGAACCGCAAAACACAAAATGAAAAGTACAGAAGCATCCATCAAATATTTTATGATGGGCGCATTTTCAACCGGCATCATGCTGATGGGAATCTCATTGATATACGGCGCCAGCGGATCGTTCCTGCTGAATCATATCACCGCTTATGCATTTGATATGCAGTCGATTTATTATTTAGGCTGGACACTGC
This sequence comes from Weeksellaceae bacterium, assembly GCA_041677705.1. Taxonomy (GTDB): domain Bacteria; phylum Bacteroidota; class Bacteroidia; order Flavobacteriales; family Weeksellaceae; genus Moheibacter. The sequence continues at coordinate 8,841 of JBAYPM010000033.1, read as the reverse complement.
TTATCCTTTCGCTTTGTTTCAAAGTTTCGGTTGCGCCTATGCACTATTGGGGACCTGATGTGTATGAAGGAACGCCAACCGTGTTCTCCTCCTATATGGTGACCATCGTTAAAGGCGGAGGATTTCTGGCATTTATTACTGTGATGATGTCATTCAAAATCACATCTGAGATCGTTGCAAAAAATTATCAGTATCTGTTGACTTTTATAATTCTGCTCACACTGATACTCGGTAATTTCTCTGCGATCCGACAAAAAAGCGTCAAAAGAATGCTTGCCTATTCATCTGTGGTTCAAGCAGGTTATATGATGTTTGCGCTGTTTGTGATCGATCAGGCTTCAAAAGACGCACTGCTGTTTTATATCGTCAGCTACAGTTTGTCAAGCGTGGTTTTATTTTACTCACTGACCAAAGTGGACAGTGTGGACCACAAAGGTTATTTCGGTTTGGCCAAACGATCGCCGCTGCTGGCAACTTCCTGCGCAGTCGCATTCTTTTCACTGTCCGGAATTCCGTTTACATCGGGATTTCTCGCCAAATTCTTTGTGCTGAGTGCGGCAATGCATGTGCCCGGTAATCTGTTTCTGATCATCGCAGCACTGGTGTTGGCTGTTATCAGCGTATTCTATTATTTCAAAGTAATCGTCGTGATGTATTTCAGAGATGCAGATTCAAAAAAGAAACTCAAATTATCCATGACTTCCAGGCTGTTGCTGATTTTCGGAACCGCTTTGAACTTTGCGCTGGGAACCTATCCAGATTTGCTCTGGCAATTCCTCGGATTGTTCAGTTAGATTTTTTGGGTTTAAATGATCAACCAATCGGAAGATAAATCTTTTGGATTAACTCTTCGTATTCCTTTTGTGAATCACTGTTTGAGGTAATTCCACCACCGCTTCTGAAATACAGCTGTTGATTTTGTTTTTCAACAAATCGAATTGCTACGGCAGAATCCAGATTTTCACCGTCAAACAGACCAAAGATTCCGGTATAATACCCGCGCGGAAAATTTTCAACCGACCGGATGATTTCGATCGTTTTCTTCTTGGGTGCACCGCTGATGGAACCCGCAGGAAGGATTTTTAATAAGTTTTCACCAAAACCGGTTTCCCAACCTTTGGGCAAAGTTCCGCTAATTTTCGAACTCGTCTGAAGGATTTCGCCTTTGTGGGTTTTGATTTTTTCAACATAGCGGAAGCGTTCTACCCGAACATTTTCTGAAATAATCGACAAATCATTTCGCATCAAATCCACGATGGTGTGGTGTTCCCTGGCTTCTTTTTCGTCATTAATCAATATTTCACCCGCATTCGAAATTGCAGCATCCATCGTGCCTTTCATCGGATAAGTCGAAATTTTGTTGTTTTCGATTTGAATAAAACTTTCGGGTGAGAAAACCACAAACCGGTCTTTCAGCAATAATTTATAAGGCGCTTTGCCCGCATAAAAAATTTCTTTCAAACTCAGGTTGGTACTAATCGGTGTCGGAAAAGTAAGATTCAGCAAAAATGAATTTCCGTTCTTCAGTTCTTCGATGACTGTATCGATTTTTTCAAAATATTTTTTTTTGTCAATCGCTCTATAACTCAGCTCCGGTTTGGGAATTTGAATTTTTTCATCTGCATTGGTTTTTCCTTTGATGTTGTATAGGATTCCGTTTGCTTCGGCATCATCCAATTTACAGACAATCGGATTTTTCATCTCAAAATCAATCAGAAAGAAATACGGAATTTTTTGAGTGGTAAACTCCGAAATCTGTTGTGAAAACTGGTTTAAATCCATTCTTATAATTTTGAAAAATTATTTAAAATCTCTTTGCCATAGGGTGTCAGAAATGATTCCGGATGAAACTGAATTCCATAAATTGGCAACTCTTTGTGCTGAACGGCCATCACAATTTCATTTGACTTAGAAACGATTTCCAATTCATCAGGAAAATCATGGTCTGAAATCGCCCAAGAATGATAAAGTCCGACTTCATTTTTTTTCGGAATAGATTCAAAAACAGGACAATCCCTTGTGATTTCAATGGTTGTTTTCCGTCCATGTGAAACATTTTCGAGTCGATACAGTTTTCCGCCAAAATGAGTACAAATCGTCTGATGTCCCAGACAGATTCCAAGCAACGGCTTCCGGTTTTTGACACTGTGTTCAATTACCTCATTGAGCAAAGGAAAATCTTCGGGTTTCATCGGGCCCGGTGAAATAATCGTATGCGTAAAATTGTCTAATTCATTGTTATTCAAATCATTATAATTAATTACCTCAAACGGACAATCCTTCAATTGCCTCAAAATATTGACAATATTATAGGTAAATGAATCATGATTATCTATCAGTAAAAGCCGCATAAACAGAAATTCAGAATAGCAAAAATCGTTAATTCAGTTTAAATAAAATAACTCAATTCGGAGATTATTCCTCAAAATAATAAGTAACACAATCTATGAATTTGGAAATAACCAGAGTTGAGATTTTCTGATTTGTTGTAAAATGAAAAACTGGCAAGCATTTTCACTATGGTTGATTTTGTTTCAATGTACATTTACGAACCTCTTTAAACCATCAATTATTATCCTATATTTGTAACAAAACCAAACAATTGATAGATTTATTTCTCACCATAATTGCTGTGCTGGTTTTAATGCTTCTTGCAATGGAACATTTAAGTAAGAAAGCTCCTAATTCATACAATATCATTTTCGTGTTGATGGTCATAATTTTATTAATTTGCTTTTTTGCAGGAGGAATGGATGTTGTCATTTTGGTGGGGACATTTCTTTCAGCAATTATTATTGTTTATGCTATTTTCAAATAAATCTCTCATCATTAAAAAGACCAAGATAATCAATTTCTTATACCATTAATCCTTATCCACACCCATTTGAGATCTGAGCATTTCATTTCTTGCATCGTTTGCAATTCTGAAAATCTCGTCTATTTCAGATTCTTTGACTTGCTTGCCCTTGTTGGGTTTCTGAATTTTCGGACTCTTTTTAAGTTCCTTAATTGATTCGGCAGTATATTTAATCACAAGCGGATAATCTTTGTTTCTAGATTCAACTTCCAAAATCAGACCGGGCAGCCCGTGAAATTTTGCAGGTCCGTTTGAAACCGCGATCTTAGGTGCATACCAGGCAGTTACAATTTCGGTTTCGCTTTCTGAAGTTGACTTTCGAACCTCAAAACCCAGAATTTCCTTTGTCTCTTTTGTAATTTTCCAGTCAAATTCTGCCAAAGGATCCAGCGAATGATACAATTTTCCGTAAACATCAAAATCTTTCATTGAAATCGATTCTTCCAGATTGTGATAAGTGGTTCCGAAACCGTCCGGCGCCTGTCTGATAATCGGTTTGTTCGGATCCTGATTGTTGACAATTTTTTCGACATAAGTAAATGAGGATTCTTTTCCCAAAATCAGCATTCTGTATGTGGCCGGATCGGGTTCTTCATTCATTTTCACTTGCTCTCTTCCGTATTCGGAATCTTTCAGAATTTCTTTTTTCGCCTCTTCGGGCAATTCCTGACGAAGTGTTGCAGAATATTCAATTTCAAAATTCTGAGCACTTAAAAATGAACCTAAAAAAAAATAGAAAATTATTGGAAATCTTATCATGGCTTTTGAAATCTAATTAAACAATCAAAAGTACAAATTTATCAGCCGAAACCAGGATTTGAATTCGAGTTAAAAAAACCAATCACATGGAACGCTTCAACCTGAATCTGAGAATTCACCTGAAACGGCTGAACCGCAGAACGATTTGTTTTTCAAAAAACCTTATTGTTTTAACTGCCGTACTGAAAATTTACTTTTGGACATAATAAATCACAACCAACCTTAATTTATTAACCATGAGACTTTATATTTTTACCATAGTATTTTCATTGGCCGCAGTTTCCCTTTACGGCCAGTCTTCCGGAGAAAACTACATCAAATCCACAGAATATCTGGACGAAACAGCCAATCCCAATGCAGCCATCATTAATGTTCAATACTTCGACGGTCTGGGACGGCCCGAGCAGACTGTTTCGGTTAAGGCAACGCCCGACGGAAAAGACATTGTCACCAAAATAGAATACGACGGCTTTGGCAGACAGACAATTGACTATCTGCCGGTACCTGTCAGCCAGTCCAACGGTGGTTTCATCGACCCTGGTAACATTACTGGAAATTATTATATGCAGAACTATACCCAAAGCACCTGGTATTCTGAAAAGACTTTTGAGAATTCACCGCTCAACCGGGTATTGGCGCAGGCCGCTCCCGGCGATGCATGGGCAAAAGGCGGTGGACATGAAATCGGATTTGAATACAAAACCAATACAGCAAACGACCGGGTTTGGATCTATTGGGTGGATACCAACGGTGACATCCAAAAAGGGAATTATTCTACTGTGGGTAATTATTACGAAGAAAAAACCCTATACAAAACCGTAACCACTGACGAAAACGGCCATAAAATTTATGAGTTCAAAGACAAACAAGGCAGGGTCGTACTCAAAAGAAGTTTCGTGACCGAATACCCGACAAGCGGAAGGCCCGACCCCAATCCGCCCACAGGCGTAAACAAACAGGCGGACACTTATTATGTGTATGATGTCTATGGAAATCTGGCAGCGGTCATCCCGCCATTGGCTGCCGAAAAAATAGGCCTGGGTACAACAATCATTGAGAATCTTTGTTATCTTTACAAGTACGATGACAAAAACCGTCTGGTGGAAAAGAAATTACCGGGCAAAGGAAAGGAATACATGGTGTACGACAAACAGGACAGATTGGTGGCTACGAAAGATGCGAACTTGGAGGCGGAAGGCAAATGGCTGTTTACCAAATACGACAAGTTTGGCAGGGTGGTCTATACCGGTATGATGAACAGTTCTGTTTCTCGTGAAGCTTTGCAGACTACGGTCAACGGATTTGGCAGCAACAACGAAGAAAGAAAGTCCACGGTGCAGTTCTCTCAAAACGGAACTTCGGTTTATTATACAAAAAATGCTTTTCCGACAAGTTTTTCGGATGTATTGAGTGTGAATTATTACGACACCTACGAGGAGCAAGCCCCCGACCTGCAGCAGCTGTTTGAACATGCACCGCTGAGCGATGCCAACGGACAGCTCAAAGGACTGCCCGTCTCTTCTTTCGTGCGTGTGATTGGTACCACAGGCTGGGAAAAAGCTTATACCGCTTATGACGATTTGAGCAGGGCTTACGGTAGTTATAAAATAAACCATCTGGGAGGTTTTACCCAAACCAAATCCGAGCTGAACTTCAAAGGTCTGCCGACAAAGACCACGACTGCCCACAAAAGCACAAACAACGGCATTCAGGTAAATGTCGAAGAAACTTTTGTGTATGACCAAATGCTTCGTCTGCTCAGTCACCATCATTCCATCAACGGGCAAACCCCTCAGTTGATAGCCAAAAACGAGTACGACCCCTTGGGGCAGTTGGTCAGCAAAAAGGTGGGCGGCAACCAGAACGGAAGCGACCGCTGGCAGGAAGTGGATTACAAATACAACATCCGCGGCTGGCTGACCGACATCAATGATGTTGGGCTTGTCCTCTACGGCAAGGATGCTGATCCGCCGTCTGCGGGCGATGATTTGTTTGCATTCAAAATCAATTACAATGAGCTCAACGACGGCGGCAGCCAATATGCCGAACCGCTCTTCAACGGCAATATTGCACAAACCATCTGGCGTACCGGCGAAGACAATGTGAAGCGGGGCTATGTTTACAATTATGACGAGCTGAACCGGCTGTTGGACGCTCAGTTTTACAAAAGCGACAACAATCCCTATACGGGGGCTTATACCGAGAGTCTGGCCTATGACCTGAACGGCAACATCACGAGTTTGTTCAGAACCACAGGCGATGTCTTGGGCGACCCCGTCGGGATGGATGACCTGGCATATTCTTACCGGGACGGAAACGGAAACTCCAACCTGCTCATCAACGTAAGCGATGCGGTTTCAAACCAGAACACCGGCGGATTTAAAGACGGCAATACCAATCCTGCATTGGACGATTATGAATATGATGCAAACGGAAATCTAATCAAAGACAGAAACAAAGGAATAACATCCATCACCTACAACTATCTGAACCTGCCTGAACAAATTGTATTTGAAAATTCAAATTCAATTGAATACGTCTATAATGCTGCAGGTGTAAAACTAAAAAAGACGGTTATTGAAGAAACCGCTACTCCTGAAGTGAGAAAAGAAGTGGATTACTTAGATGGTTTTCAATATGCAGGCGAAATATTGAACTTCTTCCCTACTGCCGAGGGATACGTGAGGGCAACTCCTGTGGGAAACATTACGCCCGGCGCTCCGCCTACCGGCTATGCTTACAGTTATGTTTATAATTACACAGACCACTTAGGCAATGTACGTTTGTCCTACTCAATGGATCATCTAACCGGGAAATTGAAAATATTGGAAGAAAATCATTATTATCCATTTGGTTTGAGACACGAAGTTTATGTGAGCGGCACAAAATTAGATTTTTCAAGAAACCCGGGCGACGGCATAGAACCCGAACCCGGTCTGCCGCCTGTGCTTGATTATGTAACGAGGATGGAGTATCAATACAAGTACAACGGAAAAGAACTACAAGATGAACTCGGATTAAGCTGGTATGACTATGGGGCAAGGAATTATGATGCTACGATTGGTAGATGGATGAATGTGGATCCGTTGGCGGAGAAAAAGCCAAATTGGACACCTTATCGCTATGCTTTTAACAACCCTAACTTCTTCACAGATCCAAACGGAATGTTGGAGGATTATATTGATATTAATCAAGAAACAGGTGATATAACAGTTACTAAGGCTGCCGGAGATGACCAAGTAAGACTCGTAGATAATGATGGCAATGTGGTTAAGAATGATTATGGGAAAGAGCAAAGTTACACCTATGGAGAGAATGGTAGTTTTAGTAAGGAAAACACAATATCAAGATCGGGTGGTCAAACAAGAATCACATCAACTAATCCACAAAAAGCTTTTCAGTTTTTTAGATTTGCGGCGAAATCCAGTGTCGAATTTGGATTTGTAAGATGGACAAGCAATAGTAACGGATTACAACGAGCAACGGTTTTAACTAATCATAGTAAAGGTTCAATTAGACTAAATAGTTATATGTCCGAAATTTTGAGAAATAATGCAGCTTCCAGAATTAGTGAATATTGGCATAGTCATCCCGCTCCAAATCCTATTTATAGTTATAATAATCATCCTTCCGGTTTTACTATTTGGGGCGAACCAGATGGAGATGAATTAGGTAACGGAGATAGACAAGCATTCGACGAGATGCAAAGAAAATTCCCGGGAAGAGTTCCGTCAAATGCAAATATTTATTCAGATTATTTTAATACAAAAACAACATACAATAATGAAAGTTTTTTTATCCACACAAATTATTCAGGCGGTTCTCTTATGCTCAATTCTGATATTGGGTTGTAGTAAGAATATTGAAGATACAAAAGATGATATCAAAACTATTCGGACACAAACACTCCCCAAAAAATTATCAGAAATCAAAGATTCTATCCCTGAAGGTAATATTGTAAATGTTATCATCAAAAGAGAAGATTTAAAAAAAGAAATTAATTATTTCATTGATACATTATTTTCAAGAAAGGATACATTAAAAGAAATTAATGGAGTTACTTTAATAATAATGAAGAATACTGAGGTGGATTTAGCTATTAAATTAGTCTATGCAACACCTGGTTGTAGTATAAAATTAGTTGGAATCACAGATTATGAATACGAAAACATGATGGTTTATCTTTTGAGTGATAATGTTGGAATAAACAATGACTTTTTTGAATTAAAATATAAAGCTATTTGTGAAAAATTAGAAGATTGGACTACTGTTATTAACAAAACACACTATTTACCATTTTATGGAATTAATATAACCTATTATCCCAAGATATTGTATTATCAGAAGAAAGATGGTGAGTTTGTATTAACAAATATTTTTTATAATGATTTCGATGTTCCGGGAATCCGGAGTAGATAAGTAGGGGACTATTACAATGGCAATGTTCCAGAAGTGTGGGTGGTAAAAAATAAAAGTGTATATTGCTGATAATCAAAACAAATAATGAATAAGCAGTGGAAACATATAAGAAACTTCAAGAACAGTAACACCAATCCTAACCTTGATGATTATGAGTATGATGAAAACGGAAATATGGTGAAAGACAGGAACAAAGGGATTAGCTCTATCTCGTACAATTATCTGAATCTACCGGTAAGGGTTGAATGGTCTGCCAACGAGTTTATTCTATACCAGTACAATGCTGCCGGGCAGAAACTGACCAAAACGGTCAGAAGCAACGATTCCATCAAGGTGGTCAGATATCTGGACGGCTTCCAGTATGCAGGAGATATACTGCAATTCTTCCCACACGCAGAAGGCTATGTAAAAGCAACGCCTGTGGGAAATGTAAGCCCCGGCTCACCACCCACCGGGTATGCATACAACTATGTATTCAATTATACAGACCACTTGGGAAATATAAGATTAAGTTACACCAAAGACCCTCAGCAGGGAACGCTTAAGATTTTGGAAGAAAACCATTATTACCCATTTGGTTTAAAACACGAAGTATATGTAACCGGCAGTAAAATGGACTTTAAAGAAAATTCCACAGACCCGGGAGAAACAATCCTGACAAATGTGCTGAAAACGGAGTATCAGTATAAGTTTGGTGCTAAAGAATACCAGGACGAATTAGGGCTTAACATCTACGACTTTGAAGCAAGGAATTATATGCCTGATATTGGAAGAACAACTACACAAGACCCATTGACAGAAAACTT
>JBAYPM010000032.1:0-32386 GCA_041677705.1 Weeksellaceae bacterium | reverse complement strand
TAATTCTTTTCTCTTGATTTATAGGCTCTTTCTATGATTGCAAGCGGGTCTTCCATGCTGTCAAAATACAGCCATTCAATCGCCTGCGGAAATTCTTGGGACCAGAAAAATTCCTGGTGTTCGCCATCCTCATTGATCACTGTTCTGACTTTGAAATCAAACAGTTTTTGTCTTTCCCAAAGCTCCATTGACTTTTCAAATGCACGAACCCTGTTCACCATTTCGGGCCCTTCTTTCTTTCCGCCGTAGAGATAAACCCGGGTTCTGAACTGATGCTGAAAACTCACCAGTGGATAATTGTTGTTGGGCTCCACCCAAAGCGAAGGCGAAAACAGCAAAAGCTTTGAATAAACTTCAGGATACAGCAGACCGCCGTAAATGCTGATCAGCGCACCGAGTGAACTTCCGCCTATGCCTGTATTTTCACGATCTTTCAAAGTCCTGTATTTCTGATCGATATAAGGTTTGAGCGTGTCGGTTATAAAACGGATATATTTCTTTCCTTCAGCCTCTTCGCTCAGTTTCGGATTTTTGAAAACATATTCTCTGATTCGGTCATCACCACCGTGTTCGACAGCGATAACGATAATATCCCCTCTGCCGTATTCGGCAAGGATCGAAAGCTTTTTGTCGATTTCCCAATTGCCGAAAACGGTTCCTTCGTTGAACAGATTTTGTGCATCCTGAAGATAAAGAACCGGATATTTCTTTTTGGTTTTGTAATAATCAAACGGAAGCAATGCCCATACCTTACGGGTTTTGTCAAGTTGAGGAATATAAAATTCATCTTCGACCAGTTCGACAATCGGGAAGAATTCTTTTTTAAACGGCCCCCAATTGAGTCGCCAAAGCGTAACTTCATCTTTGACCGCCAGTTTTGAACGCTTCACCCTTCGGTTGGCAGAAACCTTTCCATTGTCGTCGAGTTCTCCGTTTTCCCAGCCTCCTTTTGTGTATTTGTATTCTACCATATCGGTCAGCAATTGTGCATCAATTTTGATGTAATAATGCTGTTTGTCAATCTCCTCCATTTTAAAATCGGGATCTTTCGGGTTCCATTTGTTAAAATTTCCGGTGATATAAACCGGACGATCATCGATTTCGGTAGTGGTTAGAAAAAATTCCATCAAAGATTATTTGTTTTGAATATCAATTTTAGTGAGAATTGAAATCAATTCCAAAGGACAGAGTATTTATTCCTTCTGTTTTATAAAAAAACTTCCGAAAATCAATTCCAGAAGTTTTCTATTATCAATGCAGGAAATGTCTCATTCCTGTGAAAACCATCGGAATTCCGTGTTCATTGCATGCGTCTATGCTTTCCTCATCACGCATTGAACCGCCCGGCTGAATGATGGCAGTAATTCCGTTTTCTGCCGCAAAATCAACCACATCCCTGAATGGAAAGAATGCGTCTGAAGCCATCACCAGATCCGAAGTCTGTTTTTGTTTTGCCCTTTCAACCGCCTGTTGTGCCGCCCAAATTCTGTTGGTTTGACCGCCGCCAATTCCGAATGCCTGACCGTTGGTCGCCACCACAATCGCATTTGATTTGGTCCATTTCACAATTTTTTGTGCAAATCTCAAATCGATCAGCTGTTTTTCGGTTGGCTGTTTTTCGGTTACTGTTCTCAGTTCTTTTGAAAATGAATTGTCCATACTCTGAACCAGAAGACCACCGTCAACTTTTACAAAACTCAATCGGTCCGAAACCGGATGATTCACACGGATGACCCTCAAATTCTTTTTGGTTTTGAAAACCTCCAAAGCCTTGTCAGTAAAGGACGGAGCTATGATAATTTCCAAAAACAATTTGTTCAGTTCCTCTGCAGTAGAAGCATTGACTTCTTTGTTGAAGGCGATGATTCCGCCAAAAATTGAAACCGGATCGCATTCATAAGCTTTTCTGTATGCTTCATCAACTGACTCACCGATCGCAACACCGCAGGGTGTGGAGTGTTTTAATGCACAGCAGCAGGTTTCTTCAAATTCTGAAACCACTTTGAATGCAATATCCATATCGCGTATGTTGTTGAATGAAAGCTCTTTGCCTTGAAGACAATCAAAGTCTTTCATTGCGCCATTTCGGGTTTTATCCACATAATAGGCTGCCTGCTGGTGTGGGTTTTCGCCATATCTCAAATCCATCATTTTTTCGTAAGAAGATTCCAGATAATGCGGGAAATCCTGATTCAATATATAAGATGAGATCGCTGCATCATAGGCCGAAGTCAGATTAAAAACTTTTCCGGCAAGCAGCTTTCGGGTTTCAAGTTTGGTTGAACCTTCACTTTCTATTTCATCCATAATATTTTGATAGTCATTTACATCAGTTACGACTGTTACATCATAAAAATTCTTTGCAGATGAACGGAGCATAGACGGTCCGCCTATGTCGATGAATTCAATCATATCGGCTTCGGAAAGCCCTGAATTCATTTTCGCAAAAAACGGATACAGATTCACCACTACAATATCGATCGGGTTGATCTGATGTACCGCCAAGGTATTCATATGATTCTCGTCTGATCTTCTTGCCATGATTCCGCCGTGGATGGCTGGATGAAGTGTTTTGACCCTTCCGTCAAGGATTTCGGGAAAGCCTGTGATATCCTTGACTTCTGTGACTTCGATTCCGTTGTCTTTCAGAAATTTAAAAGTTCCACCGGTTGACAGCAGACTGTAACCTTTGGCTGAAAGAAATCTTGCAAATTCTACCAGATTTGATTTGTCTGAAACGCTAATGAGTGCCTGTTTTTTCATTTTCAAGTTAGAAATTAGAGGTTAGAAGTCAGAAGGGATTCCGGCTTGTTAACCTTTGTTTTTATTTTAAATTTTTGTTTGTCAATTTTCAAGTTAGAAATTAGAGGTTTGAAATCAGAAGGCACTTCGGCTTATAAACCTAATATTTTTCTTAATTCCATAATTCTTTTAAAGTTTGAAATAATCAATTTTTCATTTGACTTTAATTTGGTTTTTGTCATTCGGCTTATCATTCATTTTCTTCTTTTAATTCTGAATCTGCATTTATCCATTTCTTTTCGCTGATTACCTCAAGCCAAAAACAGCATTCGTCAACTTAGTCGAGGACAATATTGAGTTTGGACACGAATTCCTTATCACTTCTCGCCCTTCTGTCAGCACGAAAATTCGATTTGACAGAATACCGCATTTAACCAACTGATAAGAAATAACCTTCTGTGGGATACTTAAATTAAATTTTTCAGCCCAATCCATTATACTGATTGAAAATCGTTTTGTTCTTATCCCTAAATCCACGTTCATTATAAAAAATTTTACTTCTAACTTCTAACCTCAAACCTTTGAATAGCCTCAATCATTATAATTTTCTCCACCTCACCAACTTTTCGCTGAAGATCATCCACCTGATCTCCTTTCTCAATCTTGAATTCTTTTTGGATAATGATTTCGCCTTCGTCCACTCCTGCGGTTACAAAATGAACCGTTGCACCGCTTACTTTTTCTCCTGCCGCCAAAACTGCTTTGTGTACATTTTCGCCGTACATTCCTTTTCCACCGTATTTGGGCAGAAGCGCAGGATGAATATTGATGATTTTATTTTTCCACTTTTGGGTAAATTCGGCTGAAAGTACAGTCAGAAAACCGGCAAGCACGATCAGATCTATATTTTCCCCGTTCAAATTGAAATCTGCATCTTCCGAGAAAGTTTTGCGGTCATCGAGCAGATAGGTCGGAATATCTCGATCGAGTGATCTTTCAATCGCGTAACAGTCGCGATCTGCAATCACCATTGCTATTTCGGTTTCATTCAATCGGCCGTCATCAATAGCATCAATGATATTTTGTAGATTGGATCCGCTGCCCGAAACAAATACGGCTATTTTCATCACCCTGTAATTTTATCAGAATTAAAAGTGCAAAGATAAGTTTTGAAGATTGTTTTGACCGAATCAAATCAAATAAAAGTCAAAAGGATATCAACAAAAAAGGCGGAGAATCACTCCGCCCGGTTTAAACCTTGATTCGATTTTTGAATTTAAAGGAATTCATTCAACTCACTGAGAAGCTGAGTATCCTTTTTATAACCCAGTATTCTTTTTTTTACTTTTCCGTTTCCGTCGATGATCAGGATTAGCGGATGCGCGGTCACTTCATATTTTTGTGCAAAATCGATCCCTCTCCTTTTTCGGCATCAATATCCAAACTGATAAAATGAGAATTGACTGCATCAGCCACTTTTTTGGATTGAAAAGTATTTTGTTTCAACAATTTGCAGGGTCCGCACCATACTGCATAAACATTGACAAACAGCAGTTTGTTGTCTTTTTTTGCTTTCTGAAGCGCATTCTGAAAACTGATATTTTCGAAGTTGATTCCGTCTGCTTCGGTCTTTTGAGGTGCTTCGGTAAATGAAACACCAAAGAGGAACACCAAAAGTGTAAATATGCTTAAAGATTTCATTTTGTTTTATTTTTCAGTAAAGTTACACAAAAGAAGAACAATAGAAGAGTTTTTAATCCTAAATCCCGAATATTTGGCAATTTTTAATTGTATAGTAATTGAAAAAAAGTTTTTTTTTAAATTTGTATTCCTCAAGAACTAAAACTTAAACAACTTTTTACTCAAATTGTTGTAGTGAACATGACAGAGAGCCGAAAGGCATTCTGAAGGATTATTCCGATTTACTCAGTTCAGACTGAGATTGAATTATATATTAACTCAAAATGCCAAAATGCCTCAACTACTCGACTCAGCACTTGAATTATTGAATGACATTGACTTTAATTCAAAAAAAATCACAAAAACAGAACTTGACACTCTGATTAAGAGTTTCAAAGAAGCCAAAATTTCAGAAAGAAAACCCTTTCCCGTTAAGCGGCTGAAAACAGAGACCGTCGGAAAAGAGATTCCATCCCGATTGAACGACCTGAAGCTTCCGAAGGAATCTGAGATTCCAAAGTTTGAAATTGAGCGGATGGACAGCTATCCGGTTCAATTTGAAAAAAAACTGATTTTTGATCTCAATCAGAAATTCATCAAACCCAATCAGACAATTGGCCCTTTTCCGGTTTTTGGCGGTCCTGATGTGGTATTTACACTGTATAAATACATCAGTGATTTTAAAATATTTTTTGCCGGCGAAACAAAAGCCGCGCTGATTATTCCCATCCGGACGATCAGAATCACTATTCCCGGCGGCAACGAGACTGATACGCTGAACCTGATCAAAGGGAGCGTATGGATAAGGGCTGATCTTTTGGATACTAAAGCTCCTTCAGATACTTATACCGGTCTGAAAATTAAATCGGGCAGTCTGAAATTGAGTAAAAAATATAAAATCATCGGCGATTCGCTGACCATTGCCAAATCCACACAGATTGCCACAGATTTTGAACTCAACAATGACTTCAAATCCGATCAGTCAATCAAGGCCGGGCCGGATGGGAAAAATACAGTCTTTCATCCGACAGATCATTTAAAATTAAAGAGTGGACGCGGCAGAATCACCACTTTGGTATTGGACGGCATTCATCAGGCTAATGCAAAAACCATGAACTGGAGTTCGGGCTTCAGCTCCAAAGCAACCGGTTTTAAATGGGATTCAGCCGACAAAACAATGAAACTCGAATACAAACAGACACCGCGGGCCGGAATTTTTGAACCAAAATCAGCATCCGATCTTTATGAAATTAAAGGAAAGGCAAAAATATTGGGTTCTTTTTGGCAACTCGGAACAAGAGTTCTTCAAAATAATCTGTCAATCGAGGTTGAATTTAACGGGGTTCTCAATCTGAAAATTGATGAAGGACTGACCACTCAATGGGATGGAATCAGAAACCCCGAAACAGATGTCCTGGTTGGATCTTGCGAATTATTTCTAACAAACGGAATGGTCTATATTTCAACCGAGACTGCGGAGTTCGGACTGCTCCATGACCGGGTCAGCCTATGGCAGAAATCGGAAGAGGATGAGGCATTTATGCAGGCGGATATCAGTTTCTCTTCCTATAACAATCTTCTTATTTTTTCGGTCTCTGATACCTCCGATACAGTGTACTGTCAGTCAGATGCCGATCTTTTGATCGACAAACCAATATGTGCAGACAATCACCCGATCCATCCAAAGTCAGGAAATTGTGTTTATATGAAAACTTCTGATGCTAAGGGAAAGACATTTGGTTTGGTGAGTTATGGTATCGATCCAAACGGAAATTTAAAAACAGAAGGCAGATATCAGTTCGCACTCGAAAACGCGTATTTTACAACTTCAAAGGAAGTTCTGCTGGTCTTAATGTCAGAATATGATGATTCAAATACGGCCTACAAAGGCGAAATCAACTGTATTTATGCACTTTACAATATGCTGCCAAGTCTTCCCCATCCTTATGCTTCCAACCGGGTTCCTCAATTAAGAAAAGGTTCAGGACTTGCCGAAGGCATCTTTCAGTCGATTACACAGTGGGACAAAATTAATGATTACATATCGGCCGATGTAAGTTTTAAAATGAACAGAAAACCGGAAACCGGACAGGAAGCGGTTAACCGTTATGCAAATGAGAGAAACGGTTTTGTATTGACACGTCAGTTTCCGATTGTGCTGTTTGATGTCAGCACCGAGTCCGACCATTGGGGTGTTGCATATTCTGATTCGATCGGAAGAAGATCGATCGGGATTTATAAAAATGATATTGAACAAACTGCCGATGATGCAATAACAATCAATAAAAACTATATACAAACCCCTCACAGTTTTCTGCTTGGAATGACGCTGCCTCAGGTCAGCTGGGAACCGGTTTTTAATATCACACCTCCAAATCCGGATGTGCCTGACCCGCCAGAAGGACTGCTCAATCAGGTAAATAATTCTGTTCCGACAATATTTTACCAGGCAGATCACACACAAACAAGGATACATCCAAAAGATTATATCCATAAATTTAAACACAATCTGAGAAACGAAGAAGCTGAAAATATTACCGAATTTGATTCAAAAATATTGTTTACACTTCCAAACGGAATCCTGTCAAACGTTTCACTGACTCCTTTCAATAAAAACAAAAATTATTACAATGACAATCATTTGAGATTCATCGAGCCTGAATTTGAACAGTCAGGAGGAAAATTAAAAGGCGGAATGCAATTCAGGATTGCTGCCAGAAATGACAATTCGCCCGGCGACAACTCGAATCCGCCAAAACTGAAAGGAATTACACAGCAAATAAATACCCTGAAACAGTATTCGGGTATAAGCATACTCGGTAAGACGGTTACTGATATATTCAATGGAAACTTTAAAAATGACGACGGCACTGAGATCGACAAAGGGGTTCCGATCACCCATCTCGATTTTTCGGGCTACGGCGCCAGCACTTTCAGCAACTGGACTGACCCTTTGGTAAAATTTGCAGCCATTTCACAGGCGAAATTTGATGTATTGAAAGGCAGAACCGCGAATGAACTGGTACAGGCAGTCAGTGTGATTTATCCCTGGGGAATCAGCGTAACCCGCACCATCACTTTCAACCGAAACAACAATGCAGTTATCTTCAGAGAAGACAGTGGCTGGGTGGCAAAAACCGATGGCCTGTTTGATTTTAGTTTTGACTGGCCGGTATCCAACAGTGTCCCCGATAAATTTGAAAGTCCGTTTGATATCTTTCCCGGTGTGCTTGAAGGATTGTCCAACATCAGAAACATAGTTGAGGATTATACCGATGAAATCCTAACCAGCTATTACACCCAAACCGGTGACTATTATCTTGACAAAGACAGCAATAAAATTCTGACTTCCGAAAACGGGAAATTGATTGAAGTCCATTTTGTAGCAGTTTATTTCGATGCGGACATCAAACTCGACGCTTTGGACGACAGGGTAATGGGAAAAAGATTTAAGGGTTATCTCCAAATCAAACCAAACGGCATCCCAATCCCGGCCAGAGTGCTAAAAGAAGTAATGGGAAAGAGCAGGACACCCATTCTTGGCCATACCGATGCGATGATGCCTATTGAAAAAGGTAAACAGAATTTCAAGGTGAACGCAGTTGAAATGAACGCATCTTATCAGAATGACAATCTGAATGAACCGGTATTTGTCGGTTCGGTCAAAGGATCGTTTGTATTTCCAAAAGAAGGAAGCTGGAGCGTAGTTGAGGTCAATCATGACGGAGGAACTGTTAAAAATCTTGATCCGGGCGTTTCACCCGGTCTGATCAAAGACGGAATTGTGCCAAAAGACGGTTCAATCAGGATTCCACTGCCGGCTTCGGCACAGAAAACAATGCTCGCTTTTCCTGATGCATTGAAATCAAACATAAACACATTCAAAAAGACTTTTGGAATCGTTCAAAGTACAGACACCCAGAAACTGATGCTAAAATCGGTCGAATATGCTCTTCAGAAACCCGAACAGTTTCTTTCAGATACAGCACTCCTCGCCGATTCATTCAGGCTGCTGAACTCAAAGGGTCCTTTTCCAAATATTGGTGACGCCATTCAACTGATTGAAACCGATCCGACAAAAACAGTGATGAATCTGATGCCTGAAGGAATCAAAAAGGTGTTCAACTATACGGTTCCCAGCAATTTCATGTTTGACATTCTCGGAAAGGAAGGAGACGATTTCAGAATTTATCTGAAATACACTTCCATCGATAAGGACGGGAATGAAGTGTCAGACGAAAAGACGGTTATCGATTATGTGACAGATCCGTCAAGTATCGGTGACTGGGCAAATGAAATGAAGAATATTACGATTGCGGTCGATTTGGGAATCTTCAAACCCATATTGTATGTTTCGGGTAATTTTCAGGGCGGAAAAAACGCAAAAGCGGGTCTTGAAGGCGGAACCGGGCCCCAATTGAAACTTGATGAAGCACTGCAAAAAATTTATGACATACTTGAATTTCTTCAGAATCTCGATCCCAAATCAGCAGCTTCGGAAGCTGTAAAAAAAGGATTGAATATCGTCATGAGCAATTCTGCCGACAGCTGGGAATACAAATTCAAGGCAGACAAGGAAATCCCACTCGTCAGATTCCCGTTTCTGGATGAGGCATACAACTCACCTACCTGTCCGCTTAAGATGGAAGCATTCTTCAGATTGGGCGTATTCTTCAACCAGCCGTTGAAAATTCCGGAATCAATCGATCAGCTTAAACCGTCTGTTGGCGCTTATCTTGAATTGGGAGCGACTTTAAAGGTTATGTGTTTCAGCGTAGCCGCCGCAACCATATATGCGAACGGAAGCGCAGAAGTGCGGCTGGCTGCAGATCTGGTTTCCGGACCATCACTCCATTTCAAATTCGGATTTGGAGCCGAACTGGCAGTCGGCTTCCCTGTCATCGGAAATGCGTCGGTAACTTTTATGACCGGAATCGATATGGAGCTGACCCTAAAGGATTTCACAGTAGGTGCATTTCTGTATTTTAGAGGAAGGGTTGAAATATTTGGAGGAGTAGCCACCATCACCATTTCAATCGAAGCAAAAGGCCAGGTTCAAAAAAAGATCGGAAACGGTCCGACCAACTGCATTGCGACCTGTACCCTTGCGGTTGACATTTCAATCGCCTGGATTATCAACATCAGTTTCACCGAAACATGGTCAGAAACAAGACAAATCAGTTAATCATATAACGAACAAAACTTAAAAATCATGAACCCACTATACAGCCTTTTGATATTTCCCCAAGCCTATAAATCCGGCAAATTATCGGTCAATCTGATGGTCTTGCCCAGAAATATCAATTTATTGACAGAACCTGAACCGGGTGTTCCTTCTTTTGTCGAATCCGAATTTGAACTCGAAGTGATGATCATCAACAGTCTTGAAGGTCTTCCGTTATACTCAAATGTTACTTTAACACTAAACCCTGAAATCCTTTCCAAAAATTTTGACAAAACAAAAATCATCGAATCGGTTATGAAGTAGTTGGAACAGAACGACGGTTTGAAAGTCGATGAAGATCCAAGCCTCAACGGTGACACGGGTGCACAGGCACATGCTCAGAAATTCGGTCCCAATCCGGTGATTCGAAAATATCTTCCGCACAGCTACAGAAACTCATTTAATTTCACAAATCCGAGAACCCGTTTTGCAACCACAGATGATGAATATTACTGTGCCGTCAAAAACAAAGATGTAATTCCAACAGATGCACCGACCCACCGAGAATATATTTCGTGGGGAAAACTTGTGGCGTTTATTCTGAGAAACCCCGTATTGGCAGAGGCAGCAGGTTTTATTTACAAGGCCGAAATCAATTTGCCTGCGAGAAGTTTTGAAAAAGGCGGCTGGATCTTTACAAAGTTTGCAGTCGGCAGTCCCCATTCGGCATTGCAGACCAATTCCTATGCGGCCAGAATTCCGGCTTTGGATGAAGACAGAAGGCTTTTTGCGCCCGTGCTGTTTCCGATTCAGGACAGCATACTGAACAATTCTTCTTATGATCAGGTGATGCAGGAAGCCATTGTTTACAATGACGGTTTTGCAAAAATTGTACATGCCAATCAGCCGGTCAATCAGGATTTACTACAGGAAACAGACACTTCAAACCCTCCCTATAAGGACATCGGAATCAGACTGGGTTGGGATGATGAACAGCTGACGATCTGGGGTAACAGGTCGCTCCGCCAAAAAGATGAAATTTCAGAAATGCCCATTGATGCGCCCATTGGCGTTTTTGGATATAAAATAGATGTCAAAAAAGGAGGTGATGAAGAAAATTCACCGGAAAACAGCTGGCGGTCGCAAAATATGATTTGCGCACGAATGAACACAGAAATCGGAAGCGGTGACATACTGTTTGAGAAAGATGTTTCTTTTGAACTGCCGACAGAGGTTTATCCATCATCACACGGCGATACAAAAAACAGCGGATTTTGGCTGCCAATGTATTTTTCTTCCTGGAACGGAAAGTGTATGGCGATTCCGGACAAAGAAACCGAAGAAATCTATATGCTTGCTGAGACTCGTAAACGAATTCAGACTGCCGAAATCAATGCAGTTGATATTCAGCCAAAAAAGACTTTTCACCCTTATTACCAGGATCCAAATCATAAGCTTGATTTGCATTATGGTGAAGATTATCAGTTCAGAATCAGATTTTCGGATATTTCGGGCGGCGGTCCTTTAATCGATGATGAAATGATCAACGGGGGCCAAAATCCGATTGAAAATGTTCATTTCAGAAGAAATATCAAAGCCCAGTCAATGAGACTTCTGAATTTGGAGGAAATCCAATTGGAAGCTGAAGCCGGTATCGCCAAAGACATGAGCATACTCGAAAATCTGCTCGGCAATGATATGCTGCTGAGAATCAAAAGACCGGAACTGAGTTATCCCGCTATTGCCTATACCGGAAAATACACCGATATCCCAAAAAAATTAAAATCAAAATTTGATTCAATTCCGAAGCCGGACGACCCCGACAAACGACCACAGTACAGTGTCAGTCTGCCCGATCCTGATGTGAATACTTTCAAAATCATTGTCGAAGTCAAGTCCCTGGATATGGACAACGCACTGTCTGAAAGCGGAAGAGAATCCTATATCATCTGGCAGGAAAAAATATTTGAACTGAATGCGGAGGAATCAAATGAAAACTATGATTTTGAAACCAAAATAAAAATCGTGTATCAGGATTTTGAACAAATCGATCTTGGTGTAAATTACACAGATGATACACCCAATCGGCTGGTTCTGCCCTATTCTCGCAATTTGAGGATTTCAATTGTTCCGATTGTTGACAATGCTGACGGTGATTATGCTGCCCGGTTTGTCAGAGAAGGAAACCCTGTGATGCTCAGTTCATTTAAAATTAATCCGAATGAAAAAGAACTTCTTTCACCGATTGCAGGCGGTCTCCGTGCTTATTTTCTCAGACCCGGCGAGGATGTGGAGACAAAATCTGCTTCGAAAACAAAAAAACTGTATTTAAAATTGAATAAAAATAAAACCTCTGCCGAACTCAAACAACTTGCAGACGAATTGGATCTTTCTGCAACGAATCTGACCATTCAGGGCAAAAACGGAAATCGGGTGCAGTTTGGTGTCTGCAGCAAACTTCAGCATACAATGTCACCTGAATCGGGTTCGGTTACATTTGCAAGTGTGAACGAAATATTGCACAGATGGCTAATCGCTGTTGATTTCAGCATGCTCAGAGACTGGTCCTGGAACGGTTTGGAGGCAGACAGTTTTATCGTTCACAGAGAGATCTTCATCCGATCGGGAGAAAATTTTGTAAGCATCGAAAATAAGACGGTCGGGTCGATTCGGGTTCAGCAAACCGCAAATATGTCAATGCTGGACGGTTCAGAAAGAGATCATACCCGTATATTGTTTTTGGACAGCATCGCTCAGCCCGATCTCAATCTCGAATTCCCGGAGGAACTCTATGTAGATTATTCGGTTCAATCAAAATTAAAACCCAATCAGGCCGCTGTCAGTCTTCGAAATGAATTTTCGTCAAGAATCCGTCTGCCGATCAGCTCTGCACCGAGCCAAGTTCCAAAAATGGTATCGGTCGGTCTTGCTTTGAGTCCTTATGAACATGACATAGAAAATTACAGCTATTCGGTTGAAAGGAAGAAATATCTTTGGCTTGAATTTGAAGAACCGCCTGCAGATCCGAAAGATACCTATTTTGCAAGAGTGCTTGCCTATGCGCCTGACCCGTATCTGTGCAGAGTGGACAAGAATTTGATTGAAAACATGGATGAAGATTTGCCGTTTGGTCTGAATGAAGAGAAAATCAGAAAAATTATTCCGGGTATGGAAAATGATTTCAGCGGGATTGGGCTGATGCAGGAACTGATACCTGAATCTGAAAACAATCCGAAAAGATTTCTGCTTCCGCTTCCGGAAGGACTTCATTCCGACAGCGACGAGCTTTTTGGTTTTTTCACCTATGAAATCAGAGTCGGACACAAAAAAGAGTACTGGAGTACAGCACAGGCGAGATACGGAAGACTGCTTAGAGTCAACGGGGTTCAGCATCCTGCACCAGAACTGGTCTGCAATGCATACCGATCAAACGAACCCAATGACAAATCCATTATACTGACCGCCTACCATGCCAATGCAGTACTGAAAGGTGAAAACATCACAGCGTTTCCGCCCAATACAAACATCTGGTATCTGATGTACACCCAGGTGATGCAGGCTGACGGAAAATCATTCCGAAATATTTTGGTCGATTCAGGCCCGATGTTTTATAGACCCAAACTGAAAAAAGATTCAAACGGGAACACCTATTTCATCAGAGAAGAAGGCGACCGGCCAGGGATTGCAAAAGTCCCTGTTTATCAGATTGCAGCCAAACTCGAACAACTGGGACTGCCAAGAACCAACAGTCTGAGTGTAATCGCAGTTGAAATGTTTCCGATCGACAACGAATGGCAGTTTATACAACCAAAATTAAGATCTGCCTATAATGGAAGAGATGCAATTGATATTGAGCTTATTAACGAATATGAAAGGAGGACCATCGAATGGCCAAACCCGCTCACCGATCTTTTGGGATTCTACAGGATTTACAGAAGCTCTAGACTTGTTCCGGTTACTGATGTCTGCTGTATCGACTGCTGATTTTAATCAAATATGATATATTTCGATTGACGACATTAATTGTCGCATCAGATTGTTATATTTGTTTAAAAATTACTCCATGTCAAAACAGGAATCATTGGCGCGCCACCGACTGATCATTCAAAAATTGAGAAACAAACCTTCAACCTTTGAAGAAATACTGGAAAAATTGAGAATGGAATCAGATCTTCATAATTTGAATTTTGAAATTTCGAAACGAACTTTTCAGCGGGATATCAAAGAAATTGAAGAGCTCTATAATATTGAAATCAAAAATGACAGATCAAAAAAGGTTTACTATATTTATAATGATTCGCTGGATGAATTCAGCGAGCGCCTTTTTGAAGTAATTGATGTTTTCCAGCTGTTGAATTACAACCAGTCGATTTCAAAGTTTGTTCAGTTTTCAACCCGAAAACCAATGGGAACCGAACATCTGAGCGGATTGTTCTATGCGATCCAGAATCGTTTTCAAATTCAAATCAGATACAAAAAATTTGATCATGACGAGCCTGAAAACAGACTGGTGGAGCCTTATCTCCTGAAAGAATTTAAAAATCGATGGTATCTCAGGGCATTCGATATTGAAAAAAAAGAATTCAGAACTTACGGAATCGACCGGATACTGGCGATGAGCATTTTTGATAAAAAATTTCAGTTTCCAATAAAGACCAATCCAAAGGATCATTACAAAGACAGCTTCGGAATTGTCGGTCCGGACGGCGCTCAGCCGCAGGAGATCCTGTTGAAATTCACAAATAATCAGGGTCAGTACATCCGAACGCTCCCGCTCCATTCTTCTCAGCAGATTTTGGAAGAAAACGGTGATGAAATGCTGGTCAGACTCAAAATTGTGCCGACTTATGACTTCTTATTCGAATTGATGTCGATGGGTGCAAATCTGAAAGTTTTGGAACCTCAAAGCCTTGCAAATGATATGAAAAAAAAATTCAGTGAAGCACTTGACAATTATTTATGATCCTGACAGCAATTTGATTTAGAATTTATTTTTTGAAAATTTGTGTGAAATCAATTTTTATTTGAATTATATCAGAAAAAAACCTAAATTCACTCAAAATTTAAGTTTGATGAAAAAATATTTTATCCTTTCAATCACCTCATTTCTAATGATCAGCTGCGGTAATACTTTGCACGAAAGCTGGAATTATTTTCCAAATGAGGTGAACCTCGACACTTACAACAATCTTGATTTTGTCAAAATCAAACAAGGCAACACCATCACCGTAAAAGTGGAAGAAAATCCATCCACCGGTTATTCATGGACTTCACAGTCAAACAGCGACTGTTCTGTCAGCATGGGGTTGAGCAGTTTCTCCGCAGGCAGCAATGATGGCAATATGGTCGGCGTTCCCGGTGTAAGAACTTTTGAAGTGAAAGGTGAAAAAGCAGGAAGCTGTCTGGTTGAATTTCAGCAGTTTGCACCCGGGGAGCAAAGCAAACCCGCAAATCG
Source organism: Weeksellaceae bacterium (assembly GCA_041677705.1). GTDB lineage: Bacteria > Bacteroidota > Bacteroidia > Flavobacteriales > Weeksellaceae > Moheibacter. The sequence goes on along the minus strand of JBAYPM010000032.1, from coordinate 17,345 downwards.
AAAAGGAATCTATTTTATAGTGGAATAAATCTAAAAGCAATCTCAAATGAAAATCCGCATGAATGATTTCTGCGGATTTTTTTATTTTCTGCCGATAAAAATCTGTGCTTTTTTGATATCGTCATAACTGAGCTGACGATCGAGTTTTTCATAAATTTTGGACAAAGACGATTTTGATTCATCATCCAGACTTTGAACCGCATTTTTTACTTTTTCAAGAACCGATTCATCAGGTCTGTACATTTCCAAATCAATTTCCGGATCCGTTTCCGCAATTCGAATCAGATGACTCAGAATGGTTCCGCCGGTCAAACCTCTTTTTTTTGAAATCTCACTGATACTCAGATTCTTGTTTACCAGTTTTTTGGTAATCTGATAGGTGGATTCTTTTTCTGCTTTTCCTTTTTGAACGAATTTTTCTTTTGTCTTTGCAATTTCTCTTTTGTCAAGCGTCCCGCCGGAATATCTGATAAAACTTCTGAATTCATTTTCAAGATCTTTTTCCTCAAGCGAATCATCCCATTCCCCTGATAGTTCGCGAAAACGGACGTCAGCACGCATCGCCAGTTCATCGACTTCCAAAGCAGTCTGATTCAACCCCCTGAGTTTCAATCCGTTCAGATCACGAAGTCTCGAAATTGCAACATAACCCTGACCTCTTTCAAAGGCTCTGCTCAGATCGATCATTGCAGAATCAAGCGTCATTCCCTGGCTTTTGTGGACGGTAATCGCCCAGGCAAGCCGGAGCGGAATTTGTGTAAACGACGCAAGTGCTTTGCCCGATTCGTCCTCTATCGCCCAGGTTTCGGGTTTTGCTTCAATGATTTCGTTGTCAAAAGTTCTGACAAGTGGGAATCCTTTGTCTGTAAATCCGTTAACCGTTCCCATGGTGCCGTTGACATAGCCGGCTTCATAATTGTTTCTGACAAACATCACCCGTGCATCTCTTTTAAGTTCAAGATTTTCCAACGCCAAAACCGACTTTTTCAATACTTCAATCAGTGCCGGGTTTCCTTTGAAATTTGCTTTGAAGTGTTTGGATGAAGTTCCGATCTGATTCAGATACTGAAGATTGATTCTGTCCACATCAGCATTGTGGGTGAAAAGTTTAGTTTCCATTTCTCCATCTTCGGGATGAACTTCAAGCCGTGTTTTCAACAGTTCAATTGACCGTTCCGAGACCCGTCCGTCTCTGATTTCATTCAAAATTTGATTCAATTCATTTTCAGTCTGACGATATTGTTCGGTCAGATAGCAGATGGCCGGTTCGGTTTCGAGCCAGGCATCAGACATAAACGCAAATTTCTCGCGTGATTCCTCCAAATCGTTACCAATTGGCGGAAGCTGAAAGAAATCACCGGCAAAAATCACCTGAATTCCGCCAAAAGCCATTTGATTACCTTTGAAATATTTGAGCACCTTATTGACCAAATCCAGCTGGTTTCTGTGAAGCATTGAGATTTCATCAATCACAAGTACTTTAACCGAATCCATTTTTTTTGTGAAATACTTTTTTTCTTTGAGCAAAGCCAGCTGTCGGGTCGAAATATGGTCTTTGATGCCGATGCCCGACCATGAATGTATGGTCTGTCCGTTCATGTGTGTAGCTGCAATTCCGGTTGATGCAGTCACCGCAACTCCAATCCTGTGTTCCTTCAGATACTGAATGTACTGATTGAGCACATAGGTTTTGCCCGCACCGGCAGATCCTGTCAGAAAGACATTTCGACCTGATTTCATGATTGCAAGCGCTTTGGACTGAAGCATAATTTAATAGAATTAATCGGTTAGATTTTTACAAATATAAAGATAATGTTGAAAGACCTTACAGGCTTTAGCCTTCAAAAAGATAATTAAAACTCCTGTTTTGGCGATTTTCAAATTCAACTCAATCTTCAAGCGTTTCCAAAATCAAATCGATATCGTCCTCAGTGGCATCGGGGTTGATAAAACAAAATCTGATAACTGTTTCACGAACACCGTTGATTCGCCATTTGGTAGGCGTTACCAGCGCCAATCCTTTTTCGAGATTTCTGAAAGTCCAGTTTTTATAATCATCGGGAGTCCATCCTTTTCGTTTGAACAGAACCACGCTCAGTGAAGGTTCGCGCACCAGTTCGAGTTTTGGATTTGATCTGATTTTTTCGGCTGCAATTTCAGCCAGTTTAATGTCCCACTCGATCGCTTCTTTGTATCGGTTGGTGCCGTGCATTGCCAGCGAAAACCATAGCGGCAGCCCGCGAACACGCCTTGTCAGCTGCAGCTGATAATCAGACGGATTGAATCCGTTCGCTTCGGTTTCTTTGAAAATATCGAGATAGGATGCTTCCTGTTTATGAACTTCTTTTGCGAGTTCTGGATTTTTATAAATGATCGCACCACAGTCATAAGGCGCAAAGAGCCATTTGTGCGGGTCGATGGTAATGCTGTCAGATTTTTCGATTCCGTTGAAAAGATGACGAACCGTATCGGCAAGCAGTGCGCCACCGCCATAAGCCGCGTCAACATGCATCCACCAGTCATATTTCTGACAAACAGCTGCGACTCCTTCCAGATCGTCAATGATGCCGGCATTGGTGGTTCCGGCGGTTGCAACCACACAGAATATCCGATCTCGGTCTTCTTTTGTATAGTTCGAAATTGTTTTTTCAATCAGTTCAGAAGTCAGCTTTTCTTCAATCGGTATCAGTCTCAATTCTGCATCAATCACTTTTGCCATGCTTTCAATCGATGAATGCGATTCGCTCGAAGCGAGTATGATTCCTTTTTGGGTGTAATTTTCAGAATTTTTCATCCTCCAATTCTCACGCGCAGTCACAATGGCCGAAAGATTGGCTGAGGTTCCGCCGGCAGTAAAAACCCCAAAAGCGCCTTTGGGCAGTCCTGTCAGTTTGACCATCCATTCCATCGCCTGATTTTCTGCAAAAATTCCGCCCGCACCCAAAAGCCAGTATGAACCGTGGATGGAAGAAGCGGCAGTGACCAAATCAAACATGACTGCCGCCTTGGTCGGCGCTGCAGAAATAAAGGCAAGATGTCTGGGATGATCCATCGACATGATGTTTTTTGACAAAATATCTCTCCAGATTTTTAGTGCTTTTTCACCCCCGATTCCATCAGGTGTAATGGTCTCTCCTACTTTCTTTTTCAGTTTTTCTTCAGAATCCGCCAAACCCAGATGCGGATTGGATTGGGTCAGCCGGTTGATGGTCTGTTTGGTGATGTCGAGCGACATTTCAATCAGGTCAATATCCACATTGTGCATTTTTGGTATTAAGGTTTTATTTGAATCGGATGCTGCTTTCTTTTTCACGATTTTATAATCAATTCGATTCACAAATGTACAATTTAATCAAGAAGAAGACAAAAAAGTGTTTTTCTGTTTCATCTGATCTTTGTTGGCTAAAAAAAATAAAGCGGCTGAATTCCTAAAAATTCAACCGCTTCAATACTCACTTCATTCTCATTTTATCCGCACTTGCTCGAACCGCAATTTTTGCAGATCAGACATCCTTCCTGATAGATTACCTGATCAGAACCGCAGCTTGAACATTGGTGACCGTGAACCTCTGTTCCGTCTGGAATGTATTTTTTGAGTGCACGTGCCACACCTGCTTTCCAAGTATTGATCGATTCTGAATCGAGTTCCATCTGATTGACCAAATCCACCGCTTTTTCAATCGGCATACCGTGTCTCAATACACCTGAAATCAGTTTTGCATAATTCCAGAATTCAGGATTGAATTTATCAGAAAGTCCCTGAATTGTATTTTTATGACCTCTCGGATTGGTATAGGTGAAATCGTATCTCGAAGTTCCGTTCTCATCTTTGTTCTTGATAATCCAACCTTTGGTCAGCCATTTCGGAAGTAAAATTCCTTCTTCTTCGTTTGCAATACCGGTAAATATCTCATAGGGTTTGTTGTTGATCAGACCGATAAACGCAACCCATCTTTCTTTGTTGTTGTAGAAATTGACCACATCAGCTTCGAGAACCTGGGGTCTTTTGGTCGGAAATTCGTCCAATTCTCCATGGTTGGCCTTTGCATCTGCAGCCACCAAAACACCCGATCTGGAACCGTCTCTGTACACAGTGATTCCTTTGCAACCGCTTTCCCACGCAGTCACATACAGTTTGTCGACCAATTCTTCGGTTGCTTCGGCCGGAAGATTGATGGTCACAGAAATTGAATGATCCACCCATTTCTGAACACTTCCCTGAAGTTTCACTTTGTTCAGCCAGTCCACATCATTTGAAGTCGCCTTGTAATAAGGTGATTTTTCAATCAGTTCATTGATTTCCTCCTGGCTATAGTTCTTATCGGAATCGATTCCGTTTGCCTCCATCCAGGTTTTGAAATGATGGTGGAAAACGATGTATTCTTCCCACGAATCCCCAACTTCATCCACAAAATCAACCCTTACGTCTTTGTCGTTCGGATTTACTTTTCTTCTTCTTTTGTACACCGGAAGAAATACAGGTTCGATACCCGAAGTGGTCTGTGTCATCAGACTTGTACTACCTGTCGGTGCGATGGTCAGCAGCGCAATGTTTCTTCGACCGTATTTCACCATGTCTTCATAGAGTTCCGGCTCTTCTTTTTTGATTCTTAAAATAAACGGATTGTCCTTTTCTCTTTCGGAATCATAAATCTCGAATGCACCTCTTTCTTTGGCCATCTTTACGGATGAGCCATAGCATGCAAGTGCCATATTTTTATGAACTTCGGTAGAAAACTCGTTTGCTTCTTCGGTTCCGTATCTCAGTCCCAGTGCCGCAATCATATCGCCTTCGGCTGTGATTCCCACACCGGTTCTTCTTCCCTGAAGTGTTTTGGTTCTGATTTTCTGCCAAAGCTGTCTTTCTGTTCTTTTTAGCTCCTCTTCTTCCGGATCGCTTTCTATTTTTGAAAGAATTGCATCAATTTTTTCGGTTTCCAGATCGATGATATCATCCATCATTCGCTGGGCAATTGCTGCATGTTCTCTAAACAGTTCAAAATTGAATTTTGCCTGAGGTGTAAACGGATTTTCAACATAGGAATATAGATTGATCGCAATCAGACGGCATGAATCGTAAGGACAAAGCGGAATTTCACCGCACGGATTGGTCGATACGGTTTCAAATCCGTAATCTGAATAGCAGTCAGGAATTGATTCTCGCTGAATTGTGTCCCAAAAGAGTACGCCCGGCTCTGCTGATTTCCATGCATTGTGAATGATTTTTTTCCAAATTGAAGACGGCTGGATATTTCTTGAAAATTTCGGATTTGAACTGAATATCGGATATTTCTGTTCGTATTCTGAACCATTTTTGAGTGATCTCATAAATCCGTCATCGATACGAACCGATACATTTGCGCCGGTTACTTTCCCCTGCTCCATTTTTGCATCGATAAAATCTTCAGCATCGGGGTGATTGATCGAAACCGACAGCATCAGCGCACCTCTTCTTCCGTCCTGTGCAACTTCACGGGTCGAATTTGAATAACGCTCCATAAACGGAACCAGACCGGTTGAAGTCAGTGCTGAGTTTTTAACCGGCGATCCTTTGGGACGAATTCCGGACAGGTCATGTCCGACGCCACCTCTTCTTTTCATCAGTTGTACCTGCTCCTCGTCAATCTTCATTATGCTGCCGTATGAGTCGCCGTCGTGGATACTGCCAATCACAAAGCAGTTTGAAAGCGATGCAATCTGATAGTTGTTTCCGATTCCGGTCATCGGGCTTCCCTGTGGAACGATGTATTTAAAATTTTTAATGACATCAAAAATCTCGTCTTCGGTATAAGGATTTGCGTATTTCTTTTCAATTCTGGCAATTTCGCGGGCAATCCTTCGATGCATATCATCGGGTGTGAGCTCATAAATATTTCCGTCTGAATCCTTCAGCGCATATTTATTGACCCAGACCCTTGCCGCCAAATCATCGCCCTTGAAATATTCGACAGTTGCTTCGAACGCTTCCTGAGCCGTGTAGACTTTTGTTTTTTCCAAAACCTCCTCCATTTTTAATTAATTTAAGTTTAGCAAATAATTTCACCCAACCGCCGAAAAATAATTCGCGAAGACCAATGCTGTTAAATCAAAAACATTTAAATCACAAAGACCTGATTTCTATAATTTAAATGCCCGGATTTAATCTGTTCTGCAAATTAAATAAAGCGATTTTTTGTCGGATATAAAAGTAGCCTATCAATTTCAATGTTTTGACCAAAGTCAGAATTTGGTATCCACATTTTATGAACAATTGAAAGTCAGAACCCTGAAATTATTTTATAACTGCCTAATTGTCAGCAACCAATCAGATGAGAGCAAAGCGATACTAAATTTTTAGCCCTCCAGCCAGTTTTTAAAATCTGCAGTTCGTTCACGGCTGACAATGAGTTCTTCAGACACGTTTTTGATTTCAATATTGAAGCGGCTGCCCGAATGGGTTTTTATTTTTTCGATGAATTTAAGATTGACAATTGCGTTGCGGCTGATTCTGAAAAAATCTTTCGGGTTCAATTGATTTTCGAGTTCGCTCAGACTGACATCGACCGGATATTCCCGATTTTCGGTAAAAAGAAAACTGAATTTGTCTTTTGAATAAAAACAATTGATCTGATGGGTTTCAACCGTTTTCAGACTGCTGCCCGCTCGAACCAGAAAACGTTCTCTGAATTTGTTTTCAAAATTCTGACTCAGCAGTTCTTTGAGTTTGATCAGATCCCAGGAAATATTTGAATGCTGTTCATTGAATTTTCTGATTGCATTTTTCAATTCATTTTCATTGATCGGTTTGAGCAGATAATCGATGCTGTTGAATTTAAACGCCCTGACCGCATATTCGTCAAAGGCTGTGGTAAAGATGATTGCGCTTTTTGGCTGTACCTTTTCAAAGATTTCAAAACTGATTCCGTCGCCGAGCTGTATGTCGAGAAAGATCAGATCGGGTTCGGGGTGAGACCCAAACCAGGCCACCGATTCCCTGACACTGTTGAGCACAGCAACAGGTTCTGTTCCAAGTTTTTGAAGCAGTCTCTCAAGATATCTGGCTGCCGGCTTTTCGTCTTCAATGATGATACAGTTCATTGTTGATTTGATTTCTTTCTTTGTTTTTCAATCTGTTTCAATATCTGTTTTCTTTTCCAGTCGGTCATCACGAACAGGTCAAACACATTCAGGTAGTGGATGCCCAAACCAACACCCCAAAAGAGAAGCGGAAACAATGCCCAATATTCTCCTCCATCAATCCAATTCCAAATATTAAAAAATAAATTGATACAAATATAGACAGTCAGATGTATATAGAAACCGATCTTTTCATTCACTCTTTTTCTCGCCTGAACGACATCTTTGGTTTCTGTTTTGAAATTTCTGATTCTCATATCAAATTGTTTTACAGCTGACTGTCAAAATAATCTCTTTCCTCCTTTCTTTTCTCCAATTCCTTTTGAATCATCCGATTTTTCCAGCCGGCCGAATTGAAGATGCCAAAGACATTGATCGCATGAAAAGTCACACCAATCCCCCAACCGATCAACGGCCAATAGGCCCAATTGTACACACCATCATTTTTGATGTCCAAAAATGTAAAAAAACTGTTTACTACGAGGTAACTGGCAAGATTCCAATAGAATCCCTGAATTTGCTCAACTCTTTCTTTTGCTGCTCTGTATTCTTCTTCTGTGTATTTTTTATTGATTTCCATAATGATATTGTTTTTTGTGATGAATGGTATTTTAACTGTAAAATTATTTTCGTCCTGAATGATTTTAACCCGATTTTCAAAATTCTGATATTGACTTTGTATATGTTCCAAACCTTTACCCGTTGACTGATTCAATTGTTTTTTTAACTGAAAATTGTTTCTCACAATCAGATAATCGGCTTCTTTGTACACCTTTATATATAGTGGTTCATCAGACGAAACCCGATTGTGCTTGATGCAGTTTTCAATCAGAATCTGTAAAGTCAATGGAGCAATCAGATAATCATTTGGTAAATCACTGTCGATTTCAAATAACAAGCCGTCTTCGTATCTTTTCTGAACCAGCTCCATATAGGTTCTGCAAAATTCAATCTCTTCCTCGAGCGGTACCCATTCCTTGTCTTTTTGTTCGAGTACATAACGATAGACCGATGAGAGGTCTCCGACAAATTCCTGCGCTTTTTCACTGTTCTCTTCGATCAGACCGGTCAAAACATTCAGACTGTTGAACAAAAAGTGTGAACTGATTTGTGATTTTAGCGATTCATGCTGTTTTGAAATTCTGATCACCTGCTTTTTCTGCTCCTTCAGCTGCCCCGACTGATAATACTGGATCAGCGAAGCAGTTTGAAAAATGACTGCAATCGTCACTGCAAACCAAACCATCAATCGGACTCCTTCGGAAGAATCTGCAGAGAAAAACAGTTTGTGAAGTGCTTCTGACCACGGATCTCCATAAAATAATCGCATGATGAGATAGAGCAGTGAACCGGTAACCAGACTGACTATGGCACTGCCAACCGTTCCGATGATAAATTTCTTGACAATATTGCCCAAATCAAATTTTGGAAAACTCTTTTGAACTTTATTGCTCACCCAGGCATTCACCGAGTACAGACCGACAGTAAAATAAACAGACCAGCCAAAATACTCGAGTGACAATCGGATTCCGGGCAGTGCGTCATGATTCAAAAAATAGAAAAAAACATTTATAGTGCTGATGACCAAAACGATGATCAGGCCGTAAACAATATGTTTTTGAATATTTTTCATCTGAATATTTTAACCAAGCATAACGGTTATTCAACACATTCGGTTTCCAGGATTTCATCCGTATTTTTTTCTCCCCAAGCAGGTTCAAAATCATTGACCGATTGATTGGCGTACAACTGTTTTGCCTTTTTGATCATGGGGCAATACTGAACCGGATCTGTTCCGTAATAGGGTGCCGAACGCATATTGAACTGTCCGAGCAAATAAAGCGGTCTTGGATTTTCCGGATTAATTTTAATTGCTTCATTGTAATCGGCAATGATAGCCGAGGGAAGCACCATTCCGTAATTCATCGGGTCTTTAGCCACTTTTACGGTTCTGAAAAGTGCTCTCAGTGTCAGTGTTTCCGACATGTCGGGATTCATTTCAATCAGTTTGTCATAATCTTTTTCAAGTTTGCCCGAAACTTTGACAGCTTCCTCCGGTTCGAGTGAAAACGCTTTTAGCGTTCTTGATAGCATCGAATAATAAAGCGGAAGCCAGTTGTCGGGATTTGATTTTGAGATTTTGTCAAAATCGGCAGCAGCTTTTTCAAAACTGCCGTCGGCATAGGCTGTTGAAAATTCGGTCAATGCGTTTTGCATTTCGGAATTGTAGTTTGTCTGTCCGTTGGCTCTGGAAAACAATCCCAGAATCAGGATACTCAAAATGATAATTAATTTTTGCATGATGACAGGTTTTTTAATTTGATGAGACAAATTTCAGCACTGTATAAATTTACACAAAAATTAATAGGACGAATCGTCAATTTTAAGGGATGAGTTGTAAAAATAAATTATTTTGGACTGAATTTAATCCTGCTTAGAAAAATCCAAATCCTGAAAATCATAACTGAAATCAGTCAACGGAGAAATCGGTTCCATCCTGAGTCCTGTGACTTTTCCGTCTTTCACTTTTATAAACACAAAAGCATCTGCGTGCAGATAAGCGTTGTCCCATTTTACAGCAAAAGTATCGCCTTTGTAATAGAACATATCGCCCTTTAGCTGTGATGATCTGGCCGATTCAAATCTGAGTTTCCCTTTGTTCATCGTGATTTTCACCTCGCCAAACCAATTGTCTTTGTAGGTGCCGGGAAGGCTGTCGATATAGGCTAATCTTAGTTTTTTGTTATTCTCAACGGTTTTCCAGACTTCATCTGTAACCACATCTGCTTCTCCGGTTCTTTTTGCAATCAATTCTCCGTATTCCTTTACCCAGTCTTTTTCGGCCAGACCGAGATAATGATCTTTGATCGTATTTGAAATGGCCATAAATGCAGCACCCGCCTGCTGATTGGTCAGCACGATGATGCCCAGATTCAGCTGCGGATACATAATGATCTGGGTAACGATCCCTTCCAGTCCTCCGGTATGCGAAACCTCAAGTTTTCCGTTCATGTCCTGAAGCTGAAAACCGAGACCGTAAGCTCTGAAAAGTGTGTTGTAAGGCGGTCGGGTAAAATTCGGCTGTATGGTTTGAGGTGTGATCAGCTGTTTCATCTGTTTTTCTGATACCAGTTGTTTTCCGTCCTGAGTTTTCCCCAGATTAAGCTGAAACTGAATCCATTTGGCCAGGTCATCAACATTTGAATAAAGACCTGCGGCCGCATCAAAAATCGGATTGGTATATCTTTCTATCACCTTGAGTTTTCCGTCAATCGGCACATGCGGATCGATCACATTTGATTTGTCGATGAGCGTATTCCAGCTCGCACCGGTTCTGGTCATCCCAAGTGGAACGATAAAATTCTTTTCTATAAATTCAGTCCATTTCTGACCCGACACTCTTTCAATCACTTCGCCTGCAATGATATACAGCAGGTTGTCATAATCGTATTTGGTTCTGAAACCCGAAACCGGTTTTAGAAAATGAATATTTCGGATGATGTCTTCGGGTACAAAATCATGTCCGTCAGGCCAAACCATCAGGTCTCCCGCACCCAGTCCGAGCCCGCTTCTGTGGGTCAACAGATCGCGGATGGTGAATTCTTCGGTCACATAATCATTGTACATTTTGAATTCAGGTATGTACTTCTTCACTTTGTCGTCCCAATCCAGTTTTTCCTGATCAACCAATAATGCCAGTGCAGTTGTGGTGAAAGCTTTTGAATTGGATGCAATTCCAAAGTTGGTTGCTGAATTCACTTTTTCACCGGTATCGATGCTTGCCAATCCGTATCCTTTTGCCAGAATGACTTTTCCATCATGGATGATTCCGACCGAAATTCCGGGTACATTAAAGGTTTTGAGCGCATTTTGGACGGTCTCGTCAACTTTCTTTTCAGAAATTTCCTGGCCGGAAACCGAAACCGATAAAACAAAAAATGAAATTAAAAGATATTTGAAGATATTCATCCGATAAAAAATTAAAAACCCGACCAAAATTGAATTTGATCGGGCTAATATCCGTTTTTCGTTTAAAAATTACAACTAATTTTAAAACTCTGTATTCTTTGGGTTATTCTGCTTTCAAACTGTTTGCAGCTTTATTTGATCTTACGCCTTCTGATTTTCTTTTGATTTCCTGTTGTTTTTGAATATCGATCTGACCGTTTTCATTCGCTCTTTTCATCCGTTCTTCTCTCAATTTCATTCTTTCCTCAGGAGTCATTTCTTTTCTTTTCTCAGCATTCATTTTGGATTTCATGTCTTTTTGACCTCTGTTTCCTTTTTTGAAATCAGCTTTTTTCTGATCCCGGTTATTCTTCAATTTGGCTCTTTTTTCTTTGTTCCAATCTGATTTTTGAACAGCTGCTTCATCATCAGAGATTTGTTGCTTTTGTTTCTTTACAGTAGTAGTTGCCTGATCTTCAGATTTCTTCATGGTTTCAGATTTCTGTTGTGCCAGTCCGAGGCTCAAACCGAAACTGATCATACTGAGTGCAATAATTTTTTTCATTTTTTGATTAATTTATTGGTTAATAATATTCTTAAAACGGCAAGCATTGTACCAAAATTTTTTAATGCTATGTTAAAAGTAAGCAAAACTCAATGCCAGTAACTTCTTCAATTCAATTCAATTCAAAACAAATTTAAAGTTAATCTCAATTTTTAAATATTTAATCAAAATGTAAAAAGCTTCAGATTGGCCTGATTGACACATTCAACTTATATTTGTATTCGAATTTAAACCAATCAGACGGTTGACTATCAACTCGAAAAAAAAGTTGATCAAAATCAGCAAATGAATTTGTAGGATTTCTAACCGTCTAAAAAAACGACAAATAATCTATGAAAGACTTGATGGGCAAAGCGATTTGGGATCATTTTCATCAAAATTCAGCAGAAGATATCATTACCGAATCTTCAGTTTCTGAGCCTGATGTGCTGCCGGTTTCCTACCTTTTCAGAGATTTTGAAGAAATGCCGCCAATCGAACAGAAAGCGCTCGAACTCTCAAACGGAAAAGTTCTGGATGTGGGCGCAGCAGCCGGTTCACACAGTCTTTATCTCCAAAATCAAAAACAGCTTGATGTGACAGCAATTGATATTTCCGAAAAATCAATTGAAGTCTGCAAATTGAGAGGTATGAAAAATTCAGTTTGCCGGAATCTGCTCGATTTCAATGACGGAACTTTTGACACAATCCTGCTGCTGATGAACGGAACCGGGATTTTTGAAACCATTGACCGAATGGATGATTATCTCAAAAAACTTCATCAGCTGCTCAATCCGGGCGGCCAGTTATTAATCGATGGAACAGACATAATGTATATGTTTGAAAATCCTGAAGGAATCGAACTGCCGATCGATCATTATTATGGCGAAGTCGAATATTATGTCAGTTACAAAGGCGAGGAAGATGAACCTTTTAAAATGCTGTATCTCGATTATGATAATCTTAAAACAGCTGCAGAAGAAATTGGATTCAAAGTCGAAAAAATCATTGACGATCAGGATTCATATCTCGCCAGACTGGTCAAAACTTAAAATTCCACAGAAAGAAATAATGAAGAAGCCTGTCCAAATTCTGAACAGGCTTTCTTATTATTTTTATAAATTTTTATTGGATCACACCAAGCTCTTTACCCACTTTGGTAAAACCGGCAATCGCTCTGTCCAGGTGCTCTCTTGTATGTCCTGCCGAAAGCTGAACCCTGATTCTTGCTTTGTCTTTCGGTACCACCGGAAAGAAAAATCCGATAACATAGATTCCTTCGTCCAGCAGTTTGTCAGCCATCACCTGAGAAAGTTTTGCATCATAAAGCATCACCGGAACGATTGCGGCATCTCCGTCCGGAATGTCAAAACCGGCAGCTTTCATTTTCCCTCTGAAATATTCTGCATTTTCCATCACTTTGTCGCGCAGCGAAGTATCTTTCTCAAGCAGATCAAACACATGCAGTGCCGCACCCACTATGCCCGGCGCCAGCGAGTTTGAAAACAGATAAGGCCTCGAACGCTGTCTGAGCATTTCGATCACCTCTTTTTTTCCGGCTGTGAAACCACCCATTGCACCGCCCAATGCTTTTCCGAGCGTAGAAGTGATGATATCAACACGTCCCATCACATCGCAGTATTCGTGTGTGCCGCGACCTGTTTTGCCGATAAATCCGGTTGCATGCGAATCATCAACCATGACCAGCGCACCGTATTTTTCAGCCAGATCACAAACACCTTTCAGATTGGCAACAATCCCGTCCATCGAGAAAACTCCGTCAGTTACAACGATTGTAAATCTGTGATTTTTTTTGGAAGCTGCTTTCAACTGCTCTTCCAAATCGGTCATATCATTGTTTTTGTAACGATATCTCGCAGCTTTGCACAAACGCACACCGTCAATGATCGAAGCATGATTCAGTTCGTCAGAAATAATTGCATCCTCTTCTGTAAACAAAGGTTCAAAAACACCGCCGTTTGCGTCAAAAGCGGCCGCATAAAGAATCGAATCCTCCATTCCCAAAAAATGAGCGATACGCGCTTCCAATTCTTTGTGTATGTCCTGGGTACCGCAGATAAAACGCACCGACGACATTCCGTATCCTCTTTTGTCAAGCATATCCTGAGAAGCTTTGATGATTTCGGGATGATCGGAAAGTCCCAGATAATTGTTTGCACAGAAATTCAAAAGTCTGCTTCCGTTCTGAAGCGTGATTTCTGCCGCCTGATGTGAGGCGATGATCCTTTCTCTTTTGAATAATCCCTGATTGTCGAGATCTGCCAGGGTATCGGACAGATGTTTATGAAATTTTTCGCTGTACATTTTGATTGAATTTAGTGAACAAAGATAGAAATTGAATTTGACTTTGGACAGGCTTCGGATTTCTAATTTGATTGTTGCTTTTAAATCATCAATTTGAATTAATTTTGATTCGAAATCAATCAAATGACAGAACTCAAACCGGTCACCGAAGACGAAATCGAACTGCTTCAGCAACTTGCCTCTGAAATCTGGAATCAGCATTACATCGAAATCATCAGCAAAGAACAGATTGATTATATGCTGGAATTGTTTCATTCCAAACAAAAAATTTTGGAAGAAATCAGTCAGGGATGCATCTGGCGGATGCTTTGGGACAATGAAAAACCGGTCGGTTATCTGATGCTGAAACCTGAAAAATCAGCCATGTATCTGTCAAAGATTTATCTGAAAAAAGAAGTTCGCGGAAAAGGCTTTGGAAAACTGATGATGGATTTTGTCAAAAAGACTGCAATCGAGCATAAGCTATTCAAAATCAGCCTCAATGTGAACAAATACAATACTGACACGATCAGATTTTATGAAAAATCGGGTTTTCAAAAGATCGGTGAAGGTGTTTTTGAAATCGGAAATTCTTATGTAATGGATGATTTTATTTTTGAATTGGATTTGGGTTCGAATCAGCCGTGAACTTCGCCTTTTTTTCCATAATTTTTGATCAGTTCGCCTTCAAATTCAAGCCATTCCTTCCAGCGTTTCTCCACATCCACATCGGTTGAATATTTTCTTGCAAATTTCAGAAAGGTGGTATAATGATTTGCCTCTGAAACCATCAGTTCGTGATAAAATTTGGCAAGTTCACTGTCTTTGATTTCGGTTGACAAAACCCTGAATCTTTCACAGCTTCTTGCTTCTATCATTGCCGCAAACAACAATCTGTCAACAAACGACTGATTTTTGCTTCCGTCCTTTTTGCAGAATTTATACAATTGTCCTACATAATCGTCTGCTCTTTCAGGTCCGAGTGTGTATCCTCTTTTCCTGATGATTTCGTGTACCATCCGGAAATGACTCATCTCTTCCATCGCAATTTCGGTCATGGTCGAAACCAGGTCAGGATATTGTGAATTGTTGACGATCAGTGAAATTGCGTTTGACGCTGCTTTTTGTTCGCACCAGGCATGATCGGTCAGTATTTCTTCCAAATTTTTCTCTGCAATATTTGCCCATCTCGGGTCAGTAGCCAATTTCAGTCCAAGCATTTTCAAAAGTTTAATGCAAAATTGGGGCTTTTGAATGATGATTCAAAATCGTAAAATTCTCAGAATAATTTAAATTTAAAAATGATCAAGCTGTTCGGCTGCAGATTTTCTTCCCAACTCGATCTGATCTTTTGCTTTGTAGAATTCATACAATTCACATGAAAATCTTGAAATCCGTATTGTAAAATCGGGTGGATTTTCTTTTAATTTCATATTTCCGAGTGTTTCGGTCATCAGCGAAATCACCTGATTACTCAGTCTGAACAAACTCAGATTTCTGTTAGAAAGACCTTTGGAAGGATGTTCCATCGGGATTCGTGCATTCACATCGACTGCCAGAATTTTGTCTTCCGGCTTTGTACGAATCGCAAAATCAACCGGAATATTGTCTAACACGCCACCGTCAACCAGCAGCATTCCGTCTCTTCTGACCGGTGTGAAAACCGACGGAATTGCAATTGATGCGCGAATGGCATCATAAATTCTCCCTTTGTCCAAAACCACAGACTGCTGGGTATAAAGATCGGTAGCCACACAGCAAAAAGGAATCGGCAGTTCTTCGATGTTCATACCCGGAATTTCCTTTCTGAGTTTCTGAAGAATTCTTTCGCCTTTGATAATTCCGTTTCTTCTGAATGAAATATCAAGGAGTTTGATAAAACTGTAGCTTCTCTGTTTGATGATCCAGTCTTCGAATTCATCCAGACGACCCATCGCATACAATCCGCCAATCAGCGCACCGATCGAAGTTCCGGTGATGCTGACAATGTTGAATCCTCGGTTTTCCAGTTCTCTGATCACACCGATGTGGGCGAGTCCTCTGGCAGCTCCGCCTGATAATACCAATGCGATGTCTTTGTTTGAATTCAAACTCATTTCAATCATGATCTGTCCCCAAAAGTACACAATTTGGATTATAAAAAATTAAAATCCGAATTTCTGTTTCACTAAAGGATTCCTGTTGAATCTTAAGGTCAAAACAGTCTAATTTAATTAACTTTGTTTGTTTGTTTGATTAATCAATAAAAATGAATCATCTGGAATTTAGAAACGGTGACCGCATGCCGGCAATCGGTTTGGGAACATGGAAATCAAAACCGACAGAAGTTGAAAATGCTGTGACAACCGCTTTGGAAAACGGCTATCGACATATTGACTGCGCAAAGAATTATGCAAATGAAGATGCGGTCGGGCGTGCTTTTTCAACCGTTTTTTCATCCGGAAAGATCAAACGAAAAGATGTCTGGGTAACTTCAAAACTTTGGAACAATTCGCACAAAAGAGATGATGTGATTCCGGCATTGAAAAGCACACTCAAAGATTTGCAGCTCGATTATCTGGATCTGTTTCTGATTCACTGGCCGGTTGCATTCAAACCCGAAATTGAAATTTTCCCAAAAGAAGACAGCGATTATCTTTCGCTTGCTGAAGTTCCGCTGATCGAAACCTTGGAAGCGATGATTGAAGCAAAAAAACTCGGACTGACCCGTCATGTGGGCGTTTCAAATTTCAGCATCAAAAAACTGAAAGCTTTGTCAAGACTGACCGATGATATGCCCGAAATGAATCAGGTGGAAATGCATCCTTTTCTGACCCAGGATGAACTGATTGAATTCTGTACTGAAAACGGAATCCATACCACAGCCTATTCGCCTTTGGGCAGTGGCGATCGTCATCATTCGATGAAAAAAGAGAATGAACCGAGTCTGATCAATCACAAAACGATTGTTGAAATTGCTCAAAAACACAATTGCAATCCGGGGCAAGTGCTAATCAAATGGGCAGAGCAGAGAGGCACTGCGGTGATTCCCAAGTCAACTTCTGAAAGACACATCATCATGAATCTGGAAAGTGCAAATATCAAATTGGATGATGCTGATCTGAAAGCAATTCAAAATATTGGAACCTTTTACAGATATGTGGACGGCGAGTTTTTTGTTACACCTGGCAATCCGTACAACGATATTTTTGATTTAAAAAATTGAGAATCAGTCGCGTCCGACAAAGATTTAAGACCGCTTCGCTTTTAGACAAAAGACATGAGATAGTTTTGTAAAACCATATTAATCATACTAATTTAAGGAATGAGTAATTTTTTTTTCATTTAAAACGACAATTACTCCATCTCAAGATATGATTATCGGGTTTAAAACATAACTTATTGATTTTGATTAATATATTCAATATTTCTTAATTTTTAATCGGACAATAGT
>JBAYPM010000031.1:0-33188 GCA_041677705.1 Weeksellaceae bacterium | reverse complement strand
CCCGAAAAAATTGTTTATGTCAGCTGCAATTCTGCAACCCAGGCAAGAGATCTGGCGTTGATGAAAGAAAATTACAAAATTACAAAAGTTCAGCCGGTGGATATGTTTCCGCAGACTGCTCATGTTGAAAATGTGGTTTTGCTCGAAAAAATCTGATTCAGACTTTTGAATCCCAATTCTTTTTCAGGAATTTGAACATGCCTTCGTCATTCATCGAAAGACTGTAAGCCAGACTCATAAAGATCAGCCATGAAATCAGGAAAGAAGTGAATTTCTCTACCCCAAACTGCAGAAATTCATTTTTTGAAAAAATATGCATCACTGCAACCACAAAAATATAGCAAACCGTGATGTACAAAAAACTGATTCTTAGGTTTTCTACCCTGAACAGAAATGAATAAAAATAAAACAGCAAAAGACCGGCAAGATAACCGCCAATGGTGACCAGCGCAATTCCTTTGAAATCAAAACGATTCGCTGACATGTACATTTCGGGCATAAATTCATCCAAAATATAGAGTACGATCGCCATACCCAGAAAAACAACATAGCTCTGGCCGGTTGCAATCAGCACGCCCAATGGCTTTGATTTGACTTTCAGATGATTGTGATTGACCAGGCTGACCGACAATGAGAAAATCAACGGAAGGAAAATCAGTGCCATTCCTGCAGACGGCAGCAGTATCATCGTCAGGATTACCAGCAGCGGACTCAATAAGATTTTGAGTTTCTTATTTTTCTTCAGCATTGATTTTGACATGGTTATTTGAGCTTTAAAAATAAAAAAATTCGGCTGTCAAAGTCTCTTCAACAGGATCGAAAGATTGATTTCTTCTTTAACTTTGATTGCGCCGCCCAATTTTGATGGCGGATCCAGGTTGAAGTCGCTGAATCTCAGTTCGATTTCACCTTTCAGACCTTCTTTGACCGTCATCAGATTCAGATTTTGGAATGTTTTTCGTTTTCCCGCCAAATCAAGCTGAAGATCATATTTGTAATTTGTTCCCGATTTTCTCACATCCGAAACCCGGATGATCACCCAGGGGTATTCCTTCTCTCTGAGGGTTTTTCTGAAATCGCGGTTGAGCAGAAAATTTCCGCAGCCGAATTCCTTTACCGGAACTTTATAAATCAATCCATTTTTTCGGTTCAAAAAGAGCGTGTCTTTGGCCGTCATACTGTAATCACAATCATACTTTCCGACTGATGTTGACCCTTTCACACTGAATGTTTTGGTACTCAGTAAAATGTATTCATCAGCATTTGGTTTGAAACCGGCTGAAAGAGCCAATGCTAGAATCATGATACCAAAAACACGCATCTTCACAACTTTAAAAACTTAGAACGCAATCACTGCCTCGGCCACCAAACCACTGAATTTTCCTCCGTGGTAAATACTGTCAGGATTATAACCTTTGTATTTTTGGTTGACATATTCGAGTTTCACCATGATGTTGTTGGTCATAAACCAGCCGCCGCCGATGTTGAATCTGGTTGCATCAATTTTATCGCCGTCAGCCATTTCACCTTTTACCTGATTGTATCTTCCGCCGAAATAATAATTTTCAGTTTTTCCAAATCTGTACAACAGTTCGGCTGAATATTGGTTAAAGGTTCTTCTTTCGGTTTCTGTCACATTTCTTCCATTCGCATTTTCATAAACACCGAAGAATTCCAAGCCCTGATATTTCAGAAAAGGGTTGATCATAATCGCGGTCAGTTTGTGGTTCATTCTCGGATTGATCTGACCTGAACTGAAGTTGCCAGAAGAAGAAGCCAAAGTGTTCTCCATCACAAAATAATATCTTGAACCTGCCCTGTCGCCGTCATAGAAATCTGTTCTTTTTGATTCGGCCGTATTGTAAACCGAACCGGTCAGACGAACTCTCAAATCTTCGTTCAGCTGTTTGTCATAACCTGCTTTTGCATACAGCGAAGGGCTTGTGCCTCCGGTTGCGGTCTGGTTCAGACGTCCGTTGGTCACGCCGGCCATTGCCAGCCAGCCGTCTCTCTGATAGTAAACTTCTGCAAAAACCATGGTTGCATAAGCGTCCATCAGCAGATTTCCAACAAAAGGATTGGTCATCGTATTCGCGTTGTCGCTTCGTCTGAAGTGTGCGTCACCATAATTGATCTCGTTGTGACCAAATTTGATGGTTGCATAATCCATTACCTCTTTCAGGAAATCTTTTTTGATGAAATCCAATTTGTCAATCTGCAAATAACCTCCTTTTACATAAGCTTCATTGTGGTGTCTTGAAGACAAAAAGGTTCTCAAATGCAAATTAACTCCATCATACAATGCAACGTTCAAATCCAGGTTGGCTGTAGCCAGGTTGAAGTTGTTTCCGATGTCGTAAAGCTGATTCAGATTTACTCCGTCTGCATTCAGAATCTCGTTTGCTTTGTTTTCGTGCTGAATTGCCTGAAACTGAAGTGCAAACGCTCCTCCGATATGTACTTTAACTTTGTCGAATTCGGTTACCGTATCCTTTTTGGATTCAAACAAATTTCTCGCCTGTTTGGTCTGCGGATACCAGTTGTCAAGTTTGAAATCCAATTCCTGCGCGAAGGCTGTCGATCCGATCAGCATGGCAATCGCAAGTGTAATAAATTTTTTCATATTCAATTTTTTATGTTTTTATCGTTTTATTTAAATTTCACATTGAAAGTCATTTTTACGGGATCTCCTGTTTTTACGGTTCCCATCAGTGCAACCGGCGGAGTGATTTTGTAATCTGAAAGTTTGAAATCATAAGAACCTTTCAATCCGAAGACACCGCCCGAATGAGATTCCTGAGCCGTAATGCTGACTGTCCTGCTGACTCCTGCTATATTGAAAGTACCCGAAAGCGTCCAGTTGTTTCCTGATTTGGAAGCGCTTTTCAAAGCGAAAACCACATTTTTGTGTTTGTCGGTTTTCATCGCTTCATAAGCTTTTTTGTCCATTCCTTTCTTTCCGCTTTTTATACTTTCTGCCGGCATGGTGATGGTCATTGCGCTGATTGAGCTCAATTTTCCTCCGTTTTCTACAGCCGTCATACTTCCGGTTGCAGTCGATGATGGCATTGACCAGTCATGCAAAGTTGAAGTTCCCGAAATTACAAGCTCCGGTTTTGACTGTAACTGATAAGTCTTTTGTGCGATACTGAATTGTGCAGCAAAGAACAATGCAAATGCAAAAAATCCTTTGCCTGAGAATAGCTGTTTCATAATTTTATGGTTTATAATTTCATAACAAAGTTGCCTCATTAACAGTGATTTTCTAATGATTTGAATTAGCATCGGTAATGATTTTGATGGCATCAGTCAACTGACTTTTATAAGGTTGGAAAACTGATTTGAATCAGTGAATTTTGATGTCTGAAATCAGGTTTTTGGACCGGAACGGATTTCGACCGATAACAGATTAGGTCTTCAGCTGATTATCACTAAATTTGTAAATAAAATTTTTAGCAATTATCAAGTGGAAACGATGATCCAAAATCTTCAAAAAATAGAACAGAGAATTCAATCTGCCTGCGAAAGATCAAATCGGAAGAGAGATGAAGTCAGTCTGCTGCTTGCAACAAAAACAGTCGATTCGGAGAGAATTAAAAAAGCATTTGATGCCGGATATACACTGATTGCAGAAAACAAGATTCAGGAAGTCAAAGAGAAATATGATGATTTGAAGAATTTTCCGCACATTAGTCATTTTATCGGTCACCTGCAAACCAATAAAGTGAAGGAAATTCTGAGATATGATGTAAAATGCATTGAATCTGTCGATCGGCTCAAACTTGCCAAAAAACTTCAGAACAGGCTTGTGTATGAAGACAAAACAATGGACGTGCTGATTCAGGTCAATACCTCTTTTGAAGAAAGCAAATTTGGAATCAGTCCCCAAAATGCGTTGGATCTTGTCAGAGAGGTTTCAAAGATGGACAGGATCCGGATCAAAGGACTGATGACCATCGGTCTGTTCAGCGCCGAAACCGAAAAAGTCAGAAAATGTTTCAAACTGCTCAAAGAAATTCAAAATCAGATCATTCAGGAAAATATCAAAAATGTCGAAATGAAAGAACTGTCGATGGGGATGAGCGGCGATTTGGAAGTCGCAATCGAAGAAGGATCAACCATTGTAAGAGTCGGAACAGCCGTTTTTGGAAAAAGACCTTATCCCGATTCTTATTATTGGAATGAATGAAATTAAAAGATCAAGAAAAATTAACACACAAAAATCATTCAGATAATCGTATTTTTGACCCGATGAGAATTCAGGAATTTAAGTTTGGTTTTGCTGTTTCGATATTGATGATCGTCCCGTTTTTACTTTCGGGCTGCGAAGAAGACGACATTTGCATAGGCGAGGGGACACCCAATCTGACGGTGGTTTTCAGAAATCAGCTCAACACTGAAAATCAGAAAGACAGCCTGACGATTTACCGTTCCGCTGACATTGGTTTTGAGGAGGCTGATACACTGTTTGAGAAATTTTTTACCGACAGCATCAAACTGCCTTTGGCTGGATTGAACACCGAACGGGTTTATTTTAAAATCAAAAGAAGAAGCAATTCGGACAGCGATATACTTACTGTAAATTATCAGTCAAAATCAGAATATGTTTCAAAGGCCTGCGGATTCAGAGTGGTGTATGAAAGTTTGAATTATGAGACAACCCACCAGCACATCAGCTCTCTTTTGCCTGCCGAATCAAACGAACTCAAAGATGAAACGATTACAAATCTGTATATTATTCTTGGCAATTAGTCTTTGCGGGATTCAATTGTCTGCACAGCAGGATTCGATTAATATTGAGTCAAAAACTGTTGTGACTGACACCGATTCACTCAAAAACATGGCCAAAGGACACAGAGATGTGGGCAATCTTTTTATTGGTGTCGATCTTTTCAGTCCGGCACTTTCGGCATTTTCTGACCGTCAGGGCGGAATGGCTTTTGCTTCTTACCGGATTTATAAAAAATGGAATCTCTCAGCCGAAATCGGTTATGAAAAAAATAATTTTGATGATTTGGACTGGAAAGTCAGTGTGGACGGAATTTATTTCAAATTCGGATTCAGCTGGTTTGCATCACAGGATTATCGGAATGGATCCAACGGATTTTATACCGGCGCAAGATTCGGATATGCCGCTTACAGTCAGGAGATTGAACAGTATCCGATCAGAGAATCGAGCAATCAGGTGGATGAATATGGCAGCCTGCCAAAGGAAAATGTAAGTGCTTACTGGTTTGAGATGGTCGGCGGTGCAAGGGTTCGGCTGATCAGCAATCTGTATGCGGATGTATCGGTACGGCCGCAGATTTATCTCGGTTCAAAAAAACAGCAAAACATAGATCCGCTCGTAATCCCGGGTTACGGAAAGGACAGAGGTCCGATGAATTTCAATGTGATTTGGGGACTCAGCTGGAAAATATTTTAATCAAAAAAATTAAATATATTTGTTCGATTTTTTATAATTCTACACGGAAAAGATATATTTGTCCTTTATTATGGAGTCAGACAAATTTAAATTGGGGGTTTTGATTATTCTGGTGGTAAGTTTTATTGCGTATTCTTTTGATCTTTATGTAAAACCGCCATTGGACGGAGTTGAGAAGGCAGCATCCGGAAGTCTTGAGGAACAGGGTAAACTGCTGTGGCAGCAAAAAAACTGTATTTCCTGTCATCAGCTGTACGGTTTGGGCGGTCATTTGGGACCGGATCTGACCAACATCAGTTCTCATCGAAGTCCCGAACACATAGAAGCATTTTTGATCAGCGGAACCAATGTGATGCCCAATTTTCATTTGTCAGAACATGAAATCGATGCGTTGAAAGCTTTCTTAAAATCGGTTGACGAATCAGGAAAAGGAGATCCCAGAACTTTTAAACAAAATTTGGATGGAACAATTTCACAGTAAGTCAGCCAATTATTTTTACATTCTTGCACTCTGTCTTTTGAGTTTCGGCCTGATCTTTGGGCTTGCCGGCGCTTTGGAATATGTATTTCCAGGTCTGTCAAAACATTATGTTTCATTCGAAAAAATCAGACCGCTGCATGTTTCTTCAATGGTCTTTTGGATACTGACCGCTGCTATGGGTGCAGTTTTTACATTTTTACAGGAACATACCGGAAAAGGAATCAGATACCCGAAGCTGCTCAAAATTCAACTTTTCCTTTTTGCAATTACTACCGTATCCATTCTGATCAGCTATTTTTTCGGAATCTTTGGCGGAAGGGAATATTGGGAATTTCATCCCGGTTTTGCAATTCCGATTTGGATCGGCTGGGTATTGTTTCTGATCAATATCTTTGGTTCGGTCGGATCATTTAAAAAACAGCCGGTTTATATCTGGATGTGGCTTACCGGCGTAGCTTTCTTTTTGTTTACCTATACCGAATCAAACTTGTGGCTGTTTGCCTGGTTCAGAAATGAAATCGTTCATGATATGACGATTCAATGGAAATCTTACGGATCGCTTGTCGGCGCATGGAATATGCTGGTTTACGGTTCTTCTATTTATTTGATGGACAAAATTGCGGGCAATAATAAATACAGTTATTCTAACATTGCATTCTGGCTTTATTTTCTGGGATTGTTCAACGGAATGTTTAACTGGGGACATCATATATACACGCTCCCGACCTTTCCCTATGTCAAACACATCGCTTATGCAGTTAGCATGACCGAACTGATTTTGTTTGCAAGAATCATCTGGCTGTGGAGAGATTCGATCAGTTCGATTCAAAAAAATTATAACATATTGAGTTATAAATTTATCATGGCGGCCGATATATGGGTTTTTATCACTTTGGGTCTTGCCATCTGTATGTCGGTTCCGGCGCTGAATATATATATGCATGGAACCCACGTGGTGGTCGGACATACCATGGGCGCAACCATCGGGATCAACACTATGCTGCTGCTGTCGTTTGTATTTGACAGGATTTCAAAACAAAAAGCGGTCAAACAAAATATGAAATCGATCAATTTCGGTTATTGGATCATACAGATCAGTCTTCCAATATTTTTTCTTAGTCTGATCATTGCGGGATTTTTAAAAGGATATTGGCAGCTCAGCGAAGACAGAGTGCCTTATGTTGGGATGATTTATTCGCTCAAACCATATTTTATGGTTTTTGCAGTTTCTGGCTCCACCATGATTATCGGCTTTCTGATGGTGATTTTCCCTGCATTGAAAGGACTGATCAATTACAGACCAATCGAAAAATAAAACAGGAGAAATCAATTTTTAATTCTGTTGATTTCCCCTGTTTCAATAAATAAGAAAGTCTGTTTATTTCAAATCAAATCTGATTGGTATATTGAATATCAGATTGACTGCAGTTCCGTCATCGGTTTCTGCCGGTTTGATGTATTTGCCTTTCTGCACCAGCTTTTTCGAAATTTTATTCAATGCCTTTTGAGCTTCGGCGCTGAGTTCTTTGTTTCCGCCGCTCATCGCCTGAACCTGGATAATCTTTCCGTTTCTGTCCACCACAAAACTCAGTTTTGCATTTGCTTTGTCAATTCCGTATTTGTTTGCAATGTCCTCAAAATCTCTCAATTCTATACCGAGTTCCTGAGAAAGTTTTGTTGCCATACAATTGGTTAAATCCTGATTGGTCTTTGATTTTTCGCAACCTGGAAAGACAGCCATTTTGGTTACCTGTGTTGAATTCATGGTTTTAGGAGTATCGGGCGTCGGAACCGGATCAGGCTGATCGGTAACGGTTTGGGAGTTGCCGGTATTGTTTGGGTCACTGATGGGATTGAGGGCACCGAGATTTCCGGCATCCCCACTGTCTTCATCACCTTTTGTGATTCCAAGATCGGTCTGCTGTGCCAGCGGATGTTCAACCGGAGGATCAGCTTTTGGTGTCGGTACCACATCTTTCCCTGATTTTTCTTTGACCGTAACTTTTGGAGGCGGCGGCAAATCAACCTTTTTGGGCGGAATTTTCTGCCCGAATTCATCGATCTTCGTCAGATTATGGATTGGCGGTCGGTTTCCGTCAAAAGTCACCGGTACGTCCTTTGATGATGAAGAAAATGCAGTAATTGCAATTCCAACTGAGAAAACGATCACCAGCAGAGATTTCAGCAGGTTTCTGCCTGCATTTGTTCTCAGTTCATAGGCACCATATGCCTTGTTTCGATTTTCAAATAGAAAATCTTCCCACGATTGTCTGTTTTTTTTCATTGTAACACGATTTTAAATTAAACAATTAATCAACCGGTACATTTACATTTTAGCAGTTTAAAAAATTGAATTGCAATTCAGATTTATCATGACAAAAATCAGGTTTTCAAATTCCGTGCCTTTAAATTATTCACAATAAAACTTTAACAGATTTTGAATGTTGTTGACAACTTTATTCAGAAAAAATTAGGCTTCTTTGGTGAACAATTTCTTATCTTAGCCCAGCTTATGGAGGAAATAGGAAGAATTACATCAATCAAACGTAAAGATCAGGAAATCATTAGTTTAGAACGCGGAAAACTGCCGCCGCAGGCCATTGATTTGGAAGAAGCAGTGCTCGGCGCAATGATGATTGACAAAAAAGGAATCGATGAAATTATCGATGTTCTTTTTCCCGAAGTTTTTTACAGAATTCAGCATCAGACCATCTTTGCTGCCATCCAAAAACTGTTCAATGCCACCCAGCCGATTGACCTGCTTACCGTATCAAATGAATTGAGAAGCGATGGGAAACTGGAACTTTGCGGAGGCGAATATTATCTGATTCAGCTCACCCAAAAAGTTTCTTCATCGGCACATATTGAATATCATTCAAGAGTACTGATTGAGAAATTTGTATTGAGACAACTGATCGAGATTTCATCAAATATTATTGACAAATCATACGATGAAACCACAGATGTGCTTGAACTTCTTGATTTCTCTGAAGGAAAATTATTTGAAATCGCAGAAAGAGGAATCAAACGAAGTTATACAGATTCAAATACACTGGTGCATCAGGCGCTTGAAAAAATCAAAGCAATCTCTGAAAAAGAGGGGCCAAGTGGTGTACCTTCCGGATTTGCAAAAATTGACCACATCACATCAGGCTGGCAGGATTCTGACCTGGTGATCATCGCGGCAAGACCGGGTATGGGTAAAACTGCATTTGTGCTGTCAATGGCGAGAAACATGACCGTTGATCAACAAATACCGACCGCTATCTTTTCACTCGAAATGTCAAGCGTGCAGCTGATTACCCGTATGATTTCAAGCGAAACCGGAATTTCTTCACAAAAACTGAGAAAAGCTACCCTTGAAAATCATGAGTGGAAACAGCTGCTTGAAAAAGTGAAAACACTTGAAAAGGCACCTTTGTTTATTGACGATACACCCGCACTTTCAATCTTTGATTTGAGGGCAAAGGCAAGACGTCTGGTTTCGCAGCACGGAATCAAACTAATCGTCATTGACTATCTTCAGCTGATGACATTGGGCGGATCCAAAGCGACCGGAAACCGTGAACAGGAGATTGCAACCATTTCGAGAAACCTGAAATCGATTGCAAAAGAGCTGAACATTCCGGTGATTGCTCTTTCACAGCTTTCCCGTTCGGTCGAAACCAGAGGCGGCAACAAAAGACCGTTGCTTTCAGACCTTCGCGAATCGGGTGCGATTGAGCAGGATGCCGATATCGTTTCATTTATTTACAGACCCGAATATTACAAACTTCAAGTGTGGGACGATGAAAATGCGACTTCATGTATCGGTCAGGCTGAATTCATCATTGCAAAACACAGAAACGGTTCGCTCGAAAATATCCGCTTGAGATTTATCAGCGAACAGGCGAAATTCATGGATTTGGAAGAAGATTTTATGACCGGAAATTTTGTTTTTGAAAGCGCGATCAACAAAGAGGACGGAAATGAAGATTTGGGGAACTCAATCAACCTTCCGACCGTCAATCCACAGGATTCATTTGGAACCGACAGTGATTATGATGATTACAAAGATGCGGATGATGACGATTCAGATGATGAACTTGGCTTTTAAACCCCGAAAAATCATTTTTTTTTATCATAGAAATATTAACAGTATTCTGTTTCAATCCATAAATTTGTAATCTCAAATCGTTTATACATGGCCTATTTTGACGACACCAAGACTGCCTTTGAATTGAAATCAAACCGAGATTTGAAGAAGGCTCATTTTCTGTTCAAACTTCTGGGCAGCCCGGCACTGACTAATTTTGGAACTTTCTTTTTTAAAATTCCTTTTGCAACCGGAATCCCGTTTGTAAAACCTGCGGTCAGAAATACAATCTACAAACAGTTTGTTGGCGGTGAAACGACTGATGACTGTCTGGTGGTTGCAAAAAATCTTTACAAATCGGGTGTCAGCTCGATCATGGATTATTCGGTCGAAGGTCAGACCACTGATGAAGAATTTGACCATGTGAAAGACGAAATCCTAAAACTGATTCAGATTTCAAAACAAAATCCCAATGAAATTCCATGTGTGGTTTTCAAACCAACAGGCTTTGGTCGGATTGATATCTATGAAAAAGTCGGTCACAATATGCCGATGGCAGATCACGAAAAAGTAAGCTGGGAAAACATCAAAAAAAGATTTCTTGAAGTTTGTCAGAATGCTTTTGACAACGGTGTGCCCATCATGGCAGATGCCGAAGACAGCTGGATGCAGGATGCTGCCGACGATCTGATGGATGAAATGATGCAAAAATTCAACAAAGAAAGATGCATCGTTTGGAGTACACTTCAGATGTATCGTCACGACAGACTTAATTATTTGAAAAAGATTTTTCAGAAAGCAGAAAGAGAAAATTATTTGATCGGTTTTAAAATCGTTCGCGGAGCCTACATGGAAAAAGAACGTGAACGTGCAAAGGAAATGGGTTACGAAGATCCGATACAACCCAACAAAGAAGCCACTGACAGAGATTTCAATGCTGCCCTGGAATTTATGGTCGAAAGAATCGGCAGGATTTCACTTTTTGCAGGAAGTCACAATGAATACAGCTGTGAACTGCTTACCAAACTGATGGAAAAAAACAATATTGAAAAAGGTGATTATCGTGTCTGGTTCGGCCAGTTGTACGGTATGAGCGACAACATCAGTTTTATTTTGGGCAGCAAAGGATACAAAGTTGCAAAATACCTTCCCTATGGTCCGATTAAAAAAGTGATGCCTTATCTGGTCAGACGTGCGCAGGAAAATACTTCGGTCGCAGGTCAGACCGGCCGTGAACTTTCGCTGATTCAAAAAGAAATCAAAAGAAGAAAACAGAAATAAATATACTTTCAACATTAATTTTTAATGATTCTTCATCTGTCTTCAAAAACAGAAACTGATGTAAATTTCTTTGGTTTTTATTAAATTGGCTGAATTATAAAATCAAATCAAAATTTGCTGTTTTCTGTTATGGCCGAACATCATTTTGCCGAAATCATTCTTCCGCTTGCACTGCCGGGCACCTTTACTTATGAGGTTTCCAAAGACGAACTGAAACAACTTTCGGTGGGCAGCCGGGTGACCGTGCCTTTCGGAACCAATAAGCTTTATACCGGCATCATTCATTCGTTTCATCAGAACCAACCCGAACTTTTCAAAACCAAAAGGATCGATTCGATTCTTGATTTGGAACCCTTGGTGACCGAAGATCAGATCAGGTTTTGGGAGTGGATTCAAGATTATTATATGTGCACTTTGGGCGATGTTTACCGTGCCGGATTTCCGACTGCGCTCAAATGGGAAAGTGAAACCATGATCCGATTTACCGGTATTGATGAAGATCCGGACGTGGAACTGACC
Source organism: Weeksellaceae bacterium (assembly GCA_041677705.1). Taxonomy (GTDB): domain Bacteria; phylum Bacteroidota; class Bacteroidia; order Flavobacteriales; family Weeksellaceae; genus Moheibacter. Next base: position 21,407 of record JBAYPM010000031.1, on the reverse strand, counting down.
GACTCCGAAAGGATGGTGATTCAGGCGATTCATCAGAAAGGATTGATTTCGGTCAGCGAAACCGCAAAAATCATTGAACGGAAATCTGCAATTTCGGTGATCAAATCTCTTTGGGAAAAGGGAATTGTACAATTGGATGAAGTTCTAAAAGAAAAATATACACCCAAAATCGAACTCTACGTCAGGGTGATTCCGGATTTGAAAAAGGATCAGAAATTCTTTAATGAATCAATGGACAGACTGAAAAATGCAAATCGTCAGCGCGAACTTTTGCTCCAGCTGATTGTTGAAGAACAACAGTCAGAGAAGCCGGTCAAAGTTTCAAAATTTCTGAAAGAAAGATCCGGGACACATGCTGTGCTCAGGTCAATGGAAGAAAAGGGACTGATTGAAATCTATGAATTAAAAACTTCAAGAATTGAAGATGAAGAAATCGAAACCAAAGATTCTGATAAACTGACCATCGAACAAAATCAGGCGCTTGAATCAATCAAAAATTATTTTGAACAAAAAAAGACGGTTTTGCTCCACGGTGTGACTTCGAGCGGAAAAACCCAGGTGTATATCAAGCTCATCGAAAAGGCTTTGACACAGAACAAAACTGTTCTTTTTCTTTTGCCTGAAATTTCTATAGCATCACAGATGATTCAACGGATTCGAAAATATTTTGGTGAAATCACAGGAATATATCATTCAAAATTCAATCAGAATGAAAGAGCAGAGTTATGGCAAAAAACACTGAACGGCGATTATAAAATCATCATCGGCGCACGTTCTGCGCTTTTTCTTCCGTTCCACGATCTTGGTCTGATCATCGTCGATGAAGAACATGATTCATCCTACAAACAAAATGATTTTCGGCCCTATTTCAATGCACGTGATTCAGCAATTGTCCTTGCATCACAGTCAGATGCAGATGTCATTCTCGGTTCGGCCACACCTTCATTGGAAAGCTATCACAATGCACAAACCGGAAAATTCGGCTATGTGACCATGACCCAAAGATATTCAAAGGTCATGCTGCCAAAAATTGAACTGGTCGATCTGAGAGCAGCTTTGAGAACAAAACAGATCAGCGGAGATATTACACATACGTTGAGAGATGCGATTCAGACAAGCTGCAATCACGGCAAACAGGTGCTGATTTTTCAGAATCGGCGCGGATTTGCGCCCATCGTTGAGTGTATGAATTGCGGTTTTACTCCTTTTTGCCCAAATTGTGATGTTCCGCTGACTTTTCACAAATATACTAACACGCTGAGATGTCATTATTGCGGCCATACTCAGTCGATGCTTAACAAATGCCCGAACTGTCAAAGCCTGGATTTGAATACAAAAGGAATTGGTACCCAACAGATTGAAGTTCAGTTGCAGTCGCTGTTTCCCAAACTCAGCATCGCACGTATGGACGTGGATGCGATGAGAAAAAAACATGCTTATGAAAAAACGATTGAAGCTTTTGAACAGCAGGAAATCGACATATTGATTGGCACCCAAATGATTTCAAAAGGTTTAGATTTCAGAAATATTGGTTTGGTCGGTGTGATCCGCGCTGATTCAATTCTGAATTTCCCGGATTTCAGGGCACACGAAAAGGCATTTCAGCTGCTGACACAGGTTGCAGGCAGGTCGGGCAGAAGAGAAGAACAGGGTCTGGTGCTGATACAGACTTATAATCCCGATCACGAAATTTTGCAGAATGTCAGCAGATATGATTATGAAAAAACCGCAAAAGATATTTTGTATGAGCGCAATGCGTTTTTGTATCCGCCCTTCCTAAGATTGATTCAGGTAACATTCAAACATGCCAATCGGGAAAGAAACGAGAAAGTCGCCAAACAGTTTGCAGAATTGATGAAACCATTTCTGGACGAAAAACATCTGCTCGGACCCGAAGAACCGGCAGTCGGAAGAATCAGAAACCTGTACATCAGACAGCTGATGATCAAGATCCCCGAAAATTCTTCTTCAAAAAAAATCAAATTACTGATCGAAAAAAACATTGAAAGACTGCATACCGTATCCGCATACAGATCGGTGAGAATCGATATCGATGTGGATCCGCTGTGACTTTGAAATAATTATTTTGAATCTTCAGACTTCCGATTTCCGGAATTTAGGATATCCGACAGTTTTTCACCACCTTTGATTCCAAAATCCAGCGTAGTAATCGGGAATGGCATTGAGATATTGTTTTCGTCAAAAGCTTCTTTCAAAACGATGATGGTATCATTGATAAATTGCAGATAGTCACCGAATTTACTTGAATTGACCCAAATTCTGATTTTAAAATTGATCGAACTCCCGTCAAACTCCTCAAAAAGAAAAGTAGTGTCTTTTGAAATTACATTTGGAACGCTTTCAAGTGCTTTCAGTGCGACTTCCCTGACTTTTCTCAAATCTTCGCCATACGAAACACCGCCAACCACGTCTGCTCTTCTTTTTCCGTATCGGGTATAATTGGTGATTGCATTTTGAAAAACCTCTTTGTTCGGCAAAGAAATCAAATGTCCCTGATGGGTGCGGATGATGGTTTCCCTTAGTCTCATTTCGACCACAAAACCTTCAAAATCCTTCACCCGAATCAGTTCACCCACAAAAAATGGACGGCTGAAAGCAATAAATATCCCCGAAATAAAATTGGCAGCTATGTCTTGAAATGCAAATGCAAGCGCCAAACTGACGATTCCGGCACCGGCAAGCGCAGTGGTAATGGTGCTGTCGAGGTTCAGGATTTTCAGTGCAATAAAAATTACGGTTCCCAGACAAAAGATATAGATCAGACTGATCGAAAGATTAGCAAGTGTCCGTGTCGGAAGGATGCCTGGCAGTTTTTTCTCAGCAAATCTTTTAATCTTTTTTGAAAAATAAAATCCGAGTACAAAAATCAATGACGCAACCAAAAGATTGGGCAGCATCGAGATCAGATCAGATGCCCAATGATTGATTTTTTCAAGAATCAGATTCAATGCTTTGTCTATATTTAAATCATCCATATCATGATCATTCCTACAGACCGCAATTTAATAAAAAATGAAATAGTACCGAATCAGGCCGGCTGGTTCTCTGCGATTCTCAGTGTTTTCATCGATTCGCACCATTTTTTCAGTTCGTCAAACATTACGACTGCAGATCTGATCGCAGAATCGTTGGGACGGAAAACCCCATTTTCGTCGATTTCTCTTGAAAAGAAAGGAAGATTTACCTGTTGGGTCAACGGCATCATGCTCAAAGTGGTCAAAACCTGCTTCAACATCTGCACAGCACGAAGTCCTGCCGAAATTCCGCCATAACTCACAAAACCGACCGGTTTGTATTTCCATTCCTGATGCAGATAATCGATTGCATTTTTGATCGGCGCGGGATAACCGTAATTGTATTCCGCCAAGACGATGACAAATGCGTCTGCTTCATCAATTTTTTCACTCCACTTTTTGGTGTGTTCAAACTGATAATTTTTTAAAACCGGATGATGAGGCTCATCCATAAATGGAAGATTGATTTCCGCCAGATCGAGCAGTTCAACATCAAAATCACTGTTTTCTCTTGCAAATTCTGTGATCCAGTCGGCAACCGATCTGCCTTTTGCACCAGTTCGGTTGGTAGAAGTCAATATCTTGAGTTTGGTCATCTTCAAAAAATTTTCTGCAAATGTAAATATGAAGATGTGATTGCAAATTGATTTATGATAATTAATTCCTATGATCCAGGAGGGTGATTTCGATTTCCGGGACTGATTTGATTTTGGTTAATTTTCCAATCAATTGGGTTCAAAATCTTATATTTTCATAAATTCGGGGGTTCAAAATAAACAATATGAAAAAAATAATCATGAGCGCAATCATTGCAGGATCTCTGATTTCGTGCAGTCAGAAAAAAGATGGCAGCAGCGATTCGGAATCAAAGGCAGGGAATAATTTTGAAGTCAAAGCAGACCGTTTTGCAGATATTCAGGTGCTGAGATACAAAGTGGATGATTTTGACAAACTGACACTTGACCAGAAAAAACTGGTTTATTACCTGACTCAGGCAGGTCTTGCCGGAAGAGACATCGTGTATGATCAGAATTACAAACACAATCTCGAAATCCGTCAGACGATCGACAATATCGTCAGAAATTACAAAGGCGAAAAAGGAGAGGACTGGGATAAATTTATGGTTTATGCCAAACAGATGTGGTTTGCAAACGGAATTCATCATCATTACTCGATGGATAAATTCACGCCTCAGTTTTCAAAAGAATATTTTCAAAAACTGATGGACGAAACCGGTTCAAAACTGAGTGAAGCCGCGATGGAAGCAATTTTTAATCCGGCAGTAGATCCCAAAAGAGTCAATCTCGATCCTTCAAAAGGACTGATTGCGGGCAGTGCAAACAATTTTTACGGCGACGGTCTGACCGATGCAATGGTGGATGATTATTACAATAAAATCATCGATCCCACCGACAAACAACCGATTTCTTATGGTTTGAATTCACAGATGATTCTTGACCAAAACGGACAGATCAAAGAAGTTCCGTGGAAAGTCGGCGGAATGTATGGTCCGGCGCTTGAGCAGGTGGTTTTTTGGCTTGAAAAAGCAGTCGGCGTAGCTGAAAACGAACCTCAGAAAAAAGCATTGGAACTGCTGATCAAATATTATAAATCGGGTGATCTGAAAGATTGGGACGATTACAGCATCGCATGGACGGAAGCAACCGAAGGGGACATTGATTACATCAACGGATTTATTGAGGTGTACGGTGATGCAAAAGGTTACAGAGCCAATTTTGAATCAGTGGTTCAGATGAACGATTTTGCAGCATCAGAACGGATGAAAGTGGTGTCTGACAATGCGCAGTGGTTTGAGGACAATTCCCCGATTATGGCAGAACACAAAAAGAAAAATGTAACCGGTGTCAGCTACAAAGTGGTGGATGTGGTCGGTGAATCGGGCGATGCATCTCCGGCAACTCCGATCGGGATCAATCTGCCGAATGCGGATTGGATAAGAGCCGAACACGGTTCAAAATCGGTGAGTCTCGGAAATATTATCGATGCTTATCAGTCGGCTTCGGGTGGCGCGACCATCGACGAATTCGGTTATGATGATGAGGAAAAAGAAAGAGACAAAAAATATTCAGAACTGGCTGATAATCTGCATACTGCACTTCATGAGGTGATCGGACATGCAAGCGGACAGCTCAATCCCGGTATTGCAACGCCAAATGTGACTTTGAAAAGTTATGCAAGCACGCTTGAAGAAGCAAGAGCCGATCTGGTTGGTCTTTATTATCTGATGGATCAGAAACTGATTGATCTCGGTCTGATGGAAACCCTTGATGTGGGTCGTGCAGCTTATGACAATTATATCAGAAACGGTATGATGCTGCAATTGAGAAGGATAGAACCAGGAAACAACATCGAAGAATCACATATGAGAAACCGTCAGCTGGTGGCTGCATGGGCGTTTGAAAAAGGAAAAGACAAAAATGTGATTGAGAAAATCGTAAAAGACGGAAAAACCTATTTTAAAATCAATGATTATGATGCGCTCAGAACACTGTTTGGAGATTTGCTGAAAGAAATTCAGAGAATCAAATCTGAAGGTGACTATGAAGCCGGAAAAAATCTGGTTGAGAATTACGGTGTGAAAGTGGATCAGAAGTTACACAATGAAGTGCTGGAAAGATACAAACCTTTGAATATTGCACCATACAGCGGTTTTATCAATCCGGTTTTGATTCCTGTAACCGATAAGGACGGAAATATCACTGATATTAAAATTGAGTATCCGGCCGACTTTGTTGAACAGATGCTTTATTATGATGAACACTATAATTTTCTGAAACCCTGAAATCTAATTTGAATTCTTAAAATGCCTGTTTTTGACTAATTGAAACAGGCATTTTTTTGTTGATTTGAACTGATTTAATCCCGTTATAATGATCTGCTCTTCTCCAAAAATTACTAACTTTGAACCTTATGAAAGCATTAATCATCGTTGACATCCAATACGATTTTCTTGAGGGCGGAAGCCTTGAAGTCCCGGGCGGAAATGAGGTGATTCCGCTGATCAACGGACTCCAGAAAGATTATGAACTGATCGTTGCGACCCAGGACTGGCATCCTGCGCATCACAAAAGTTTTGCAGCCGAACACCCCGGAAAAAATGAATTTGAAATCATCGATCTGAACGGTCTCAGCCAGGTGCTTTGGCCGGTTCACTGTGTACAGGGAAGACACGGCTCTGAATTTCACGACGAATTGGAAGTCAGAAAGATCGAAGCAATTTTCAGAAAAGGAATGAATCCCGAAGTGGACAGTTACAGCGGATTTTTTGACAACGGCAGACGAAAAAACACCGGTCTGAACGGTTATCTCAAAGACAGAAATGTGGATGAAGTCCATATTTGCGGACTGGCAGCTGATTACTGTGTCAATTATACAGCAAATGACGCTTTGGATCTCGGTTACAAAACGGTGATCATTGAAAATACAACCCGTCCGATCGATCCCGACAACTGGGAAAAAATCAAAAGAGATTTTGAACTGAAAGGCGGGCTTTTATATAATTAATGTTGAATCTGCAGTTCTTTTTCTCGTAAAGGATTATACAAGACCGGATTTTTAATCATTTTTATAAGAGTTTCCATTTGTTCGGAACCCAGATTTTTAATGTTTGTTTTGAAATAAAATTCGGATGCTCTTTCAATTCCGAAATTCCCGTATATAAAATCAGAGCTTTTTGCAATATGGTTTAAACACTGGATTTGACTTAGATTCTTTTCAATTTTTAAAGTAAGAAAATACTCAAAACTCAGATTTTCAAGTCTGTTGTTGTTTTGATTTTTAACATAAGGATAAATCCGTCTTGCTATATTCAGAGACTGACATTCTTTTTGATGTATCAGCGAACCCCAAAAACCGTAATCCGTACTTTTTGGATTTAATTTTTCAAAGGTTTTAAAAAAGTTTTGGGGCAGTTCACTTCCTATTTTTGCTTCTGAAATGATTTGATTGAATTTTGTTGTTTTTAAATTCTGGTGAAATATGTATGCATAATAACCATAAAAACAAGTTATTAGAAAAATAATGCCTATAAGAAAGACAAATATTTTTTTTATATAATTCTTCATTATATTTTTCGATTATTATTGATTAAATCAAAGATATTGAATTTACCGAATTCTTTTGATTCATTATATTTATCGGCTCAAACCACACAAAAATGAGGAATTTATTTTTATTGCTTCTTTCTTCAATTTTTCTGACGGCACTAAATGCCCAAAACCAACTGATTCCACAACCCAAAAAATTGGAACTGAAACAGGGTGAATTTGTGATTCCGGATACTTTACTGATTTCAAAATCACTGCCGCAACAGGAAAGCAATTATCTGATCAACAGACTGAAAGGAAAATTCAACTTTAAAATTTCAAAAATTAATTTAGCTGAAATACGTAAAATTTATATCGAGAAAGTTCATCCGGATGAATGGTATTCAATTTCTGTGGAAGAAAAAGGAATCTTTATAACTTTCTCATCAAACTCGGGCTATTTCCGTGCGCTTCAAACGCTTGCGCAATTGTTTGAAGAACATCAGGTTGACCGAAAGATTCCGGCAATGGTTATTGAGGACGAACCTCAATTCAAATGGCGCGGAATGCATCTGGATGTGGTGCGTCATTTTTTCAATAAGGAAGAAGTCAAAAGATATCTGGATTATCTGGCGATGTACAAAATCAACACTTTTCACTGGCATCTGACCGATGATCAGGGCTGGCGGATCGAGATCAAAAGATATCCGAAGCTGACCGAAATCGGTTCAAAAAGAAAAGAATCGATGATTGGGCCTTATGGCGACAATCGCTTTGACGGTGTACCTTACGGCGGATTTTATACTCAGGAAGAGATCAAAGAAGTAATCGAATATGCAAAAAAGCTGCATATCACCATCGTTCCCGAAATCGAAATGCCCGGTCATGCATTGGCTGCGCTTTCTGCCTATCCTGAATTAGCCTGTGCACCGGGACCATTTGAAGTTGCCACAAAATGGGGTGTGTTTGATGATGTGTTTTGTCCGAAGGAAGAAACATTTGAATTTCTTGAAAATGTGCTGGATGAGGTCATTGCACTTTTTCCGTCAGAATACATCCATATCGGCGGAGACGAATGTCCGAAAGTCAGCTGGAAGGAATGTGCGCATTGCCAACAGTTGATCAAAACCGAAAATCTGGGAGATGAAGAAGGTTTGCAGAGTTATTTCATCCGAAGAATCGAAAAATATGTTAACAGCAGGGGCAGAAAGATCATCGGCTGGAATGAAATCCTTGAAGGTGGTCTGGCACCCAATGTGGCTGTGATGAGTTGGACAGGCGAGGAGGGTGGAATCGAAGCTGCAAAAACCGGACATTATGCGGTGATGACACCGGGTGCTTACTGTTATTTTGATCATTATCAGGGAGATTCACAGAATGAACCGCTGGCTTTTGGCGGATATACACCTTTGGAAAAAATATATTCATATCATCCGATTCCCGAAGAACTGAATGCAGAGGAAGGAAAATACATTTTGGGCGTACAGGCAAATTTATGGGCGGAATACATACTCGATTTCAAACAGGTTGAGTACATGCTGTTTCCGCGTCTGATGGCGCTTTCAGAAGTTGGCTGGGGAACGAATGATCCCAAAAATTACATTGCTTTTGAAAAAAAGGCAGTCGATCATTTCAAATATTTGGATGAGTTGGGTGTGAATTATTCAAAAAGCATTTTCAATCCGAGCGGCAGAGTCATCCGCAGTGGAAACGGAATTGCGTATGAGCTTTATATGTCAAAAGATGTACACAATATCCGTTTTACCACTGACGGCAGCGAACCGACCATCGATTCTGAGACCTATCAATGGCCGATTCGTGTTGACCGGCCGATGACGATACGGGCTGCATATTTTGAGGGCGGTGAATTGAAAAGCGCAATCACTCATCAAAGACTGAATGTGAGCAAATCGACCGGAAAATCGGTTGAGCTGGTCAATCAGCCGGCGCCGAATTATTCTTTTGGCGGTGAACTGACTCTGGTGGACGGTATTGAAGGCGATCCAAAAGTGCTGGGCAAGACCTGGCTTGGATTCAGCGGTACTGATGTGATTGCCACCATCGATCTGGGCGAAAAGACAGATTTCTCAAAGCTTTATTTCAATTCGCTCAACAACAAAGGCAGCTGGATTCATCTGGCGGGCGGTGCAAAAATCCTGATTTCTGATGACGGAATCAATTTTAAAGAAATCGGTGAAATCGGCAAACAGAAGATTGAGGAATTGAACGGTCGGGTAGTTATTAATTTTGTTCCGGTTCAGTCGGCCCGTTTTTTGAAAGTTGAAATTTACAATGCGGGTATCATTCCGGACGGGAACCCGGGTGCGGGTCATGCCGCCTGGCTGTTTGTGGATGAGATCGGTCTGAAATAAAATCACAGAATCGAACCCATAAAAAAACCGCCCCAAAAGGCGGTTTCATTTTTTTCGAACCGATCAATGAATGTGCATATCGCTGCTCATCAGCAGTTCGAGTATATCTTCAACCGGATAATCTGCCGGATAGTTCAGATTTGGATTTCTGACAGTCACATGAAAACAGGGCTGTCTCACTTCCTTGATGTAATAGATTTTTCCGTCTTTTACCAGATCGTCCAAAATCTGCTGAACCATTTTTTCGTATTTGTAATTTCTTCCTCTCACACCATTGTACTGAGAATAAGAAATATCAAAAGCAGCGCCGTAAGCATGTGCACTTTCTCCTTTTGCAGCATTGCTGTTGACTCTTCTCAGTCTGTTTTGGGTCTGTTCGGTGCGGGTCAGAGATGAAATGCTTAATTTTTTTGAAGTCTGACTGTAAAATGCATCCGAAATTTCTTTCAGCACATCATAAGCTTCATTCAGCAAAACCGGTCGCGAATGTGTCAGTTTCTGAATGCTGTATCCTTCGCCTTCTTCAGGTACTTCGACCAATTTCCCTTCTCTGATCAGTTCGTCCATCTGGAAAAAATCCGATATCATCGGGATTTTAAAAGACGAAGCTTCAAATATATGATCTGTGTATTTGATGTTTTCTTTGACAAACAAAAACTTTTCTTTTTTGATTGTTTTTGCCTCTTTGGCGGGAAGTATATCAGGCTCGTAATGATAGTTAAAGCCGTTTACAAAAAAATTATTTTCTACTGAAAGACTTTGTGCATTTACTGAAATTGCCACAGCAAGCACAATTATACCCAACCAATTTTTCATCTCTCTTTTTTTAACCTGCCCAAAAATAAATTTTAACTTTCAGATTTTCAGCATTTAAAATCTTAAAAATTTCTTAAAAATTGAGTTTGTGAACGGTTTTTTGGAATTTTTCGCTCCATTTTCGGGAAAATGATACAATTGAGTTATAAACCGCAGCCGTTTATTTATTAACAATTTCTGCTTTTTGTTTCTTCAAAATATAGAATGATAGTCCAAAAACAATCAGTGTAATTGCAGTTCTGAAACTCATTGCTTTGACTGTTTTTTGTTCGTACAGACCACCCTGATTGATATGATTGATGAAAAATACAAATGTGATCAATAGTATGAAAAATGCCGCAAGCAGCGCATAAGTGCCTGCCATTCGGTTGTGCCATATATCGTATGATGCAAACAGATAAATTATACCGCAAAACAGATTTGCTTTGACTACAAACTCAACATAATTCCCTTCAATCTCGCGTATTCCAAACCAATCAAAAAGGACTGATGATCCCATAAATACGGTAAGTGCGCCGAACAATGCAAGAAAAACGCACAATATGATTTTCAGTGTTCTCATTTGAATTTCGTTTTGAATTCCAAATTTAAAGTATTTTGATGCTGAATTTGGTTTTTGAACCAGGTTTTTAAAGAATTGAATCAAAATGTTTTGCAATTGGTTCTTTACAGGCTGCCGGAATTTATTATTTTCGACCTAAGCTGTCAAAACAAAAAAATCCCAAAAGAGCAGACTTGAAAATTTCAACCCTTCTCCTTCAATTCCTGATAAAGCGAACGAATCATTCCATCAGAAATTCCGATTTTGGGCACATGAATTTTCTTTGCGCGTGTCCATTTCATCACTTTGACATAGATTTCAAGCGCATACTCGATCACATCTGCACGATCGGGTTTCATATTGAACTCTCTGAGTCTTTCTTCAAAACTCATTTCTCGGATGATCTTGAAATTTTTTCTGACATAACTGCCCGGCAGCGGCTTGCCGAGTTTCACACCCGAATATTTGTAAACATGATTGATATTTCCGCCCGATCCGATCAGATCGACCTGATATTTTCTGATGTTTTCTTCAATCCATTTTTTCATTTCCGGATAGATCGAATTGTCCACACGGCCTTCCATCAGCCGGACGGTGCCGATCTCAAAAGATTTTGAAATGCCGACCCGGTTGTTTTTAATCAGCGTCAACTCAGTACTGCCGCCGCCTACATCCACATACAGATAATTGTTTCCGTCGATCACAAATCTGTTGAGTTCAGAAGCGAAAATCAGTCTTGCTTCGGTTTCGCCGTCAATTATTTTGACTTTGATATTCGCCTTCTTTTTGATTTTTTTCAGGATCTCTTTTCCGTTTTCCGATTCGCGCATTGCGGAAGTTGCAAAAGCCAGATATTCTTCAACGCCGTATATGTCCATCATCAGTCTGAAAGCCTTCATTGCAGCAATCATTCGGCTGGCGCTGCGGTCAGAAATCCTTTTTTCGGTAAACACATCTTTTCCCAGTCTGACCGGCATACGCACCAGAGCGGTCTTGTTAAAAACAGGGTCTGATTTTGGAAATTCATACACATAATTAATCAGTAAACGGATTGCGTTTGAACCGATGTCGATCGCTGCCAGTTTCCTAATATTCATGTTTCAGATTTTGTTCGGTTTTGTTTTCATCCTCCTCTATCGCTTTCAGATTTTGTTCAAACAGATAATTATAGGTGGCAAATTGCGAACGCAAAGCCGGCAGATCGTTTGTCCGATAGGCGAGACTGCTGGTGGCATCGTGTATGCGCGCCTTCACATTGTCGTTAAAACTGAGTTCGAATGATTCAATCAGCATTTTTTTGATATCGGGATTATAGATCGGACAGGCAACCTCGACTCTTGCATCCAGATTTCTTTCCATCATATCTGCAGAAGAAATAAACAGCCGGTCGTCGCCGCTGTTTTTGAACCAGTAGATTCTGGAATGTTCTAGAAATTTATCGACGATGCTGATAGATTCAATATTTTCTGAAAGTCCGGGAACACCGGGAATCAGGCTGTGGATTCCTCTCACAACCAGCCTGATTTTAACGCCTTCAGCAGAAGCTCTGTATAGCATATCAATGATCTGTTTGTCACTGAGGCTGTTGATTTTTATATTGATACCTGACGGCAATCCTTTTCTATGATTCTTGATTTCTTTTTTGATGAATTTTATGATTCTCTTTCGGTTCTGCATGGGTGAAACCAGCAGTTTGTTGTATGACTGGGTCAGATAATTTGCATTAAAAAATTTAAAAACCTGGTTGATTTCTTGAACGATTTCAGCCTGTGATGTCAGCAGTGTGTGATCGGTATAAACCTTTGCAGTGCTTGAATTCAGATTTCCAGAACTCACAAAACCATAGGCGGTTGCCATTCCGTCTTCGGCATCTCTTTCGATATAACCGATTTTTGCATGCACCTTCAGACCGGGAACACCGTAGATTACGTTTACGCCTGCATCTCTCAGCCTTTTGGACCATTTCACATTGTTGGCTTCATCAAAACGGGCTCTCAATTCGAGTACCGCAGTGACTTCTTTTCCGTTTCTTGCTGCATTGATCAGCGCGCTCATCACCTGAGATTCGGTATTGACCCGATAGACAGTAATTTTGATTTTTTTGACTTTCGGATCTATGGCAGTTTCTCTCAAGAATTTCAGAAAAACAGAATAATCGTGAAATGGATAAAACAGCAGATGGTCTTCTGCCGAAATCGCTTCAAAATAAGTTCTGTATTTTGAAAAACGATGCGGGATGATCGGCTTTATTTTTTCATATTCAAGATCGGCTCTCCCCAGATTTGGAAAAGACATCAAATCTCTTTTGTTGTGATACTTTCCGCCAGAATTGATCGAGTCATAATCGTCAATATGCAGTTTTTTCAATAGAAATTTCAGTGTGTCATCTGCAATTTCACGGTCATACACAATCCTGACCGGTTCACCTTTTCGCCTTCCTTCCAGACTTTTAGCCACTTTTTCGAGCAGACTGTCTTCCAGGCTGTTGCTCAGTTCGAGTTCAGAGTCACGAGTAACTTTGATCGAATGAGCTTCCATAAAATCATATTTGAACACCTTGAAAATTTCTGCCAAATGGTGTCTGATGATGTCCTCGAGATACATCACATACTGTTTGTCTCCGATTTGAGGCAGCACCACAAATCTTGAAAAAATCTGGGTTGGCACGTCGATCAGCGAATATTTTGGAATGTTGTTTTCGATAAATTTAACCGCCATATAAAACGCTCCGTCACGAATGGCAGGCGCATCCAACTTTTTGTCGAGTATATAAACCCCAATCGAATGGCTGAGCTGCGAATTGAAAAAATCGGCTATAAAGTCGATATGTTCCTGTTCTCTGATATTGTTGTCGTCAATAAAATAGATATTGTTATCCTCCAGTTCGAGCAAAATCTGATCATAAAGTGCATCGTATTCATCTCTTTGAATGGCGACATCATTGTTGATTTGATCGATCAGTTCCTCATCTGTCTGACCTTCTATAATGTTTCGGTACACTCTGCTTTTCAGCTGAATTGAACGCAAAACCGACGAATAACGAACCGAATAAAATTCATCCAGATTGTTTGAATAAATTCCCAAAAACCGAAGTCTTTCAAGCAGCGGAACACTCGGGTCTTTCACTTCCTGCAGCACTCTGGCGTTGAATCTCAGCCAGCTAATCTCTCTGTTTACATATATCTGACTCACAGTTCTTTTGGTTTTATGACTTTTATGGTTTTCCCTTTTTCAATATTTTCCCATTGGTCGGAGTCAAGCTCGATGATGACCACACCCGAAGTCGGCAGATTGTTTAAAAACAAATCACCCATTCGGTTGGCGAATTCGGTGTAGGCTTCGTTGTGTCCAAAAAATATGGCGGACTGATAAGTGTTGTCCAGTGTTTTTACAAATTTCAATAAATCAAAATAAGAAAAGGTGTACAATTTCTGATCGAGATTGATTTTTGGTTCTTCCGGAAAATAAGATGCGACAATCGAAGCAGTACGCTCTGCTCTCCTCGCAGGGCTCGAATACCAGGCATCAATTTTAAAATCAATTATTCGGCTCAGTTCTTTTGCTGATTTGTGGGTCCGTCTGACACCGATTTGCGCCAAATCTCTTTCAAAATCGCTTACACCAGAATCCCAACTGCTTTTTCCGTGTCTGAACAAGATGATCTTCTTCATTTTTCAACTGTTTGATTTTTTGTGATTTCAATTATGACTGCCGAAACCTGATCTGCTTTTTTTTCGTCCCATCTCAATGAGATCGGGATCGAAACCACTTTTTTCATGATGGCATCCGAAACCGAAAAATCCTGATTTTCATAATCGGGCAGCAGTTCTCTTTGTTCGCTGTACAATTCATTTGAGTTTTTTAATTTTTTGAAATGATTCCATTTCCTTATGTAATGCCATTTGTTGTCATACCAGTAGGCACACGGGATTCCTTTTGATTTCAATTCTTTTGCCAGATTTTTTGCAGTAATCTCATCATCCAAAATCAATGAAAGAAAAGATGCATTGTCGCCTGATTCGTCGGGTATTCTTCTGAAATCGATTTCAGTATATTGTTTCAAACTGTTTTTGATCCGATTTTTAATTTTTCGCTGTTGCGCCAGAAAACGATCTAATTTTCCCCATTGTCCCAAACCGATTGCCGCATGCAGTTCAGAAATTCTGAAATTCAATCCTACAACCGGATGATCTTCAGCACCTCTGTCGTTTCCCACGTGATCATGACCGTGATCCGAAAACTGTTCGGTCAGTTGATAAACTTTTTCATCATTTGTCAAAACCGCACCGCCTTCGCCGCAGGTCACCGTTTTTACAAAATCAAAAGAAAGACAGCCGATGTCTCCGATTGTTCCAATCGATTTACCTTTATAAGTAGCACCGGTTGCCTGACATGCATCTTCGATCAAATACAGTTTGTGTTTTTTTGCAATTTTCATCAGCGCATCCAAATCAGCCATTGCGCCACACATGTGTACAGGCATAATTGCTTTGGTTCTGGGAGTAATTGCTTTTTCAGCCGATCCCGGATTGAGTGTGAGCGAGTCATCAATATCTGCAAAAACCGGAATTGCACCCGTAAAAAGGATGGCTTCAAAACTAGCGACAAAGGTAAAGACCGGCATAATGACTTCATCGCCGGCTCCGATTCCGAGTGCTTTCATTGCGGTAATCAGTGCGGTGGTCCCGCTGCTGGTCAGATGTACATATTTGATTTGAAGACTTTTTGAAATTTTGGCTTCCAGCTCTTTAGCTTTCCATCGGTTGTTTCTCAGTTCGTCAAAGTTATATCGCATGATGATGCCGGTATCCATCACCTCCTGAATATGTTTTTGCTCTTCCCGGTCAAATAATTCGAATCCCGGCATAATAAATAGAATTTGATTGAAACAAAGATATAGAATCGGTAATAATTAAAGAATGAAAACTGTTGTAATTCGTGAATAAAATATACATAAGATGTGTTATCGGTTGATATTTTTTGGCGCTGATGCGGGGTTGGGGCTTTGAAGAAGGGTTGGGTGTAGAGTGTAGGATGTGGGGTGTAGGATGTGGGGTGTAGGATGTGGGGTGTGCGTTCCTGTACGCCCAGCAGCCTACACCCAACAAAAATCAATATAAATTTTTTAAGCTTTAGATCAATAAAAAACCAATCTGTTTATGTTTTATTTCAAAGATTGACCGATAATTATTTAATTTGTAAAAAATTAGAAATATGAAATGGACATCCAACCGCAGCGGCAACGTTGATGACCGCAGAGGAAAGAGCACCGGCGGATTGATAATGGGTGGCGGAATCGGCACCCTGGTCATTGCAGCTTTGATTTATTTTCTGGGTGGAGACCCTGCAATGGTTCAGGACATGCAGATGGGTTCGGGGCAGCAGCAGACCGAAAGACAGCTGACCGAATCGGAACTTCAGATCCGTGAATTCATCAGTATGCTGGCAGGTGAAAACGAGGTGACTTGGAAACAAATTCTGACCGAAAACAATATACAGTTCCGTCCGGCCACTGTTGTCCTTTTTGAACAGACCACAGAGTCGGGTTGCGGTGTGGCACAGTCAGCGATGGGTCCTTTTTATTGTCCGGCGGATGAAAAAATCTATATGGATATGAGTTTTTTCAACGAACTCCAAAGTCGTTTTGGAGCCAAGGTGACCGAGTTTACGATTGCCTATGTTCTCGGACATGAGATGGGTCATCACATTCAAAATATATTGGGTACTTTGTCCAAAACCGAACAGTTGAGACGGAGCGGCCGATATACCGAAGCGCAGCTCAATCAGGTTTCGGTGGCGACCGAACTGCAGGCTGATTTTTATGCCGGTTTGTGGGCAAAATACACAGACAAACGCGAAAAATTTCTTGAACCCGGCGATATAGAAAGTGCAGTTCAGGCAGCGGCTGCAGTGGGTGACGACAACATCCAGGAGAGGTCTCAGGGTTATGTCAACCAGGAAGCATTTACACACGGTTCTTCAAAACAGCGAATCGAGTGGTTTATGAAGGGATACAACAGCGGAGACATCAGACAGGGCGATACTTTCAGTGCACTGTTGAAATAATTCTCAAATTGATTTTGAACATTTTAAAATCTGAGCTCAAAAAAAATCTACAATCGTTTGTTGGATAATAAATTAATTGTACTTTTGCAATCCCAAAAAATGGGGAAACATATTTTATTAATATGCCAACAATACAACAATTAGTTAGAAACGGAAGAACAAAACTGGCCAAGAAGAGTAAATCGGCTGCTTTGGAATCATGTCCGCAACGTCGTGGTGTGTGTACCCGAGTGTACACGACTACCCCTAAGAAACCTAACTCTGCAATGAGAAAAGTTGCAAGGGTAAGGCTTTCAAACGGTAAGGAAGTCAACGCATACATCGGCGGTGAAGGTCACAATCTCCAAGAGCACTCGATAGTATTGGTTAGAGGAGGTAGGGTAAAAGATTTACCCGGTGTACGTTACCACATCGTTCGTGGTGCGCTGGATACGGCAGGAGTCAACAAGAGAACTCAGCGAAGAAGTAAATATGGAGCAAAACGGCCAAAAGATGCCAAAAAGTAAAAACTTTGAGAAATGAGAAAGACAAAAGCTAAAAAAAGAGTGTTGCTCCCGGATCCGAAGTTTAACGATCAATTGGTAACACGTTTTGTAAACAACATGATGTATGACGGCAAAAAAAGTGTCGCTTTCGGCATTTTCTATGACGCGCTTGACATTGTTGAGGAAAGAAAAGAGAACCCAGAGAAATCAGCATTGGATGTGTGGAAAGACGCATTGACCAATGTAATGCCGCATGTGGAAGTGCGTTCGAGAAGAGTAGGAGGTGCAACCTTCCAGATTCCGATGGAAATTCGTCCCGACAGAAAAATTTCTACTGCAATGAAATGGTTGATCCTTTATGCAAGAAAGCGTAATGAGAAATCAATGGCGCAAAGACTGGCAGCTGAAATCATAGCAGCAGCCAAAGAAGAAGGTGCTGCCGTTAAAAAACGTCAGGACACCCATAAGATGGCAGAAGCCAACAAAGCATTCTCACACTTTAAAGTTTAACAGTTAAGATGTCAAGAGATTTAAAATACACAAGAAACATAGGTATTGCAGCCCACATTGATGCGGGTAAGACCACTACCACCGAAAGGATACTGTTCTACACCGGTAAAAATCACAAGATCGGTGAAACCCACGATGGTGCCTCAACCATGGACTGGATGGAACAAGAAGCTGAGAGAGGGATCACCATTCAGTCAGCTGCAACCACCTGTAAATGGAAATTCCCTACAGAACAGGGAAAACCGCTTCCGAATGCTCACGAATACCATTTCAATATTATCGACACTCCGGGCCACGTTGACTTTACTGTTGAAGTAAACCGTTCACTGCGTGTACTGGACGGACTGGTGTTTTTGTTCTCTGCCGTTGACGGCGTTGAACCTCAGTCTGAAACCAACTGGAGACTTGCAGACAACTACAAGGTTCCAAGAATGGGATTTGTCAATAAAATGGACCGTCAGGGCTCAAACTTCCTTGCTGTTTGTCAGCAGGTGAAAGACATGCTGGGCTCAAATGCAGTTCCAATTGTTTTGCCAATCGGTGACGAAGCAGACTTCAAAGGTGTTGTGGATCTGATCAAAAATCGTGCAGTCGTATGGCACGATGAAAACTACGGAAGTACCTACGATGTGACTGACGTTCCGGAATCAATGAAGGAAGAAGTAAGAAAATTCAGAGGACAGCTGATCGAAGAGGTAGCTGCTTATGATGAGAGCCTGCTTGAGAAATATATGGAGGATGAAGAATCGATTACAGAGGATGAAATTCACGCTGCATTGCGTGCCGCAACTCTTGATATGAGTATCATCCCGATGACCTGCGGTTCTTCATTCAAAAACAAAGGTGTTCAGTTTATGATTGATGCGGTATGCCGTTATCTGCCTTCACCGGTTGACAAAGAAGCAATCGAAGGAACTGATCCCGATACCGAAGAGCCGATCTCAAGAAAGCCTTCTGTTAACGAACCTTTTTCTGCTTTGGCATTTAAGATTGCTACCGACCCGTTTGTAGGCCGTCTGGCATTCTTCAGAACCTATTCGGGACACTTAGATGCAGGTTCTTATGTGCTGAACACAAGATCAGGCAACAAAGAAAGAATTTCGAGAATCTTCCAGATGCACTCCAACAAACAGGAACCTGTTGAATACATTGAAGCAGGTGACATCGGTGCAGCTGTCGGATTCAAAGATATCAAAACCGGTGATACACTGTGTGAAGAAAAACATCCAATCGTACTCGAATCGATGAAATTCCCTGATCCGGTAATCGGTATTGCGGTTGAGCCAAAAACAAAAGCAGATATGGACAAACTCGGTATCTCACTTTCAAAACTGGCTGAAGAAGATCCGACCTTCCAGGTGAAAACAGACGAAGCATCGGGACAGACCATTATCTCAGGTATGGGTGAGCTTCACCTTGATATCATCGTTGACCGTCTCAGAAGAGAATTTAAGGTTGAAGTGAATCAGGGTCAGCCACAGGTTGAGTACAAAGAAGCATTTACAGCCAATGCAGATCACAGAGAAGTTTACAAAAAACAAACCGGTGGTCGTGGTAAATTTGCAGATATTGTATTTGAAATCGGACCTGCAGAAGAAGGCAAAACAGGACTTGAATTCGTTTCTGAAATCAAAGGAGGTAACGTTCCTAAAGAATATATCCCTTCGATCGAGAAAGGCTTCAAAGCCGCTATGAAAACCGGACCTTTGGCCGGATATGAAATGGATTCGATGAAAGTCGTATTGAAAGATGGTTCATTCCACCCGGTTGACTCCGACCAGCTTTCGTTTGAATTGGCTGCCAAGATTGGTTACCGTGAGGCTGCAAGAGCTGCCAAGCCGGTGATTCTTGAGCCGATCATGAAACTGGAAGTGGTTACACCCGAAGAAAATATGGGTGATGTGGTAGGTGACCTGAACCGTCGTAGAGGAACCGTAAACGGTATGGACGACAGAGCAGGTGCAAAAGTTGTGAAAGCTTTCGTTCCGCTGTCAGAAATGTTCGGGTATGTAACTGCTTTGCGTACATTGACTTCGGGTCGTGCAACTTCCACCATGGAATTTGACCATTACGAAGCAGCCCCTCAGGCCATTGCCGAAGAGGTGATAGCAAAAGCTAAAGGTGCAACTGTTTAAATTTTAAATGATGAGTCAGAAAATTAGAATAAAACTGAAATCATACGATTACAATCTGGTGGACAAATCAGCAGAGAAAATCGTGAAAACTGTAAAATCAACCGGTGCAGTCGTTAACGGACCCATTCCGCTGCCGACCCACAAAAGAATCTTTACAGTGCTGAAATCACCGCATGTCAACAAAAAGGCACGCGAACAGTTTCAATTGAGCGCCCACAAAAGATTGCTGGACATTTACAGTTCATCATCAAAAACAGTTGACGCACTGATGAAACTGGAACTCCCGAGCGGAGTGGAAGTTGAAATTAAAGTGTAGTGTAAAACACAATTTCAATATATCAATCCGCCCTGAAAAGGGCGGATTTTTTTGTATAGATGCTGTTTTTGACTGAACCTGATTTGAAAGGACTGTCAGAAACAATATGATTTCAGCTGTTTTTAATTTATTTCATTAAATTGCTGTTCAAATTCATTAAAAAATGAAAATACGGTTTGTTGTGCTGATGATTTTTTGGGGTCAAATTCTGTTTGGCCAGAGTTTTACGATAAAGATTGAGAAAAATGATTTTTTCTATCGCAATGTCGAGAATCCGGTATCATTTATCAGAAATCCGGCGGACAGCCTTGGTCCAATGTCGGTTACAGTTAATGAAGGCAGAATAAAACCCAATGGCGAAGGCAATTTTATCATTATACCCAAACCGGATTCCAAGAATATTATTTTAACCGCAACTGCAAAAGACAATCACGGAAAAGTAAAAAGCGGAAGGTTTGAGGTTGAAGTATAGGATATTCCACAGCCGATGGCCTTTGTCAATCAGCGGACCAAATTAAAAATAAAGAAAAGTGAATTGGAAAATCTTCGGATTGATGCGCTGATACCCGATTTTGACTATCGGCTGAGTTTTAAAGTTATGGATTTCGAAGTGGTCATTCCAAGAAAAGTTCAAATCAGAATTAAAGGAAATCAATTTAGTCCCGAAATTTTGAAAAAATTAAATAAACTCAAAACGGGTAGTCAGATCATTATCAAAGACATCCGTATAATTGCGGTTGAAGGCTATTATTCAGAAGACAAAAACTTTGAATCAGCCAATCAGATTGGGATTGATTTGAAATAAAAAACTGCTTCCCAATCCTGAAAGCAGTTTTTACTTTTTATGCTTTACACATTATACATTGTACATCCAATCACATATTCTCAATCACCATAGCAGAAGCGCCGCCGCCGCCGTTGCAAATACCTGCAGCACCGAGTTTTGCATTGTTCTGTTTCAGCACATTGATTAGTGTCACCAGGATTCTGCAGCCCGAATTCCCAAGCGGGTGTCCGAGTGAAACTGCACCGCCGTGAACATTTACGGTTGCCGGATCCAGTTCGAGAATCTTTGTATTGACGAT
>JBAYPM010000030.1:0-33484 GCA_041677705.1 Weeksellaceae bacterium | reverse complement strand
TGATAAAATTGATTATTCAGATATTACTTCTTTAGAAAACGGTTCTGCAAATCTCATTGTATACGCCATTCCAGTCATGGCTTTTTTGACCCTTTTGGAAATCTGGTATTCATGGTATTCCGAAAAAAGGAATTACAATACCACAGAGGCATTTGGGTCTTTGTTTGTAGGATTGGGAAATGTTGCGATTAATCTTTTTTTCAAAGCTGGCTTAATTTACGGAAGCATATTTTTGTACAATTTGGTTCCCTGGCGAATAGAATTCAATTGGTGGACCCTGATTCCGTGTTTGTTATTGTATGATTTATGCAGCTACTGGTCACACCACATATCCCATTTCAACCGCTTCTTTTGGTCAACACATGTGGTTCATCATTCGGCAGAAAGTTATAATCTGACGGTATCATTCCGATTGAGCTGGATTCAGCATTTCAAAATCATATTTTTTATACCCGTTGCATTATTCGGATTTCACCCGATTGTGTTTTTTATAGCCAATCAGATTTCTGTATTGTTTCAGTTCTGGCAGCATACCGAACATATTCCCAAGCTTCATCCCATGATTGAAAATATATTTGTAACCCCGTCCAATCACAGAGTTCATCACGGATCTGAGGAGAAGTATATTGACAAAAATTTTGCGGCTATTTTTATTTTTTGGGATAAATTATTTGGAACCTATGAGCCTGAAAAAGAAAAACCTTCTTATGGATTGACGACCAGGATAAAAACCAGCATGGATCCAATTTATCTTAATTTTCATGAATACAAGGATATTTTTAACGATGTAAAGAATGCAAAAGGAATCCGAAAAAAATTATTCTTCATTTTCGGCAGTCCTGGCGACATTTATCGTTATAAATTGAAAAAAGAAAAAGAAAAACAGTTACCGCAATCCAATTCAGTGTCTAACTGAAAATCTCAAATTCTATCCCGTCATAAGCGCCGAAGACCATTTTGGGATGCGAGTCCAGATGACAAAAATTACCCGATTTGTCGATTGCGATTGCACCTGCAAAACCGTCATAGGGTTTTAATTCATCAAATGTTTTTTCAAACGCTTTCCCGATCGGCATTCCGTCTGTAACACGGGTAACGATTTTTGCGGCCACCGCACCGCTGACGATGTCCTCGCCCACTCCGGTACAGCTCACCGCGCAGTTTGAATTGGCATAATTACCGGCAACTGTAGCTGAATCCGAAATCCTTCCCGGAATTTCAAAACCTTTTCCGCCTGTCGAAGTCGCGGCAGCCAGTCTTCCTTCGCTGTCGATCGCCACACAGCCGACCGTTCCGGTTCTTAGTGATTTTAATTTTTCTTCGTACTCTTTTCTGCGCTGTTCGGTTTCGGTCGAAAATTCCTCAAAACCGTTTTTTCTTGCAAAATCGGTTGCTGCCGGACCGCCCAGAATTCTATCATCACAGTCAATCAGTATCTTTGCGACCCTGATTGGATTTTTCACTTTCTGAATATTGATCACACCGCTCATTTTTTCGGTCTGACCGTCCATCACAGCCGCACTCATCCTGATTTCACCGTCACTCTGTATCTGAGAACCGATGCCTGCATTGAAAAGCGGATCATCTTCCAAAAGAGAAACGGTATGGATCACGGTTTCAAATGCAGAATTGTTTTTCAAAAACGAGTAACCGTTTTCGAGTATTCTTTTCAGTGCATCCTGTTTTGCACTTTTGGTTGCTGCATCTATGGCCGATTCGCTGAAGAATCCGCCGTGGATAATCAGTTTGATCATTTGACTATACTGTTTTTGAAGATTTGTCAAAGATAGTGAATTCGCCGGTGGTCAGATCATATTTGTCGTCCTGGCTCATCACATGGACAATCAGATTGTTGATCGAAATCGGTGCTCCCAGCGGAATATCGGTCAAATTGGTATCCCTGATCTGTCTTCCGTCAACCAGTATGACAAGACCCGAACCGATGGCTTCCATACAGCTTCCGTTTTTGATCAGCAGACCGGTATCTTCACCCAATCCGATGCCAAGCACCCTCGGGTTGCCGACGACCGCCTGAAACAAACGTCCGATTCGTCCGCGGCTGACAAAATGGGTATCGATGATCACATTTTCAATCAAATCCAAACCGCTGGTGATTTTCACCTCACCTTTGAGCAGCGCTTCCTTGCTGGTTCCCTGATAGATCATGCTCGCAGATGCCGCGGCTGCACCGGCCGAAGTTCCGGCATACACAAATTCTTCGTTTCTGTATTTTTCGGTCAGGACTTTGTGAAAACGGGTTCCGCCCAAAATTGAAGTCAGACGAAGCTGATCGCCTCCGGTGAACATCATCACATCCGCTTTTTCAACCCTTTCAAGGATTTCATCTGTCGAAGCTTCTTCCCTTTTCTGGATGTGAAGCGCACCCACATTGTTGGCGCCGAGATAATTGAATGCTCTGATATATTCCGAACCGACATCCATCGGGATCGATGAAGCGGTCGTAACGATTTCTATTCTCGATTCAGATTCCAGCCTGGATTCTTTGATGATTCTTTTCAGGATCCCTTTTTCAAAGAAATTTAAATTATTGGCTACATTTTTGTCGAAACTGACTTCGGTAAAACTTCCTTTGTCAATTGCACCGCCAATAATGATCAACTTTCCTTTTATTTCCATTGGGCAAATCTAATTATAATTTCATATTCAAAACCGACATGGCTTCAACCTAATTAATAACAAGTTTTTAAGAATCAAATTGTGAATTCAAAAAAAACTTACTATTTATTATTTCAGTTCGGACAATGATTTTCTAAATGTTTCAATGATTTTTGGTATATCGTCAAGCGATGCCCTGCCAACCGAAAGTCTGAACCAGCACAGTTCATCAGAAGATCCGAAAGCATAAAACGGAACCAGTGCCACTCTGACTTCATCGATCAGCCAGTCTGTGATTTCTCTTGCAGAATTCAGCATTTTTCCTGCCGGTGTCTGTTTTCCTTTCAATTCCAGATTCACACTCAGATATAGCGCAGCTTCGGGTTTGATGGCATCCGCGCTGAATCCTTCAGACTTCAGCTGTTTGAAACCATTGTAAAAACCGTTGAGTCTTTCCGACAATTCAAAGCGGTGGTGATCGAGATATTTTTGAACTTCATCAAACTGAGTCAGAAAAGCTGCCGTTCCCAACTGTTCGGGTTTTGGCGCCCAGGCTCCGACATGGGTCAGCAGTGCAGACATTTTTTTGATGATATCTTCAGGACCGTATGCCCAGCCGACTCTCAGACCGGTGGCCGAAAAAGCTTTGGATATTCCGTCGATTGAAATCATGAAATCCTTTATTTCGGGACGAATCATGGCCGGATGAAGAAACTCGGATTCTCCGTAATTCAGCTGCCAATAGATTGAATCAAAAAGCAGATAGACCGGTTTACGGTTTTCAGAAAGTCTCTTTTTATTTTCATTAATGATCAGCTCACAGATTTCTTCCAGCTGAGTTCGCTCAAATACAGTTCCGCCCGGATTCAGCGGCGAACAGAGCGCAATCAGCGATACCTTTGAAATATGCGGTGCGATCTCTTCTGCGGTCGGAATAAATTTATTTTCGGGCTTTGTCGGAATCTCAATGGTTTCTGCACGATTCAAAAATGAATAGGCATCATTGTTCCATGAAGGCACCGGAAACAAAACCGTATCGCCCGGATCGATAACCGTTCTGTAAAACGAATAAATCAATGGTCTTGCACCGGCAGAAACCAGGATTTCATTTTCATTGTAATCCGGACCTCCGGTCTTTTTCAGATAGACTGCAGCATTTTTTCTCAATTCGGGTTCTCCGTTTGCCGCCGGATAGTTTGTAAAATCCGAATTATAGGCATCAATCACCGCATCTTTGAGCAGTTTGGGCGTTGAAAAAATTGAAGTGTCAAAATCACCGATCGTCAGATTATGAATTTTTTCACCCTTCATCAGCAACTCTCTGACCCTGCCGCCGATATTCAGGATTTCGGATCCTTTTAGATTTTCCGATATATCTGAAGTCTTCATTTTTTTTAAAAATTAATTATTCGGGCTAAATTAAATTTCTTTCGATAAAACAGCCTTTTATTTTTGATTTTTTTTGAATTCATTTTCAGATTGTGCACAAACAATTGTCAGTGATTAAAATCATCGGTTCAAATTCAAAACCTTGACGTTTGTCATCATTTAATCCGACTTCTTTGTCATATATTTGTAACTGAAATGAGAGAGAAATCAATTTTTCTGATATGGCCGATGATTTTTGTACTTCTGTTCGGAAGCATAAAGAACAGCCTGATTCTCAATTTCTATCTGTTGGACAATAAAGATTTTACCGAACTCTTTTGTGAAAACAGGGACAAACCCGCCGAACATTGTAATGGGAACTGTCAGCTTTCAAAAATGGCAAATCAGACCGACGGAAATGAAGTTCCGGCGCTTTTGCAGCAGTTAAAAACCGAATCGGTTTTTCTGACCAAAGATTTTCATTTTGAGATACCTGAATTCTATAAATCACACATTCATAATTTCTATTATTTGGACCGTTTTCAGTCTGCCGATTTGAAACGGTTCACGCCTCCACCCGTTTTTGGCTGATCAATTTATTTGAACATTTATTCTGACCGGATTATTGAATTCGGATTCAAAAACTATGTTCAAAAATCAATTTGCGGATCAATTCAATTCGCACAAATCATTGTATCAATCAAAAAAAATAAAATTATGAAATTCTTAAAATATGCACTGCTGTTTGCAGCAGCCACAATTATGTTTTCCTGTTCGGATGACGACAACGGAAACGGACCACAGCCAACCGATGAAACCGAAGGTCTGACGATGGTAAAAACCTTTGAAAATCAAAATCACAAAATTGCAATCTATACAGAAAGCGGAAATCTTACAGACGGTTACAACAAAATTTATCTGCAATTAAAAAACAACGACGGCTCGCTGATCACCAATTCAAATTTCAGCTGGATGCCGATGATGGATATGGGCAATATGCAACACGGCGCACCCTATTCCGAAATTCAGAAAGTGAGCGGAAAACAAAGTCTGTATGAAGGCTGGATTGTTTTCCAGATGGCGGGTCCATGGGATCTGAGTTTTGAATATACCGTCGGCGGAAGCAGTTATGAAATGTCAAATGCAATCGAAGTTCAGCAGGCTTCAAAAAGAAGGGTGACCTCCTTTGTCGGAAGTGATGAAAACAAATATATCGTTGCGCTGGTTGAGCCTGCAGACCCGAAAGTTGCGGTAAACGATATGACGGCTGCGATTTTCAAAATGGGATCAATGCATGATTTTCCGATTGTGAACAATTACAAACTAAAAATCGATCCGAGAATGCCCGGCATGGGAAATCACGGTTCGCCAAACAATGTGGATCTGACACAGTCCTCAGACGGATTTTATCACGGTAAACTCAGTCTGACAATGACCGGTTACTGGGTTGTCAACCTGATGCTTGAGAACCAAAATGGTGAAATCCTGAAAGGTGAAGAAGTAACCGAATCAAATCCGCAAAGCAGTATTTTCTTTGAGATCGAGTTCTAATTGATCGAATCAATTGAATTGCACAATTAATTGTAATTCAATTTGGTGAATGATTATATGTTTGAATTAAAAACAAAGACGATGAAAAAATACATCCTAACAGCATTTGCAATCGGTTTTGGTCTGACGGCATTTGCACAGGATTATCCGAATGACAGTATTGATGATGTGGAGCTCGACGAGGTAATTATCATTTCGCAGCCGACCGACAAACAGCTGAAAGATTCAAAAATACTCGGATCGATTGACAATTATCTTGAAAAATCTGCTTCTGTCAATATGATCAAAAGAGGTGCTTATGCCTGGGAACCGATGCTTCAGGGAATGGCGACCGAACGCAGCGTCATCACGCTTGACGGAATGCGGATTTACAGCGCCTGTACCGACAAAATGGATCCGGTGACTTCTTATGTTGAAATTACAAATTTCTCAAAAGCAAATATCAGCAGCGGTCCGTCGGGTGCTTCACACGGCGGTACGATTGCCGGAAACATTGATTTGGTGAGAAAAAGAGCAGGTTTCAACAATGCCGGTTTCAAAGGTTCGCTGTTCAGCGGTTTTGAGAGCGTCAACAAACAGCTGATTGCCGGAACCGGTATGAGTTATTCATCAGATCAATTTTTTACAAATCTTGATTTTACCTATCGGGATGCTGACAATTACAAAGCAGGAGGCGGCGATGAAATTATGTATTCACAATTTACAAAATACAATCTTTCGGCGATCGCCGGCTATAAGCTTACTGATCAACAGTCTGTTGAAGCTTCTTTGATCTATGACCGTGCAACCGATGTGGGCTATCCCGCTCTGCCGATGGATGTTTCACTGGCTGAGGCTGTCATTGCATCGATTCAGTACACTTACAAAGACTTGTCGCCGACATTCAATCTGTGGGAAACCAAAGTTTATTACAACAATGTCAAACACATAATGGATGACAGCCATCGACCCGATGTGCCGATTCGTATGGATATGCCGGGCTGGAGCAAAACTTCTGGTTTTTATACCAAACTGAAAGGAAATTATTCAAAACACAAATTTGCATTCAGTCTGTCGGGTCATCTGAACAATTCGCTGGCCGAGATGACGATGTACCCGAACAATCCGAACGAACCGAATATGTATATGATGACCTGGCCGGATGTGAATACGGTTTACGGCGGATTTTTTATCGAGGACAAAATTGAATTCACACCTCATCTGAATCTTGATTTTTCTGCAGGTTTCGGTCTTCATCACAACAGCATTGAAAGCGATTTTGGTCTGAACAGTCTTAAAGTTTTTTATCCGGAAATGGAATCAACAAAAACCCGTTCGATCAAAAGCATCAATACTGCCCTTTCGTTTCATCACAACCGTTGGATGCACAATTTCAGCGTTGGCTTCAGCGAGAGAGCGCCGTCGGTTTCAGAGGCATTCGGTTTTTATTTGTTCAACAGTTTTGATGCTTATGATTATGTCGGGAATCCGTTTCTGAAAAATGAAAAATCGGTTGAATTTTCACTGTCCACCCAATACAAATTTGACAAACTGACCGTGAAATGGCAGGGGAATTATTTCCATATTTATGATTACATCATCGGAAAACCCGACCTGTCGCTGATTCCGATGACCATCGGTGCAAACGGGATCAAGGTGTACGAAGCTTTGAAATATGCAGAAATATTCAACACAGATTTCGATCTGGAATACCGTTTTCTTCCGGGATGGAGTTTTAACGGGCGGGCTTCTTACAGATATGGTGAAGATTTTGAGAAAAACCGGCTTCCGCTGATTCAGCCTTTTAATTATCGTGTCGGATTTCGGTTTGACAAAAGAAAATGGTCGGCTGAAGCAGATTTGGAAGGAAGTTCAAAAAACAGCCGATACAACTCAGAATTTGGCGAAACGCCAAAAGACAGTTATCAGATCGTGAATGTTTCGGTTTCAAAAATATTTGATTTCAATGCACAGAAACTGACTGTAAAACTGGGCGCAGAAAATCTGTTTGACCGGGAATATACGACCTTTTCTGACTGGAACAATATACCGAGACCGGGCAGGAATCTGTTTGTCAATCTGATTTTTAACTGGTAATTTTTTAAATCAGCAATTCATTTTTTCATTCATTTGTTTTTATTCTCCAAAACTCAGGATTCTTTCGAATCCTGAGTTTTTGTTTTTTTGAAATTCAAAATCGAACAACGGGTTCAGACATTTGACTCCGAAATTTGAAATTAATTTTATACTGACCTGCAGTTCGAATGAGCGCTGTTAAATCAAATTGGCACTTGATTATAACAAAATACGCACTGCAATAACCAACTGTTGCGCTCAGCCGAGAATCGTTTAAATGAATCACCGGTACACACCGATACGGCTTTGTTCATCTGCCATTCCGGATGACGACCTGCATTGCACAATTTTACAATATGCAATCTGAACCCATCGGCCAAGCCACAATTTTTATATTTTATTTTTTTATTAAGCTTTGTCAAATAATTTTGTTAGATTAATCTAACTTATCTATTTTTGTAGCCGATAATAACCATAGCAATGAATCCAAAGATTCTCTGTATTCTCGTCGGAATAATAAGCACACCCTGTCTGTCGCAGAGCCGGGCAGTCACCGGAACCGTATATGATTTTGAAACCAACACACCGATAGAATCCTGCGAAGTCTATCTGTCAAAAGACAGCTCAGTCGCAACTACTGATCAGAACGGAAATTTCAGTCTGAAAATAAACTTGAACACAGAAAACCAAAATCTGATCATTGAATCCATCGGTTATAAAACAGACAGCATACGGCTGAATCAAAATCAGAATCACTATCGGATCGGGTTGAAAAAAGAAACTGTCGAACTTGAGGGGATTGTCCTTACTGGGGTCACACGTGCAAGCCTGATTCGAGAAAACCCGATTTCGATTTCTGCAGTCTCAGCCAGACAGATTCAGTCCACTGCCGAAAGCAATATCATCGATATACTCGTCAAAAATACCACCGGGCTGACCGCCGTAAAAACAGGCCCGAACATTTCAAAGCCATTTATTCGCGGGCTTGGTTACAATCGGGTTCTGACACTTTACGACGGAATCAGACAGGAAAGTCAGCAGTACGGAGACGAACACGGTCTTGAGGTTGATGATTACAACATCGAAAGAGCCGAAGTCATAAAAGGTCCGGCCAGCCTGCTGTATGGATCAGATGCGCTGGCAGGTGTCATCAGTCTTTTTCCGTACATTCCTAACGAAAAAGATGGGAAGATTCACGGAAAATATGTGTATGAATTTCAGACCAACAACAATTTGATCGGAAACGGTTTCAGACTGGGCTATTCGGATCAAAAGTTTGTATTTTCAATTCGTTCAGCCTATCGAATGGCAAAAAATTACAGAAATCCGATAGACGGAAGGGTTTATCTGACCAATTTTAAGGAAACCAATTTTTCGGGACTTGCCGGTATCATTTCGAACAGGGGCAAAACCATTTTTAATTTTTCGGTTTATGACAATCTGCAGGGAATCCCCGATGGGACAAGGGATTCGTTGACAAGAAAGTTTACAAAACAGATTCATGAAGGCGACGATGATGACATCGGCAGCCGACCGATTGTAAGCAGGTCAGAGCTCAATTCCTACCAAATCCCCGATCTGTCACAGCACATCCAACATTATCGGCTGTATCTGAACAGTTATTACGAAATCGGAAGCGGTGATATCGATTTCACAATTGGCGGTCAGCAAAACATCAGAAGAGAATTTACACATCCTACAGCACCCAAACAAGCCGGAATGTATATGCGTCTGAATACGCTCAATTACGGTTTCAGATACAATGCACCGAAATTCTCAAATATCGAAACCGCAGTCGGAATCAACGGCATGCTGCAATCCAATAAAAATATAAATGCCACTGATTTCCCGATCCCTGATTATGAACTGTATGACGGCGGCGTATATGTTTATGCAAAATGGAAAAAATCAAAATGGAGTCTGAGCGGCGGCATCCGATTTGATTTGCGGCATATCCGTTGGAATGATTTCTATGTGGGCATCAATCCTGAAACAGGCTTTGAACAGCAGTTTTCATATCCTGCCTCCGGAACCAATCTTCAGTTCGAAGCCTACAATAAAAGTTTCAGTGGATTCAGCGGCAGCTTCGGAGCAACTTTTCGGGCGACAGAAAACATTAGTCTGAAGACAAATATCGGTCGAGCCTACCGTTCGCCAAACATCACCGAAATCGGGAGCAACGGACTGGATCCGGGCGCACACATCATCTATCTCGGCAACCGAAATTTTGAACCCGAATTTTCGCTTCAGGAGGATCTGGGAATCAGCCTGAAATTCAAAGATTTTTCGGCAGAAGCAGATTTTTTTAACAACAACATCAAAAACTACATCTACATGGAAACAGTTTCGGATGCGGAAGGAAATCCAATACTGGACAGTCAGGGAAACAGAACACAGCAATACCAGCAATCGACAGCACAGCTTTACGGCTCTGAAATCCGATTCATTCTTCATCCCGAAAGTTACGGAAGACTGAAATGGAACAACAGCATCAGTCTGATTTACGGCTTCAATCGAAAGTCAACTCTTAAGGGCAAAGGTACCGAAGGCGAATTTCTGCCGCTGATACCGCCGATGAAAATCAACAGCAGTCTGTCTTATGAATTCAGACCCGGTTCAAAAAAAATCAAATCGATGACACCAAAAATCGAAATCGACCATGAAGCAAAACAGTACAGGTATTTGGGATTGAGCGGAACCGAAACCTTCACCCCTTCCTACACTCTATTCAATCTGGGACTGAGTTCCGAGATTCAACACAACCAAAACAACAGTATGCTGATTGTCCTGCAGTCAAACAATCTGTTTGACAAAGCCTATCAGTCGCATATGAACCGTCTGAAATATTTTGAGCATTACAGTCATTCGCCAAACGGACATTATGGAATCTACAATATGGGAAGAAATATCACGCTGAAAATTTCGGTTTCTTTTTAATCCGGCTTTTGAAGGGTAGTGATGAAAAAACTTCAAATTTCAATTCTGAAACTTAATGAAAATCCATGATTTGAGCTGACTGTTTATCGTTAATTTTCCCGGATCCAAAACTTTGGAATCGCTAATGCCCGATGCCAATTATTTGTTTTGCCAAAAGCAGTCAACTCCTCTACCGATCACTCTGTCAGCATTATTTTCGCAGCTTATATGAAGCCTGACAGGCATTTTTTCAACATCACACGTCTCAAAATTCAATGTCACAAGGTATCAAACCAATTTCCTAAATTTACCCGCAAATCAAATGCTGTATGAACCGTTTCCTTTCCCTCCTTTTTTTGCTGATCGGATTTTCAATCCACGCACAGTCGCCGGGTGTATCTTCCAATCCGCAACAAATTGAAGAAAATATTGATGACACCGACTGTGTGGTCAACACCGCCGAGCTTCAGCCCAATGGCGCAAATGACGTCAAAGCGGTCATACTGACAAACGGTTCAACTGCTTCGTCATGGCAGCCGGGCGAAAACATTGAGAAATCATTTGACAATCTTTTGAACACTCTTTATCATTCCAACTGGAACAACACCGAATTTCCGGTGACTCTGAATTATCGGCTGGACGGCACCACACAAATCGATTATTTGAAATACATTCCGCGTTCTGATGGCGGCATGAACGGATTTTTCGGAAATACGGCCATCAGTTACAACACAGTTTCAAATCCGGATTTTATTTTTCTGACCAATTATGATTTCGGCCAGTCGGGAATGCCTGAGATCGTTCAGTTTCAAAATCCAATTACACCGCTGAATATCAAAATCGTGGTTTATGACGGTTACGGAAATTTTGCGAGCTGTGCCGAAATGGAATTTTACAAATCCGGTACCACCTCCAACCCCGCCCCGCCCGCCGGAATCTTTGCAGATGCGCTCTGTTCCGAACTGATGCCGGGCGTCACCCAAAGTCAGATCAACGGGATTTCATCACAATTTTATAAATCTCTGGCACAGTGCCTTTTTGATCAAACCTACAACAAAGAATTCAGGGTGCAGGACTATGAGGTTTATCTGCCGGTCAGTCAGATTCATAACCAATTGAAACTCACAGGATACAGTCCTTTTGAAAATCCTACCGGTATGATATTCAATTCGGGTGAAAAAATTGCGCTTTTTGTTCAGAACCTTTCAGGCAGTTCGGGCGTTTATCTCAAAATCAAAGATTTTGCAAACGGCTATTCGGGTTCAGAATCTTTTTATCTTTTGAAAAACGGTTTGAATGTATTTGAAACCGGCAATACAGGATTGGGATACATCAGTTATTACAACACCAATCTGAATTTGGCGGATGTCAAAATCAACATTGTTTCGGGCATTGTCAACGGCTATTTTCATTACCTGAAATCAGACAACAGCGACTGGCAGGATCTGCTGTCAAAAACGACTTATCCAAAAATTGACATCATCGGGAAATATGCCCATCTGGTGTATGACCGTGATGCACTTTTGATCGGAAATCCAAACAACGGAAAAGAGCTGATCGATCAGTATGATCTGATCAACAGACACGAACGGCTGCTGATGGGACTGTACAAATACGACCGTTCGCCAAAAAACAGGATTACCGCTTTGGGCGAATATGGCGGCGGATATTATGCAGGAGGCACCGGCATCCATCTGGACTGGACCTGGGGGATTCCGGCAATGGCTGATCCGCAGGGTTTGGATTTATGGGGAATTCCGCACGAATTCGGTCATGAAAATCAGATCCGGCCTGATTTGAAATGGATCGGCACCACCGAAGTAACCAACAATATCTATTCGGTCTGGGTTTATTACCAAATGAATCCAGAAGGAAAAAAATACACCCGACTCGAATCCGAATCTGTATCGCCCGGTCAGGGAATGCCGTCCACAGTGGGCGGAAGAATCAACGGTGCCATCAATTCCACATTTGTCAATGGCAACCCGCTGCAACTGAATGTGGATTATGACGTGTTCAGGGTGCTGGTTCCATTCTGGCAGCTTGAACTTTATTATCAGCTGGCCGGCGCATCAAGAAATGCACCCGAACTCGATTTTGACTATCCCGGCAGCTACACCGGTATTGATTATGCACGCTGGTACGGAACTGTGGCAGAATTGTCCAGAAATACAAATTCTCAGAATATGACCAATGGCGAACTGGTGATGAATTTTGTAAAAAACAGCTGCGATGCAGTACAGGAAAATCTGATCGGATTCTTTACAGATACCGGATTTTTGAAACCCATTGATGTCTATATCGACGATTACGGCGTCGAACAATTGAAGATTACTCAGTCAATGATCGATGATGCCATCGCCTATGTTCAGTCCAAAAACTATCAGCAGCCTGTCTCGCCGGTCATCCGTTATATTTCTGCACACAGCGTCAATGCTTTTAAAAATCAGCTGGCGGCACAGGGTGAAACCGGTGTCGGTGTTGAAAAAACCGGAAATCTTCTGATTGTCCAGAATGGAGATTGGAAAAATTCAATCGCCTTTGAAGTTTATGACACCGACAATGAACTGATGCATGTTGCCATCGTCGGAACAGGCGATATTTCACTGGCTACCACCCGAATTTATTATCCGTCCGATGCCAAAAAAGTATATGCGGTTGGTTTTGACGGTCAGAAAATTCTGGTCTATCCCGACAATCTTTCGACCGCCGAAATCTCAAATCTGTCAATCAAAATCTATCCGAATCCGCTGGAAAAAGGAAATTGGCTGCATATTGAAACCCAAAATGAATTTGAAATCTATTCGGTCGGTCTGTATGTTTCGGACGCAAAGGTTTTGATGGAATTCAGCGGCAATCAGAAAGAAATTGAAAACAGGATCAATCAAAAACTCAATGAATTGAAACCGGGTGTCTATTTTCTGAATCTGAGAAATTCTAAATCAGAAGTCAACCGAATCAAACTGATCAGGAAATAATGAAATGCAGACGATTTCTCAAAAATTGAAATCCTGCAGGATGCTATCTTTTTGTTGCAATCACTTGCTGATCCCCGACCGCCGGATCGAAAAACAAATCAAACAATAACGGTTTGAATATCAGAAACAATCATAACAATTCAAAACCGACCGCTCAATTGTAATTGTAAAAAAAACAAAAAAGGGTGAAAAGCCCCAAAATATTTCGGTGATTTTAACTACTTTTGCCGATGAACCAAACCTGCAAACCACCATTATCTTCCATAAATGGAATAAGCGGCTGTCTGCCGGTTTGATCCAACTTTAATAACAAACCTAATTTTAAAACCTATGAAACTAAAAGTATTATCTTTCGTATGGCTGTTGTGTGCCGGGTTTCTTTCTGCTCAGACAACTGTAATCCAAAATATCACTTCAAATCAAACTTATACAGTTCCCTGTGGGGTAAAGGAAATCAAAGTCGAAGCCGTTGGCGGCGGTGGCGGCGGTGGATACGTTACTAATTCCATTTTTGGAAATGTTTCAGGTGGCGGCGGCGGTGGCGCCTATGCGGCAAGTATCCTTTCAGTTTCTCCTGGTGATACATTTAATGCAATCATTGGAAACGGAGGAACCGGATTAAACTCTAACAACAATGGCGGAGATTCCTCTTTCAGCAATTTTAACGGTACAATAGTACTTGCAAAAGGTGGAATTGGAGTTTCACAAAATTCTACAAATGGAGCCAACGGTGGTTTGGCAGCTCAATCTTTAGGCGACATAAAATTTAATGGTGGAAATGGCGGGAATGCTGATAAAGGAGTTCTTTTATGGTCAGGTGGCGGTGGTGGTGGCGGTGCAGGTACGCCAACGCAAGATGGAGGAAACGGAGCTGATGGATTTATTTTCTTTGTAGGATTAGGCGGTGCTGGTGGTTCTTCATCTGATCCGGGTGGTACTGGAGGTCGTGGAGCAAATTTTGGAAACGAAAGGGGGGACTCTGGGCAAATTTATGGTGGTGGCGGAGGTGGAAGCGCAACAATGGTATTAGCTGGATCAAGGGGTGGCGGTGAAGGTGCGCCCGGAGTAATTCGTATAACCTATACAGTTGAAGCCGGTTTTGAACCACCAATTACAGAGATTGAACAAATCAATCTGGACAATGACGCAATAGGCTGTTTAACAAATACAGTTATACTTCAAGCTGATGGCGGAAGTCTTGGAAACGGAGCTTCCACGCTTTGGTTTGAAGGAAACGATTGTCTCGAACTGGCTCATATAGAGGAATTTACAGGATTTAATTTTACAGGGAAATTGAATAATGCGACTTTTCAAGGGATTACAGATGGGGTTGCAAGATTACATACTACTACAAACGATCCGCAAATTGATATGACAAATATTTTCAGTTCGCAGATTGATCCTGTAAAATATAAATACATTTCAATTCGATACAAAGTAGTTGGCACCCAGTCGGCTGGAAATGTTGAGATTTATTTCAAAAGGAATGGGCAAATCCTCAGTGAGGAACGAAAAGTCAGTCGTGCACTGATTTCAGACGACAATTACCATATTATGAATATTGATATGTCAGGACACGGGCAATGGAATAATGATGGAGGTACTCATAATATCACCGGTTGGCGTTTTGATTTTGCAACAGTGAACGACAGGACAGTTATGATTGACTATATCGTACTTTCTTCAAAACCATTGATTGAAACTACAAACAATCACAATTCTAACGATACTGTACTGACTTATACTTTGGAAACAGAATCAAAAACCATCGGTTCAATGCGGATTGCTGAATTCCTTTCAACTGAAAATAATTGTGATTTTACAACTCAAAAAACAGGCTGCACATACACCACATTGGTCAGAAAAGATAAAACTTACCAAGGAATCGGTGACTGGTCAGAAGCTGCCAAATGGACATTTAACAGTTTGCCGGTCAGCGGAAGCTGTGTGAGAATTCCTTCAGGAAGTTTTGCAACTGTAGATATACCCGATGCCATTGCAGGGACACTGATTGTGAATTCAGGCGGTAAACTTGAAATTTCAGACGGCTCAACTTTGACGGTTGAAAATGGAATCACCAATCAGGCTACTGCAAATGATTTTGTTGTAAAACACGATGCCAACCTGATTCAGATTGAAAATGATGCGGTCAATATTGGTGAAATCACTGTAGAAAAGAATTTCAACTTCTCCAGTCAACGCAAACAATATAATTTTGTGACTGCGCCTGTTGTAGCCAACAGAAATATAAAAGAAACCATTTATACTCCCAATCCGACAAGTGTTCAAAAATACAATACGGCAACCGATTATTTTGACGAAACCCTCGGTCCTTATGTATCGGGTCTTGGCTATGCAGTAAAGGAACCGGCCAATGGCAATGATACAGGTGAATTTATGGGCGTACCTTTCAACGGTGTTTTGAATTACCCTTTGAACACAAGCGGAAACAGATACAACCTGTTGGGAAACCCCTATCCTTCCAACCTGGACATTTTATTGCTGTATAATTTTAACAACACAAAATTTGCCAATGCAGATTTCTATTTCTGGGACAACCGAAACAACACAGAATTCACCCAACAGGGTTCCGGCTACGAAGGTGTACAGTATGCAATGTACAATGCAGTAAGTAATATCGGAAATCCTGCGCCGACCAATAATCAGCCAGGTAATGAACGTATTCCTGACAGATATGTAAAAGTCGGTACCGGATTTATCATACAGGCAAGCAATACGGGTGGTACTTTGGATTTCAATAACAGCTACCGTACTTCAGAAGGAGATATTGGTTTCTTTGGCAAAGGTTTTGCACCCGAATCACAATCCGACCGCTACTGGTTGTCGATGGATACTCCGGGTGGCATTCGTATCTCCAATGCCGTGGTTTACTTTGAAGGCGGAAATGATGCATTTGCGATTGATGATACAGAATCCTTCCTGGGCTCGGATGATTTGTTCACCTTTACAGGCGAAAAGGCAGTCGCCATACAGGGCAAAGCTCCGTTCCACAATGACGATAAGATTCAGTTGGGTTACAAGGCATTCAACGAAGGAACCCATATCATTTCGGTTTTCAAAGCCGAAGGCATCTTTGCAGAGGAACAAAACATTTATCTGGTGGACAAATTGCTGCACAAAACAGTCAATCTGAGTGTGAAACCCTATAAATTCCTCACCCGTGCAGGTCAGTTCAATGATCGTTTTGAGATCATTTACAAAAACAAAAACATTTTTTCAACCGTTCAGGATACTGTTGAACCGCTTCTGATCACAGTGACCAGACAGTCTGAAGATTTGCTGATCATGTCACAAGGAGAAAAACTCAGCGAAGTCATCGTTTACAATCTATTGGGCAAACCTGTATTTACTTATAAAAATTTGAATACCCAAGAACTCAGAATTCCGGCTGCAGAATATACAAAACAAATCCTGATTGTCAATATCGTGACAC
This sequence comes from Weeksellaceae bacterium, assembly GCA_041677705.1. Classification (GTDB taxonomy): domain Bacteria; phylum Bacteroidota; class Bacteroidia; order Flavobacteriales; family Weeksellaceae; genus Moheibacter. The sequence goes on along the minus strand of JBAYPM010000030.1, from coordinate 16,546 downwards.
AGTCAGGTAATGCAGTCAGTCAGAAAGTGATTCCAAAATAAATAAATTCATATTTATGCTTAGTGGTAAACGGCTGGTCGTCTGATGACGGTCAGCCGTTTGTTATGAATGTTGACGTGAAATCAAAACAAAAATTTGAAGATTATATTTCAAAACTGAAAAAAAACAGCAGCCCCATTGAGAGCTGCTGTCTGAGGAGAACTCAGCACTATAGGATTTTATCAGTCATCAAATCCTATAAAATTTCCGTCCGAATCAAATTTCAAATCCAGATCGACAGAAAGCTCGATTTTGTATCCGTAAGATTTCCTTTCAATCGATTGAATAAAAACGTTTTCCGGATAATTTGAATGGACATAGCTCAAAATTGCCGGCGGAATCAGACCATCGGGCACCTTGTGGTCGTCGCCGTCAATCTCAGTCCAGTTGCCGTCAGCATCAAATTCAAGTTCAAATCCGTTGTTCAGATTCGCTTCATAAACGGTTCCGTCATCGTCCGGCTGTGATTTCATTTTGACCAATGTGGCCTGTGCACCCGGAAAATGATTCTCAATCCAGGCTCTGATACTTGCAGGCAGATCCGAATATGGGATCGCAACTTCGTCATTTTCGCCGTCGCCGTCAAAATCGGCAGAAATAAAATTTCCTTCCGCATCAAAATAAAGGTCGATGTCGTTTGACAGTTCAACTTCCCAGCCACCATCTTCTCTTTCAATTTCTTCAATATAAATCGGCGAAGGATAGTTTTGTGCCACATAATCCAATATCGTCTGAAGCACCAGATCGTCAGGCACCGGATTTCCGTTTCCAAACACACCGGTCCATCCGCCATCCGCATCAAAATCAACCTCATACTGATTGCTCAGAAAAGTTTTGTACAAAGTTCCGTTGGCTTCGGGCTGATCGAGTTTTGTAGCCGAAACCAGGGTTGCATCCGGAAAATTTGTCTCAAGCATGGCTCGGCTCGCAGCCGGCAAATCACCGTAATCTATCGGTGTGCCGCTGTTTGAATTGTCGTCATCATTGTTGCAGGCAGTCATCAGGCCGATCGCCAAAACTGCCAAAATAGTTTTGAAAAATACCAATCTCATTTCTAAAAGTTTTAAAATTAAACCAGTAGATTTTTATTCAAATCATCGTTTGTTTTAATCAAAAAAATTAATTGGGTTGGTTTTGAAAATAATTCTGGTCAGTAAAAATAATCCGATAACCAAGTTTGATTTACTTTAAGGAAAACGATTTCGACAGGTTCAAATTGTATCGGTTTTATGATTTAACTTAATTTTAATAATCTGTATTCTTGAATTCAGGCCAAAAACTTTGATTAAATTTGTTCCAATGAAATCAGTACTGTTTTTTTTCATGATATTCTTTTTGTGTAATTATTCTTTGGCACAGTCAAAAAAACTGACCGACGATGATTACAGCCATAGCAGCCTAAGTGAACTTGATTTTGCGAAAAATGCTGAAGAAGCCTATCAGTTATCGGTTGAAGACATCAAAAGAGGAATTCCGTTTATATTGATTCAAGGCGGGATTGCGCCGGTTAGATATCCGTCGGACGAAGAATTTGAAAACCGATTTGGGGTTTATTATTTTGAAGAAGGCTGTGTTGTTTCCGATTTCAAACTGACAAAGGCATACAATTCTGCGGTTTTTGATCATCTCGATAAGAAATTTGGAAAATCATGGCGAGCCAAAGTCAGAAATAATGCAATCGGATTCAAAGAATGGAAAAATGAGAAACAAAATTCAGAAAAAAACCTTCCGCTGATTAATTGAATGCGGAAGATCTCAGGTAGGTCAAGAGAATTTTTTATTTTTCACTGATAAAATTATATTGCTTTTCAACATTCGGGCAGCAGATTTTTATAATCAGCATTGGTTATTGTACGGATTACATAAAATCAACTTTATTTTATGGTTCAACCCGCATTTGCGGGTTGGATTGGGGCGGTGTATCATTTACCCCGATTCCATCTGGGGCTACCAATGGTTAAACCACTTCGTGGTTCTTGCGATATTGCGTCTAATGATTCAACAATTAATGATTAATTCCTTATGTGGAAACGAACCGCTTCGCGGGTCGAACTGTTAATAGTCTCGGGTAAACGCAGCGAAGTGTAGTGCAACCCGGGGATTATATGATAAAATAAGGTTTTGTTTTGGCGTTGATTTTGGAGCGAAGCAATTTAAAATCTGTGACAAAACAATTACTTCAAGCAGGCTGCATCTAATCAAATCGCGGCTCTTATCATCCTGTAATTACCCGAAATATCCTTTTTCAACTCGACTTTCGGATACAATGCCAAAAAAATATCTTTGGTTTCTTCCGCCAGATTCTGATTGATTTCCACATAAATCCTTCCATCCGGATTTAATTTCTTCAGCCCCATCTCTGCAATTTTCTGATAAAAGATCAGCGGATTCTCATCTTTTACAAACAAAGCTTTTTGGGGTTCAAAACCAACCACCGAAAAATCCATACTTTCCTTTTCTGTTATTGAAATATAAGGCGGGTTGCTGACGATGACATCAAATTTCGGCAAAGGATCAAAATCCATTTTGAGCAGATTGTCATGAAAAAAATTGATTTCGGTCCGGTGATAATCCGAATTGGTCTGTGCACAGTTCAAAGCCTTCTTTGAAGCATCCATGGCCCAGACTTCTGAATCCTGAAGTTTGTTTTTCAAAACCACCGCAATGCAGCCGCTGCCCGTTCCCAGATCAATGATTCTTGAATTCGGTTTTGGACGGTCGGCAAGAATCCATTCAATCAGCTCTTCGGTTTCGGGTCTTGGAATCAATACATTTTTGCTGACAAAAAATTTCAATCCGTAAAATTCGGTTTCGCCCAGAACATACTGAAAAGGCATTCCGGATTTGAGCTGAAGAAGATACAGCACAAACAGCTTTTTTTTGTCTTCAAACTCATGCCATTCCTCATCAAGTGCCAGTCTGAGAATCGATTTGGGTTTTCTTACGATTTTTTCGGCGATACTGTAAAAGATCAAATCAATTTCAGATTTTGAATAAATTCCTGAAAGTTCATTTTCAAACTTTTGTTTCAATTCGGACAGTTTCATTCGTCCCGTTTTCTGAAAAGACTAATCAGCCTTTTGAAATTGATATAAGTAAAAAGCGCAAAACCGATGAACAGCGCATAGTTGATAATACTTCCGCCATCGGGCAGCATCAGCCGGTTGTAAAACATATAGGTCACATAGATGCTCGCACCGACGATGACGATATACAATATGATGAAAATTGTCTTGATATTCATTGATTAAAAATATTAAAACCCAACGCTCACACCAACGATGGGCCGAAAACCGTTTGAAAAAATACTTTCATCTTCTTTGTAAAGCACATTGTACATCGCACCGGCATAAAAAGAAACCTTGCCTCCGCTTCTGTATCCGCCACCGAGCCAAAGTGCATTTTCATCATAACTGTTTGAACCCGATTGGCCTTTGATTTTTGAATTGCCGGTGAAATATTCGTAATGACCTCTCAGAAACAGCTCGTTGATCGGATAAAAATTCATATACGGGCCAAAACTGAACAGATTTGACTTTACATCCTTCCAGCTTGAATACTGATAACCGGCAGTCACACCGCCTTCTACCTTGGGCGCAATCATATAACCGATATTCGGATATACCGAAAGTCCAAAATTGTTGTTGTTGCCAAAGCTGACACCCAGTCCGCCGCCGACTCTCCATTTTCCAAAATTTGTTGCCATCCCCAACTGACTGAAGACAGGAACCGAAAACAGAAGTAAAAACAATATTGAAAATTTTTTCATGGTCTTATGATTTTATGCATAGAATGAAAAGTAAAAATAGTTTATTTTTATTTAAAATTTCAAAATTATGGAACTTAAAGACAAAATCCGCGAACTGATCATTGAAAACGAAAGAAAAGAATTGAAAGGTCTGAAAGAAATGTTCAAGACCCATTCAAAAGCTGCTGATTTGGATGAAGACTCCTCACTGAGCAACGAGGATTTTGCACAGCAGGACCAGTTCAGAGAATCTGCATTAGGTCTTGAAGCCAGAATCAGCCAGGCAAAAGCGGCTTTGGATAATTTTCTGAATCTCGATCACGGCCCAAAGGACAGTGTTGAACCGGGTGCGATGGTGCTGACCGATTCGCTGAATTTTTACATCGGAATCTCTGCCACACTGTTTGAATACGATGGAAAAAAATTTATCGGTTTGGAACCGAATGCTCCATTCTATGCTGCACTGCGTGATGCAAAAAAAGGAGATGAAGTGAGTTACAATCAGCATCAGTACAAGATATTGGATATTTTGTAGAATGAATGTGAGATGTTTAATTATTATAGCATCGATCAGGAAAGTTTACAGTGAACCCTGTCAACCAAAATATTTATTGTGAAAATAAGTTTGACAAGGTTTTTCCGGTTAAATCATACGGTTAGAAACAAACATTGAGAAGAAAGTCGTAACACCAAAACGATTCAAAAGTTTGAAACGATTGAAAAGCTGATTCGATGGCTTCATTCTAATGATTTATTTTTTTAATTCGGACCGGGAGGAATCCTGTCCGGGTCGGAGGTCGGACAAAGGCAAAAAAGAAAAGTTGATTTACTCAAATAAAATCACTAATTTTGCCGCCGTTTTCAGACTGAAAACACGAATGTTAAAGATTCATTTTGGTTTTATTGGGCTGCGCAGCCGTTTAATTTCATCTTTCGCATTCGACTGAATTTAATCTTCCGGTGCGAAGGAAATGAAAGCTGGCCGGACAATAAAAAACTAAAAATGACAACATTCGAACAGATGGAATTAAGCGATTCCATACTGCAGGCGGTTACCGATTTGGGGTTTCTTGAACCCACCGAAATCCAACAGCAGGCAATCCCACAAATCTTAACATCAAAACAGGATCTGATCGCATTGGCACAGACCGGAACCGGAAAGACTGCCGCATTCGGCCTTCCGCTTCTCGAGCAATTGAGCGACGAAACCGATCAGGTTCAGGCAATCATACTCTGCCCTACCCGCGAGCTCTGCCTTCAGATTTCAAAAGATTTGGACAGTTATTCAAAATATTTGGACAGGGTGCGGATTCAGCCTGTATATGGCGGTGCTGACATCAAAAAACAGATCGACGGTCTGAAAAGAAAACCGCAAATCGTGGTTGGCACACCCGGAAGGACGATTGACCTGATCAAAAGAGGTACCCTCAAAATCAACCATGTGAATTTTGTGGTGTTGGACGAAGCAGACGAAATGCTGAATATGGGTTTCAGAGACGACATTGATTCAATCCTCGAAGATACACCCTCAGAAAAACAGACCCTGCTGTTTTCAGCCACCATGCCACCTGAAATCAGAAGGATTACAAAAAGCTATATGAAAAATCCGGTCGAAATTTCGATCGGAAAAAGCAACCAGGCTTCACTCGATGTCGAACATCAGTATTATATGGTCAAAGCGAGCGACCGTTATGCGGCGCTCAAAAGGATTTCGGATTTCAATCCCGATATTTATGCAATTGTATTTTGCAGAACCAGAAGGGAAACCAAAGATATTGCCGATTCACTGATCCAGGACGGTTACAATGCGGATGCGCTTCACGGCGATTTGTCGCAGGCACAGAGAGATACAGTGATGGAAAAATTCCGTCGTAAAAATCTTCAGCTGCTGGTTGCCACCGATGTGGCTGCAAGAGGAATCGATGTGAACGAACTCACCCATGTGATCAATTACAATCTGCCTGATGATCCTGAAGCCTATGTACACCGAAGCGGGCGTACCGGAAGGGCTGGCCACAAAGGGATTTCGATCATTATCGCACATTCGAGAGAAGGAAAAAGAATCAAAGAACTCGAAAGACTCATCCATAAAAAAATTGAAAGAAAACCGGTACCAAACGGACCTGAAATCGTTGAAAAACGTCTGTTTTCATCCATCGACAGAATTGAAAACATTGATGTTGACGAAGAACAGATCGAACCGTTTATGGAAACCATTTCCAAAAAACTGGCACGAATGGATCGAGACGAACTGCTCAAAAGATTTGTTTCGATGGAATTCAATTCGTTTTTGGAGTATTACAAAAATGCAAGAGACCTGAATTCTACCGAATCATCCGGAAAAGATGACAGAAGAGGAAAAGACAGAAGCAGAAATTACACCCGTTTCTTTATCAGCATCGGACAGAAACAAAAACTGAAAGCACCCAATCTGATTGGTCTGATCAATGAGGTGACCAAAACCCGCGACATCAAAATCGGTGACATTGAAATTTTGAGGAATTTCTCATTTTTTGAAGCCGACAGCGAGTTTGAAGAGCTGATTCTGAAATCGTTCAAAAACGAAGAAGTTGAAGTTCAAATCTCAAATCCGGTCGGAAGAAAACAAAAAGATGATTTCGGTTCTGAAGAAAGATCAGACAGAAAAGAAAAAAGACACCGCGGAAAATCCGGATTTGGAAACAAGAAATTTGGGAGATCCAATTCAAATAGAGGGAAAACTTCGGGCTACGGAAAAGCAACAGGTTACGGAAGCAAACGAAAAAGAGGAAGAAAATAAAAAATGAGCACCTCCAGGTTGGTTAAAAAGTTTTTATTAAGGGATAAAAAAAGGGATGAGGTGCTCTGGATTTAATTTCCATCTTTCAATAACTGTGCCTTTTTCTGTAAATGATTATTTTGCTGATAATCAATTAATTTAAACAAAATTAAAATTGAATCAATTTAAAGAAGCCGGCAATACAAGCCGGCTTCTTATTTTATGAATTAAAAATTGACAATCCGATTGACAAGGACTAACTTTGTGATATGAAACCCGATCAGAAGGATATATTTTTTGTAGCCATCCAATTTTTTCTATTTGGTTTGTTCTTTTTCAATCTCAATTCACTGAATTTCGGCGTTTCTGATGTGTTGCAATTATTGGGATCGGTGGTGTTTGTGATCGGAATGCTGATCGTTTTTCTGTCGGTGCTCAAACTGAACCGAAATCTGTCCGTCTTCCCTACACCCAAAAAAGATGGTAAAATGATTGAAACCGGTTTGTACAAATACATCCGCCATCCGATCTACACAGGAATTGTCGTTGCAGGGCTCGGTTTTTCGGTTTATTCGGAGTCCGGTTTCAGACTGATTGTCACGCTGCTGCTTTTGGTTTTGTTTTATTTCAAATCAAAATATGAGGAACAGAAACTCATCGACGTTTTTTCGGATTACAAAGACTATATGAAACGAACCGGAAGATTTTTGCCAAAACTCTAAATCAACGACTCGGATTGTCGCTTTAAAACCGTAATTTTAGATCAGCAATTAAAAAATTAAACAGAAATGAATGAAATTTTGGTTTTTGCAATCATCGGTATTTTGTGTCTGCTGATCGGATACCTCATCAGCCGCGCTTTCTTTGGTCTCAAACTGGGAAATTTGAAAAAGGATTTTCAAAACGAAAAAAATCTGATCGAATCAAAGCTCGGCAATGTTCAAAATCAATTGGAGGAACAAAAAAAGCTTCATCTGGATTCGATTCAAAAAATAGAAGATGATTATTCAAAACGACTAAAAGCTGCAGAAAATGAAAGAGAACGAATCAGATCCGAAAAGGAACACCTGAATACTGAACTAGCCGGTAAATTAACGGAATTCAGAAATCTGGAAGAAAAACTTCAAACCCAAAAAACAGAAGTTGAAGAATTGCAGCAGAAATTTCAGAAAGAATTTGAAAATTTGGCCAACAAAATTCTCGATCAGAAATCAGAGAAATTCACCAGTCTGAACAAACAAAATCTTGAAACCATACTCAATCCGCTGAAAGAAAAGATTTCGGGTTTTGAAAAAAAGGTGGAAGACAGCGAAAAAGAATCGATCAAAAGACACAGCGAATTGGGCGAACAGCTCAAAAATCTGAACGAACAAAATCAGAAAATCAGTGCCGAAGCACTCAATCTGACCCGAGCGCTCAAAGGAAATTCAAAAACCCAGGGCAACTGGGGCGAGATGATCCTCGAGCGTGTTCTTGAACTCAGCGGGTTGCAAAAAGACAAGGAATACAAAACCCAGGAAAGTTTTGTGAACGATCACAACCAGCGAAGACAGCCCGATGTGGTGGTTTATCTGCCAGGCGACAAACGAATGATCATTGACTCAAAAGTATCGCTCAATGCTTATGAGCGTTATGTGAATTCGGCTGAAGAAACCGAAAGACAGCTGCATCTGAAAGATCATCTGGCATCAATCAGAAAACATGTGGATGAATTGAGCGGAAAAAATTATCAGCAGTTTTTTCAATCGGAAAGTCCTGATTTTGTGCTTCTGTTTATTCCGGTCGAAGCTGCATTTGCAGTTGCTTCAGAAGAATATCCAAGACTTTATTTAGATGCATTTGACAAAAAAATCATCATCGTTACGCCCACTACCCTGCTGGCTGTGCTCAAAACCATCGACAGCATGTGGCAGAACGAAAGACAAAATCAGAATGCGTTGGAAATCGCACGTCAGGCGGGAAAACTGTATGATTCGTTTGTGAATCTGATCGAAGAATTTGAAAAAGTCGGAAGACAGTTCAACACCGCACAAAATACTTACGAAAGCGCAATGAAAAAACTGACGGGCAGAGGAAATCTGCTGACCAGAGTCGAGAATCTGAAAAAGTTAGGTGCAAAAACAAGCAAACAGATCGACTCGAAATTATTGGATGAATTTGAAAATGAAGAAATCAGTTTTGAAGATGAATAATGAATACAAAACAGTGGCACAGTCTGAAATTCAGATGTCTCAGCTGATGCTGCCGACCCATGCGAATTTCGGAGGCAAAATTCATGGCGGATATATTCTCTATCTGCTTGACCAGATTGCATTTGCGTGCGCAAGCAAACACAGCGGACAATATTGCGTAACTGCAAGTGTGGATATCGTTGATTTTCTGACGCCTGTAGAAGTCGGCAATCTGATTACGATGAAGGCTTCTGTCAATTATGTGGGCAATAGCTCGATGATTGTCGGCATACGGGTGGAGGCTGAAAATGTAAGAACCGGCGAGGTAAAACACTGTAATTCGTCTTATTTCACGATGGTTGCAAAAGGAGATGACGGTGAAAAAATCACTGTTCCGGGTTTGATTCTAAAAAATAAAACCGAAATCTGTCGTTTTCTGAATGGCGCAAAAAGCCTTAATATGAAAGCTGAAAGAGGCCGAGCAAACTGTGATGTGGACATTGTCAACGGCGGTTACAAAGAAGATTTGAAAGACTATCGGGTCAAATTTGAACTCAGCTGATCAGCGCATTCAAAACGGTTCCTGATTTCATTTCGGTTTCGTCCCATTCTCTGTCGGGTCGGCTGTCAGCCGTAATTCCGCCACCCACATATATTCTCAGACTGTCCCTGAAAATCTGTGCGCATCTCAAATTGACAAAATATTCGCTCGAATCCGAATTTTCAAGACCGATGTAACCGGTATAAAATCCGCGTTTGTACCCTTCATTTTTGACGATAAAATCAAAAGCCTCTTTTTTTGGCAGACCGCAGACAGCAGGAGTCGGATGAAGTTTTTCGAGTAATTTCGGAAGATTGAGATCATCGTGTGCAATCGCTGAAATATAACTTTTCAAATGCTGAAATTTTCCGGCCGATACCGTTTCAGGTCCCTTTGATTCCAAATCGGACAGACCATTCATTGCTTCAAGTATATAATCGGTGACAATCTGCTGTTCATCGATTTCCTTTGCGGTCCATTCTGACTCAGGTTTTTTGGTTCCTGCAAGCGAAACCGTTTTCAGCTGAATCCCGTTTTTGCTCAGCAGCAGTTCCGGTGTGGCGCCCATCCAGCATTCGCCCTTTGGGTCATTCCAAAAATAAACCAATGCGGACGGATACATTTCGGTCAGCTTCAAAAACAGTTCAAACAGTTTGTATTTTCGATTTTCAATGATCTTGACACGACTGATCACAATTTTTCGAATATCTGTTTGACTGATTTTTTCAACCGTTTTCAAAATCAGCTGTCTGTACTGATCCTGATTCAATGGTCTGAGCAGTCCCGATGGCTGAAGTCCCGGACAGATACCAGATGAGATTTTAAATTCTGACGGCTTGACAATCAGCGGATTTGAGTCTGAAATAGAAACTTTTGTTTTTGAATCAAATGAATTCATCAGAAAACGACATTCACCCGATTTGTCATCGGTCAGTATCCTGATTTCGTGTTCATCCGGTTTTTTAAAGATTGCAAAAGCTTTTTGGCTTTGAATCGCATCTATGATTTTATTTTCCAAATCGTTCATAATCAAACAACAATTAATTAATTAATTAATCAATCATTAATTATCAGACATAATCTGCTGCTACTATCGAATTGGTCAGATGACAATAACAGATCAGTCTCCCATTGTCATCTTTGATTTCGATTTTCACCAGATTTGAAGTCCTGCCCTGTCTGATGAACTCTGCCTTAGCGGTAACTGTTCCTTCGGAAACCGGTCTCAAATGATTTGCGCTCATGTGCATACCCACCGATTTGAACCTGCTCCTGTCCATAGACATGGCAGACAATACGCTGCCGACAGTTTCGGCCAATGCAATGCTCGCACCGCCGTGTAAAATTCCATACGGCTGATGAACCTTTGTGCCAACCGGCATCGATGCCTCAATAAAATCATCGCCGGTATCCGTAAAACGGATATCGAGTGTTTCCATCAGTGTATTATGGTTCATTTGGTTCAACGCTTCCAATTTTTCTTCTTTTGTCATCAGAATATTTTTGGGTTATAATTTTCGGGAAATTTCCCTTTGATGTCTTTGTAAAAATCCTGTATCTCTGTCAGCACCTCTTCTTTGGTTCTTTCCTTTTGTTGGACGACATGACCGATGCCTGCCATTTTCTTTGAATAATCACAATAACCGAGAACAATTGGCACATCGGCTTTTTGGGCGATATAATAAAATCCGTTTTTCCATTTCTCAACCCTCGAACGGCTACCTTCAGGCGTATTGAGCAAGTATAGATGGTCTCTTTCCTTCAACAGTCCGGCTGCATAATCCACCAGATTGCTTCGCTGGCTGCGGTCAACACCGATTGCGCCCAGGCTTCTGAAAATAAATCCGTACCAGGGTTTGGTGTAGGTATCTTTGATAAAAAACCGAATCGGAATTTTCAGATACCAAAATGCAAAAATCGCATAGAAAAAATCTGAATTTGCGGTATGCGGTGCTGCGACCAATACACATTTGGGTATATCTTTGAGCGGAACACCAAAATCAAATTTCCAGCCCAAAATCTTAAAAAACAGCCAGCCGATTGCTCTTTTCATAATCAAAATCGAATAAACAAAGATACGTCATTCATTTTGAAAAACCTGCCCGAAGGTAAGCAGCTTGGGCAAAAAAAAAGCCGGAATTCTACATCCGGCCTTCTTATTCTCTTCTGAGTTTATCAATCTTAATTAATCAGTTTTATGATCAAATCAATCACCAGAACCGCCAATGCTAATAGTATCTGTACCATCTGTAATATTGATTTTTTTGTTACTAATTTCAACTTTGCTGTCACCGTCTTTCACCTTGATTCCATTTTTTCCTATGCTGATGTTTGCTGTATCGCTGTCGTCATCGTTATCAGATTCTGTGGAATTATTGTCACAGTTCAGACATTCAATATCTCCGTCAACAAATTTATAAAATTTATTGTTTCCTTTTCTATAAATTTTCCTTTCGCTGTCTTCGTCCGAAAAGATCAGATTGGACACATTGGTCGAATGTATCACCTTTCCATTCGGCACATACAGGATTACAGACACTTCCTGGTCTCTGAATTTGCTGCCTGCGGGCAGTTCCAGATAATTGTCGAGTACCAGTTCGCCGTTTGAATTCATCATATAATTGTAAACGATCTTCTCAGAATTTTGTCTGGCATCGTCTATGCTTGAACCTCTCGAAAAATAAACCACATCTACATACAGCTGATCGTTGGGTGAAGTTCTCAGTTCAACTTCATTGTCGATTTTTCGATAGAATTTACCGTCCATTTCGGCAAAAAGATCAGAGTCAAAATTCAACCCCCATTTGATCTTTTTGTTTTTCATCAGTTTGAATTTATTGAGACTCAAAACAACGGTATCCTGAACGGGTGTATATGATTTTCTCTCTGTAAATTCAACTTCTCTTGAAAAACTTTTGACAGTGGTTACACCCAGAATCGAAACCCCGATGATTGAGATCAGCCACAACCCTAACATACTGAATATAAGAATCCTTCTGATCTTTACACGGCTCGATATCATTCTTGCACCCAGATATGTGAACAGCACACCGGGAACGCCCAGCAAAATCAGAAGCAGCACCTTCATCAGTGTATCCTGCCACTGGAAGTCAAAGATTCGTCCAAAGAACTGCACCGGTACGCTGCCTGCAGTTGCGATCAGAGTGAATATGGCTGCAAAAACAAGCGAAAAACCGATACAGATACAGATAAACCCGATGAATACAAGTATCATTTTTCCGAAAATTTTAAGCGCATCCGCAAATGAATCTGATGGATTGTGTCTTTTCTTTCCGGTCTCTGTACCGCTTTCAACACTTCTTTTGATCGATTCAATATCGCCGGTTTCGCCAAACATTTCATATTTCTGGGTCACAGTCTCAGCTTTTGGCAAAATGATCCAAAGGATGATGTATGAAATAATGGTAAAACTGGTTCCGGTCAGCGGAATGTCTGCAAAAAACAGAAGGATCCAAATCACACGGGTGATCCAGCTTTCAATGCCGATATAGTGCGCAATGCCCGACAGCACGCCGCCCAGCACTTTGTCGTCCGGATCACGATACAGTTTTTTCTTTCCGGCTGTTGCGGCGCCGGATGTAAATCCTGATTTTCTTTCGCTTCCGGTTTCTGCATCCTCGTCGTCCACATACTGCTCTGGTTTTCCCATGATGCCGATGATCTGATCCACTTCGGGTTCGCTGACCACCTCTCTGTTGCCGAGTTTTTCTTTAAAAAGCTCTGCAATTCTGATTTCGACATCAGAGATCACATCGTCGGTTCCTTCCATTCCTTTGAGCGAACGACGGATATCATCCAGATATTTTTTCAGTTTCAAATAAGCGGGTTCATCGATGATGAATGAATAACCGCCCAGGCTGATTGATATTGTCTTGTCCATTTCAGTTGTTTTCTATTGTTAGTTTATTGACTGCGTCTTTTAGATTGATCCAGCTTTTTCTCAATTCGCTGAGAAAGGCATTGCCGTTTTCGGTCAGCGTAAAATATTTACGCGGCGGGCCCGAGGTCGATTCTTCCCACCGATAGTTGAGAAGACCGTCATTCTTGAGCCGGGTTAGCAGCGGATACAAGGTTCCTTCAACCACGATCATCTCAGTGTCCTTCAGTTCGTCGATGATATCTGATGCATAGGCGTCTCCTACCCGCCTGATGATACTCAGGATACAGAACTCGAGTATTCCCTTTCTCATTTGTGTTTTTGTTTTTTCGATATCCATTTCATTATTCAATTGGTAATGCAAATATATAGACAAAAGATAGTATTATGCAATACATAGTAGTATATTTTTTAAAATTATTTTATAATTAATTGATTTAGTGAAAATTAATTTCAAAAATTTTCAAAGAAATTTACTGAAATTAAAGACTATCGTTTGGATTTCCATTTTTTGATTTGCGATTTACAACCTTAAATTGGTACTATTGAGCTCGGGAAACACTTTTAAAGATGTTTTAAAAGCCGCTGAAAGAGCTTTAAAATACCTAACTTCCAAAGGCGGCTATAAAGCGGAAGATATCAGCAGACCGGAATATCAAAAATTAATCGATGAAACTTACAAGGTGTTTGATTCCGCAATCCGCGACAATGACATTCCGGAGGAAATGATGCGCGCTCTGCAATCAGATGCGTTTCTGTTTGGCAGCTTGAAAACACACGCCCAATTATTGGAGGCCGACAGCCTGCTGACAAAAGACGGTCGGGTGAAGTCTTACAGGGAGCTGGACGATGAATTCAGAAAGCTGAACGTGGAATACAATCAGAACTATCTGGAAGCAGAGTATCAGTTTGCTGTGAACAGCTCGCAAATGGCGGCAAAATGGGCTGAACTTGACGAAGACGGGCGTTACAATCTGCAGTACAGAACCGGATCAGATGACCGGGTGCGCCCCGAACACGCGGAACTGGAAGGCATCACGCTGCCAAAAGATGATGCTTTCTGGCTGGAATATTATCCGCCAAACGGCTGGAACTGTCGCTGCACCGTGGTTGAAGTTCGCAAAAGCAAATTCCCCGAAAGCGATCCGGAGGAGGCTCTGCAAAAAGGTGAAGCGGCCACGACTCAAATCGGTAAAGACGGCAAGAACCGTGCGGAAATCTTTCGGTTCAATCCGGGAAAAGAAGAAAAGCTGTTTCCGCCTGCGCATCCTTACAACAAGTTGAAGGGGGTGAAAACAATAATAGATAATTTAGATGTCGGACGAATGATTCAATCTTTACCGGAATGGAGCTCTCTTAAAAAGTATGATAACGGCGGAGAAATCAGAAAACATTCATTGGTCGATCCTAAGGACTCCGATTATAAAGTCGTGAGAAAATCAGCAGATTGGTTTGCGAAAAGTGGCGAAAAAGTTGATCTGTTACCAAGATATGACGCCACTTTAAAAAACCCAGAATACGCTAAATTGTACGCTGATTTAAAAGATACCAAATATTGGGGTAAATGTCCTGATATGAGAATTAATGGCTTGTATTATGAAAATGAAGGACATCAGGGAAGTGGTGATTATTCTAAAATGCTCAGAAGGGGAGTGAAACAGTCTGATAATATTATTCTGCAGTACACTGGACAGTCTGATTCATATTTGAAAAAACTGATTAAATTCAGAATTAACGAAGGACAGGAAATAAACGAAGTATGGATTGACAACAATGGTGAGTTGACCCAATTCTTTAAAAACCCAACGCCTAAATGAAATTGTGAAATTTCATTTAGGCGCAGTAGTGCTCTACCCGTAGATAGAACTATGCAAATTTATCAATAAAAATGGACTTACAAAAATTTCACCAAAATATTTTAAAAGACGTCAAAACCGAACTGGCAGACGAATTTGAAGGGTATTTGTGTTATGATAGAAAGCGATAAATATAGAATTATCTCAAGAAACCAGTTTGAAAACAAGCAGTATGAAAAAATTCTTAAAAAATGGCTCACAACCTATTAACCCACGCAGTGGAGTCTGTGAACCTTACCAATTGAATGGTACTGCAAATACACAAAATTTATAATACAAAATAAAAAATGAACCCCAACGAGTTGATAAAAAGAATACTGAAAGACGTTGAAGTTGAACTCAAAGATGAATTTGACCGTAATTTTGAACGCAAAGCTTTTTTTGACCGCAGCTGGCCAAAAAACAAACTGATCAATCGCCGGGGGTCGCAAATGGCAAGAACCAACAATCTGCGCCGTTCGCTCAGAGCAAATATCAGCGGCGACCGGATCGTGTTCAGCAGCTCGCTGCCTTACGCATCCATTCATAACGAGGGCGGAACGGTGGTTGTAACTGCTAAAATGAAGCGGTTCTTTTGGTCGAAATATTACAAAGCCGCCGGGGCGATTAGTCGCAGTGTACTGCTTAAAGACGGTTCACGACATTTATTTGTTTCTACAGATTCTAAAGAAAGAATGGCAAAGCAACTAAAGAGTAAAAGCCAACGGGCAATTGCTTTGAATATGGAGGCGAAACAATGGAAGAATCTGGCGCTGATGAAAGTCGGTCAGACTGTCAAAATACCCGAACGCAGATTTATCGGCGAACATCCGAGAATCCGCGAGGTTTTGTTCTGTTTTGGCTTTTTAAAAAGTGAATGTATCCCAAAAAAGGAAATTCCAGCTTTTTATTAAGGCTAAAAAAGAAACGAATGCATTTTTAACTGATAATTCGGCTGGAAGTGAAATTATTATAGGAAGAAATCAGAAATTTAATATTATTGATTTTGAAGAAATTGAAAGCGATACGATTAGAATTGTTGTTGAAACCGATTAGAATGCAAAAAAACGAGCCGATATTTTGGGGTATCCCTTTTCTAACAAAAAACTTTTTTCGTCTGAAATGGAAAAATCAATCTCACCTGTGGCAGAGGCATAATCGATTTCTTTCAAATCATAGCCATGTGTTGCTTCGAATTCTTTGATCTCCTCCTTTGTGAAGAAGCGTTCTGATATGTAATATTGCTTAACCGCCATAATCCACAAAATTACTAAAAACAATGGACTTTCAAAAATTTGTAATTTTACAGGGATTCGTTCCAACTACCCCTGCGGACGGTACTCTGTTCAACTTGTTGTGAATTGCTTTCAAAAATTTGTAATTTTACAGGGATTCGTTCCAACCCAGCTCTTCGCGTTGTACAATAAGATGTAGTTGTGAATTGCTTTCAAAAATTTGTAATTTTACAGGGATTCGTTCCAACATTATAAAAGTTATTCCGGCGGAAATTCTTGTTGTGAATTGCTTTCAAAAATTTGTAATTTTACAGGGATTCG